>NZ_JAGXJT010000169.1:0-267 GCF_019091205.1 Bacillus sp. GbtcB14
TTTGCATCGCCGAGTGTCGGAAGCGCCTGATACAATCTTTGCACACGCCGCTCTGTGTTTGTAAATGTTCCGTCTTTTTCAAGAGATGGAACCGCAGGCAGGATGACATCCGCGTATTGCGCCGTTCTTGAAAGGAAAATATCCTGCACAACAAAGAAATCAAGGCTGGATAAAATGTCATGAACATGGTTGGCGTTTGAATCGACGAGCGCCATATCTTCACCGACAAGATACATGGCTTTCATGTTTCCTTCTTCAATCGCATGG
>NZ_JAGXJT010000170.1:0-267 GCF_019091205.1 Bacillus sp. GbtcB14
TTTAGCATTTACGATTTCATCTCCCTTCTCTGAAGGAATACCAGTAGATATTGGTGGAGGAAGTACGGATGTAACATACTTTCGAAATAGAGAGATATAAGAGTATCGTAGCTTTCGTTTTGGAGCACTTTCTATAAAGCAACAATTTATTAAAGAGGATATCACTACTGAAGACGAGTTGGAAAAGATTCAAAAGTACTTAGAATATCGATTTGTAACATTACCATGGTTACTTGATCACAAACTACCTCTTATTGCACTAGGAGA
>NZ_JAGXJT010000171.1:0-266 GCF_019091205.1 Bacillus sp. GbtcB14
GTCCGATTGGTCAAAAAAACCTCCGCACACACACGCATACCGGGCGGTTACGGATGTAGTGCAGGGGCATTACCATTTGATTGAAGGCTTTTCGCAGCCGGAGAACGGCAGCAATACAGATGAGCATACACATTTCTATACGGGCATCACCTCGTTTGAAAACGGCCATTTTCATAGGTATTACGGCATTTCCGGCCCTGCCATCCCGAGGGTTGACGGAACACATTACCATGAGCTTTCAGAGACCACCTTTGCCGCCTACAATG
>NZ_JAGXJT010000172.1:0-266 GCF_019091205.1 Bacillus sp. GbtcB14
GCCTTGTTGCTTCTTTGTTTAAAAGTTTATCACTTTATTTGGGACAATCTTAATTCTTGTTATTAGAGTTTCTCGAATCTTGCCATATCTCTATGGCCTGATCCCAAAGTTATAGGGATTTCTTTGGTGACTCACGATGCGAAAGCTGAATTTGCTAAGTGTTGGCGTGCTGCGCGGATTGCTCACAGCCCGGCTAAGAGGACTTCGTCCGAGCAAATGTATGTGGTGCTTTGTTCGGCATATTTCTTGCGAGCAGGTACATAAAG
>NZ_JAGXJT010000173.1:0-266 GCF_019091205.1 Bacillus sp. GbtcB14
TTTTTTGCCAAAATATAAGTAGTGAAGATGATATTTGATCTCAAGACCTTGCTATCAACCGTCATGTGTCATAAATATGTGACGATGATCAAAGTGGTAGATTATCTTATGATGTCCAACTTCTGGTGGACATGAAATAACAAGAAGCCCTAGTGTCATGGCTTGGTTATATGGATATTTTTTTGTCATTAAGCTTTATTGTGGACAATATCACTTGACAAGCTTAGAGGATTCAGAACTTTTAGTTGACGTTGAGTAGCTTAATT
>NZ_JAGXJT010000174.1:0-265 GCF_019091205.1 Bacillus sp. GbtcB14
TGAAGCCGGCCCGTTTTTTCCGCCGGCTGTTTGTCATAAGAAAACCAGTAATACGCCTGCGGACGAAGGGCGGTTTCAAGTTTTCCCTGCATCGTCCGGCCGCCGATTTGGATAAGAGCGCTTTGATCGTCCAGCAAACGGAGAACCTTCCCTAACAGCAGCCTTTGAGCGCCGCTGTCTTTACCGCCATCTTGCCGGTCCGGAGGGATTTCCGCCGTCAGCTGTCTGAAAGCCGCTTGGATTTCGCCGCTTATGTTCATGTCTT
>NZ_JAGXJT010000175.1:0-264 GCF_019091205.1 Bacillus sp. GbtcB14
GGATCAATCAGCTGAGCAGTGATTTTAAATCCGCTCTGGTCACCCTTGACGATACACTTGCCCGGATTGACGAGCGGGTCTGGGAGGAGCTGCTGCAAAAACCGGAACTTCAGGATCTCACATATGTTTTAAATGAAAGAAGAGACCGGGTCAAAGAGAAGCTCAGCGCTTCAGAAGAAAGGCTGATTGAAGGCCTGGCCGTTGACGGCTATCACGCATGGGGCGATCTGTATAATGCGGCTGTCGGCAGAATGAAGATTCCAT
>NZ_JAGXJT010000176.1:0-264 GCF_019091205.1 Bacillus sp. GbtcB14
AATGTTATCACTATTGACTGAAAACAAGCTGAATGGATCTAACTTTAATAAATGGAATGAGAACATTAATATTGCTCTCATAGGAGAAACTGCCTTGTTTGTTTTAACTGAGCCGTCACCTGAAGTGCCTGGGGATAATGCATCCAAAGCTGTGAAAGAAAAGTATGAGCGTTGGCACAAGGCAAATGACAAAGCTCTATACTTTATGCTTTCTACCATGGGTGCTAACGTAACATCTTCGTTTAGTTGGCGGTATTTCTGATT
>NZ_JAGXJT010000177.1:0-264 GCF_019091205.1 Bacillus sp. GbtcB14
GTCCAGTTGGTTAACTGAATTAACGCGGCAGCGAGCGTCTCTTTAATCGGAGCTCCTCCCTGGTCAACCCTGTATCCCCGTTTGTGAAGGCCTGTTCCTGATGAATCCAGTGTAAGTACGGCTTTATCTTTTAAAAGGGAAATCTCCACCTTATACACGGGTCCCGTTTCTTCAATCCATTCATTTTGTTTACCTGATTGCAGTTTCAGCTTTTCCGCTATCGCCTTTTTGACGATCCGCTGGCAGTCAGGCACACTGGCAAGC
>NZ_JAGXJT010000178.1:0-264 GCF_019091205.1 Bacillus sp. GbtcB14
CTAAATTTATACTTTAGTATAATAAATAGTTAGGGGTTAGTAAGTACGAATATAGTAGAATTATATAGGAGAATCTTTGTAATAACTTAGCGATTAGTATATAGTATTTTTAGAAGAGGTATAAGGCTTTCCAATAGTATATACTTATACCCAAATTCTATATTACTAATTACTAAGATTAATATAAATAGTAAACCCGTAATAGCTTTTATAATTATAGCCTTTACTAATATAGAGGTATACTTAAAGTATAGTTCGAGATAT
>NZ_JAGXJT010000018.1:0-52696 GCF_019091205.1 Bacillus sp. GbtcB14
GACTAGCAGGGCTTACTGATATATTTAATTAACTTTCGTTATAATTGGTTAAATAAATCGTAACAGTTAGTTACCCTCTAACGGGACTCCTGAAAAAGCCCATACATAAACAAATACAAGTGCTATAAAAATAAACCAGCGATACACACTCGGTTTCTTCGGTTTTGGTACGATTAACGTCGTTTTACTCATTATAATTTCTCCCGTAACAATGTACTTACATAATCAATTAACAATACAACAACAAGGGTATAGATAATAATAGATGCAGTTTGTTGATATTGTAAAAAACCAAGTGTGCGGTCATAATATAATCCAATACCACCTGCCCCTACTAAACCTAAAACAGCTGCTGCACGTACGTTCACCTCAAATGTATAAAGAACATAGGAGACAAAATGTGCTTTCACTTGCGGAATTACCCCATACACAATCCATTGCACTTTATTTGCTCCTACTGCTGTCATCGCTTCTAATGGACCTGAATCAATCGATTCAATTGACTCATACAACAATTTCGCCACGAGCCCAATTGAGAAAAAAGTTAGAGCCAAAATACCTGGAAGTGGTCCTATTCCAAAAATAGCTACGAAAATCGCCGCTAATAATAAATCTGGTATCGTTCGGATAAAATTTAAAACCAATCGAGCTGGCCCGTACAAAAATGTACTAGTAAACACATTACTTGCCGCAAATAGTGCCAGTGGAATAGCTAAAATCGCTCCTAAAGTCGTCCCAATAATCGCCATACGTATTGTATCTAACATCGCTGTTGTAATAACTTGAAAATAACTCCAATCAGGCGGCACCATCTCTTTTAACAAATCAATCATATTAGGAAAACCAACTGCTAGTTTTGAAAATGATGCGTCGACCTGTACACTGCTTCCCCACAACAGTAAAATGACTAGAATAGCCGTTAACATATGTTTCAACTTACTCGGCGGCTTCGGTATCGATTTCGAATATATCGTCACGTCATTCATTTAACTGCCACCTCTAATAATTCACTTTTCTGCGCTACGTCTCCATAAATTTCAGCAAATTTTTCATCCGTTGCTTCTTCTACTGAACCATCAAAAACAATTTCGCCTGCATGTAATCCAATAATGCGTGTCGCATATTGCCTAGCTAAATCAATAGAATGTAAGTTTACAATTGTTGTAATTCCAAAATCTTCATTAATTTTTTTCAAATCATCTAATACTTGCTTTGTTGTTAGCGGATCTAACGACGCAACAGGTTCATCTGCCAATATGATTTTCGCTTCTTGCGCCAACGCTCTAGCAATCGATACACGTTGCTGTTGTCCTCCTGATAATTCATCAGCTCGCGCATATGCTTTTTCTAAAATATTCACCCTTTTTAACGATTGAAAGGCAAGCTCCAAATCTTCTTTTGGAAATAGACCTAACGTTGTACGTAAAGTCGAATGATACCCAACACGCCCAGCTAATACATTCTTCAATACCGATGATCGCTTTACAAGGTTAAAACTTTGAAAAATCATACCAATATCCCGGCGCATGCGACGTAATCCTTTTCCTTTTGCAGCAGTTATAGATTCACCTTCAATCATGATTTCGCCTTCTGTAATCTCATGAAGACGGTTTACAGATCTTAGAAGTGTAGACTTTCCAGCCCCAGACAGCCCTACCATTACAACAAACTCACCTTTTTGAATGTTCAAGTTTATATTATTCAATCCTTTTGTACCATTCGGATACACTTTGGAGACATTTCGAAACTCTATCACACATCTTACCTACCTTCTATATATTCCAAACGGCAAACTAACTGAAAATAAACCCTTCTTCCAGTTAGCTGCCATTTCCATATGTATTATTGCGTTTTTACTTTCTTTCCATATTCACGAACGATATCAAATTTACTATCATCAGATTTAACATATCCTTCATGTGAATATACTTCTTTAATGATTTTGTGACCTTCCTCATTCTTTCCTATTTCAATGAAAGCATCCTGTAATTTCTTGCTCCACTCTGCATCTAAATCAGAGCGTACCGAAATCGTATCGTTTGGAATTTTCTCCGTAAATTTCACTATTTTCGTTTGATCAAATATATTTGGATAATCTTTTTTTACAATATTACGAGCATCTTGGAATACAACAGCTGCATCTACATCACCATTTAAAAGAGCAATAAGCGACTGATCGTGACCTTTTAATGTAACAGGTTTCACATCCTTTAACGGATCAACCCCCTCTTTTAACAGTACAGCTGCAGGCCATACATACCCCGCTGATGACGTTACGTCTTGATAACCAATTTTTTTACCTTTTAAATCTTTTACACTGTTAATGTTAGAATCTTTCTTAACAACAAACTCAGATTTATAAAAGTCTACTAAATCTTTTGTAGGAGCTCCCGTTTCATCATCTACTCCAAAACGTTGTGCTTGTAAAATTACGTTTGCAGCCTTTTTCTCATGCGCTAGCACATACGCTGTTGGAGGTAAAAAACCTACATCTACTTGCTTAGATGCCATCGCTTCTACAATTGTATTGTAATTCGTTGAAATACTAACTTTTACCGGAATATTTAATTTATCACTTAATAGCTTTTCCAATGGTTTTGCCTTCGCCTCTAACGTATCTGCATTTTGAGAAGGAACAAATTGAACATTTAAAGTCTTCGGTACATACCCTTTTTTCGTATCTTCATTTTTACTTGCACTTGATTCCTTCGTTCCACAGCCACTCAATAATCCTGCTGCAATTACAACCGTTGTACTCATCGCAAAAACTTTTTTCAACATATTAATGCCTCCATTTTTGTTGTTATAAAATAACCTTCCGTAAACATGAAGAAATATATCACATATTTTTACAAATAATTGCTTATTTACAGAATCTTTACACATTCTATACATTCTCATTAAAATTCTCTTCATATATTTGATATGCTTAAATAGTAGATAACAATAGAAAAGGTGAATAATATTGAATCAAAATCAAATTGTAACTTTAAACATCTTATTAACAAGCGATATACATGGTACTGTTTATCCAATTCACTACCAAGATAACTCTCAAGCTGAAATTGGTTTAGCTAAAATTTCTACTCTTATAAAAAAAGAACGTTCCCAAAATAGAAACGTTCTTTTAATTGATAACGGTGACTTCATACAAGGAACACCCTTTACTTATCATTACGCTACATACAAAAAAGATAAGAAAAACCCAATGTCCTTATTAGCGAACTATTTAAACTATGATGCTGCAGTTATCGGGAATCATGAATTTAATTATGGAATGGACGTATTAAATCATGCTATTTCTACTGCGAACTTCCCGTATCTATCAGCAAATATTTTAGATACAAACAGAAAAGAACCTTATTTCGGGAAACCATATATGATAAAACATATTGAATCAAATATAAAAATTGCTATTTTAGGGATGACAACGCATTACATTCCTAATTGGGAACAACCTCATCACATTCAAGATCTACAATTTGAAGATGCATTAGAAACAACAAAAAAATGGGTTTCTTACATTCGCGAACAAGAGCAACCAGATTTACTAATCGTAGCGTATCATGGAGGATTTGAACGCGATTTACAAACCGGGGTACCGACTGAAGTTTTAACAGGTGAAAACCAAGGTTATGCAATGTGCCATAAAATTGAAGGCATAGATATTTTACTAACAGGCCACCAACACCGGGAAATCGCTCACACCGTAATAAATGGTGTAACAGTTTTACAAACTGGATGCAATGGACACTCCGTCGGAAAAATAACAGTAACATTCGAGAAAACAGAACAAAAATGGGTAAAAAAAGAGAGTTATTCACAATTATTGCCCGTGCGTGGAATTACTGCGGACCAACATATGCTTTCCTTGGTTGCCGATTATGAAGAGGAAACACAAAATTGGCTCGATCAACCTATTGGATTAATCTATGGGGACATGCAAATTTCAGATGCTATGCAAACTCGTTTGCAAGACCATCCTTTTATTGAATTTATAAATAAAATACAGATGGATATAGCTAATGTTTCCATTTCTTGTACAAGCTTATTCCATAATCTATCTCCAGGTTTCCCTAATCGCGTAACAATGCGTGACATCGTTTCTAATTATATTTATCCAAATACATTAAAAGTAATTAGAATAACTGGAGCGGATATAAAAGATGCCCTTGAACTCTCTGCTTCTTATTTCACATTAAAAGCAGATGAAACTATCATTGTAAATCCTACCTACATAGAACCAAAGCCGCAACACTATAATTACGATATGTGGGAAGGAATTTCGTACGTATTAAACATTTCCAAACCAATTGGAGAGAGAGTCGAATCCTTACAGTATAAAGGAGCTCCCCTTCATATGAATGAAGAATATGACGTCGTTATGAATAATTATCGCGCAAGCGGCGGAGGGAACTTCTTTATGTTTCAAAATAAGCCCGTAATAAAAGACATACCAACAGATATGTCTGAACTTATCGCTAACTATATATTGAAGCACAAAAAGATAGAAGCAACAGTCAATAACAACTGGAAAGTTATTAAATAACGGATATAATAAATAAAAAAGATGGGCCTCGCCCATCTTTTAGTTTAATTTTGCATTATCTTGCTTTTTTAAAGCTTTTAATTTCGCCGGTGTAACATCAGTACCTTCTTCGTTAACAACTTTGATCCCTTTAAGTTCGTTTAACATATTTTGACGAAATCCTTTTAAATATTGTTCACGTAGCGATTGGCGCTCACGTTGTTCTTCTTCAGTTAAGCCTTCAGCTTTTGCTTTTTTCGCTAAGAAGTTAATGCGTTCAATGAGTTCGTGACTTTGCATCTCGAATCCCCCTTTTACTCAAAACTGATTATTATCATACAATAGTTAGTCCTCTTTATCAAGCAATTGCTTTGTATATTCTACATATCTTCGGTGTACTGTTGCTTTTGAAACATCATGACCAAAACCACGAAGTGTTGCTGCAATTTCTTCAAAAGTTAATTCATTCCGGCGTAAACGTACAATTTCCTCAATTGGCACTTCTTTTTTCTCACGTCCTATACTTAAATGACGATTTTTCAAATTATTCTCCGGACGAAATCCTTTCTCTACCGCCCTTTGCATGCCACGTTTAATTTTTAAATTGTGGATCTTTCTTTGATACTCTTCAACAATCCCAATTATATCTAGTACCATCGAATCAGAATCAGAGAGTTCTAATTCTCCATTATGCGTATGCGTATATACTTTTATTCCCTCTTTATGTAAACAGTGCATTAATGCAATCTTTGCATTCCCTCTACCAAGGCGCGTTTCATCTTGTATGAGAAGTACATCAACTTGTTCATCGCGAATTGTATCTAGCACTTCTAATATGCCATCACGTTCAATTGTATAACCGCTAGCCTGCTCTTCAATCACCTTTGCAACATTCATTTGATAGCGCTCAGCTAAATGCAATAATTCATCTTTTTGACGCAATAATGATGTTTCCTGTTCTTCTTTTGTCGTGCTCACACGTGCATAAATAATTGCATTCATTTTGAACCCTTCTTTCTCACTATATTTTCCTTATAGTGTATCATAAATTCGCCTTTCGTTCGAACTTATGTTTGTAGAATGTTTTTTCGCATGTTATACTTATTAATAAGAAAAATGAAAGAAAACGAGGTGTTAGAAAACATGGAAAAGTTAACGAAACGCCAGCAAGACATTCTCGACTTTATTAAGCTAAAAGTACAAGAAAAAGGATATCCACCTTCCGTACGTGAAATCGGTCAAGCAGTCGGCCTCGCTTCTAGTTCTACAGTGCACGGACATTTATCACGACTAGAAGAAAAAGGATATATTCGACGCGATCCAACAAAACCACGAGCAATTGAAATTTTAGGTGACAACCGAATGGATACAGAAACACAATCTGTTATTCAAGTTCCAATTGTCGGAAAAGTTACTGCTGGATTACCGATTACAGCAGTTGAAAGTGTAGAAGATCACTTCCCACTTCCAGCTAGCATTGTTGCTGGAGCAGACCAAGTATTTATGTTACGTATTTCCGGAGATAGTATGATTGAAGCTGGTATTTTCGATGGGGATTTAGTTGTTGTTCGCCAACAACAGTCTGCATACAACGGTGAAATTGTAGTCGCTTTAACAGAAGATAACGAAGCAACTGTTAAACGTTTCTATAAAGAAAAAGACCATTTCCGTCTACAACCGGAAAACTCTTCATTAGAACCTATCATTTTAAAACAAGTGTCAGTTATAGGAAAAGTAATTGGCGTATATCGTGATTTACATTAAGAATAATAAAAGAAGATAATTACCTTATTTATATACGGTAATTATCTTCTTTTTTTGTATTTTGATAGATTTTCATACATTCTATTTCTTATGAACGAGTTTCAATCGTCACATCGCCAGCAGCTGTTTTACCGCTAATATTTTTACTACCATTGCCAATTGTTATATTTTTATTTTCTTCATTAAAAATCATTACGTCGCCAGCAGCGCTTCGCCCACTTATTACTGCATCTTGTGGTTTTTCTAATAAAGTAATATCTACATCCCCAGCAGTTGAACTTGCCTCTACATCATACTTAGGATCATGATCCATAACATATACATCCCCACTAGCCGTTTTCGCTATTACTTTCCCTATTACCTTTTTAAAGTTCACCTCACCAGCTTTTGTAGATCCCTCCACACTCTTAGCTGTGATATGTTTCAAATCTACTTCTCCAGCGAGTGTCCCCACACTTACACGATCACTTTTCACATCACTTATTTCTATTTGTCCAGCGGATGAATTTACTTTTATCTCTTGATAAGAACGTTCAGGCACGAGGAGAGTTATTGTAGACGTTTGAAACCTAAAATCATAAAAAGAAAAATCAAATGAAGCTCCTTTTTCTCTTTCCCCAATAATTTTTAATGTGTCACCATCTTCAGCAATATGAATCTCTTGTTTACGTACATCTCCTGATTGCTTTACATAAAAAGAAGAATCGGGAGATTTTTGGACAACAATATCCCCAGCATCTAACTTAACTTCTATATTTTTTAGTGTTTCGTTTTTAATTACGTTTTCTTTATTTCCTTCTTCTGCACTTTGCACTGCTTTTTCGTATGTTTGTGAAATCCCTATTACTCCAATAATGATACAAGCGATTGCTACTAACAATATTTTTTTCATCATCTACTCCCCTTTTATCATTTTGAAGTTCCATACTACATAACGTACGCATAACTTTTTAAACCACTTCGTACTATAATAAGCGATAATACATAACAACAAACCTACTCCAACAAACGTTATACTAACGAATAAATCCAACCATATAAAAGTACCCATAAATACTTTTCCAATAACGAAAAATGGTGTCACTACACTAGCAATTCCACCGATCCAGAAGGAAAATATAAACGCAATAATTGCAACTAACGGGCCTAACACAATAATGAAATTAAATAAGCTAAGTCCAATCGCTGCCATGACAGCCCTTGTTATATTCGAAGTAGATGGGTCCTTTTTCATTTCATCAAAACGATACAAAGCAAGTAAATCCTTCGCAATTACTTTCGGAGAGCCAAGACCCTTTATTATTTCCGATTCAGTTTTCCCCTCTTCTATCCCAAACTGAAAATGCTCTTCATAATCAAATAAAATATCTTTCCTCTCTTCTTCCGGTAACTTTCTAAGATGACTTGATAATTCTTTAAGAAACTGTTCTTTACTCATCCCATTCCACCCCTTCAATAATTTCTTGTACGCCTTTTGCAAAATCACGCCACTCTGTTACTAACAAATTCAGTTGCGTTTCCCCTTGCTCAGTTAGTTGATAATATTTACGAGGCGGTCCCTCCGTAGATTCTTTCAAATACGTTTGAAAATATCCTTCTTTCGTTAAACGACGTAATAAAGGATACACTGACCCTTCTGATATTAAAAACTTATTTGAGATTTGCTGAACAAGTTCATAACCGTAACAATCCTTACGTTTCACAAGTGCTAAAACACACAGTTCTAACACACCTTTTTTAAACTGAACGTTCAAGGTCAGTCCCCCTTTCTCATTCCAGTACTGTTCAATACACGGTACCTGTTGTATCCATAATATACCACTTAGTATTATTCATTGCAAGGTACTCATTTATATTTACTCCCTAAATGTAGAAAACGTACAAATAAAAGCCTGAATAATGTCCTGTTATAACTGAACATCACTCAGGCTTTTATTCGATTCGAACTACATGAATACAAAAATCCATTCACTCTTTCCCCTCTAAGAACCAACTTCTACTTGTTTACCTAATAAATTACGAAACACACCTTTTCTCTCTCGAGCTAGTTGGTTAAACTCACCTCGTTGAACAACCTCTCCTTTATCTATCACAATTACTTGATCAGCATTACGTATTGTTGATAGACGATGAGCAATTACGATAATAGTCATTTGACCCTTTAACTTCTCTAATGCACTTTGAATTAACGCTTCATTTTCTGAATCTAACGCACTTGTTGCCTCATCTAAAACTAGAATAGAAGGTTTTCTTAAAATTGCTCGTGCCAAAACTAATCGTTGCCTCTCCCCACCCGAAAGTTTAACTCCTCTATCCCCAATAAAAGTATCAAGTCCATTCGGAAGCGCTTGTACAAATTCAGCAGCGGCCGCGAAATTTAATGCAGCCCAAATCTGATCTTCACTTGCATTTGGCTCAATCATCAATAAATTTTCTCTTATGCTCGCATTAAATAGGAAGGGGTCCTGCTGAACATAGCTAATAGATTTCCTTAAAGCCAATAAATTATCACTTGTAATAGTCGCATCATCTATTAATACTTGTCCTTTTTCCGGTTGAATAAGCCCCATTAAAATATCAATTAATGTACTTTTTCCAGCACCCGATCGCCCAACAATTGCTGTCATACGATTGGTTGGGATTTGCACATTAATATTTTGTAGAGCGTATACATGTTCGTTTTCATTGTAACGGAAATATACGTTTCGGCATTCAATCCCTTTTCTTATAGACATTGGTTTTACATGTTTATAACACTGTTCTATATCTTGTAATTCCTTTGCTGTCTTACACTCTTCTTGTAATTCTATTAAAGACTTAAAAGCAGGAATACTTGCAGCTAGTTGCTCAAGATTGGATTGAATGCTTGTAAATCTTGGCCATAGCCTTGAAAAAATAAGAATAATTAATAATAGTTGTCCTGGCTGAGCTTGGAATAGTTTTATAGATGTAAAAATAAGAAATGCAATTAAAATAGACGATGCAATTTTATAAAAAAGTTGTGAACTATTTTTTAGTTTCATAAATGCTAGTTGTTCTTGCTCTATCCTTTGGCACCAAGTGTGTAACCATGTATATCTAGATTCTTCTAACGTATTACTTTTTATATCTTTAATCCCGTTAAAATGATCTGTTATGCCGCCAAGATAACTTCTAGCTACCTCCGATTTTTGATTGCCGAGCGCTTTTGATTTTTTTATAAAATGTCTAGAAAAAAAAGCAAGAACTAAACCAGCAAATAGAACAAAGAGAGTTATCGTTGTAGAAAGCCATAAAGCAATTCCAACTTGTATTAATGTAAAAATAAGAGCAGTTAACATCTGAAAAAATAAGTTTGTTCCATTAACAACACGTCCTAATTCTTCAGTCAAAGCATTGATTAAATCGGACTTTCTCTTTTTCACAAAAAAAACCCAATTAGCTTGTAATAATGTACGATATATTTCCAATCTTATATGGTTTGTAAAATTTATAAGAATTTTCATATTTCTAAGGGTAAGATTTTGTTGCAAGAGGGATTGAGCTACTACCAAAAAAATATAAACACTTAAAATAATCAACAAGCTCAATGTTTCAGGGATATTATGCAAAAGTTCAAACACTTCTGAGCCTGGAGTTGATCCACTATTTACCTTTACAATTCCACTGACACTTATCATAGGGATTAATAAAAGAATGCCAATCCCCTCTAAAAGGCTAACCAAGGACATTCCTAATAAATTTAAATATAATGTTTTTCCAGAAAAACAATGTAACTTCTTAGCAAAGTACAAGAGATTTTTCATTTCTATGTCCCCCTATGATAATACATGCTTTCTCGCTTTCCTCCAGGTACATAGAATAGGACGTAAAGGAAAGTACAAAAAATGAAAATATTTAGGTAATGGTAACGTCTTTGCATCAATTGGATAAGGATAAAAATAACTAATAATAAATAAAATTTTTTGTTGATTTGACATTAATGAAAATAAATGACGACTGTGATACGCTGCTACTTCATCTGGAACAGGATCCGTATGTAAGTTTATCATTTTTCTAATATAAAATAGTGCATCTTGTGCTAATTTTCTAGAGCGTCTTTGATCTGTCAATACTTTCATTTCTTCAGAGAGTGTTGCATTTAAAAGCTCAGTAGCTAGAATTAGTGCCTGGCCTCCTACATGCCCACATTGATATGTTGTGAATAACTTGTAAACTTCTTTCCAATCAAGTCCTTGCTTGACCATTTGATTTATATCTAATAACCAACGCAATCGAGACCAGCCATGACGTGCCCCATGAGAAATCAGAAATAAAAACAAGTCTTCTCTTCCTAATTGATATATAGATTCACTTGTAAGTGTGCTTGTTCGTTTTCGCTCCCACAGTGCCTCAAAGCTTGGCTCCTTTCCTGGTCCAGGGTGTAATCTCCAATGAATTTCAATTTTAATTTGCTTTTGCTGATGAAAAAATTCCACATGATGATGTCTCCATTTCCAATCGTTTAATATTGTTTGAATATCACCATCCTTTACGTAGCCTTGTTCTAAAAGAAGTTTTTCTGCTTTTTTCAGCTGATGAATTGGAATAAGAACATCCAAATCAGAGGATGTTCGCAAGGAAATATCCCCATATAGGTCATGAGCAAGTTGCGGTCCTTTTAAAAAAAGAGTACGAATCTCATTTTCAGTAAACAGTTTACTTACTAGCTCCATTTCAGCACTTAAATGAAGCATCTGAAATGTATTCATTTTAAAATATTGATGTAAAATTTGAATAACACGTACCGGAACCAATTTTTTATCCATCTCTTTCATCTTTGGATAAATAAATGCATATACACGATGATGGATTGTTAGTTCGAGAAATCTATCCCAATCAATTTTTTCAAACCATTCCTTATTGATTTCTTGTAACTCCGTAGCATTTCTACTTTTGAGAATTTCAAGTTGCAATTTTAGCTCCTTAGCTACACCGTTTAAATCCAGTCCATAACTGTTATTCATAGTATTCTCCTTCAAGATTTTTTAACCAATTCTTCTCGCAAATTTACTAACTACGGTGAACCGTTCCATTTCTTCTGCTCCCGTTATATAAAATGGACCACTACGTAACCAAGCATGAGCAACCATCTTTCCATTCTTATCCTTTGCGGTCCCTAAATACAGAGTACTCTCAATTTGACGTCTTTTTAGCATTTCCATTCCAGCTATCGCACTCACAAGACATTTACTCTCCCAAAAAGTGTGCTGACTCATAATACGTATTGCTTCAGAAATACTTCTTAATATAAATTTATTAGATTCGTTACATTTTAAAGATGTTTCATCCATATGAGTACCTAATGTAGGAGCAATCTTAGAAAATGGCATAGATTTAAGAAAACGAGCCCATCCTAAATACATATACGCTTCTATAAATAAAAACATTGTTTTCATATCTAACGAGAAAAACTTTCTTATCTTTCGCACAATATTCATATATTCCCCTACTTCTTATACAGGATAAAATACCAGACTACTTGTTTCACCCTTCTACAATCTCAACCAAATTTTCTTCTAACAAAAGTTCTAAAAAAGAAATAACTTGCTCCTCACATATAGATTTCTCTACTTCATATTCTGACATTAATGCAGCAACTAATTGAGTAACAGATGTTGGGGTCTCAATAAAATCCCATATCGTTCCACCCATTTCACCTAAATTATAATATTTTCCATTTTGAACACTCAACATGACTTTTTCTCCATCCATATTACTGACAATGTTTCCTTTTCCTTGTACGATTGTATGGTATAATAAAATGTTTTGTTTTCGAATCATAGATTATTCCTCCTTATTTAAGGTTGCTAGAACTAAAGATGCTAGTTGATGCGCTGTAAATTCGCAAGTTGGTCGGCGTAGTCGAAATATATCAATTTTTTCGATGATCCTTGTAGAAGTACTAAAATGCCAATCCATTAATCCCAAACGTGGAATCAAAAAGTTTCGATATGAATGACGGAATAAAGTATGGAGACGCTCAAGTCTCTGAATAGGATAAATGTCAATTCCCTCTCTCTCGGTTTTAACTAATTCAAATACACCGGCAAGGGGTAATGTTTCAGTTGAAAATTGAGAATCGACTGGAACCGCATATTTAGTTTCACGTTCAAATAAAGAACAATATTGACTTGAATTCATTCCAAATGCGGTCAGGGTTTCCTGCCATAGCTTTTGCTGTGGATAGGCTGAAAAAACAAGCGGAACATGACTATCATTTGAAAAAGACACAGCTATCACATCATCACTTAGCAGCTGATATCCCTTACTTAAAAAAGCAGTAGCCAAAGTAGATTTTCCAGCCCCTGAATCTCCAATAAAAGCATAAGCCTTTCCATTTATAGCAACCGCACTCCCATGCAAAGGTAATATTTTCCTTTGCATCAATATAGTGCCCATACAAGTCCCCAGAATATAAATCCTAATCTCATTTTCATCAGCTTCATTCATCGGAGAAACACTAATCCTATTTCCATCCCTTATAGCAAACGTAGCAAGGTTAGGGAGTTGAAACATAACTAGATTATCCCTCACCAAAAATTGATTGGGTTGACCTGCTATTTCCAGCCATAACTCAGATAAATCATCAATCGTAATCAAAACATCCGGTTTATCGGATTGTTTATTTATTTGAGGTAATTCTGGTAAAATGATTTCACTTAATAAATTTAATCCAAAAGCTTTATAAATATTTTTTTTTACAGTATCAGTATCTATCATCTATATCACTCCAAATTACTAAAAGAATTAATTTAAAGGAAAAGCCCTTATCCTTTTCCATATGGTATAAGGGCAACAAAACATCTAAAAACAAATGAATTTATGATTGATGATGCGGACCAGTCGCAGGTTCACCATTGTAAGCTTCATCATGATAGCCCTCATATCCTGATGCCATAGTCATATTAATATCCAGTGTCTCTAGCACCGGAGTTTTCCACTCTTTTTTCATATTTTCACCTCCTCTCAAGAAAAGTTTTTTATAAATCGACTAACGACTAAACTCCGAATAGCAATCCTGTATTCTGGGTTTGTTGCATATTCTGGCCGGGGTCCTTCCCTAACCTTTGAAATAGCTGACTTTACCACTTTCTCATTTAAAAATTCCCAAATCCACCTCTCTGAACTAAGGCACTGAAGCTCCTCAACAAATATATGCCAAGAAGGAGCCATGCGATGAACCCAATCTACACCTTGAACCCCTCTATAATGCTGGTTCAATCTAACTTTATCCGGTAAAAAACTCTCTGTTGCCCTACGGATAAGCGCTCTGTCAAAACCATCCTGTACATATTGTTCTTCAGGTACTGATAGGCAAAAACGAATTACTCGTATATCATTTGTTGGATCACGTTTCCATAGCGAATAGCGTAAAGATTGTTTCGTTCCAAGTGTATTTGTTGCATTCCAATGGAACAACTCTTCAAAATGTCTTCTTCTTTCTTCATATATATTTGGCAAAGTTCCTCTCTCATCAATGCCATGTTCTTTTAGTTTCGTGAACACATCAGTCCTTTTTGACAACTCGGAGCTAATTAATCTAGGTGAACGATATATTTCAACGCCCGGAGTGATTTTATTAATAAGTGGGAATGCGAATTTCCAAATATATGATAAGGACTTTGTTTTTTTCACTCCAATATTTTTACTATATAAATCTAGTTCTTTATAAAGGCGAATCCACCTTAATTTTTTTAAAAGAATGGCATAATACTCTATAGCAGGTCCCCAAGATATAGATAAATTCCCCCTTCCTCCGGTTAATAATACGCCTATTCCTTCCTCATATGCTTTCTCGAAAATCCCCTTTATCCAAATAGAATTTTCGAAAAATTTATATGGCATCTCCATCATTTCAAGAAAATCATTGATCTCTAATAAAGGGTTTCTTTCTTGAAAATCTACATAATGATCTGTAATACCTTCTATATGCTCTACAGTTGATTGAATAAACGGCCTCTCGTTAGCCATCCGATACTTGGGTGTAAAATCGATAAAATCATTAGGAGGAACATAACTATATGTATATAGTCGTTTATTCTTTGCACGTAAAACCTTTGCTGCAAAGCTGACAACAGATCCTGAATCCAATCCCCCACTCAACTGGGCACCAACATGACGATATGTTCGTAATCTTGCTGTCACTGCATCTTGAAATATGTCACGGAATGCCTCTACATATTCCTCATTTGACTTTAACTTTAACTTTTCTCTTGAAGTTAAAGTACAATATCTCGTAAGCATTATCTTATCTTCAACTATCGAAATACTATGAGATGGAGGTACTTGTTCTATATTTTTATAAGGCGTCATGGTGGCATCAACTACATCAACCATTCCACATATAGCCAAATATTCAGCGAGCCATTGTTCATTTAATTGTTTTTGAACGTATGGTAAGGTTAACAACGGCTGTATTGTCGTACAAAATGCAAATCGCTGTTGATTCTTGTAATAGTAAAGAGTTCGACTCCCAGAAAAATCTCTTGCCCCAAACAATTTTTGCTTTCGCTCATCCCAAATCATAAAAGCAAAATCGCCTACTAAATATTTTGGGGTTTCTTCTCCCCATCTTTGATAGGAAAGCAAGATTAATTCGCTGTCTGTCATTTTTTTTCTATCAGCATAATCCACTTGCAGTCTTCCAAATAACTCATCACGATTATCGATAATGGCGTCTGCTGTAATTGATAATTTCCTTTCATAATCATAAAATGGTAATTGTTCACCGATAGACTCTGGTGTAATCCATTGTGCGTGACACCCAAGGAAGACGTTATTTTTGTGCCATATTTGAACATCGTCAGCAGGATATTTTTGCAAATCATTCATTACTCTCGTAATGTGCTCAATCGATATAGGTTCATCATTAAAATGTAAAATCCCAGTTATAGCACTCATTTTCCCCTCCCGTTATGCAACAACAATAAGTAAAGCCCAATCGAATCAAGTAAAACTCTCATCAGCTTAACTTAGTCATTTTCACTGATAATTGCTCCTCACGAATTGGGCTTTTACAGACAGTTCCTCTACAGCTACATACACTTTATTGTTCTTTGAATATTCTTTTTAGAGAACGATTATATTTAGTTCAACAAAATAATAAGAAAATATTGATAGCTATTATGATCTATCTTTCAATATATAGCTGTGTTTTAATTTGATTAAAGAAGGACATTAATAAGATAAAATTAGCATTTCATCTTTACTCTGTCAATTAATAGACTGAACTTTCTGGTTATAATTAATTAGAAACCTTTATAATGAACTCTCCTACTTATTCTTTAACCTTGTCCACAAATATAGATATTTTCTACACCATCTTGGTAAGCTAAGAAAAGTTAAAGCAATATATCTCCATACATCTGATCTTGCTGTATTTAAAACAACAGCGTAGCTATCTGTAATATTATAAATGATATCTTCAAGCTCTCGTTACCCACTTACTTCCTCTACAATATATGCACCGATAGTTTGTTGTTGTCCATAATAATCCACCCATTATCAGTTTCTACAATTTTCATTTTTTGTACATTCAAACTTTATCCTCATGATATCAACTTCCAAAAACTATCAACTATTCTTATTCGTGTTTAACCAACTTTCAAAAGTAATCTTTCAAATGAAAGAGCCTCCTAAATTTACACACAACATCCAGAAAGCGGTTCATTTTACAAAGCATTTTTGATACATTGAATTACTCTTTGTAGTTCCCTGTCTTCCATATTAGAACCAGAAGGAAGACAAATA
Source organism: Bacillus sp. GbtcB14 (assembly GCF_019091205.1). Lineage (NCBI taxonomy): Bacteria > Bacillati > Bacillota > Bacilli > Caryophanales > Bacillaceae > Bacillus > Bacillus sp. GbtcB14. The sequence goes on from NZ_JAGXJT010000018.1 coordinate 16,064, forward strand.
CCTTCTTTAAATAATTGTTCACCCACATGAGTATTTCCGCTATGAGGATAATATTTCATTGTTTTAAAAAGCGGCTGCATATGAAGTGGTTTCCAAACAGAGCGAGCCTCGATATTCTCTTCGGCTAGTACTCCCAATAGTGATTCTATAGATATACCTGCTTCTTTTTCATCAATAGTTAAAGTTGTAAGCCATCGATTCGAGCAAGTGTCTTCTAACTCGGGCATAAACTGAAACCCAGATATATTGGATAATTCTCGGTAATATTGCTCAAATATGAACCTTCTAGCCCTAACTCTTTCTTCTAACACCTCTAATTGTGCTCTTCCAACACCGGCCAATATATTACTCATTCGGTAATTGTAACCCACCACACTATGCTCGTAGTGAGATGCTAAGTCTTTTGCTTGAGTTGCTAAAAACCGCGCTTTCTGTAATGCCTCAACATCATCAGAAACCAGCATTCCCCCACCAGAGGTTGTAATAATTTTGTTACCATTAAATGAATAAATACCGAACTTTCCGAATGTTCCACTTGCTTTCCCTTTATAGGTAGAACCGAGAGATTCTGCTGCATCCTCAATAACAGGAACATCATATTCATTACATAATGAAAGAATTTCATCCATTTTCGCACTTTGTCCATATAAGTTAACAACGATAATAGCTTTTGGTAATTCCCCTGCTTTATCCGCATCACATAACGCACATTCCAATGCTTGAGGTGACATGTTCCATGTTTCCGGCTCTGAATCAATGAATATTGGTTCAGCTCCTACATAAACAATTGGATTTGCACTTGCTACAAAAGTAAGACTTGAACAAAATACTTTATCTCCTTTTTGAACCCCTAACAAACGTAAAGCCAAATGAATAGCAGCAGTGCCTGAACTAACCGCTGCAGCATCCTTTACACCAACAAAAGCTGCAAGCTCCTTTTCAAAAGCATCTACATTCGGACCAAGAGGAGCAATCCAATTTGTATCAAATGCATCCTGAATATATGTTTGTTCATTTCCGCTCATGTGCGGTGATGAGAGATAAATTCGTTTTTGTTGTATCATTACCATCTTTATCCCCCTAGTAACTTACTTCATTGATAACTTTGGCAGGAATACCAACAGCAATACAATTAGATGGCATATCATTTATTACAACAGCTCCCGCTCCAATAATAGACCATTTTCTAACTTTAACACTTGGAATCATAGTAGCTGCAGCCCCTATATGCACACCCTCTTCTATGAGGACAGAACCTGTAAGTGTAGCGCGAGGAGAAATATGCACAAAATCACCTATTATATTGTCGTGCTCAACGACAGAGGCTGTATTTATAATGGCATGATTACCAATTTGAGTATCAGCATTTATCACTACATTGGGCATGACGACTGTGCCGTTTCCTATCTTAGCACTTGGACTGACAACAGCCGTTTTATGTATTAACGTGATGTAAAATTCGTCTAACAAACGTAATTTTTTGACAATTCCCCTTCTAACTTTATTATTCCCTATCGCGATAACAAACTTTATTTGATGAAAATAATTAATCATATCGTGAGCAGTTGAAATCGGCCCAAAATAAAGATTATCTACAGTAACTATATTTTCATATCGATCATCTAAATATCCAATGATTTCATATTCATTGTTTGATAAAATAATATCCTGTATAACCTTACTATGGCCGCCTTGTCCAATAATTGCAATTTTCATTTCCCCTCCCCCCTTACAGTCGATTTTGCACCCGTAAAACGCTCCATTGTTACATGACCAACTTGATTTATTCCTTCTGATTTAAACACTTTTATTACTGTCAGAAATAATATTTTCATATCGAGTAAAAAAGATTGATTATTTACATACCATACATCTAATGCAAATTTTTTTTCCCAAGTAATCGCATTTCTCCCATTCACTTGAGCCCACCCCGTAATTCCTGGTTTTACATGATGTCTTTTCACTTGTTCATTAGAATATAAAGGTAAGTATTCCATTAACAATGGCCGCGGTCCTACTAAACTTAGATCACCTTTTACAACATTTATAAGCTGTGGTAATTCGTCTAAACTGTATTTTCTAAGAAATTTCCCAAATGAAGTTAATCTAACTTGGTCAGCTAACAACTCACCCTTACTATCTCTTGCATCAGTCATTGTACGAAATTTGTAAAGATAAAATGCTTTTCCATATAGACCTGGACGCATCTGCTTAAATATAATTGGAGAGCCTAACTTAATTCTAACTAAAATAACTACTATAATAATAGGCAATGAGAGAATTAATAAGAATGACAAAGAAACTAACAAATCAAAAAATCTCTTCATATATAATTATACTCCTCATTCAAACTTTTTAGGGTATCTTCCAAAACCATATCAATACAATATATAAAAGCAAACAGCTTATATATAATAAGGATTACTTAAATTTAAGTACCTGTTTTCTGCCATCAAGTACTTCCAAATCCTCATTAAAAACGTAAGTATGGGTACCTTTGTTCCTCTTAAAAATACTTGGAGTAATCTCTTTAATTTTCTTTTCTCTATATGAATCTTCATTAAGTATTTCAATTTCATTCAAATTGACTGAATATCCATAAGAAAATAAACAATTTTGTGATGGTCTAATTAATTTATCCTCGTGAACAAATATATTACCAGCAGGCCGAGCCGATTTTGCATCAGAAACTATAGGATTCAATGGATGCGACACCCATTGACCGAATAAAGAATCTGAATGAAATAAATATAACTCATCAAGTGAATTTCCATTAGTAAAAATATTAGTAAACAACCAATACTTACCATCATGTTGAATAATTGTTGTATCAACCGCTTTCACATTCTCCATCAATACTTTTTCAATTTCCCACTCATACGGAAAATTTGTTGCTCTATATAGTTCTATTGTTTGATTACTTGATGTCTCAGGTATCATATAAATCTCTCCACCATCTTCTATTAAGAAAGGATATGATAAGTGATACGGTTTATCTAAAACAGTAGTAGGTTGTGAAACACTATTTGATTCAATATCCACTTCGACAAACGCAATATTCCCCTTACCCTCGCTGTATATATAATCTTCGAAAAAAATGTAATTTCTTTTATTTTTTTCGATAACAAAAGGATCCGCATAAAACCTGCTTAACGGAGCCTTAATAATATGAAATTTACTACATTTCTCTTTTCTATTTTTAAATGCTATAAACCAATGTTCCATAAATAACCTGGATTTTAATTTGTGTATAGCAAGCCGAGAAATAAAAGGAATCATCTGAAAATTCGTTGGATATTTATCTAGACGCTCATTAATCAATGAAGGTTGATTATATGTATCTAAATTTGTAATATACAACCATCCTTTTTTGTATAAATCAAAAAGCCTTCTCAAAACAATATCTTTAACTTTCCAATACAATTGATTGCGGTTAAAAAATAAAGATTCAACATTCAGTGAAGACATCGCTCTATAAATAACCTTGTGATTTTCAGGCTTACTCGCTAAAATTTGCAGCCTAGTTTCTAGCGCTATTTTCCTGCTAGCCATCTCCCAAAAAGCTTCTACTCCTTTTCCATTAAAACAGTACGACCATATTCCGTATCTTGCAATATTTATTATCTCACCATGAAATGCATCAAATCCTAACTTTATAATAACATCTAACTGCTCATCCCTAATTACATCTAAATCTGAATCAGAAAACTCATTATTTAACCCTTGTTTTTTAGGCTTTATGGTTAAAATTTTACAGCCATATTCGGATAGCAAAGATTCCATTTGAACCTGTTTAAATGCATTATGTTTAACGTATTTACTATAATAATTATAATCCCATCTTAAATATTCAGAATACAACGATACCTTATTCGCGTTCTGCTGATAAACATTTTGTTTCTCTCCCCTTTCATTGCCGTTAATAAGCACAGTAGCAAGCTCTAAAAATTCAGTATGAACTATATCATAGATCATTTTTTCAATCCAACTACTAACAACCAGTGAATCTAACATGATGCCAATTTTCAAACGATGCTGTTTGTTTGCATTTAACATATTATAATCTCCTACCTCTCAGTAGTTAATTTTTAAGTATAACCCACCACACTAGTTCGTTTACAATCATAAAAATTATAAATTCTCCCTCTAACTAACATACCAAGCAATCTTATTTTTAGAGATTAAATAATTCTAAAAAAATATATATTAGGTCATTCTATAACATGATATATAGGGCAAATTCCACCTACTTTACATATAGTAAATAACGCTCATTGTTAGTAACTATGTATCCAGCTTCAACTATATTTAGAATTTTCATATATGCATTCCTCCCAAAGTTATTTTTCAAAAAATATTCTGCTTGCCTAAAATTTCATAGATTTTTATGTTTGCAAACAAAAAAACAGCTCAACTTGTTTATTGAACTGTTTCCAATAGAGAATTTTATATATTTATTAAAAAATAATGTTGTGTTAAACAAATTATTTCAAGCAAATAGATTTATGTTAATACCAAATTATCTATCAACATCGTACTTTTCGTTATATCGGTCGAAACATTATTGAATATACACCTTGCTATTACCATTGTTTTTTCTTTAGTTAACCAATGCAAAGCAATTGAAGTGTTTTCAAGGTAAGAAAGTGTGATGGTCGAAGTATTTTCATTGTCTGCTTTCCTAATAATAGAGTTTAAAAATGTACTTCGAGTGTTTAGCACATTCCCATCAAAATTCAAGGCAACATTTTGAAATATACAATTATCTATATTTACCTTTCTCTTATACTTTACATCATTACTACCTAGAGCCATATCTCCTCCTATTATTGAAGTTTTCACCTTCATAAATTTCCCATCACTTATATTACAGCACTCTAATCGTGTAGGACCTTCTATTACAGTTATCCCTTCCACTACATTAGGTCTACCTACATAGTTTTCAGGTACTCCAATTGTCAAACCATAATTTTTTACTGTAAGATTTTTAATAACACCTCCTGTTAATGTAATATCGACACCACTATCTACTGGATTATTACTCCATTCTTTTTCAATCATAATATTAGAAATGTAACATCTACCATAATCATATCGACTAATATTAAATCCTGAAATACCTAAATCAGTTATAGTTACTGGAGTTCCATTCAACATTTCAGACACTTGAAAACTTGTTTCAGTTACATTTATAGCGTAATACAACTTATCCACGCTAATTCCGATAGGAACTTTACCAATCCACTGCTCGAAACAAATTTTAGCTCCATTCCCCATCCCGTGCGGCTTACTAAAAGTAAATGTACTAGTAGTGATATCTATCGTAGGTGTTCCAAAATACCCTAAAGAACTATATCCATAAAATTCACCATTCTTTATTTGACAATTTTGAACCACTGCACCTTGAACATCCATTAATTTTACACTACCTTTATTACAGACAACTCCATTAACAAAATTATCTCCCTTGATAACAAATTCACACTCGATGAATGTATTATTCAGGTATTTTACATACCAGTTATTTTGGTATGAACTAACTCCTCCAACATTCGGACCTTCAAATGTGTTAGTTTCTACAATCACATTTATACCATCAGCATTTACAAAATGCCCTCTAGCGTTAGAGTATATATGATTATTAAAAATATATATTCTAGTATTCAATTCCAATCCCGACTTATTTAACTCTGGTCGCCAGGTTGGTATATTCGTTTCAGACCACATAGATTCAATATCAATACCAAACATTGGAGCAGTACCATCTACTGTAACGTCATCATCAGCTTTTCCAATATGGTGTATTTTATTACTTGAAATATAAATATCATTTGAGCCAGTAAGAGAAATCCCTTGTCTCCTACAGTGGTGAAGATTACAACTATGAATATAAATATACGATCCCATGTCCTCTTGGATATAATCAGACGAATTAAGCTTATACTCTAACCAAGCTGTAATAATAGCATCACCTGTACAATTACTTATTTCTACATTATTTATTACAATGTTGTGTGAACCGTTTATTTGTACCCCATGTCCCCACTCATGAGTCCAATTCTGATTATCAACCTTCGCATTAATTTGCTCAATTTGAGTGTCACTTAATGGTGAAGACGTTATATCAATTACAAAAATTATCTTATTAGCATCTTTTATAGACGCGAACCACCCTCGACCAGTTGGACTCGCTGGAGCAAATCCACCATTATTCCTACTCCCAACTAACGTACTATTAGAAATAATATCTTTATACTGGTAAAAACTATACCCCGTAGCAACTACACCAGGGATAGACCACAAGCGAAAATTTTGTAAAAGACCAGAATTTTCATACCTATCTACTATTTCACTACGAATAAAATTAGGATTATTATTTAATGAGCCATCGACATTTATTCCTCCCCTAACAAACTTCACTCCTAATTCATACTTATGTGTCTTTTTATCTCCAACTATTTTCCCACCAGAAATCTTAACATTTTTAACACCTTTCACCTCAAATATACTATACCAAGGAGATGAATTAGCTTCTAATTCTAATATGCATCCATCCATCATTTCAAAATGCATATCACTTTGCAGAACAATACACGTGAATGTTATCGGATCAATCTTCAACTTATATGTGCCACTTGACAATACTACGTGATTATACCCTTGAGATTTAGCCCAAACTAACGCATCATTTATCCCTTTTGTAGTCTCATATGAATCAGTTCCATTACTTTTAATATTCCATCTATCTAATTCCAATACGTAGGAGTTTGAAACGCTTTCTGTCATTGGAAATGAAAGTGCCTTGGGAATCCACTTCAATGTTGTACTATCATAAACTAACACATCATTATGAGTAGGAAACTTGGTTGTCAAATCTAAATCATCAAGATCATCAAGATTCACTCTTATAGACATTTTCAATTTACACCCCTTTATTACTTTTATATATCTTATGTAATAAGGGATGAAATAGATTTGATTTCTTTATAGATAAATTCTTCATTTTTTATCACTCTTATTAAGTTTGAATAGTACATATACTAAATTACGGAAATTTTAGACATGAAATTTATAAAAGATTTTTTTATTTTCTTCTTTCTATACATTTGCTCACCTAATTCATATAAATATTTTATATTTTTATTTTTTATAGCATTTAAATATTCTTCTGAAAAATATTTCAAAGAACCTTCGTTATTTAAACATTCTATGACGTTATCATTAGAAACATATAATTGTATTTGTTGCATAATCTCAGATGTATTCAAATTACTACTAAACAAATTGTATAAACAAGTTTTAAAAGTATTTAATAGCATAATACTAATACCGTTGTGTTCTATTCGCTTCGTATCTAAATAAAATTCATCAATAACTTCCTTTTGAATTTTATAACCGTTGACCATATCATTAAATAAATGAGGCATATATTTACTTGTAAGCCCACCGTGTCTATAATAATATAAAGGTTTATCAATAATTTTTACCCTGTTTGCTTTTATGAACATTTCTAAATTATAAAAGAGATCTTCACCTAAAAAACAAATTCTATCTAGATACTTTCCACTATTTTCAATCAACTCTTTTTTATATAACTTTGCACATAATGATGGTGGAAAAGGATGTCCCCAAAAGTATGCCACTACTATATCTCTTTTTATTTCGTTCTTATCATAAATCTTATTCCCACTGAAATATCTACTTTTATTTTTCTTCTTAATTAACATGCTATTCCCTAAGACTTTATACATGTTACATACAGTAACATCTGCGTTACTCTCCATAGATTGATAATATAACTCCTCAACCATCTTCTTATCAATCCAGTCATCTGCATCAACAAACATTATATAGTTAGAATTCGAAGCTTCTATTCCTTTTCTTCTAGTCGCGATACTCCCCTCATTTTTCTTGTCTATTACAACTATTCTATTATCTTGTTTTTCATATTTCCTACATATATTTAAACTGTTATCTGAAGAACCATCATTTACTAAAATCAATTCATACTCTTTAAATGTCTGCTTAATAATAGATTTTATACATTTATCAAGTTTTTTCTCAGCGTTATAAATAGGTACTATTATACTCAGCTGACTCATAAACTTCTCCTTTCTCTTTACTTAAAACATTTCTTATTTGCGTTTCTCCATAATTAAACTTAAAGAACTAATTTAGTTTTTATGATGTATCATAAAAATCTGTTATATTGTAAACACGAAAAATTTCACAATAAAAAAAACATTATGCTATTTTTGTACATAACGCTTTTTTCTATACAATTATTATTTTCAACATATTTACTCATAATACACCTTTTCTTTATTCCAGATAGATTTTAAAACCTATATTTCTCTTATATTTAAGCACACCTTACAATAAATTAAATTTACTCACTATATATCTGACCTTTTCATAAACAACATCCTTTCAGAATAAATAACCTTGATAGAACTTCTTCACAATAAGAAATGCTCCCTTTAATCTAATAGTTTTAGCTGTCTATCTTATATGTCTTTTTTTTATTTAATTTTAATCTTTTTAGCAATGTCCTAATTACATCGTTAATAATCCCTGATAGGTATTTAAATTCATTTGTTTTATAAAAAACAAATACATAAATTAAATTCGGAATTACCAAACAAACAATACCTCTTAATAGTAATGTTAAGAAATTATCTGACGTTATAAAGTTACATATAAAACTAGTTAGTAGATAGGATCCTATACCTACAGTTACATAATACACATATTTCCAAAAGTAATCCCTTACAGGTTTATGAAATACATTTTTATATACTAGATAAGGCGTAATCCAAAAAGGAACAGCTAGTGCACTTACAAAAGTCCCAACGAACACACCTACAATACCAATATATTGAACCAAAACAATAGAAATAATAAGATTCATGGCAGCTTGACATAAAGGAGCATATCTATCTTCATGAAAGATTCCGGATGTTGTTTTCACTGTAGTTATCGAATTTCTCATACCTCTTTCATAAAACATCATCATCAATATCATTAGTACCCCTTTACTCATTAAAAATTCTGAGCCTAACCATAAAGTAATAAAAGGTTCTATCATAATATATAGAGCTATAGTAAAAAATGAGTATAACCAAAAATTTAGAAGCATATATACTTTATATACGCTGTAAACTTTATCTATACTTTCGTTCGCTACTAAATTTCCTACACTATGATAGATATTATTAAAAATTTGATTAATAAAAGTCCTACAAATTTCAATTAACATATTGTAATTAGAATACAATCCCACTGCTGCAACACTTACAAATGAAGATATCATAATATTATCAGTCCCAAATATCAGATAATTCCCTATATTTTGCAATACAATAGCTTTTACATTTTGAACAATGTTTCTTTTTGTCTCACTATCTAATTTACTTGATGCTTTATTCTTCAAATATGGATACATTTTGTTCACTAGAGTAGATAAGAAAATAGAGGTGATAATTGTTATGATACTGTCTATTACCAAATATAAAATATAATTTTTTGTAAAATGCAGTATTCCTATTTTTAAACAAGTAGATACAATTGATGATATCGAATAGATTCCTATCACAATGTATCCCTTCTGACAAACATTTAAAAAGGTGCTTTTATGAACATACAAATATGGCAGAACTGTATTCAGCAAAAAAATCCCATATATCAAATAAATATCTTTCACGTTCGAATCTTTAATAAAATATTGAAGAAATGGCATGATAGATAATCCCAATAACAATACAATTAAAGCTATTATCATATAGGCTTTTCGATAAAAATTCATCAACATCTTGACTTTTGTTTGATCGTTATCGGCTACTGGCTTATAAAGGCTATACATAATACTAGCCCCTATTCCTGCCTCCGCCAATGTTAGCATAGACAATATATTTGTGATCAGTCCATTTATTCCTAAATACGTAATACCTAAACTATTTATGAATACCGTTCTTGAAACAAAACCTAACAATGTAATAATTATTTGGTTTCCTAGACCAGCAACTATATTAAAAATAGAATTTTTTACTCTCATATTTTCTCCAGGTTTTTTCATATTTTTCACCTTAGTTTAGCTAAGTACAAGCTAGAAAAATACAGTTTGGACAATTAAGGAATCTTTATACTCAAATATACTTCCGCTGATAATTAAAAATATCCACCTCTGACTTCTATTGTGTATTAGTAATCTCGATATTTCTAAATTTCACTAGCTTTATTAATAACAATTACCAAAAAACTTTTTGCAATTTTCTATTTTTATTTATTCATCATATCCAAAATCGCACTCTAATTCCTTTCTTATTACCTCTATCTGTCGTTGAGTTTTATACGGCCAGTACGTATCATATATAGGTTTAACTTTCATAAACTTCTTATGTTTTTCTAAATAATCCGATGTCTTTTCTATTATCTTAGCTGGATTTCCTGCAACTACACTATTATCAGGTATATCTTTTGTTACAATTGATCCAGCAGCAACTATAACATCATTTCCTATTTTAACATTACATAAAATCAGACTATTGTATCCTATAAATACTCTATCTCCAATCTTAACTTTTCCTATTTTAGATTTTCCAAAATAGAATTTTGTACTTGCATCATGAGCTAATATAGTACTATTAGTTATAGTTACATCATTTCCTACTTCTACAAGCCAACAATGTCCATAATCTATATGGCTATTAAAAAAATTAAAATTCCTTCCATATATTAATCCTCTTTCTCTTAATATTTCTAGTTCTGATTTAGGATTTAACTTGTTTCTTATCCTAACCTTTAATGATGTTATAATTCTTTTTATCATGTATAATCACCTATTTATATTCTTATATTTATATGAATTTATCATTCTAATACAAAAACCTTGGGTGAAAGGCAGAATATTAAATAACAAAGAATATACACCTATATCCTTTGTATCCCCTTGAGAAAAATCAACCACTCCGTTTCTTCTTGTTACCTTCATTAAATAATTTATAGCTTTATCAGCACTTTCTAAACATTCGTTCGAAATCCCCCCTATTTTTGATGCACTTAACATAAACCATCCTAACGTAGCTGTAGCAGAAGAATCTGGCCTACATTCACTCCTAGTTACAGTCCAATTCCAGCTTCCATTTTCTTGTTGAAAACTCATAACACTTTTTGCAAATGTTTTGATATATTCTTCTAATACAACCTTATATTCATTATCTTGTGGTAAATCACTCCAAGTATCTATAAGGCCAATTGCAAACCATCCCATCCCTCTTCCCCATCCATATAAACCAACAGGTATTTTATTATCTAACCTATATGCATGACTTGGAATGTATATATCTAATATTCCATATCGTTTATACTCTGTAATTTGCTTTATCGCTAGTTCTATACACTCATTTTTATTATACCGAGTACCATAAGCAACCAAAAAAGGACATATAAAACCTATAGTATCTACATACCTGTAGCTTGACATAGACTTCCTATATTCGACTGTACCATCTTCACCTATATGTCTTTTTATCATTTCCCATGTATCATCAAATGCATTTCTATATTTATCAATATCTATAAACTCTAATTTCATAACGGCATAAGCAAGTATTACTCCATCTACATGCTGAGGCTTAGTTTTCCATTGACCATTGTGATTAAATTTTGAATTTAAAAGTTTTATAACTTCATTTTCAACTCTCTTATCATCATTATGGTTCAAATATTCAGCCAAGCCTAAGACTAGTGCCGCTTCTTGCCAATGCTGTATAACACTTTTCGTATAATTCCCCTTCAACATATCTATTACAACTAACCTTGTATTATCAGTTACTTTGATCTTGGGCGTTTTATCGAGCCACTGTATACCTTTACTGGTTATTGCTGTATTCCATTTATCCTTATCTGTAAATCTTCCTATTTTTATCCTGCCCAACCAATCCTTCCATATAGGAATTAAATCAATCAGTATAATAACTGTTATAATGCCAAGTAATACAAAACTTACTACTTGCATAACCATAGTATTACGCCCTCTCTATACTACCCAAATAGTGTATATAATTTTTCTATCTCGGACTCGGTTCCTAAATGTTCTTTCGATAAATTACTGATTAATTTAATTCTTAATTCCTCATTGTCTATTAATTTCTTAATTCCTTCTGATATTGCATGAGGATCCATCTCTACAATAATTCCGTTCTCTTTATTTTTTATTTGATCTTTTGCTGTACTGAAATTTGTTATTACTATTGGTTTATGTAAAATTTTCGCTTCGTCTATTGCAATCGATTTCCCTTCAAATCTAGATGGTTGGACATAGATATTTGCTTCTCTTATATACGGATATGGATTCTCTTTAATTCCTAACAGAATAAATTTTTCTTCAAGGTCATTTTCTTCTATCATTTTTTCTAAATTAGCTCTTTCTTCCCCTTCTCCAACGACATACCATGTTATTTTATAACCATCCCCCTCCAATTTCTTACATGCTTCTATCGCCATTTCAAACCCCTTTTGATAGTTCAATCTTCCTACCGAAACGATCTTTATTCCTTTATCCTTCATATCTACCCCCTCTAATGACATTTTATTTATCATATTCGAGGATACTATATTATGCATAATTTTTATTTTTCTCTTATACATGGGGAATCTTTCTGTTAGGACATTTGCACATTCTCTTGATACAGTAACTATGTTATCTAACTTATCAAAGTACCTAGTATCAATCTTTGGATCCATACCTAACTCATCATAATCATTGTGTATAAATCCAATTTTCTTTTTTGCTTTTACCTTGTCTACACAAAAATACACAGGATTCTTTTCAAGATAGCCTATCGCTACATCATAGTTTTTTTCTATTCCCCTTAAAGATTTCGAAATATATCTCCAAATCATCTGCTCACATCTTACTCCATTCTGCTCACTTTTAAATATGTACCCTGCACACAATCTTGCTAAAGCTATATCCATTCTTCCTTTTTTGATGCAATCCATAATAGCTGTTTTTATAGGCATATCAAAATATCGATACTCATAAGGCTCCTCTAACAAATTCACTTGTTTAGGTATTTTTCTAAAAAATAACCCTTCATGTTTAAATAAAAACAAATCCACACTATACTTTGAATAATCTATCGTTTCTAATAAAGAAATTAATGCCTTTTCTGCCCCTCCACAATTTAAATTATTTATTACAAACAATACATTTTTTTTCATACGCCCCACCAGTTATAAAATTTTATATAGCTTATATATTTCTTCTTCAGTTCCTAAGTTTTCTTTAGATAAGTTACTTTCTAATTTTCGTTTCAGTTTTGTATTCTTTATAAGCTTTTCAATTCCATTTACAATAGCTTCTGGTTTCATATCTACAATTAGGCCATTTACTTCATTTTCAATTTGATCTTTTGCCGTACTGAAATTGGTAACAACTATAGACTTATTCAATATTTTAGCTTCATCAATTGCTATGGATTTCCCCTCATATCTAGATGGTTGAACATAAATATCAGCTTTTTTTAGAAATGGATATGGGTTTTCTTTAAGTCCTAATAATACGAAATTCTCTTTCAGTCCGTTACTCTCTATTAAGTTTTCTAATGTTTTCTTTTCTGTTCCCTCACCCAAAACATACCATCTTATTCTATAGCCCTTGTTCACTAATAGCTTACAAGACTTTATTGCAATATCTATGCCCTTTTCATGACTTAACCTAGCCAAAGTAATAATATTTGTGTAATTGTTATCACATATAAAACCTTCTAATTTTCCGCTATCGGATAACTGATTAATAGTCTTAGGAGAAACGATATTATATATGACTTTAACTTTGTGTTTTAAATGTACAAATCTTTTTTCTAAAGATTTCGCACATTCTTCCGAAACAGTAATTATATTATCTAATCTTTCAAAGTATGAATAATCAAAATGACAATCCATCCCTGAGTTCGAGTAGTTTGTGTGTATCCATCCAAATTTCTTGTTTGCTTTTACTTTATCAACTACAAAATATATAGGCGATTTTTCAAGATATCCTATCGCTACATCATACTCTTTCTCCAAAACTTCAAATGACTTATTTAAGTATTTCCACGTATACTGCTCTGAAATCGTAGAATCATTTACAATCCTATTCTTAATAAAGAACATAAATCTAGAATAAGCTAAGCTGATTTGTCCATTTTTAAGAAAGTTTACTATCGAGTTAGTTAATCCCTTTGTAAATACTTTATAATTTGCAGGAAAATGCAATATATTTACTTCTTTCGGTATTGAGTTTAAAAACACTCCAGTTTTATTAAATAAAAATAAATCCACATCGTATACTTTATAGTCTATTTGTGATAATAGATTTACTAAGCTTTTTTGTCCACCACCGGCAGACAAACTCGGCATAACAAATAATAAGTTTTTCTTCATAATATACCTCAGATTAGTTAACTAAGTCATATAAATATTCAACTGCTTTATATGACCTTTTTTTTATAATCGGTATCGATTGCTGTAGTTTTTGTTTTATTTCCTCTTCTTTCTCTACCATTTCATCAAATACAGCTTTTAGCGTTTCGCAATTAGAAATTTCTTCAATATTCAATACTAATTTTTCTTCTCCAAAAAGATCTTTTGCTATTCCTTTAGACTTCACGCTGTACCCTAATACTATGGTTGGCACGTAATTTGAATACGCAGCTATCGTCGCGTGGGTTCTCGCTCCTATAAAGAACCTCATTCTTGTTATATACCCCTTATATTGTATTGCATTTAAGTTGTCTGGTAATATAATCACCCTACCTGTATCTTTAAATTCATCATAATATTTATAGAGTACCTCATAATCATTGTTTCCATCATCTATAACATGCGGTGTAAAAGCAATTGTCATGTTAGTAGAGTTTAATATATGATTTATAAGGTTGCTTACTGCTACTTGAGATTTCTTATTTCTACTCCATACAATCGGGCTAAAATTAAGCCCTACTGTATTTCCCTCTTGCCATCCTGCGGGTAACTCTAATTCTTCTTTTTCCATAGTAAATGCTGGATCTGCACATAGCTCAACATTATTTAACCCCTTATTTTTTAACATGTTATAAGTAAGAGTTTCACGAGCTAATATTAAATCGAATAATTTTAAATCTTCCAACTTCTTTTCAGACATATCCTCTTCTCCTATCGAACAGCCCCATAATACCAGCTTCTTTCCCTCTTCTTTCACCCTCCTATCAATTTCATACCATCCAGGTTGCTCTCCATAACAATAATTGTCCCCTCCTATCGATAAACATACGTCCACATTTTTTATATGTTTGATAATATTTTTATGAATTACACCCAATGCATAAGATTCATCATTAAAAAACTTCAATTTAAGTGCAGATAATAACCAATTATAGGAATATTTCTTTATACTAAGACTGGATCCATCATATATACCATCCAACTTACTTATTAATTGATCCGATTCTGGCCTACCCGATACTAAATAAACCTTCGTTTCATCCATTTTTTCTTTTATGATATTAGTAGATGAACGAACTATAGCTTCACATCCTCTATTAAAACTACCATCATGAGCAAACATCATAATCTTCATATTTGTGAGCTCCCCACTATTGTTTATTTTTATATCTACTATATGACGTAGCACAATATAGTCCAATAGTTGATTTTATTTTTATTAAACTTATAATAAATTTCTCATACTTTCCCAACGTATAATAAACATTACTATAATATATAGGTAATGCCTCCCTTACATATCTATCTTGTATCATATTTTTTACATATTGATACCTTTTTTTAAAATCCATATCTTTACACGGTTGAAAATAAATATGTACGTAAGACATCAAACTATTTATAAGTTTTATCGCTTGCAATTGTCTTACCTTTGTATCATCCATGTTAATGAATAATTTCGACATATCCATCTTATACACTTCCACAGCCCTCTTAAAATAATCCTTTTCTAATATATTTCTAGTCGCACTCCCTTTCACTTCTCTATAAGAATATCCCGTATAATCTATATATTTAACTTTTTTCGCATTATTAAAAAATAAAATATTAAACATCCCATCCTCACCTAATTCCACCTTTTCCGGGAATTTTATATTCTTTTCCTTTATTGTATTAGTTCTATATATTTTATTTACAGCAGTATTTAAATTATCTGTTCTGAGAAAATACGGTAATAATTCTTGTTCTATAAAATCTTTCTTTAATACAATATCTTTTGGAAACGAATATTTTGTTATTATTTTATGTCCTTCAATTTCTTCTTCAAAATTCGATATAACTGCATCACAATTATCTTTTTTTGCCGTTTTATATAAAACTTCATACATATCTTTTTCTACATAATCATCAGCATCCATAAATCCAATGTATTCTCCCCTTGCAGCAGATAAACCTATATTCCTTGCAATGCTCACACCTTGATTTGTTTGATTTATAATCCGCATCCTTTTATCCTTTTTTTCGAAATATTCGATAATTACCTGACTATTATCCTTAGATCCATCATTTACAAATATGAATTCACATTCTTGAAGTGTTTGACTTAAGAGCGACTCGATACATTGAATAATGTATTTTTCTGCATTGTAAACAGGCACTATAATGCTAATTTTCCCACACACACCTATCCCTCCCAATTAACTTTGTTAAAATTACATCGTATAACTCCTCTCAACAATATTTCGGAGGAACTTCTCTATTTTCATCTCATATAATCCCATACAATTTATTCAGCTCATAAATATTATCATGATTTTTCCGTGAGCAATTATTAGACAACTCTTTTCTTATAGCGGAATCCTCATATAACCTTTCGATTCCATCCGCTATTCCCTTAACAGATAGTTCTACAATACATCCATCAATTCCATCTCTCACCTGACTTTTGGCCGTTGTGTAATTTGTAATCATAACTGGTTTTGAAAGAATTTGTGCCTCACCTACTGTAATGGCCTTCCCTTCATATCTAGATGGTTGTACATATAAATCAGCTTCTTGTATATACGGATATGGATTTGTTTGTTTCCCTAACAATACAAAATCTTTCTCTAGTCTCAAACTTTTTATCAAATCTTTTATCTTTGCTTCATCTCCTCCATACCCAACTACATACCAAGCAATATTATCATACCCTTTATCTTTTAATATTTTTAAAGACTTGACAGCATTGTCTATTCCTTTTGCATATGATAGCCTAGCTACTGTGATAATTTTAAATCTTTTATCATGAACCATAGGGTTTTCTATATTTTCCTTTGACATTTTTTTTATGAAATTTGGTGAGGTCAAATTTTCTATTACAACAACCTTATTTTCTAATTCACCATATTTTTTTAGAAAAGAATTTCTACACTCTTCAGATACAGCCACAATGTGATCAAATTCTTTCCACATTTTTACGTCCATCTTTACATCTAACTCTAGATTAGAATAATCTGTATGAATCCACGCAATTTTCTTTCTAGCCTTAATCTTTTCAGCTATAAAATAATGTGGCCATAAATAACTAATTGCTATATCGTACTCTTTCTCCTCTTTAGGAAGAAATGGCAAAGCATACTTCCACATTAATTGCATTTGGTAATATCCAGGTTCTGTTATTTTTTTCATTCTACCTATAACATCAGCATTTACTCTTGATAAAATTCTACTTATTCCAATACGATATTGTTTTTCTTTAAAAATCCCGCTTATTGATTTTCTAAAAGTTGTATACTGTGGAATTTCCTCTAATAGATTCACTTTATTCGTAACCAAGCTCATAAAATCTCCTTTATGTCTATATAACATCAAATCCACCGCATAATTTTCATAATCAAAATTCTCTAACAGACTTATGAGACTTCTTTCTACTCCTCCAATTTCCATATCAAAAGAGGATATTAATATATTTTTCATTATCATCCTCCTAGTTTTTTGAAATTATTTTTCTGATTTTAGCTATATTTTCTCCTCCTATAATTTTAGCTGCTAGTATCTTGATGTTACCTTTCAATCTCACTTTTGGTGATAGCCAACTTTTATAAAAATAATGTATTACATATGTTTTGCCAGTTATAAATTTTCTACAGTTAATATAATCATATGGTGAAAAATATGTTTGCGGATAAAAAGCACCCTCTCCTTCAATTTCTTGATATTCGCCATTCATTATTAATCCTCTGTTTTTCAACATTTCTGTTACAATAGCTACATTCGTCAAATCATCATAGCTTCCATCTTCATTTATAAAACTTTTCTCTTTATATAAGTCTAAAAACATTTTTATAAGTTCATTTTCTTTAGCTGCCCCTATTGTACTAGTAGCTATATAATTTTCTTGTTCAAACCCCCAAAAAGAATCATGGTGCAATAGAGTATCGAAAGATTTGAATACTTCAACATCCGTGTCTAAGTAAATTCCACCAAAGTTATATAATGCATGCAATCGGACATAATCACTAACAAACGCAAACTTTCCTGATTTATAAGCCTCTTGCACATATGGATTATTATTTATATCAAAATTTTTTTCATCCCATTCTAATAGTTCATATTGCGATAAATTCTTTTTCCAGCTATCTATACATTTTTTGACTATGTCAGGTTTTTCTTTTCCCCCAAACCAACAGTAATGTATTATACGTGGGATTTTCATAACGTTTGTCAACATTATTCACCTTCATAAATTATTTATAGGTTAATAAAATTACTCTTATAAACAATTCCAAGAGTAATTACATGTTCATACATAAAATAAATAAAATAAAACACTAATATCAAATAATAAATAATTTTCCGATCTTTTTCAGTGAAAAGTTTTACAACCCATGAAATTAATATTAGTTGATAAAGTCCAAAATAAATGGAAAACCTTGCGAAAATCCAATTCTGCGTTGAAATGAGCATAAAAACAGAACCTAACAAGGCCATATTTACAATATAATCACTATTCGGAAAAATAATCCTTAATTTCTCTCTACCACTGTAAGCAAGTATAAGTGGGATGGAGTCCACTATAACCCTAAGTATATTAGCACCACCTTCATGAAAATCCTTATATTCACCATATTGTGTATCTTCTATAGCCGCAAAGAATAACGTTGAGAATTGATTAAATCCTATAACTATAAGCACTGCTAAAAAAAGAAGTATAAATGTTACTCCCGACCACGCTCTCCTTCTTATTAAAAAATAAACAGGAATAAGTACTAGTGCACTTTGATGAAAAGTTGAAGCAAAGAGTACGATTAACACATACATTTTCCAGTTACCATCAAAAATATATTTTGTTGCCGCAAAAACAATAGCTGCAGCCAAATACTGCCTTATTCCATTCATAGAGACTAAATACATGCCAGATGTTATGTATACATAGAGGCTTATCTCAATTAACCTTGAATATTTATATAAAGTGACTACAATTAATAAATTTGTTATTAGAGCTGTAATAAAAACCATAGCCTGAGGGTCATCCGTGTATCCCTTTAAAATCATTTGAAAAATATTAAATCCCATGTCTTTATTATTTTGGATGTATTCCCAATTAAACTCAGCAACATTATATGCATGCATATAAAAATAAGTATCCCCAATATTATTTCGAAGCCCTGACACTAATACAAGAGATATGACCGCCATCAAAATTAAAAACTGATTTGGCTTTATCAATGTAAGACTATTAGTCACAGGTAAAGCAAAATACCTTGCAAAAAATGCGAGCGTGAATACTATAGCAAGATTCATCCAAAGTATAGTCATTATTATTTCCTCTCATTTACTTACTAAATAAATCTCTATATGTTTACTTTCATTTTTGTTTTCATTGCAATATAACTATAAAGGATAGCCCCAAATGGTATTGCACACAGTGTTAACCCTTTACATGGCGATTCTTGTATAAATCTTTTATTTTTCGCTATGATACTACTAGATACATAATGTATAGCTTGCCTATACTTAAATAATCGATTAGTAAATGGCAATTTCATAAGTTCCTTGCGATAAAATGCAAACCCTTTTGGATTTTTCCGATATTGATTTAGCATATTCATTGATGATCCATCAGCCATGTATTCCACATAACAAAGTGCTTCGTTCATTAGTAACATCTTATACTGTTGATCTAACATATAGTATTTATACGCTAATCCTACATATTTTTCATTTTTAAAAATGGGGTATGGATATTTCCTAATCAATTCCGTGCGATAGACCAATTTTTTATCACCTGTGACACCATATTTGTTATAAAGATCAAAAAGTGTGGAGTATTTAAGATTCTCTGGTAACTTTGAGCCAATTATTTGCCCATTTGTATACAAGTCCAGTCCAATTATTCCACTAACTTCAGTATTTCCATAGCTACCCCAAAAAGAAAGGATTTTTTCTACAGCATCATCTGGCATATAATCATCTGAATCAATACAAACATTTAACTCCGTATCAATCATTTCATATGCTGTATTATGTGCACCATGCATCCCTTGATTTTGTTGCCAATGATACATAATTTTGATATGTTTTCCAGCTATCCAACTATCGACCAATTCTTTTGTGTTATCACTAGATCCGTCATCTATTATTAACCATATAAAATCCTTACATGTTTGACGTTTTAAACTCTCATAACAATTTGTAAGACAATACGCTCTATTATAAGTAGGGGTGAAAATCGTTAACTTCTCCATCTTCCTCACCTCGAAAGCACTGAATAATAGTCTTGAGTTAATTCTGCTGTATGTTTTATATCGTAGCCTTTGTCTAAAAATACTTGAGCTGGTATTTTTCTCGACAAATTACTAATTTCTATATTTTTCATTTTTTCTATCCAAGTCTTTTTATCTGTCAGAGGAACATGTTCAACTAGGTTCATTCCTAAGTCCACTTCTTTCGTAATTGCATCTGATATTATACAAGGTAAACCAACTCCTTGCGCCTCTATGAGAGTAAGTGGTAATCCCTCATGTATGGATGGAAAAACAAATGCATCAAATGCTTGAAGTACCCTCTCTATATCGGCTCGTATCCCAAGAAATCTTATATGATTCTCCAAATTCAATTCCCTTACTTGATTTTCAATTCCCACACGAAGTGGCCCTTCGCCAGCTAATAAAAGCATTGAATTTGGCCTAAATCGAGTTAACTGAGCGAATAATTCTATAAGGTAAGTATGATTTTTTTGATGAGCAAATCTTCCAACATGGCCAATAACAAGAGCGTCTTGCTCAAGTTGTAATTCTTCTCTTACTTGCTTTCTCATTTCTGGACAGAACAAAAATCTCTCACAATTAATTCCATTCTTTAATATTCTAGCTACATCGGCTTTATCCGCAAATAGCCATCTGGCAGCAGCGTTTGAACATGCTAGTAAGTGTGTTGCACATGTATCTATAGATTTCCCTGCATACCATTTATAAATTTTGGCAGCAGTACCACCTTCACTGCTAGTATTATGACTATGCGCAATCCTAACTGGCACCCTCGCTTTTTTAGCTGAACGAAGTACAAAACCGCTCATTTTATCCATATGTGAATGAACGATTTTATATTGTGGATGAGCGTTAAAGAAAGTATCTAGCGCTTTTATATAGCCTCTATGACCAACATCTGTAACGTATGGAATTCGATGAACTTTTCCGCCTAATGTTACTACCTCTTCATCAAATACCCCCTCTTTACAAGTTAAAAAATCAAATTGTACTTTTGAGCGGTCTATATTACGATACAAATTCATAATTAAAGTTTCGGCTCCGCCTCTATTCATATTTACGACTACATGTAATACTCTTAATGGAGCGCCCAATTTAAATCCTCCATTTCATCCATATAACTTGTATAAATTTCTTTTTTCTCTTTCAATACTTCATTAACTGAATATTCATTCGTAATACTAGTACGTCCACACTGTCCAAACCGCGCTTGCAATTTAGTATTTTTAAAAATAGAATTTATCCTTTCAGACATCGTCTTTATGTCATCACGATCTATAATCCAACCATTTTTATTATTAATAATTAACTCCCTATGCCCCCGGTTGTCAGTAGCAATAACCGGAAGTCCACAAGCCATAGCTTCCATAATATTAACTGGTAAACCTTCCCGGTAACTCGATGCAACAGCTAGGTCACACATCTGCAGCAAAGAGGCTATATCATTTCTATAACCAAGAAAGTGCACCATATTACTCACGCCCAGTTGATTCGCTATTTTTTTGCACTCCTTCATTAAAGGCCCTTCGCCAGCCAGTAATAGCTTCGCATGCGGAATTTCATTTTTCAACTGTGCCAACAATCGAATTAAGAAGCTTTGATTTTTGTTCTTATTAAATTCAGCTGCATAAAACATTAAAAAATCTTTAGACTGATAACCATTTTTATGTCTTAGTTGCTCCTTTTCACTTTCAGTAACAGGAATATACCGTTCTATATCCACTCCTACACCATGAACGAGTTTAATATTTCCCGCCTGAAATCGATGTCTTACCGCTAAATTGTAATCTTCCTGATTAATTGTTATGAGACAATCTGTAGTAGTAGCTAAACTTCTTTCGATTGGATAGTATAAAAGCCAATTTATAAACGGCGATCCTTTACAAAAGTGAAATCCATGTGCTGTATATATGACCTTCGTCCCTTCCCTCCGTGCTTTCCGGGCAGCTAGACGAGCAATTGCACCTCCCATAGGCGTATGACAATGAATGATATTATATTTATTTTGATGAATAATTGATTTGAGTTTGTTATATGCATGAAGGTTTTGTATGCTAAGAGGTGATCTTTGAATAGGAATATTATATTTTTCAGTTACATACGGAAGGTGTATATTCCCATTTGCTGCAACGTGTACTTCCCAACCTTGGTCTGCAAACCATTTCAAATACGGTAAATGAAAAGCTTTAAAATGATAATCCACAGTTGCACAAAACAGAACTTTTTTAGACACCATCCCACGCACCCGTCTTATTATAAATTTTTGCCGTTAACCTGATACTGGTATTAGTAGTTTTAAAGTTTTACGCTGATTCACTAAATGTAACAATCGCTTTCTTAGTTCAAACCCATCTAATTCTGTATATTCAGAAATTAATTTTTCTATTTCTTCTATACGAACATTCATTTCTTTCCCTACATAAATTCTTGGGTGGACTTGCTTCTCATTCATTTCATCTGCTTTTAGTAATTCTTCAAAAAGTTTCTCTCCTGGCCGTATCCCCGTAAATTCTATTCCTATTTCATCCACAGAGTTTCCTGACAATCGAATGAGGTTTTTAGCAAGATCCACTATTTTTACTGGTTCTCCCATATCCAGCACAAAAATTTCTCCACCTTTAGCTAAAGCACCAGCTTGTACCACAAGTCTAGATGCCTCCGGAATAGTCATAAAATAACGAACCATATCTGGATGAGTCACTGTAACTGGTCCACCTTTTTGAATCTGCTTCTTAAATAACGGGATAACACTCCCCCTACTTCCTAAGACATTTCCAAATCGTACAGTAACAAACCTTGTATGACTTATTTTATCTTTATGTTGTATTATCATCTCGGCTAATTTCTTTGTCGCCCCCATAACACTCGTTGGGTTCACCGCTTTATCAGACGAAATCATAACAAACGTTCCTACTCCATGTGTTTTTGCCGCCTCTGCTATATTCATAGTCCCAATCAAATTATTTTTAACTGCCTCTTCAGGATTGTTTTCCATCAATGGTACATGTTTATGTGCAGCAGCATGATATACAACATGAGGAAGGTGTTTATTCATTATTAAATGCATCTTCTTTTCATCTTGAATATCTGCGATTTCTGGAATAAACACGCCTTTTTTATCATTATATTTTTCATTTAATTCCATTTCTATTGAATATATACTGTTTTCTCCGTGACCTAATAAAATCAATTTTTTCGGCTTGAATTTCGCAACTTGTCTACAAATTTCTGAGCCTATTGATCCACCTGCACCAGTAACTAAAATGACTTTATCCGTTATATAATCTGAAATGATATCCACATCTAACTCTACAGGGTCTCGCCCTAATAAATCTTCTACTTGAACATCTCTGAATTCATTCACTGAAACTTTACCTGTTACTAAGTCTTCTAACATTGGAAGAATTTGCGTTTTCACATTTGTTTTTAAACAATCTTTTAAAATAATATTTCTATCTTTTTTATTTAACGAAGGAATTGCTAAAATTATCATTTCAATATTCAGTTTTTTAATAACGTAATCAATTTGGTTCATACCACCAATTACCGGAATCCCCCAAATATCAAGATTATGCTTTTTGACATTATCATCAATAAACGCGACTGGCATTAATTCCGTAGCACTATTCTTCAACAACTGTCTCGCAACCATTGTCCCAGCAGATCCAGCACCAACAATTAACGTTCTTTTCTTATCTCCTTTTTTTACATAATAAATATCTCTGTACATTCTCCAAATAAAGCGCGAACCACCTATTAATAAAATATGAATCATCCAAGTAACAACTAACAATCGAAAATACATTTTCCCCATGACTAGTTGCTGCACAGCCGCTGTAGTAAGTATAGAAAATGTAACAACCTTGCATATAATTAGCAATTCTCCTATACTTGCATATTCCAAAGCCTTTTTATACAACTTATAAATAAAAGCAAACAAATGATGACTAACTAATAAAGTGATAGAGCTAATAACTGATGATAAAGTGATAACACTGAAGCTAGCATTTACAAAAAAATAACTAAAAAAAATAGCAGTTAATACTATCAGTGAATCCATTAAAAGTAATAACGATATCCTCCGGCGATACGTCATATAACTTCCTCCTTTAATCAATTCCTTACTTAACTCTTTCAAACTTAAAGTTCCTAACTATATTCTCTTTATTAAAAACACATAGTTAGAAACTTTAATAAAACATGGGCATCTAACCCTTCCTCACATTACACTTTTGACGACTGGCATCTAAGGTTGTTTTCACAACCCACAGCATAATCGAGTGCCTCCATTGATAGTGGTCAGGAGACATCACCACATCACATTTTCATTGACTCTTCTTTATAACGAACAATTTTACGTATGAAAGTTTAATTTTAAAATATCCTTTATACTTTCCCATTCAAAATCGCGCCCAATATTCTACTTTTCGTAAAACTTAATGCCCTTTTCGTTTCAAGTGCATCTTCATTCACAGTGCGATTATACCGGATCACCAAAAGTACGCCTTCACACTTATCAGCTAATACACTCGTATCTGTTACTTCTAATACAGGGGAAGAGTCAAATAATATGATGTCATACCGTTCCATCGTCTTTTGGATTAACATATCCATTGCCTCTGAACTAAGTACTTCTGACGGATTGAATGGCACTGGACCACTAGTTAATACATCCAGACTTTCCATCTTTGTTTTTTTTACAGCATTCACCAAATTTGTTTTTCCGTTCAATATGTCAGTTAATCCAATTGTATTTTCTACTCCAAACATTTCATGAATCGTTGGTGTTCGTAAATTCGCATCTATTACCAATACTTTTTCGCCTTTTTGCGCTATTGAGACTGCTAAATTAACTGTAATTGTTGATTTTCCTTCACCGTACCTTGGAGAAGTAATCACTATCGTTCTACTTTTATGAATCGACGAAGATAATTGAATGTTTGTTCGCAGCGAACGATACTGCTCTGAAATTTTCGATCTTGGGGCGGTATACGCAATCATACTTTCTCCTTTAACTTTATTTGTTTTCCGTCTATTTTTGTATGCCACTCCGTTCCCTCCCCCAATAACACTGTATTTTTCCCACTAAATTTATCTTTCATATTCTTCTTATTCATTTTAGAAATTCCACCCAAAACAGGGATATCTAACAATTGTTCAATTCGTCGTTCTGATTTAATTCTCTCATCCAATGAATCCAATAAAAAAATAAAACCGATACTGAGCACCATACCTAACGTGAATGCGATTAGTATCGTCTTAAAGTGATTTATATTTATAGGCATAGAATTTTTTTGAACTAGATCCTCTGGTAATATACTCACATTATTAAAATTCAGTATATTTGCTACTTCTTGCTTATAAACAGTCGCTGTCGTATTTGCAATTTTATGTGCAAGCACAGGATCCATATCCACTACATTTATCCTCATAATCTGAGAGCCTTGTACACTTTCCGTGCTTATTTGTCCACTTAATGCACCTGCTGATCTGTTTATATTCAATTCAGCAGCTACTTTTTCTAATATTACAGGCTCATTTACCATCGCTTTCAATGTATTCATCGTTTCAGCGTTAGCTTGAACAATTACTCTCGCTGAGGAAGCATACAAAGGCGTTTTCATATACATACTATACAGTGCTCCTCCTACTGTTGTGAGAGTCGTAAACAATAGTAGTATCCATACTCTTTTCCATATTACATTAAATAGATTTTTTAAATTTATTTCCTTATTCAATACTTCTCCCCCTCATTTAATACCAATGAGATTTCAGTTTAACATTCCATAAAAAACAAAAATAAGATTATTATTTTTATTTTTCGAATATACAAAACTCCCTAATTACTGTCATTTTAGTTCTTTATATAGAACGAGTCAATATAATTTATTTTTGTTTAATAACTTCTTAATTTCAACTCAAAAATTACGACAATATTCTTCATAATTCACTGTAGATAAATGACGAAAACACCCTATTACTGCAGCATTAGGGTGTTTTTCTTTGTAATGAAACGTATTTCAGCAAGGCTTTTTAATCTATTTAAATAAGTCGTATATATTAAATAATTTAATATTCCAAACGATATTCATTTCGCATATATATTCGCAAGTACATTGTTAAATTTGTTTATCCCTTTATATTCCTCCTATAAAAATGCCCGATAAATAAAAAACCTCAACACGTTATATTTTTAAATTGGAAAAGTACATGAGCAATGTTTTAAAGTGAAATTTTTGTATTTGTTGTGGTTGTTTTGTGGCTGTTTTTCATTTTGCACCCACATGACATTATAACAAAAGCGAAATAAAAAACCCTTGATACTAGTTGTATCAAGGGTTTGAGCCTCTTAGTATAGAGACATATATTGATCGCGTTCCCATTGGTGAACTTGCGTGCGGAATATATCCCACTCAATCTCTTTTGCTTCGATGAAGTGCTCAAGTAAATGTTCTCCTAGTGCACCACATACTACTTCATTTGATTGTAATGTAACTAACGCTTGCGCTAATGTTGCTGGTAAGTCAACGATACCTGCTTCTTCGCGCTCTTCTTTTGTCATTACATAGATGTTACGGTCTACTGCAGCTGGTGGAGTTAATTTGTTTTTAATTCCGTCAAGACCTGCTGCTAATAATGTAGCCATTACTAAATATGGGTTTGCAGCTGGGTCAACACTACGTACTTCTACGCGTGTACTAATTCCACGAGATGCAGGGATACGTACTAATGGGCTACGGTTTTGTGCAGACCATGCTACGTAGCAAGGAGCTTCGTATCCAGGTACTAAACGTTTGTAAGAGTTTACAGTTGGATTTGCTACCGCTGTAAAAGCTGGTGCATGTTTTAAAATACCTGCGATGAAGTGACGAGCATCATCACTTAATTGTAAGTCACCGTTTTGATCGAAGAATACGTTCTCACCATTTTTGAATAGTGATAAGTTACAGTGCATACCTGAACCGTTCACACCGTATAATGGTTTTGGCATAAATGTTGCATGTAAACCGTGTTTACGAGCAATTGTTTTTACAACAAGTTTGAATGTTTGAATGTCATCACATGAGCGAATTGCATTTGCATATTTAAAGTCAATTTCGTGTTGCCCTGGAGCAACCTCATGGTGAGACGCTTCAATTTCAAAGCCCATTTCTTCAAGTTCAAGAACGATATCACGACGACAGTTTTCCCCTAGATCCATCGGCGCAAGGTCGAAGTATCCACCGTTATCGTTTAATTCTAATGTTGGATTTCCTTTTTCATCTACTTTAAATAGGAAGAATTCTGGCTCTGGTCCAAGATTGAAATCTGAGAATCCTAATGCTTCCATTTCCTTTAATACACGCTTTAAATTATTACGTGGATCGCCATCAAATGGAGTGCCATCTGCATTGTAAATATCACAGATTAATCGAGCTACTTTTCCTTTTTCAGCTGTCCAAGGGAAAATTACCCAAGTATCTAAATCCGGATATAAGTACATATCAGATTCTTCAATACGTACGAAACCTTCAATAGAAGATCCATCAAACATCATTTTGTTATCAAGAGCTTTTGTTAATTGGCTCACTGGAATTTCTACGTTTTTAATTACTCCTAAAAGGTCCGTAAATTGTAAGCGGATATACTTTACATTCTCTTCTTTCGCCAAACGGAAAATATCTTCTCTTGTGTACCTAGCCATTATAAATTCCTCCTTAGTCCCTCTAAACACCTTCAGAATCAGTTATCTTTAGTGAAAAAACCTTGAAATGTCACCTTGTCGCAATGAAGTCCGATTAAATCTACCTGTATGTTGTAGTTCATCTCGAAGTATTTTGCGAAGCTCAGTTTTTGAAATTTCTTTCGTTTCTTCTTTTACTTTCACTGTTTCTGTTTGATTTACTTTCATTAGTAACACTTGTTTAATACCAGCCATATTCAAGCCTTGATCTAATAAATCTTTAATCTCTAACAACTTATCTACATCGTTAAATGAAAATAATCTGCGATTCCCCTTTGTACGGGTTGGAGAAACAAGATTATGCTCTTCATAGTAGCGAATTTGACGTGCAGATAATTGTGTTAAATCCATAACAATACCAATAGGAAACAGCGGGGCAGAACGTCTATCTTCTTTCATTTTTCAGTTCCTCCTTCGCCTTAACTGCTTCTCATTTTATATCATGTTATGTTTGATGTCAATAGATGTTAGCTTTTCTTACATGATTTTTTTATAAATTTTTTCATTCTTTTTTCTAATGAAATAAATCATTACTTTCACACGAAAAAAGCTGTCGAAATCGACAGCTTCCCCTTAAGAAATTGTTAATAATTCTTTTTCAATTAATGCATCAATGGCAGAACAAATCGCAATCTTCACATGCGAATAAGTTAACCCACCTTGCACGTAAGCAACATAAGGCGGACGAATTGGACCATCAGCTGACAATTCAATACTTGCACCTTGAATAAACGTTCCCGCAGCCATAATTACATCATCTTCATACCCCGGCATATAGTTGGCATATGGAGTGAAGTGAGAATTAATCGGAGATGCATATTGAATCGCTTGGCAGAATGCAATCATACGATCTTTATCATCAAATTGAACAGACTGAATTAAATCTGTTCTTGGTGCATTCCATGCTGGTGATGTATTCATTCCTAACTTTTCTAAAAATGCAGCTGTAAAAATTGCACCTTTTAGCGCTTGTCCCGCTACATGTGGCGCTAAGAAGAAACCTTGATACATTTCTTGCAAACTATATAAAGATGCCCCTGCTTCCGCACCGATTCCCGGAGATGTTAAACGATACGCACACGCTTCAACATACTGTTCTTTACCAACGATATAACCACCAGTTTTAACAATTCCACCACCAGGGTTCTTAATAAGCGAACCCGCCATTAAATCTGCCCCAACATGACATGGCTCTTGCTCTTCAATAAACTCGCCATAACAATTATCTACAAATACAACAACATCAGATTTAATTTCTTTAACAAACGCTATCATCTCTTTAATTTGAGAAATAGTAAACGACGGACGAGTAGCGTAGCCTTTTGAGCGCTGAATACCAATCATCTTCGTATTACTATGAATTGCAGCCGCTACAGCTCCAAAATCAACAAGCCCCTCTTCAGTAAGCGGAACTGCATTATAACCAATATTATATTCTTTAAATGAGCCTACACCTTTTCCGCGTACACCAACGATTTCTTCTAACGTATCATACGGCTTGCCAGTAATGTACAATAACTCATCTCCTGGACGTAAAATACCGAATAGCGCTGTTGAAATCGCGTGAGTTCCTGAAATAATTTGCGGGCGAACAAGACCAGCTTCTGCCCCAAATACATCCGCATATACTTTTTCTAACGTATCACGGCCAATATCATCATAACCGTAACCTGTCGTCGGAATAAAATGCGAATCGCTAATTTTATGTTTACGAAAACTTTCTAATACACGAAACTGATTACTTTCAATTACTTCATCCGCGCGTTTATGTACTTCTGTAATTTGGCTCTCTACTTCTTTTACGATTGGAGCAATTTTTTCTCCATTTTTCAAACGATCAAACATTTTTATTTTCTCCTTCTTCCACTAAAAATCTCTTTAATTGCACATTAAGCGATGAATGAGCAAAAATATACCCTGCGCAATCATATACAAATTTATCTTCCAAAAACTCCATCTTTGTTAAAAGTGTCTCCGTCTTTAATAGCGTTAACAACTTACCTTCACTCGGAGGAATTTCCACTTGATAACGATTCATTTCTTCCTTCATTTTCGTTTCTATCGCTTCTTTTATACGCAATAAATCATTTTGTTCAAAAGCACTAGTCATTAAGAAATCACTTTTCGGAAACGGAATAAAGTTTTGATGTAATTCATCTTTTTTATTATATAACGTAATAATAGGAATATGATTAACTTCAAGTTCTGACAATAATTGTTTTACTGTTTTCTCATGCCCTACATAATTAGGATCTGCAGAATCAACTACATGTAAAATAACATCCGCTTCACCAGCTTCTTCTAATGTCGAACGAAAAGCTGCAATTAATGACGTAGGTAAATCTTGTATAAAACCAACCGTATCAGTTAGTAATACTGTATAACCAGAAGGTAACGGCATTTTCCTTGTCGTCGGGTCTAGCGTTGCAAACAACAAGTTTTCTTCAAATGTATCAGCTTCCGTTAATCTATTAAACAGTGTAGATTTTCCTGCATTCGTATATCCTATTAATGAAACTTGAAATACTTTATTATCTTTTCTTCTCTCACGATATCTTTTTCGATGTTCCACAACAACTGCAAGTTGTTTCTTTATTTCATCAATACGTGATCGAATATGACGACGATCCGTCTCAAGTTTCGTCTCACCCGGTCCCCTTGTCCCAATACCACCACCAAGACGTGACAAAGACAGCCCTTGCCCCATAAGACGCGGCATTGTATATTGCAACTGAGCTAATTCCACTTGAAGCTTACCTTCCCTTGACTTCGCACGTTGCGCAAAAATATCTAATATTAGTTGCGTTCGATCAATTACCCTAGCATCTAATACTGAGGATAAATTCCGAATTTGACTCGGCGTTAATTCATTATTAAATACGATAACATCCGGTTCTAATTCTTCAGTTAATATTGTAAGCTCTTCTAATTTACCTTTACCTATATACGTCGCCGGATGAAACTTCGGTCGTTTTTGCGTTGTAGACACTAACAATTCTGCTCGCGCAGTCTTCGCTAGCGATGCAAGCTCTTTCATGGAATGCATAAATTTTTCATCATCTTCTTGCGGCAATTGACAGCCCACTAATATGACTTTTTCTTTTTCTTCCATCAAATATGTTCACTCATCCTTTTCGAAATTTAAACCTTCTAATATAATAGCAGAGGAAGCACATTTCATCTAGTTAGCGGGGGAGAAAATTCATGGCATGGGAGATTTTTAGCATCATAGGCACAATTGCTTTCGCACTAAGCGGAGCCATTGTTGCAATGGAAGAGGATTATGATATTTTCGGGGTGTATATTTTAGGAATGGCGACCGCATTTGGGGGAGGCGCTCTTCGTAATTTATTAATCGGTTATCCGATTGTCGCGTTTTGGCAACAAGACATGTTATTCCAAATCGCACTTTTATCAATGACAATTATTTTTCTTTTTCCAAATAAATTAATTAGACATTGGAAAAAATGGGAAAACATCACTGACGCTATCGGCTTATCAGCATTCGCCGTACAAGGGGCATTATATGCTCAAAAACTAAATTTACCCATTAGCGCTACAATCGTAGCAGCTGTTTTAACCGGTATTGGTGGCGGTATTATTCGCGATCTTTTAGCCCGTAGAAGGCCTCTCGTCCTTCGAGCTGAAGTATACGCTTTTTGGACGATTCTAGCAGGCTTCTTAATTGGAGCTCAAATTATTGTTAGCGATTGGGCCCTTTACACCTTATTCATTTTAATTGTTTGCTTCCGCATGCTTTCTATTCATTACAAATGGCATTTACCGCATCGACGCATCGACACAAACGAACGTTCAATGCATAAATAGCAATTCTAACCTCTTTACATATCGTAAAGAGGTTTTTCTTTTCTAACGATTTTTTCTTTCCATAATGTTTATACTAATTTTTAAAGTGAGGTGAATACAAATGACAAACCACGTTAATAAAGGCGCTCAAAAAAGCTCCGTAAACCAATTTGGACACGATCCTAATTCAGCACACGAGAAGAGCGCTAAAATGGAACGTTTCCATAAATCTAACCAAGACAAAGAAAAAAAAGAATAAACGAACATATGCACAAAAAACAGACGCACAGTTTATGTACTGTGCGTCTCCTCTTCCAACATTAAATCAACACTTGATATTCCAATTAAATCATACTTATCATACGTATCTTCTTGCAACAACCGCATAGCCTGTGTACGAATCGATTTTTCAACAATATTCCGTACATATCGTCCATTACTAAACGATGTAATTTGTGACGAGTACTTTACTGCATGTAAATGATCTCTAAATTTCCATTCAGCCTCTTTCGATAACTGGTATTCACGTTCCTCATACATCCTTTTCCCTATTTCTAACAGCTGATTTACCGAGTAATCCGCAAATTCAATTATAAACGGAAAACGGGATTGCAAACCTGGATTTAATGAAAGAAAGTGATTCATCTCTCTTGAATATCCGGCTAAAATCAATACAAAACCGTGTTGTTTATCTTCCATATGTTTTACGAGTGTATCAATTGCTTCTTTTCCAAAATCTTTTTCTCCTCCTCGGGCTAATGAATACGCCTCATCAATAAACAAAATTCCTCCCATTGCTTTTTTTATTAAATCTCTTGTCTTTTGAGCTGTATGACCGATGTACTCCCCTACAAGATCCGCACGTTCAGCTTCAACTAAGTGCCCTTTTGATAGAATATTCATCTCAAACAACAATTTCCCTATCATTCTAGCCACAGTTGTCTTCCCTGTACCTGGATTCCCTTTAAACAACATATGGAGTACTTGTTTCTCAGACTTCAATCCTATTTCTTGTCTTTTTTTATTTACATAAATCCAAGCATATATTTCTTTTATTATCTTTTTTATATCATCCATCCCGACAAGCTTTCCCATCTCTTCTTCAATTCTTTGCAGCATCTCATGTTTCGTAGTAGTTTCGCTTGAAATTACTGTTTTATTTTCCGCGGCTGGTAATGAAATTTTCTTTCGATGATTTAACACAATGTTAATTTGATTATTATTTTTCTTTCGCATCGATTGTTCCATACAATCACCTCATTTTATCCACTCACCACATATTATTATTCCTGCCTCCCTTGCAAATGACTATTTTCAGAAAAGTTTGCTATAATATAAGAAATAATGAAGGTGGTGGGACTATGGAGACAACGGAATTCCATGATACAATACAAGCCTTTTCTATTTTTTTATTGAATAAAGGCCGAAAAGCCTCAACCATTAAACGGTATGTTTATGACATTGAAGATTTCGGACATTGGTTAGAAAAAAACAAAACGCTCCCTTCCAGTAATATATGGGCTACACTTTGTACAAAAGACTACGAAGATTACTTTTTCGACTTAAAAAAGAATCGACATTACTCAGATAAAACGATGCACCGTGTATTTATCGTATTAAATAGAATGCATCACTTTCTAAATATCCCTAACCCATTAAAGAACATGGAAATTTCTATTCAACCAGACCGAACACTTCGCAATGAAGACTTCATTTCATCTGATGAAGAAAAAAGATTAAAACATATAATCACTTCATTAGAAGGACTTTCAGAAAAACAACGTCCTGTGCGCCCTTTATTAATGGATCGTAATGTCGCTATTTTAAACTTATTAATCGACTATGGATTATCCTTACAGGAACTTACAGCATTAACTATGCATCACGTCCACTTTGAAAATAACACATTATCTATCCCAGCAACCGCAGGGGTAGAAAGAACAATCTCATTAACTAACGAAGACAAAAAACAGCTATATACTTATTACAAAAGCATCCCTGAACCCGTTCGCCCAAAATACCATAGTCATGATCCATTATTTATCGCATTTGATTTTAATCGCGGAACATACAGATGGGTATACGAAAATGATGCACCGAAGGTATTAACAGAAATCGCTATCCAAAAAATGATTCGCCTTGAAGTATCTAGAGCTAATTTACGCAAAGGAATC
Organism: Bacillus sp. GbtcB14; assembly: GCF_019091205.1. Taxonomy (NCBI): domain Bacteria; kingdom Bacillati; phylum Bacillota; class Bacilli; order Caryophanales; family Bacillaceae; genus Bacillus; species Bacillus sp. GbtcB14. The sequence goes on from NZ_JAGXJT010000018.1 coordinate 50,485, forward strand.
TCAGGACAACACTTTCGTAACACCTATATTTTAAACTTAATAAAAAAAGAAATTCCAGAGTCAGAAATTATAAAACTAGCTGGATTCAAATCAAAAGTTTCACTAAAACGATATTATCAATACGCAGAAAATAGAAAAAACGCCTTATCATAAGGCGTTTTTTCTATTTTTTCTTTAAACAAACGATTTTACTATGACCATTTAACTAATTTTTGCATCTACTATGATGAGTTTCGTTCATATCCTCATGAGAAAGGAGAGATTTAATGTCTCATTATAACGATAGCCAGAACAAATTCTCCAAACCATGCTTTCCAAGTAGCGCCGGACGAATCCCAAATACCCCATCAATCCCAGTTACTAAGGTCCAACTTAGAACATTCCGCGCAATCATTATCGATTTAACAAAGATAATTCCAAAACTTTTCGCAAATCCATCTCCTCAAAATATTGAAGATCTAATCGATACATTGAACCTACTAAGTAAATTCATTTGTTCACTAGACGCTACTTCCTCCCTGAAAGCACAAGGGTTAGCTATTATTAAAAACTTAATAACTATATTAAAAAATCCAACCTTCGTAGCAAGCGCTGTATTTATCGAGCTTCAAAATCTAATTAATTATTTACTATACATTACAAAATTATTCCGAATTGACCCTTGCACACTTCAAGAGCTTCTTAAATTAATAGCAGCATTACAAACTGCTTTAGTTAATTCCGCCTCATTCATCAAAGGACCTACTGGACCTACTGGGCCAGCGGGTGCCACCGGTGCTACTGGTGCCACTGGATCTCAAGGGCCTCAAGGTAACACGGGCGCTCAAGGGCCAGCTGGTGCTACCGGCGCTACTGGACCTCAAGGTAACACAGGCGCTCAAGGTAACACGGGCACTACCGGTGCTACTGGACCTCGAGGCGCTCAAGGTAACACAGGCGCTACCGGTGCCACTGGGCCTCAAGGACCTCAAGGTAACACGGGGGCTCAAGGACCAGCTGGTGCTACCGGTGCCACTGGACCTCAAGGTGTTCAAGGTAATACAGGGGCTACTGGTGCCACTGGATCTCAAGGGCCTCAAGGTAACACGGGCGCTACCGGTGCTACCGGATCTCAAGGTGCTCAAGGACCAGCAGGCGCTACCGGTGCCACTGGATCTCAAGGTAACACGGGCGCTACTGGCGCTACCGGATCTCAAGGTGCTCAAGGTAATACAGGGGCTACTGGTGCCACTGGAGCCACTGGATCTCAAGGACCTCAAGGTAACACGGGCGCTACCGGTGCCACTGGTATAGGCGCTACCGGCGCTACTGGACCTACCGGACCTTCTGGCGGGCCTACTGGACCTACTGGACCTCAAGGTAATACAGGCGCTACCGGACCTCAAGGTGTTCAAGGTAATACAGGCGCTACCGGACCTCAAGGTGTTCAAGGTAACACGGGGGCTACTGGACCTCAAGGCATCCAAGGTAACACTGGCGCTACCGGTGCCACTGGGCCTCAAGGTGTTCAAGGTAACACGGGGGCTACTGGACCTCAAGGCATTCAAGGTAACACGGGGGCTACTGGTGCCACTGGACCTCAAGGACCTCAAGGTAACACTGGTGCTACCGGTGCTACTGGACCTCAAGGTGCTCAAGGTAACACGGGGGCTACTGGGCCTCAAGGCGTTCAAGGTAACACTGGCGCTACCGGTGCCACTGGACCTCAAGGACCTCAAGGTAACACGGGGGCTACTGGGCCTCAAGGCGTTCAAGGTAACACTGGTGCTACTGGACCTCAGGGTGTTCAAGGTAACACGGGGGCTACTGGTGCCACTGGACCTCAAGGACCTCAAGGTAACACGGGGGCTACCGGCGCTACTGGACCTCAAGGACCTCAAGGTAACACGGGGGCTACTGGTGCCACTGGACCTCAAGGACCTCAAGGTAACACGGGGGCTACCGGCGCTACTGGACCTCAAGGACCTCAAGGTAACACGGGGGCTACTGGGCCTCAAGGTAACACGGGGGCTACCGGCGCTACTGGACCTCAAGGACCTCAAGGTAACACTGGTGCTACTGGGCCTCAAGGCGTTCAAGGTAACACTGGCGCTACCGGTGCCACTGGACCTCAAGGCATTCAAGGTAACACTGGCGCTACCGGTGCCACTGGACCTCAAGGACCTCAAGGTAACACGGGGGCTACTGGGCCTCAAGGCGTTCAAGGTAACAC
>NZ_JAGXJT010000179.1:0-264 GCF_019091205.1 Bacillus sp. GbtcB14
CTTTTATTTTCTTCTCTCTGGTCTTATTGACCAAATGTATGAAACAACTATGAAATTGTCTGCTAGGAATTTGTATGAGTATTATTAATAAATTTTTATTATTGATATTTTAATTTGTAAGAATTTGTAGGAATATATATAAATTTTATTTATTAAATCTATAATTGTGAGATTAATAGAGCTTTTGAAGGAAGCAGGGTTTGGTCTCAATAAGACTTTCTCCCATAGTTACTCTTTTACCCTATATCGGCTACATTACAACTA
>NZ_JAGXJT010000180.1:0-263 GCF_019091205.1 Bacillus sp. GbtcB14
TGTCTAGTCCTTATCAGGGTCTAGGTTTGGGTCTAGGTCCAAGTTAAGGTCCCGAGTGCGGGTCCAAGTTTGGGTCTGGGTAAGGATCTCGGTCCAGATCTAGGTCCAGCATTTTGATCTCATTCTGGGTCTTGGTCCAAGTCTAGGTTCGTATCCGGATCATTATCTAGGTCCAAGTCTGTGTTTGGGATTAGGTCCTAGATTTAGGTCCAGGTCTGGGTCTTAGTTCTGGTCTGGGTACACGAGCATGTCCGGGCCCGAGT
>NZ_JAGXJT010000181.1:0-263 GCF_019091205.1 Bacillus sp. GbtcB14
TAATCCTGATGGAATATTTAGAAATCAAATCAAGTTTTTTTGAGTTTTTATTTTCAGGAAAAACCGTCGCCGTTGTCAGAAACGGAAAAATCATCCCGGAAAACTTAAAAAAAATGCGTTTTACCGAAGCTCAGCTGTCAATGAGGATCAGGCAGGAAGGCCTCGGAGACATTCAAGATTTTAAATATGTGCTGCTTGAGCCGAACGGACAGATCGGCTATGAACTCATTGATGAGGCCAAAAACGTGACAGTGCGCGACTTG
>NZ_JAGXJT010000182.1:0-263 GCF_019091205.1 Bacillus sp. GbtcB14
TTCAGTTATCGGTCTAAGTCCTTGGTTTTGGTCCTTGTCTGGGTTCGAGTTTGGGATCGGTTCCTGGTCTAGCTTTGGGTCTGATTCTAGGTGTGGGTGTTTGAGTTCGGGTGTGAGTCTGGGTCCGGGTTTGTGTATAGGTCTGGACCCTGTTCTGCTTCTAGGTTCGGGTCCACGTCCAAGTTCGGGTCCCAAGTGCGGGCTCAAGTTTGGGTCTGGGTCAAGATCTCAATCCAGATCTAAGTCCAGCATTTCGATCCTAG
>NZ_JAGXJT010000183.1:0-263 GCF_019091205.1 Bacillus sp. GbtcB14
GGGCTCCCACAATGCATATGCATTAGTCAAAAACCCTAAGTCTAGACCCTTAACTATAGACCCCTGCATACATCCAAAAGAATTAAAAAAATCAAAAAATACAAAGTGTTCCCTTCCGTGCAAACTATGACCCAAAATAAAACTTACCAAGTGTAACCCAAACCCAAAATGAAACTTAGGAAAGTCTTTTCCCCTAAAGCACATTCCCTTCTACCCTTCCATCTAAACCCAAATTTCATCCCTCCAACCCAAAATCATTTTGG
>NZ_JAGXJT010000184.1:0-262 GCF_019091205.1 Bacillus sp. GbtcB14
TCTCTATGTACACATAACACCTGTCTTCCAGGCGCTTCGTCATACGGAAAGATTCAATATGAATGGGAATATACGTTTTCATCCGGCTTGCCGGAGATCCTTGTGTAAAATATTCGGGACATGCCTGATAAAGGATCGATATGATGGTAGACGCGTCAAGAAAAGTGGGATGCAACTGAAAATAGCCGGTATATTGATTGGCAATTTGGCTGAGCGTCAACTCTGCAAGTACAGAATGGTCAGACGCATAAACCTTCCCCAG
>NZ_JAGXJT010000185.1:0-262 GCF_019091205.1 Bacillus sp. GbtcB14
TCTCACGAGGGATTTGCCTTTATTCCAAAAAGATGCGTCTTTGAGTATATCAAAGTCGTCATCCTCAATGTTCTTCTCTGCATAACATTCTTTGTAATCTACATTTTACTCCATACCTTTGATTTCTTCCAATTTTGTAGCAGATAACAAAGGCGTTGATAATGATTCCACAACATTCTCCTCGGAATGCCCAACAACATTGGTCTTCGAATCGGCAGGCGACTTCAACGTGGACTCATCTACGGCGCGGCTGCACTCTGCC
>NZ_JAGXJT010000186.1:0-262 GCF_019091205.1 Bacillus sp. GbtcB14
ATGGGAAGTGGGAAAGGAGAGGTTACGGTAGGAAGTGGTGTTGGAAAAGGTTACGGTGGAAGTAGTAGTAAATCAGGTAATGGTATGAGCATGGGATTTGGAATGGGCATGGGAATGGGTTTTAGCATGGGAAGTGGGGGTGGTGCTGATGATACCACCAATACTAATACTAAGCAAGTCGATGACCACCGCCCGTAGGCGCCAACTTATATATTTCACTATCTACCATTTTCGGTAGATTCTCATTTTGATACTATACTAT
>NZ_JAGXJT010000187.1:0-262 GCF_019091205.1 Bacillus sp. GbtcB14
CCATTTCATACACCGCCAGACGCAGGATCGCGCGGTCTACGTTTGCAATCCGGTCAAGCTTCCAATTGACGAGATGGCCGGAAATCATTTCATCAAGCTGAACCTGATGTTCGATCACTCCGTACACCAGCTGTTCAAAGAAGGCATCTGTTTTTTCACCATCAAGCGCGTGCTCAATGGCATCGTTCGGTGCAATATCGCTGACATCAATCTGAAAAAGTGCCTGCAAAGCTTTTTCTCTAGCTGTTCTTCTTTTCATTTT
>NZ_JAGXJT010000188.1:0-262 GCF_019091205.1 Bacillus sp. GbtcB14
ACAACTCACGCTCAACACTTGGACTGAAAGAACGAATAGTCATTTTTCCTTCTAGGCAGGACTCGCATACTGGCAGTTCACCTAAGACGACATTTTTCAATGGACCGCCTTTGGTTAGCGTATTGAGTCTATCAAAGCCTATATGACCTAAACGTAAATGCCATAGATATGTTTCATTATCATCAATGATCTTTTGCTTTTTGTGGTTTCTAGGTATGGCTACTTTGAAAAGTTCATTATGTAGGGCAAATGGTGTTTCTGG
>NZ_JAGXJT010000019.1:0-48440 GCF_019091205.1 Bacillus sp. GbtcB14
GTTAGTTTGTCTAGCATCTAAAAATAAAAATTGACGTTTCACGTTGTTTGTTTCGTTCAGTTTTCAAAGAACTTGTCTGTCGCTCAGAAGCGACTTTATCAATATAACATTTCGTTATATTTTCGTCAACAACTTTTTTCAATAAGTTGTTTTTCGTTTGTTTTGCTTGTTACCTTTCGTGGCAACGAATATAAATATACCAGTTTGATTATTAAAATGCAATAGTTTTTCTAATAAAATTTTTAACTTAGTAAAAAAGTATAAAAACAGCACATTTCTTCTATATAAATATAATTTCTCGCCCCTCAAGAGCTACTATCCCCACGTAGCTCTTACTCAAATAAAAAAAGCTTTGGAGAAATCTCCAAAGCTTAGTCTTGCTTATGACGCATAGCAGGGAATAATAATACATCACGAATAGATGGTGCATTCGTTAATAACATAACAAGACGATCAATACCAATTCCTAGTCCACCTGTAGGAGGCATGCCGTACTCAAGAGCTTCAATATAATCATCATCCATCATGTGAGCTTCATCATTACCTTGTTCGCGTTCTTTTAATTGCGCTTCAAAACGTTCTTTTTGATCAATCGGATCATTTAGCTCAGTGAATGCATTTGCATGTTCACGTGCAACGATAAATAATTCGAAACGATCTGTGAATCGCGGATCTTCATCATTCTTTTTCGCAAGTGGCGAAATTTCTACCGGATGACCGTAAATAAATGTTGGTTGGATTAATTTATCTTCTACTTTTTGTTCGAAGAATTCGTTTATAATATGACCAACTTCCATCGTATCCTTAATACCTACATTATGTTCCTTTGCAAGTTCACGCGCTTCTTCTACACTCATTGGATTCCAGAAATCTGCTCCAGAGTGTTCTTTAATCGCATCTACCATATGAAGGCGTGTCCATTCTGGCTCTAGATCAATTTCATAATCACCATATTGGATTGTTGTTGTACCTAGTACTTGCTTCGCAATATGAGCAACCATATTTTCTGTTAGTTTCATAATATCCTTATAATCAGCATACGCCTCATATAATTCAATCATTGTAAACTCTGGGTTATGGCGAGTTGATACACCCTCATTACGGAATACACGACCGATTTCATAAACTTTTTCTAATCCACCCACAATAAGGCGTTTTAAATGAAGTTCAATTGCGATACGCATGTATAATTCCATATCTAACGCATTATGGTGCGTAATGAAAGGACGTGCAGAAGCTCCACCTGCAATTGCATGCATCATAGGCGTTTCCACTTCAAGGTAACCATTGTCATCTAAGTATCTTCTCATTTCACGAATGATCTTACTACGAGTAACGAATGTTTCACGGCTTTCCATACTTGTAATTAAATCTAAGTAACGTTGACGGTAGCGTTGTTCAACATCTTTTAACCCATGATATTTATCCGGTAATGGACGAAGAGATTTCGTTAATAGTGTAAAGCCCGTTGCTTTCACTGAAAGTTCTCCAACGTTTGTTTTGAATACTTTACCTTCAATACCTACTAAGTCACCTAAATCTGCTGTTTTAAATAATTCGTACTCTTCATCTCCAACAGCATCTTTACGAACATAAATTTGAACTTGTCCATGTAAATCTTGAATATGTGCAAATCCAGCTTTTCCTTTACCGCGTTTTGTCATAATACGACCAGCGATAGAAACAGAGATTTCTTTCTCTTCTAATTCTTCTTTAGAGAACTCTCCATATAAGCTTAATAAGTCATTTGTTGCATTTGTACGTTCAAATCGTTTACCGAACGGATCGATTCCTTGCTCACGTAAGTTATGTAACTTTTCACGACGAACAAGCAATTGGTCGTTTAATTCTTCGTGGTTCATGTTATCCATGGTATTGATATCACTCCAGCTCTATTAATTTTTACAATATATACAGTATAGCATTTTCTACTCAACTAGAAAAACTGCCAGCAACTAGCTGGCAGTTCTTCTTTCTTTCACGTAATTATAGGAAGTGTATAGAAGAATGTCAATCTTCCCTATCTATTATTAACCAACGTGAATCGTTTGTTGTTTCGCTTCTACTTCGTCTACAAATGCACCTAATACATTCGCAAGGTCTTCACGCGTATTACAAGCATTGATACCATTGCGTACAGTTGCATTACCTCGAACACCCTTTAAGTACCAAGCTGCATGCTTTCTCATCTCTCTTACAGCGACATTTTCGTTCTTTAAATCGATAAGACGATCTAGATGCAACATACACACGTCAATTTTCTCACGCACTGTCGGTTCCGGCATTAATTCACCTGTCTCTAAATACTTTACCGTACGATAAATCATCCACGGGTCCCCAAGGGCAGCGCGACCAATCATAACACCATCCACACCAATTTCATCAAGCATTCGCTTTGCATCTTGTGGCGTTTCGACATCACCATTTCCGATAACCGGGATATTTACAGCTTGCTTTACTTGTTTAATAATATCCCAATCCGCTTTCCCTTCATACATTTGTACTCGTGTACGCCCATGAACCGCTACCGCTTGTCCGCCAGCACGCTCAACAGCTTTCGCATTCTCAATTGCGAAAATATGATCTGCATCCCAACCAATACGCATCTTAACTGTAACTGGCTTTTCAACAGCATCTACAACTGCCGCTACCATTTCATATATTTTATTCGGGTCTAAAAGCCACTTTGCTCCCGCATCACACTTAATGATTTTCGGTACTGGGCACCCCATATTAATATCAATAATGTCTGCTGTCGTATATTTATCTACATATTTCGCAGCATCTACAAGAGTTTCTTTCTCTCCGCCGAAAATTTGTAAACTTAATGGCTTTTCTCTTTCATCAATATATAACATATCTAATGTTCTTTTGTTATTAAGCAATATCGCTTTATCACTTACCATTTCAGCACAAACTAGGCCTGCACCAAATTCTTTCACTGTCAAACGGAATGCAGAATTACACACTCCCGCCATCGGTGCTAATACAACCGGGTTTTTCATCTCAATATTTGCGATCTTTAACACTCGACTTACTCCTTCCTTCATAGTTACTTTGGCATTAATTCCTCCACCGAAACCTTCAATGCCTTAGCAACTTCCACTACAAAATCTTGGGAAGGCGATCGATTCCCTCTCTCAACTTCACCTAAAACAGATACAGATACCCCTAATTCTTTAGCAAAACCTTCTTGCGTATAGCCTTTTAGCTTTCGAAAAGCACGAATGCGTCTTCCCCATTTTTCTGCTTCCATACCGTTACTCCCTCTCGCCTTTTCATTTCTTCTACTTGTGAACGTGAAATGTTTTGTTTAATATCTTGATTAATCTCTAACAACGGAACGATAACAAAAGCTCTTTCGAACATCCGCGGATGCGGAACAATAAGATTCTCTGCTTCAATATTTTCTTGATTATATAGTAAAATGTCAAGGTCGATGGTCCTCGGACCCCATCTAATTTCCCTTTTTCTTCCTAAATCATTCTCTACTCTTTGTGTAATTTTCAATAACTCTTGCGGTGATAAATTGGTAGAAATTTTTATAACTAAATTTAAAAAGCAACTTTGGTCAGTATAGCCAACTGGTTCTGTTTCATATACAGATGAAATATCGTTAACTTGGATATACGGGTTTTTGTTTAAAAACTGAATCGCTTCTGTTAAATACGTATAACGTTCTCCGATATTTGAACCTAATGCAATGTAAGCTATATTATTCATGGTCGTTCTCTCGTAATTTCCACTGCTACAGCACGATAATGCCCAGGTATCGGCGGATCTGGTTTAATTACCTTTATCGTACATCTTGAAATACTCTCATATTGTTTCAATATATCTGCAGCGATATTTTCAGCGATACTCTCTACAAGCTTATACGTTCTATCTTCAACAACTTTTCTACATAACTCGAAAAGCTCTCCATAATTGACAGAATGCTCTAAGTCATCACTTTCTCCTGCCTGTTTCAAATCCAACTCCACCGTTAAGTCCACTTTAAATCTCTGACCCAATTTATTTTCCTCTGGGAATACACCATGATAACCGTAAAACTCCATATCATGAACATAAATTTTATCCAATTACTTTACCCCCTTACCAATCATCGCATCCATCATCTTAGCCATACGTGCCATTTCCTTCACATCATGAACACGAACAAACTCACAACCCTTTTCAATGCCAAGACAAACGGTAGCTCCCGTTCCCTCAAGACGTTCCTCTACCGGTAAATCTAACACATGTCCAATAAAGGACTTTCTAGAAGTACCTAAGAGAACTGGATAACCTAGTACGTTTAACTGTTCTAAATTACGCATCGCTTCTAAATTTTGTTCAGGTGTTTTAGCAAAACCGATGCCTGGGTCTAAAATGATATTCTCATCTCGCACACCAGCATCTTTAGCAATTTTAATACTGTCATATAAATCGGCAATCATATCAGCCATTAAATTGCGGTAATTCATGTTATCGCGATTATGCATCAAGATAATAGGTACATCGTAATGAGCTGCAACTTCAGCGATTTTTGGTTCCGCCTTCGCTCCCCAAACGTCATTAATAATATGAGCGCCAGCTTCGATTGCTTGTTTTGCAACTTCAGCTTTATACGTATCGATAGAAATAGGCAATTTCACTTCTTTTGAAACCGCCTGAATCATTGGAACAACTCGTTTGATTTCTTCTTCCACTGATACTTTAGCAAAACCCGGGCGAGTAGATTCACCGCCAATATCAATAATATGAGCACCTTCATCTCGCATCTCTTTCGCATGGCGCACCGCAGCCTCTACCTCGTTGTAACTCCCACCATCAGAAAATGAATCTGGCGTTACATTTAAAATCCCCATAATTAAAGTTTTTTCATTTAAGTTCAATGTATATTCGCCGCAGCGCAAATCATAATCCCACTTCAAACTACACATCTCCTCTTCACAATTCATTTCTACTCCACAATTTCTCTCTCTGCATTTCATAAAGATTCATAAACCTTTTTGTAACCATACCTACTTTACCCGGGAAATCTCGTCCCTCTATATGATAAAGTGGAACAACTTCTTGAATTGAATTTGTTACGAAAACTTCATCAGCTGAAAGTAATTCATCTTTTGTAAAGAAACCTTCCTTTACCTCTATACCCAGCTCTTCAGCAACCTTTATAATAAACGCACGAGTGATACCATTTAAAATCCCTGTTTTTAACGAAGGTGTATACAAAATATCACCCTTCACAAAAAAGAGATTCGAAACAACACCCTCTGCAACATAACCTGCTTCAGTAAGGAAAATACCTTCCTTATTCACAACACTTCCAATTTCACGTTTTCCTAAAATGTTATTTAAATAATGATGAGACTTTAAGCGAGACGCACCCTCTGGTGTATTTCGCACTTGCTTTAAAATAACCCCTTCTTTTTCCACTACATCTCCCGGGGCTGCTAAAGGTTTTATAAAAACAATAACAGACGGTTCTTCATACATTTCCGTTTGCAATCCAATTTCATCTATACCAGCCGATACATTAAAACGTACATACGCATGCTCTAATTCATTCTTAACGAGTAAACCCTTCAAAATAAGCAGCACTTCATCTTTTGTCATTGTAAATTTAATTTGCAATGTATTCAGTGCATCTATTAAACGATTATAATGATCATCCAATAAGAAAGGATGACCATTATAAATACGAAACGTCTCAAAAACTCCAAGACCATATAAATAACCATGGTCATACGGAGAAATTCTCGCTTCACTTGCCTCTACATACTCACCATTTACGTAAATTAACATACTGTCACACTCGGACTGTATTTACGAATGAAATTCTGCAACAACTCTTTCCCATGGGAAGTCATAATCGATTCCGGATGGAACTGTACACCTTCAATCGGTAATGTTGTATGACGGAGCGCCATAATTTCCCCTTCTTCTGTCCAAGCTGTTACATCTAAGCAATCTGGTAACGTCTCTTTCTTAACGATAAGGGAATGGTAGCGCGTCGCAGTAAACGGATTAGGAATATCCGAAAAAATCGTCTTTCCGTCATGATGCATAAGCGACGTTTTTCCGTGCATTAATCGTTCCGCACGAACAACCTCTCCACCAAACACTTGTGCAATAGATTGATGCCCAAGACAAACCCCAAAAATCGCAACCTTTCCGGCAAAGTATCGAATAACCTCCATACTAATACCTGCTTCATTCGGACTACATGGACCTGGCGAAATCATTAAAAAGTCCGGTTTCATATTCTCAATATCCGAAATAGTTACTTCATCGTTTCGTTTAACAACGAGCTCTTGTCCAAGTTCTCCAAGAAACTGCACTAAATTAAATGTAAAAGAATCATAATTATCAATCATTAATATCATTTCTCTCACCTAACCGTTTCTTCGCTACGTTCTTTTGCACGCCATAAAGCAATCGCCTTTTTTAACGACTCTTTATATTCATTTTCCGGATTTGAATCAATTACAATTCCCGCTCCTGCTTGTACATGCGCTTTTCCATCTTTAGCAAGAAGTGTTCTAATTACAATATTCAATTCTGTATCTCCAGAATAACCGATCCATCCGATCGAACCTGTATAAATTCCTCGGCGAACAGGTTCTAATTCTTCAATAATTTCCATCGTACGTATTTTCGGGGCACCAGTAATTGTTCCCCCAGGGAATACAGCCTTCACTAAATCAAAAGCATCTTTATCTTCTTCCACCTCACCACGTACATTAGAAACAATATGCATAACATGTGAGTATTTCTCAATTACCATAAATTCATCTACTTCTACAGTGCCATATTTACAAACACGCCCTAAATCATTTCGTTCTAAATCTACAAGCATGACGTGCTCCGCTCTTTCTTTTTCATTCTCAATTAATTCTCTTGCTAATTCTTCATCCTCTTGCTCATTCGCACCTCTAGATCTCGTTCCAGCAATTGGTCTTGTACTTACTTCTGTTCCTTGTTTCTTAATTAACAACTCTGGCGATCCACTAACAATTTGAAAATCTCCAAGCTCCAAGTAACCCATATATGGAGATGGATTAATTTCACGAAGACTTGTATAAATTTCTAGCGGGTGTGTTTGTAATGTTCTTTCTTGTCTCGTCGACAAGTTTACTTGGAATACATCACCAGCCCCAATATATTCTTGAATACATTCAACTGCCTTCATGAAGCCTTCTTCAGTAAAAGCAACTGCTTCGCTTTTCTTTTCAGGGCATACGAACGGCATAGTCACTTCCGGCGCTTCTGTCGCCCAAAGAATCTTCCATTCATTTAATCGCTCTTTTGCCTCTTCATGCTTGTCGACATAATGTGTAATAATCCATAATACTTTTTCTTCTTGATCATACACAAACACATCATCAAATAATAAAAAGAATATATCAGGTATATTAATATCATCCTTCGCAAGAGAAGGGAGTTTTTCAATATAACGGATGCAATCATAACTAAAGTAACCAATTGCACCACCTTGAAATGGCGGGTACTCCGGATTATAATCTGTTTCCCATCGCTCCATATATTCCTGCATTAAATCTAATGGATTTCCTTGCTTTATTGTTTCCTTACCACTTTCACTTATATGTAACGTTTCACCCTTCCCTTGAATTACCGCTACTGGGTTCAACCCCACAATGTTATAACGACCGCCACGTCCACTCTCTAACAAAATATGTTGCGGTTTATCCTTAGAAAGAAATTTATACTGCTTAAAGAAATCTAACTGATATGGAATAGAAAGCGCTAAAGATTTTCTTCGTTGCATATCAACACCCCGTCTTCTTTTATCCCACCCTCTTATATTAACCACTTCAAACTCTACATTCGTTATGTATATAGAAGGGTTATACTCGAAGGCTAGTGAAAATAAATTAATTATACTACCTCTTATTTTACATGAAGTTTTCTAGTCATTCACTCTTTTCCTATTTCCAATCCAAAAAGAAAAAGCATCCTTTTTCAAGGATGCTTTTTCAATCGCATATAATTAAGACTCAAATTGATAAAGTGGTGTACTTAAATAACGTTCACCGTTACTCGGGATAATAACAAGTACCTTTTTCCCTTTACCTAACTTTTTCGCAATTTCTGTTGCTGCATAAATAACTGCTCCAGAAGAGATGCCCACTAAAATACCTTCTTCTTTAGCCACTCTTCTTGCATATTCAAATGCTTGCTCTGTTTTCACTTGAACAATTTCATCATATACCTCTACATCCAATGTCTCTGGGATGAATCCCGCCCCAATTCCTTGGATTTTATGTGGACCCGGTTTCCCACCAGATAATACTGGTGAATCCGCAGGTTCTACTGCATAAATTTTAATATCTTTATACGCTTCCTTCAGTACTTCACCAGCACCAGTAATCGTTCCACCTGTACCAATACCTGCAATAAACGCATCTAATTGGTCGCCCATTTGTTCAACAATTTCTGGCCCTGTTGTTAAACGATGAATTTCTGGATTCGATTGGTTTTTGAACTGTTGCGGTATAAAGTAGCCATGCTCTTTTGCTAATTCAGTCGCTTGACGAATCGCTCCACCCATTCCTTCAGGCCCTGGAGTCAATACTAATTCTGCACCGTAAGCACGTAATAAATTACGACGCTCAATACTCATTGTTTCTGGCATTACTAAAATTGCCTTATATCCTTTAGCGGCCGCTACCATCGCTAAACCAATTCCTGTGTTACCACTTGTCGGCTCAATGATTGTATCGCCTTCTTTTAATAATCCTTTTTTTTCAGCATCTTCAATCATAGCTAATGCAATACGATCTTTAACACTGCTCCCCGGATTCATAAATTCTAATTTTAAGTATATATCTGCGCTGTCTGATTCTACGATGCGGTTCAACTTAACGATCGGCGTTTTCCCGATTAATTCTGAAACTGATTGTGCCACTCGCATTCCTGTCACTCCTAACACCGAGTATTTTTATTGGTTTTATCTATATTTAGATTTTGTCAGAAAATTCTCTGTTTGTCAATCTATTTAGAGGGTGAATCCCCTTGATTTCCTTATTACAAATTCTCAATTAAATTTGTAATATCTTCTTTAGAGAACTTATGTCGTTCATTACAGAAATGGCAATGAACTTCTGTCTCTTCGTCTTCTTCACGAATTTGCTCTAACTCTGTTTTACCTAAACTAATTAACACACTCTCAATACGTTCGCGTGAGCACGTACAATTAAATTGAACATCCATCGTTTCTAATACTTTTACTTTATCTTCCCCAAGGACTGCATATAGTACCTCTTCTGGAGAAAGCCCCTGTTCGATCAATGTTGATACAGGAGGAATTTTTTGCAAACGATCTTCAATGAATGAAATTGTTTCCTCCTGTGCGCCTGGCATAATTTGAAGAATAAATCCACCTGCTGCTAATATGCTGTCATCTCCATTTACAAGAACACCAACACCTACAGAAGAAGGTGTCTGCTCAGAAACTGCGAAATAATACGTGAAGTCTTCTCCTAATTCTCCCGAAACGATTGGAGATTGGCCGACAAACGGCTCACGCATACCAATATCTTTAATTACTGTTACAAATCCTTCTGTACCAACCGCTTGATATACACGTAATTTCCCTTGTTCTGTTCCTTCAAAATCAACATGTGGATTCGTTACATAGCCACGTACATCTCCATTTGCATGAGCATCTACTAAGATCGGGCCAATCGGACCGTTACCTTCTACCTTAATTGTTAACTTTTGGTCACCTTTTAACATCGCTCCCATTATTGTTCCGGCAGTTAAAGAGCGACCAAGTGCGGCTGAAGCTGTTCTCCACGTATCATGACGTTTTTGGGCCTCACTTACCGTGTTTGTTGTACGTACACTATACGCACGTACTTCTCCATCAAATGCTAACGCTTTTACTAAATAATCTTTCATACTTATTTATTCACCTTTCTCATGCTGTAAATTTGCATTACGCTCGTATAACATATACAAACCTTTTAATGTTAAGAATGGATCTACAACATCAATTACATTCGATTCTTCTGAAATTAATTTCGCCAATCCACCTGTTGCAATAACTTTCGGTTCTTGTTTAGCTTCCTCTTTCATACGCTTAACAATACCTTCCACTTGTCCAACATAACCATAAAGAATACCAGATTGCATCGCACTTACCGTATTCTTTCCAATAACACTGCTTGGCTTTGTAATTTCAATACGAGGAAGTTTTGCCGCTCTACTATATAAAGCCTCTGCTGAAATCATAATTCCCGGCGTAATAACTCCACCCATATAATGCTTTTCTTCGTTAATATAACAATATGTAGTAGCCGTACCAAAATCGACAATAATAAGCGGACTTCCATATAAGTGGATTCCTGCTACTGCATTTACAATTCGGTCCGCGCCTACTTCACGTGGATTTTCATATTTAATATTTAGCCCCGTTTTTATTCCAGGACCTACTACAAGCGGTTTAATTTTAAAATACTTTTCACACATGCGCTCTAAAGCAAACATAATTGGTGGTACGACTGAAGACACGATAATACCTTTCACATCTTCAAACGAAAGACCCTCATGCTCAAGCAACTGCTTTACAAGCATTCCATATTCATCTTCTGTCTTATGACGATCTGTTTCCATGCGCCAATGTTGACGAAGTTCCCCCTCTTCAAACACGCCTAGTACAGCATTTGTGTTCCCTACATCCAATACAAAAATCATATTCTCACCACTTATCTTATTTAATCTATATTTATGCAGTATGTATAAAACTTATAAAAACATCATATCACACATACTTATATAATCAGCTTTTCTATCCTCATCATTTTACAAAAAGATTACTCTCTATTTCAATTTTTAATACTAATTTTATTTTAATTTTTTCCGACTTAGTATTTTTCTACAAATAAAAAAGGAGTGACAACTGTCACTCCTTTATCTCTTACTTATCTTCTATGTCTTCATCGTCCTTCTTCATATTGATGTTTACTTTCACATCATCTGAAGATGTTGGACGCTCTGGTAATCTGCCGTAATCATATAAATGATTGATTTGCTCTGCATCTAACGTTTCTACTTCAAGTAACGTTTTCGCAATAAGATCTAGCTTATCACGTTTTTCAGTAAGAATTTGGTTCGCGCGAGCATAACATTCTTTTATAATCGTTTGCATTTCCACATCAATTTCATGTGCAATTGCATCACTGTAGTTTTGTTCTGAATGGAAGTCTCTTCCTAAGAACACTTGACCACCTTGTGAGCTACCGAATTGCATCGGTCCCAGCTTATCACTCATACCGAATTCCGTAACCATACGTCTTGCAATACCAGTCGCACGTTGGAAGTCGTTGTGAGCACCTGTGCTTGCTTCACCAAACACAATCTCTTCAGCTACTCGACCACCAAGTAAACCAGTGATTTTATCAAGTAACTCTGGTTTTGTCATGAAGTAACGATCTTCTTTCGGAAGCATTACTGCATATCCACCTGCTTGACCACGAGGGACAATTGTTACTTTATGAACGATATCTGCTTCATCAAGGACAACACCAATTACAGTATGGCCAGCTTCATGGAATGCAACGATATTACGTTCTTTTTCAGAGATAACACGGCTTTTCTTAGCTGGACCTGCAATAACACGATCCGTCGCTTCATCAATGTCACTCATATCAATTTTCTTCTTATCTTGACGCGCAGCTACTAAAGCAGCTTCGTTTAATAAGTTTTCAAGATCGGCACCAGAGAACCCTGGTGTACGAGTTGCAATTGCTCTTAAGTTGATATTATCAGCAAGCGGTTTATTACGAGCATGTACTTTAAGTACAGCTTCACGACCATTTACATCTGGACGATCTACTGTAATTTGACGGTCAAAACGACCTGGACGTAATAATGCTGGGTCAAGAATATCAGGTCGGTTTGTTGCAGCGATGATAATAATACCTTCGTTTGCACCGAATCCATCCATTTCAACAAGTAATTGGTTCAGCGTTTGCTCACGCTCATCATGGCCACCGCCAAGACCTGCGCCACGTTGACGTCCTACCGCATCAATTTCATCAATGAAAATGATACAAGGAGCATTTTTCTTTGCATTTTCGAATAAATCACGTACACGGGATGCACCGACACCGACGAACATCTCTACGAAATCAGAACCACTGATAGAGAAGAATGGAACGCCTGCCTCACCTGCAACGGCACGTGCTAGTAAAGTTTTACCTGTACCTGGAGGCCCTACTAATAGAACACCCTTCGGAATACGGGCACCAACTTCAGCGAACTTACGAGGATCTTTCAAGAATTCAACTACCTCAACAAGCTCTTGTTTCTCTTCATCCGCTCCAGCAACATCTCTGAAACGAACTTTTTTCTTTTCGTCATTATATAACTTCGCCTTACTTTTCCCGAAGTTCATAACACGGCTACCGCCGCCCTGAGCCTGGTTTAATAAGAAGAAGAATAAAATGAAGATAATGACGAACGGAATGATAGAAGTAAAGAACGTTACCCAAGCACTTGTTTCTTCTGCTGGTTGATACTTAACTTCAGCACCTTGCGCTTTGTCATTAATTTTCTTTTGTAATTCCTCAGTATTTGGTGCATAAGTAACAAATTGTTCTCCTTGGCTAGAGTTGTTAAATTGTCCTTTTACCTCAAATACACCATTTTTCGGTTGAAGTTGCACATTACGCACTTCACCTTTTTCTAGTTTAGTAATGAATTTATCGTAGCTAACTGATGTCGTTTTTTGTGTCGAACCATTAAAATAGCTCACGATTCCAATTACTACTAGGAATATCAGTAAATAAAAGATGGTATTACGGAAGATACGATTCATTCCTAACCTCCTCTCACGGCATAAACACTATTGTAAATCGTAACATAGAAAAACTTTCCTATACAATTGTAACGCCTGTATTTAATTAATTTGAGTAAACACTTGGTTTTAATACTCCTACATAAGGAAGATTACGGTACTGCTCTTTATAATCTAATCCATATCCTACAACAAATTCATGCGGAACAGTAAATCCAACATAATCCGCTTTCAAGTCTACCTTGCGGCCTGTCGGTTTATCTAATAACGTAACAATTTTTACAGACTTCGCTTTACGATATTTAAATAGGTCTACTAAGTAACTTAGCGTAAGACCGCTATCAATAATATCTTCAACGATTAAAATATCGCGACCTTCTACAGAAGTATCAAGATCTTTTAAAATTTTCACTTCGCCTGTTGAAACAGTAGAGTGACCGTAACTAGATACAGCCATAAAATCCATTTCAAGATATGTATCTGTTCTCTTTAATAAATCTGCCATGAATGGCATTGCGCCTTTTAATACACCAATCGCAAGAGGTACTGTGTTTTTATAATCCTCTGCAATAATTGCACCTAATTCGCGCACCTTTTCTTGTATTTGTTCTTCAGAAATTAATACTTTTTCGATATCTTGATTCATCATTTCATTATCCTCCCGGAAGACTCCTTGCTTTTGTAGTGAATAATCATATATTTATCCTTCTTTGCCATCTCTTTCGAAATAGCAAATGCAGATCGCTTCAACAAGGGTACCCAAATAATATTACCACTTGCATCACAAACGATCGGCCATTCTTCTCTTTTTTCTCTTGGTACTTTTGCTTCGATAAAAATAGTTTTTATCTTTTTTGTTCCATTCATACCTTGTATTGACATGCGATCTCCATTTTCCCTAGAACGAATACGAAGTGGATATGATATATCATTATACTTAGCAACAAATACTGTTTCATTCATGTTACTTGGTATATCTTCGCTCACCTCTATTACAAGTTTATCCCCGTTCGATAGCGTAATTGTCCCGGGCACTGATAAATCTTGCGAAAAAGGAGAAACAATTTCTTGTTTAAATCCAAAGCTACACTCCTCGTATGTGCGAACAATTTTTAAATCACCTGGGAAATCAAGTGAACCCGAAGGTTGTGTCCGCTTAAAAAACTCAATCACTTTGTCAATATGTATAGAGGAAAGAGAAGATGGAACCTTATATTCATAAAGATAGTTTAATATTAGTTGAATCCCTCTTCTTTGTAAAGGCATAGACATGGATTCAAAGGCAGGAATTGATAAGCTAATTTGTTTATCACTTTTTTTTGTAATTACTTTATTCATTTTCTCAAAAGCTAATTCCTGCAAATAAGCCTCATCCTCTTGCATCTGCACGCTAAATTTTTGAAATTTCTCATGCACTTGTGGATTCTCTTCTTTCAAATGAGGAATGACATATTTACGTAATCGATTCCTTGTATATACTTCCTTTTTATTGCTTGGATCTATACGGGGAATTATTTTTAGCTTATCACAGTAATCAACAATTTCTTCCTTTGTTACTCCAAGTAACGGCCTAATTAAATACCCATTATGAAAAGGACGCTTCACTGCAATTCCTGCATATCCTTCCGGAGTACTCCCTCGTACAAGGCGCATTAAAATCGTCTCTACTTGATCATCACCATGATGTCCAAGAGCTACATATCTCGCATCATATTTCTTCATTATTCTTTCCAAAAATGCATATCTGCATTCTCTAGCAGCAACCTGTGCATTCATTCCGTATTGCTGTTGATATTGCGACACATTAATCCTTATCGTTTCGCAAATAACTCCCAGCCCTTTACAAAGGTCCTGCACAAACTGTAGGTCCTCATGAGATTCATCACCTCTAAACATATGATCCACATGTGCCACTACAACTTCAAATTGTTTTGCTGCTCTTTTTTCTAACAAATAATATAGAAGAGCCAAAGAGTCAGGACCACCAGAAACCCCTACGACAATCGTTGAACGTTCCTTTAATACATCATGCTGCTTTACAAAGTCATCTACCTTCTCAACAAATGTATCTTTCAACTTCGTAATCACCTTTCATTAAACAAGAACAGCAACGTTAGTTACCTTGTTTATAATGGTACAACTTTTACAAACATTGTGCAAAAAAAAGATATACAAAAATTACATTTTTATCTTACATCATCCGTACATATTCACAAAAATAATAACATTATCTTTTAAAGTAAAAAAACCTAGGTATCCACCTAGGTTTTTAGAAAAAAATAACGATAGAGAAACATCACACTGAAAATTTATTGTGCCTGCATTCCTACAATTGGAATCGTAGCCCACTTCGGCATATTTTTCTTCACTTTCGCCACAACAATAGTCATATCGTCATTTATATAACCATCACCCGAACGAATTACTTCTTCCATAATGATATCAGCAATTTCTTGCGGATCTTCGGTTTGTAATTCTTTAATTTTTCGTTTCATCCATAGTTCATGATTCTCCACATGTTGCGCTCCCTCGAAAATCCCATCGCTCATCATAATAAGGATATCACCTGTTTTTAATTGTTCACCTACTACATCAACTTCAACATCCTCGATAATCCCCATCGGTAAATTACTTGCCTCAATTTTCAAAATATTATTCGCACGTTTAACAAAACTCGGCGTCGATCCAATCTTTAAAAATTTCGCACTCGCATCCCGCAAATCTACCATAGCTAAATCTAACGTCGTAAACATCTCTTCTGTTGTTCTTAAAGAAAGAATAGAATTGATAGACTTAATCGCTATTTCCTCATCAATGCCTGATTGAAGTATTTTTTGCAATAATTTTACCGTTTCTTTACTCTCCATATGAGCTCTTTGCCCATTTCCCATACCATCACTAATTGCAAGCGCATATTTACCAACACTCAAATCCACCATCGCATAAGAATCACCTGAAACAAACCCACCGCCTTTTGCGGCTGTGGCCAACCCCGTATCAAGAGAATACGTTTTTGCCGAACCAAATGATATTAAGCTATGGCCGTTCGGATAAGAAGATTTTTCTTCATGTTTAACAACAATGTTTTCCTTTAGAATATCAGAAAGCATAGGCGCAACTAACTTTTCACATTCCCCATGTTCATTAGATGCAACTGGAATCAACATTTCAATATCAATACCCCCTCTATCTAAACAATAAATATCAACATGCTCTATTTCTACACCAAAATCACGAAACGCTTGTAGAATCTGTTCTTCCTGTACTTGATGATTTTCTCGTTCTCTTTGTATCTCCTTAGCGAAATCTTCCATAACCTTTGATACACCTAATAGTTGCTCCGCTACTATTCTACGATTTTCTTTCATTTGTTTTCGTAATTTTTGTCCCTCATAGAAGTGATCTAATTCGCCTGCTACTAAATCCGTCACTTTTTTCCCTCTCACACAATGCTTGTCCCACTCACGAACTAACTTCCGATTATGCTGCAACGTCCCCTCTTCCGTTTCGCTCATTATTTGTTTCATATAATCATACGTTTTGTCGAAGTTAACTACCCAACATTGGTCCTTTTTAAAGCATGTTTGACATGTTTTTGCAGTAATTGTACTTAAGAACAAATCTGCCTCTGTCTCTTTATCTTCCTCCTCTACATATCCATATACAGAAAAACTATTAGATAAAGCAGCAAATACATTGGCAAATTGATTAATCTTACTCGCTGTAACATCGCGCATCCTTCTTAAATACTGTTGTTGATCTTGCGAATGTTCCTGTGTGCCTGGCATAAATTTAGCAATACGATCCATAACAAGTTTCGGTGTTAATAAGAAGAAAGCAATTGCCACACCAGATTCAATTAAAGTTGTCACAATGTTTGTTTGCTTGTCTACATATAGCGTAATCAAGCTCGTCCCAATTAATAAACCTAAACTAACACCTAAACGCTTCCCTTCTTTCAACAAACCACCTAGCAACCCAGAAAAGGCTAACAGACTAAGTTGAGATAAGCTGGAGACATTGGCTAAACTTAATATTAATCCAGTTACAACCCCCACTGTAGATCCTGTAGCGGCCCCCGCGATAAATGCAAAAACGAGCACTAAATACCTAGTAAAAATATGTTGAATAGAAGCATCATATACAAACCAATCTGTTGTACCTGTTAAAACAGATGCTAGTAATATAATTAAACAAACAATTTCTTCTGTCTCTAACGCTTGCTGTTTACCTTTCCTTTCTAATAAAAGCGGAACACTTTGTAAAAATATCATAGTTAATACGAAGCTAAGCCCTGCCTCAATCGTACTAACGAGTAGATCGTACATGGTGACAGTTTGTTGTGCAAAATATACGACAACTAAATGTGCGGTTAATGCGGAGATAAATACTTGGAATGGAACAAGCCCAACAGTTTTACGTGTAAACCGACTAAAGAAGATATTATAAATGAAGAAAGTAAAAATAGATGCAAAGGTAAAGAATAAATTATCTATCGAAACTGAAAGTGCGCCCCCCATTAGAGCCAAGAACGCGAGCGGCATCTTATCCCGCTTCATAACATAAACAGCAGCAAAAAACGGCAGTGCAAACGGTAAAATGTTTGTTAATATATATGCTCGTCCCAAAAGAAAACCAATAACAACAATAATAAATCCCCATCTAAAGAAAACCTGTTCAAACTTCATTCGCAACTTACTCGTCCACTTTACTGCTCCAAGCTGACTCTCATTCATTGCCAATGCACTTGTATTCATAGTATTCCTTCCTGCTTTAGGCATATTTTTAACACCACCTGCATAGTTTAATTACTGTCATTATAAAAGATTATTATTGGGATTTTTGTCAAAACAACAGTTTTCACTTTTATAATCGTTCGACTTTTTATTCGAAATAACTCTACGTATATACACGGTATGTAATTTATTTTCAATATTTTAATAGAAAATTCAGAAAATGCGGGGTGATTTTGTAGAAGTGTTGTATGTCTTAGTTTATTTAACAAAAAAAGATCATGCAAATTTGCATGATCTTTTTAGGATGACCCGTACGGGATTCGAACCCGTGTTACCGCCGTGAAAGGGCGGTGTCTTAACCACTTGACCAACGGGCCGTTAAATTAAATATAGCGGCGGAGGGGATCGAACCCCCGACCTCACGGGTATGAACCGTACGCTCTAGCCAGCTGAGCTACACCGCCATGTCGTCTTATTTAACGGACAATTAGTATCTTACCTCAGATATAATTTAAAGTCAACACATCTTGAAAACTTTTTTAAAATATATTTTCACATATAAAAAGGCACCCCGAGCAATCGCCCTGAGTACCTCTCTATATGCTAAGAATTAAACGTTCTTATTATCCGCGACGTGCGCCACGGCCACCACGTTTAGATTCTGTGTTACGCTTTAAAGAAGTTAAACGATCTTCACTATCCTTTAAGAAACGTGCCATCTTTTGCTCGAATGTTTCTTTTGGAGCTCGTTCGTTACCGCCGCCACGGTTATCTCTGTTGAAAGAACGATTACGTTGTGGACGTCCAGAACGTTGTTGATCGCCACCGCCACCGCGTTGGTATTCACCACGTGGACGATCTCCTTCTGTTTTTTCACGCTCTTTCGCTTTTTTAATAGATAGACCGATCTTACCATCTTTTTCAACGTTAATAACTTTTACTTCTACTTGGTCGCCCACTTTTAAGTGATCGTTAATATCTTTCACATAATTATCAGCAACTTCACTAATATGAACAAGACCCGTTAAGCCTTCTGGCAGCTCCACAAAAGCCCCAAAATTTGTAATACCTGTTACTTTACCCTGTAACTTGCTGCCTACCTCGATTGACATAAAAAAAATGCTCCTCCTTAGTGGTTAAAAAGTCAAATTTTACTTTATTATATATAATCCTAAAATATAGTGTCAATAAGACATACTCTACTTAGAAACAGGAAAAATTATCTCCCCTTTTCCAGAGAAGAAATAATCCCTTCTAGCAATCTTTAATACGTACTCTTCATCATTTAACTTTTGAACTTCGTCTTTTAGACTCTTTTCCTTATTCGTTAATGAATCCAGTTCTTTTTTCATGTCCTTAACTTTTGCTTCTTTTGCTCTAATGGAACTGTTTTGTTGATAAAACGTTACACTAATACTCGCAATAATTGTAAAAGCAAAGACAAGAAAAACCGCTAAACGGCGATAAAGTCGCTTCCTGTTCTCATCCGTTTGTATTATATGCTCTTTAACAGGATTTGGACTCTGTTTTTCGATTGTTCTTTGTCTCAGTTCCCTCATTTCCGAGGTCCCCCTAACTTCTTTTTTATACGCTCCCATAATTGGAAGATGTGTCCCTTCAATTTTGCTATATATTGCAGGAACCCTACATGTTTCATTATAAAAAGTTTAACACGATTAGGGAGAAGTTTCCATATGAGCGAAGCAATAAATCGAACAGGCCAGAAAAAAACTTTCCATATGAAAAGTAATATCCAAATCACCATTTTCCATAACACATGTCCAATTGAAAGCAGTATACGAAATAAGAATAATATAAATGCAATAAATAGCTGCGCTATAATAATAACAGGTTTTATCATGAGTAGCTTTATAATTTGAACAAAAAAGTGTGTTGTTTGCATAAAAATATAGATGAGAAAATTTAACAGTCTCATGTATATTGCTTTCAATAAGCTTTGATATGCCGCAAAACCACATAATAATGCCAAAAATACATATATACGTAGTTCAGCTTCATTTACAAGAAGCAATACATAAAAAACGAATAATGCTTGGACAATCCAAAATAGTATATCATGTATAAATACAAGCCAACGTTTACGTTCTTGCCGCTTTAAAAATCGTTGGTATGTATCTAAAGACGCTCCAATCCAAGCACCCATTCCGATCATTGAGAGCATCGTATACAACTGAATTGTTAGGCTCATTTAAACAACTTACTAAAGAATCCTTTAGTTTTCTCCCCTTGGTTCTCATCAATATAAAGCATCTCATGAACTTTCCCTTTAATCGATACAACACCTTTTTCTACATCTAAGTTTTTCATTTGCAAATTTTGACCACGAATTGTTAAAAAACCCATTACGGTCTCAAGTAAAAACTCCTCGCTATCAAAACTCTCTACCTGCTTTACACCGGTAATATCAATTACACGCCTGCCACGCATAATAATATCATGCTCTACAGAAACATTTTGTTGATTAGAAGACATAGGTGAGTAACCATTATTCACGTAAATCCCCCCATACATTTATACTAGCTAATAGTAATGTATGAAGAGATAATTGATTTTAGAACAAGCCTTCTTCAGCCTTTACTTTTTCTTCGCGAACTAAGCTATACATATTTACTGCATCTTCTTTTTTAGTCGTTTCTTTCAATTCATTTATTTTTACAGTTACTATTTTTTGACCGAAACGAATTGTTAATTCATCAGCTACTTTCACATCTGAACTCGCTTTTGCCACTTGACCATTAATTGATATTCTTCCTTGATCAGCTACTTCTTTCGCTAATGTTCTTCTCTTAATTAAACGTGATACTTTTAAAAACTTATCTAGACGCATATCAAATCCCCCTACTAACGCTCTGTTTGTTTTGCCTCTTCCCATAAAACATCTAACTGCTCTAATGATAAATCTTGCATCTCTTTATTCATTTCAGCTACCTTTGCCTCCATGTATAAGAAACGACCGATGAACTTTTCATTCGTTGAATGTAACGCCTCTTCTGGATCTATTTTATAATGACGAGCTATATTAACAAACGCAAATAGTAAATCGCCAAATTCACCTAACATCTTCGCCTCATCCATGTTTGTAACTTCTTGTTGGAACTCTTGCCATTCTTCTAAGGCTTTCTCTATCATCGGTTGTACATCAGCCCAATCAAAACCAACCTTGCCAGCTTTTTTCTGGATTTCATAAGCACGTAGTAACTGTGGCAAACTTTTTGGAACTCCGCTTAACACAGATTCTTTCACGAATCCTTTTTCTTGTTTTTTAATTTCTTCCCAATTGGCAACTACCTCATCCGCATTATTTACATCCGTATTCCCAAATACATGCGGATGGCGACGAACCATTTTCTCAGATAAAGTTCGAATAATATCATCTATAGAGAACCAACCTTCGTCCTCTCCGATTTGAGCATGCAGCATAACTTGTAATAATATATCACCCAGTTCTTCTACTAAGTGATCATCATCCTCTTCATCAATCGCTTCCAACACTTCATAAGCTTCCTCAATTAAATACTTCTTTAAAGATTGATGTGTTTGCTTTTTATCCCACGGACAACCATTCGGTCCACGAAGGTCTGCAATAATTTCTCTAAGCACATCAAACTGTTGATACAGGGACGCACGTTCCTGAACTGGCGGTACATATACACTCGTTAAATTATTTAACTCCGTTTCATGATCTAACATGTACAACGGTACCTTTTTAACTTGTTCAAATGAAGTACCTGCAGCTGTTACGATATACACTTCATAATCATCTGGTAGTATCTCCATTAATGTTAATTTCACATCAGAAGCAACGAATGCGTCATATACTTGGCAAAAGATTAAATGTTGACGTAATTCTAATTGTCCTCTTTCAAATGATGTGGCGTCAATTAATTGGAATCCTTCAATCGGATCAATCTTTAGACTTGCAAACATCGGATCAAGGAAACTTTGTCCACCTTCAATGCGCACTTCAACATTCGCTACTTCGCCTTTTTCCAACAATAGCTGCACCGTTCTTTCCGCTACAAGCGGGTGCCCTGGAACGGCATAGATGATTTCTGCGCCCTCAGCTTGTTTTAGCAACGTATTCGCAATTGTTTCATATACAATTTCAAATGTATCATGTGCTTCATATACACTGTCAAAGGCTGTATATTGTATACCTTCTTTCTCCAATTCTTCTATAACTGGATGTTCCTTCGTTCTAACAAACATGTGATCTGCTTCTTTTATTTTTCGATATACACCCATCGTTAACTGATCTAACTCACCAGCACCTAATCCTAAAATAGTAATGATTCCACTCACAACCTGCCACCTCTATCCACTCTTCTTCAATGAACCTTCTTTTTTCTCTTGTTTCATCACGGTTCCTATTTCCTCTTTTGTAAATACACGTAATTTTAAAATTAAAAACATATACGCCAATCCGCCGATAGCTACACCTAACAACGCCTCAATTGTCGCGATACCTCTATGTTCTGTATCAATTACTAATCCAGACATTTGTAATACACGCATAAACATTATTAATACAAATCCCATACCGATACCACTAATAACTACACCTAACATATTACGTTTATCGATAAGCGATTCAGATACGGCTTGCATAAGTAATGCACTATTTAACACAGAAATTACAATTAACGCAACTATTGTTGCAATTGCAGCTCCCTTCACACCAAAATACGGCATTAATATATAATTTAAAGCTAACTTTAAACAACCCCCAAATATAACGAATATTGCTGGTTTTAATGTTTGTCCTAACCCTTGCAAAATAGAAGCAGTTGTAATCGACAATGAACTAAACAAAATAGATAGAGATAAAATAGATAAAACATCTGACCCATCACTATTTTCAAACAACATAATATTCGTAGGCTGAATAATACAAGTTAATCCAATGGCCGCTGCAAATCCAATAACAAATGTTATTTTCATTGCTAACTTTACCTTTTCTCGAATAAAGGAAAGATCTCCTCTTTCCTTCGCCGCTGTAATAATTGGAATAAGCGACAACGAGAACGAAGTTGTCACGACAGTCCCTAATTGCATAAGCGGGATACTTCTGTCATACACACCTTTTAATACCTTTGCACTTTCAGCTTGCTCTCCTGCCCTAACAAGTAAGGAATAGAAGGAAACAGAATCAGCCATTTGTATAAAAATAAGTACTAAGTTACTAACACAAATCGCCAATCCTTGCCAAAACAGAATTTTAATGATCCTCTTTTTCCCCTTAATTCTCTTTACACTTTTGAAGAATATAGAACGAAAGTCATGACGCATATAAAGTACAAGTACGATAATCCCAATCAGTCCACCTGCGATCGAACCTAACATAGCACCTGCACCGACTGTATATAAATCAAATCCGTGAGCAATTAGGAATAGAGATAAAAACACAATAATAGAAACACGAATCGTTTGTTCTATCACTTGCGAAACAGCTGTTGGCATCATATTATTGAACCCCTGAAAATATCCTCTTGCTACAGATAAAAACGGCATCAATATGAATGAAAAGGAAATAACACGTAATAGCTTATCTAAATGTATATCGCCCATGGCTGTTGCAATTGCTTCGGCACCAAAGAACAATGTAAAAAATCCTATGAAACCAATTCCTAATAAAAACCAAAAAGATACACAAATAATTTCTTCTGCTTCTTGTTGTTTCCCTCGCTCTAATCGTTCCGCAACCATTTTTGAAATTATAATGGGGAACCCATAAGTAGCTAAAATTAAACAAAATCCATAAAACGGATAAATTTGTTGGTAAATATAAAAACCAATATCACCCGCTATATTTTGATATGGAATACGGTAAAAAGCGCTTAATACCTTTGTAACAAAACTTGCGATTGTTAATATAATAGCCCCACGCCAAAAGGCTTGATACTTCTTCGATTCCATACAAGAAAACTCCTTTTTCTATTCTCACCCCTCGTATTATATCATAAAGAAAAGGACAAGCTTCCTTGCCTACACGCGTAATAACACGTTCGTGCAACACTAGAAATGTTCAACGAAAAAAGGTAGCAAAGCGCTACCTTCATTCAATATACATATATCTCCAAATAATTGATTTCTCAAGAAGAAATATCATAATTAGGAAAGATTGCTACTTCTAAAATTCAATATGGCCTTACTGCTCCATTTGTTTCGCTAAAAAGCTTGCAGCTGTATTTACTGACTTATGCTCTACTTCACTTATAATAGCCTCTTTGGAGAAGATAATAACAGCTCCAATTGGATCCCCATTCGCAACAATCGGGCCAATTGTATAGGAACTAACTTTCTCTGTTACTCCATCAATAATTGAAATTTCGCTTTCATCCGTCATAATTACAGACTTACGCTCTTCCATTGTCTTCTCAATTAAATCGCCAACGCTTTTATTTAAGTATTCTTTTTTAGATATGCCTGCTACTGCGATAATAGAATCACGATCGCATACAAGCACATTATGTCCTAAGCTATCGTATAAAGCTTCCGTATATTCTTTTGCAAAATCACCTAGTTCACTAATCGGAGAATACTTCTTCAAAATTACTTCTCCATCGCGATCAACAAATATTTCTAGTGGGTCTCCTTCTCGAATACGTAAAGTTCTACGAATTTCCTTCGGGATTACTACCCTACCTAAATCATCAATTCGACGTACGATTCCAGTTGCTTTCATTCTAATGCTGCCTCACTTTCTACTGATGATCAAAGTGGTGAATTTACCTGTTCATGTAAAAATCACCAACTGTTAGACATAGTATTTTACACATTAGTTCTTCTATGCACGCCGAATTGTATTTTTTTATCTTATATTAGGCATTTATGACTTCTTTTTTCACATCTGGTAGGCCTTTTATTAAATTTTCAGCAATTGTTAACCACTTCGATGTCTCTAATCCATTTGTTTTCATAACGATTTTCAATTGTGATCCTTCCATACCTAGACCGATCATACGTCCAAAACTATTTCCAAGCATGAATAATTTTCCACCATCAATATTTTGACTTGCTTGTTCTGAAAACAGAATTGTTACTTCAAATTTATTTTGTTTAATTAACTCAATTTGTTCTTTCATTGCCAATACTTTAATATTTGCAATTTGCAATAAGTAACCAACTTCTTGCGGGTAATCACCAAATCTATCTATCATCTCTTCCTGCAACTCTTCAATATCTTCAATTGCAGAAACACCTCTAAACTGTTTATACATCATAATTTTTTGTTTACTATCTGAAATATAAGCATCTGGTAAATATGCATCTACCTCTAAATCAATTTCAACATTAACTGTATTTTCAACCCCATCTGTTCCTCTACGCTGTTCAATTGCATCTTTTAACATTTGAGAATATAGATCAAATCCGACAGAATCAATAAATCCATGCTGTTCGGCTCCTAACAAGTTACCTGCACCACGAATGGATAAGTCTCTCATCGCAATTTTGAAACCTGATCCAAGCTCTGTGAACTCTTTAATGGCTTGCAGACGCCTCTCTGCAACTTCTGATAACACTTTATCCCGTTTGTATGCAAAGTATGCATATGCAACACGATTAGAACGTCCAACACGCCCACGAAGCTGATACAGCTGCGATAATCCCATACGATCTGCATCAAATACAATTAACGTATTTACATTCGGAATATCTACACCAGTCTCAATAATTGTTGTACTTACAAGAACATCATGCTGCCCCTCTAAAAACGA
Organism: Bacillus sp. GbtcB14; assembly: GCF_019091205.1. Lineage (NCBI taxonomy): Bacteria > Bacillati > Bacillota > Bacilli > Caryophanales > Bacillaceae > Bacillus > Bacillus sp. GbtcB14. The sequence continues at coordinate 25,284 of NZ_JAGXJT010000019.1, forward strand.
TAGCATAACAGACTCTAATTCACTTTCGTTCATTTTCCCATGTGCATAAGTTACACGCGCGTCTGGAACTAACATCGAAATTTCATCTGCTTTTCTTTCGATATCCTCCACACGATTATATAGGAAGTAAATTTGCCCACCTCTTGCAAGCTCTCGTTCTATCGCTTCTCGCATTAACGCTGGATTATACTCTACTACATACGTTTGGACTGGGAAACGATTTTCTGGTGGTGTCTCAATAACAGATAAGTCACGCACACCAAGCATAGACATATGGAGTGTACGCGGAATCGGAGTTGCCGTTAATGTTAATACGTCAACATTTGCTTTCAATTGTTTAATTTTTTCTTTATGCGTTACACCAAATCTTTGTTCTTCATCAATAATAAGAAGACCTAAATCTTTATACGTAACATCTTTAGATAAAATACGATGCGTTCCGATTACAATATCTACCGTTCCATCTTTTAAGCCTTTAATTGTTTCATTTTGCTGTTTTCTCGTACGGAATCTACTTAATAATCCTATATTGATTGGATAATCTTGAAAACGCTCTCGAATTGTTTCATAGTGTTGTTGTGCAAGGATCGTTGTCGGCACTAAAATTGCAACTTGTTTTTCATCCATAATTGCCTTAAATGCCGCACGGATAGCTACTTCCGTCTTTCCATATCCTACATCACCACAAAGAAGCCTATCCATCGGACGTCCACGTTCCATATCTTTCTTAATCTCTTCAATAGAACGTAATTGATCATCTGTCTCTTGATATGGGAAAGAAGATTCAAATTCTTGTTGTTCTGCCGTATCTGGTGTATATGCATAACCCTTTGAAGCTTCGCGTTCAGCATATAGTTTAATTAGGTCATCCGCAATGTCTTGTACAGATTTTTCAACTTTCGTTTTGACCTTTTTCCAATCATTTCCGCCCAATTTATACACTTTCGGATCCTTACCTTCAGATCCTACATATTTCTGCACTTGGTCAATTTGTTCAATTGGAACGTATAACTTATCATTACCTTGATATTTAATATTCAAGTAATCTTTATGAACACCATTAATCTCTAATGTCTCGATACCTAAGAATTTACCTATACCATGATTTACATGAACTACATAATCTCCAACTTTTAATTCCGAATAACTTTTAATACGTTCCGCATTAGATAACTTTTGCTTACGTTGTGATTTTTTAACTTTCTTATGAAAAAGCTCTTTTTCCGTAATGACAACAAGTTTTTGCATCGGCATTTCAAATCCTGCATGTAAATCACCTACAGCAATTTGTAACCTTCCAGGCAATAATATATCTGTGCCCTCTACGATATCAGCCTCAATATCATAATCACTTAAAATATGTTGTAGTTTTTTTACACGTTCATCATCAGTTCCGAGCACAACAGTCGTAAAATGCCCTTCGTTCCATCTATCAATTTCAGTTTTCAACAACTGCATCTGCCCATGAAAATCTTGCATTGTTTTACATGTCACATTCACAATGTTTTGCGGATGTGTATGTGCTATATGACGTAAGAATAACGTTAAATATACAAAACTTCTTTTTTTATGATGAAGAAATTCTTCAAACGAGTGTGAGAAAGATAAATCTTGAATAATTGTTCCCTCACCAAGAAGTGATATATACCATTCCGCCTCTTCCGTTTCAAGATGTGATGCTGTTTCTTGAATACGAGAAATCTCATCTAAAATCACAATACCATCTTCTGGTAAATAATCTATCAGACTAGCAGGTTCTTTATAGAAAATAGATAAATATTTAAACATCTGTTCTATACTTTGCCCGTTTTTTAACATCTCAATTTCATGACTTACCGTCTCAAGCACTGTAGTCTTCAATTTATCATCGGAAAGTTTTTGCATCGTCTTAGTCAAGCCTTCCTCAAGATGCTTAATTCCCGACTTCAATTCTTCCTGTGAAAATAAAAACTCTGTTGCTGGGCCAAATCTAACACTTTCTTTTTTATCTTGAGAACGCTGTTCATCCACATCAAATAATCGAATAGAATCAACTTCTGTGTCGAAAAATTCAATACGAAATGGTAATTCTTCAGTTAATGGATAGATATCTAATATTCCCCCACGCAAACTGAATTCCCCAGGAGCTTCTACCATCGACTTACGCTCATAACCAATATGATGTAAAGTATGCAAGAATGTATCTAAATCAATCTCTTGCCCTAGACTGATTTCGATTTGCCTTTGCTTCCACAATTCTTTCATTGGTAAAAATCTGCGTAGTCCTGCAACTGGTGCTACAATAATCCCATTCTCTCCTGCAGCTAAACGATTCAATACTTCAATACGTTGCGCCTTCAATTCTGGGCTTGCAACACCAATTTCTGATGCTATCAATTCATTTACTGGGTATAACCACACATCTTTTTCACCAAGTAACGCCACTAAATCTTCATGCACTTTTTGTGCTTGATATAAATTATGCGTCACAATAAGTTGTGTTTTTTTTGTTTTTTTATATAAGGCCGCCATTAATAACGAACGTGAAGAGGTTGCCATACCTGATACAAGTTGTTCTTTTAAACCATCTTCTAGTCCGTTAATAACCGATTGGATCTCTTCATTTTTATAAAATTGCTCTAATAAACCTATCATTTTCAAAACCCCTCTCAACATAAAGAGCAAGCCACTATATTTTATGCAAATATTTTGGAAAAAGAAAACAGAAAAATGCTTTGGACATGCCAAAGCGACAACATTTTATTGCAGAAATTTTTCATATTCATAATACTCAGGATAAGATGCGAGCGTTTCTTGGCACGATTCACAAATCGTTTTTATATATATATTTCCATTCTCATGAAAATGAATCATCTCTACTACTTCTTGCTCTGTTAGTTGAAATAAAACGTCGCTATACACTTTTTCTGCAGTAACGGAGCCTACATTACTCCCGCAATGTCTGCAATAATAATACCCTTCCATACTAGCCTCCTAAAAATCCAATTACTACTAGTATGGGTAAAAACAAGATAAAATATTCCCAATCATACCCTTAACTATTGAAGGTATTCATGATTTGAAGAAAAGGTTTATTCAACCATTCTTCACATGCATCCGCTGCTTTTTCAATAGAATGATTCACATCAGGAATTTCTTCCGATGTAAAACGTCCTAATACGTAATCTACTACCTTCATTCCATTTTTCGGGCGATCAATTCCCATACGGATACGTTGAAACTCTTGCGTTCCTAAATGTGAAATTGTTGATTTTACACCATTATGTCCACCAGCACTACCTTTCATACGAAGGCGTAATTTACCTACAGGGATATCTAAATCATCATACAGAACAACGAAGTCCTCTACATCAATTTTATAGTAATCCATAAGCGGACGAATACTTTCCCCAGATAAATTCATATATGTAAGTGGCTTTAATAAGATTACTTTTTCTCCATTAACAAATCCTGCACCAAATACTCCTTTAAATTTTTGTTCGTTTAAAGAGATATTCCAACGCTTTGCAAGTTCATCAATCGCCATAAATCCAATATTATGCCTTGTTAATTCATATTCTCTACCCGGGTTCCCAAGTCCTACTATCAATTTCATTCTTGTACCACTACTTTCTTCTTTCGATACGAAAAGACGTAACCAATCTTGGTTACGTCTCATTCTATCCAATTAATTGAATAATACACTTACAGATTCTTCTTCGTATACACGAATGATTGCTTCTCCGATTAGTGGAGCAACTGAAAGTTCATGTACTTTGTCGATTTTCTTCTCTTCAGGTAATACGATAGAGTTCGTTACAACTAACTCTTTAATATTTGAGTTTTGGATACGCTCAATTGCTGGACCAGATAATACTGGGTGTGTACAGCAAGCATATACTTCAGAAGCACCGTTCTCAACAAGAGCGTTTGCTGCTAATGTAATTGTACCAGCTGTATCAATGATGTCATCAATTAAAATTGCTGTTTTACCTTCAATATTACCGATAATGTTCATTACCTCTGATACGTTCGGACGAGGACGACGCTTATCAATAATAGCGATTGGTGCTTTTAGGCGATCTGCCATTTTTCTAGCACGAGTTACTCCACCGTGGTCAGGTGACACGATTACGATATCTTTAAGACCTTTTGTTTCAAAGTAATCTGAAAGAATCGGTACACCCATTAGGTGGTCGATTGGGATATCAAAGAACCCTTGAATTTGTGGAGCATGTAAATCTAGAGTGATTACACGAGTTGCACCTGCTGTTTCAAGCAAGTTTGCTACAAGTTTCGATGTAATTGGTTCACGAGAACGCGCTTTACGGTCTTGACGCGCATAACCATAGTAAGGAATAACAATATTAATTGTTTTTGCAGATGCACGCTTTAATGCATCGATCATAATAAGTAATTCCATGATATGTTCGTTTACTGGGAAGCTTGTAGATTGAATAATGAATACATCGCAACCACGGATACTTTCTTCAATGTTAATTTGAACTTCTCCATCACTAAAACGATCAACAGAACATTTTCCTAGTCCTACTCCAATGTGCTTTGCAATTTGCTCAGCAAGTTCCTTATTAGAGTTTAAAGAGAATACTTTCAAATTAGAATTTAGATATTGAGTCGACATCTAGATTAACCCTCCACATTATGATTTTTTCTTATTCAGCAATTGATCAACATAGTCTTCTTTGTTAACTTGACGTGCACGTGCTACAGATAATGCTTTTGATGGAACATTCTCTGTAATTGTAGAGCCTGCTGCCACATAAGCACCATCTTCAACTGTTACAGGAGCAACAAGGTTTGAATTACATCCAATAAATACCCCGTTACCAATCACAGTTTTGAATTTATTCTTACCGTCATAGTTCACCGTAATTGAACCACAACCAAGATTCACGTCTTCTCCAACTTGTGCATCCCCGATATAACTTAAGTGTGAAGCTTTACTTCTATTACCAAAAACAGTTTTTTTGATTTCCACGAAGTTTCCAACGCGTACTTCATCTCCAATAACTGAATCTGGGCGAATATGTGCAAATGGACCAACCGATACTTCTGTACCAAGTTTACTATCATGTACAGTAGATTGTCTAATTGTCGTACGATCTCCAATTTCACTATCGCGAATTACTGTATGCGGTCCAATTTCACAATCAGAACCAATTACAGTATTCCCCTCAATAATTGTTCCTGGATGAAGAACTGTATCACTACCGATAATTGCATCAGCAGAAATATACGTGTTACTTGGATCGATAATTGTAACACCATTTACCATGTTCTTGCGGTTGATACGGTTTTTCATAATAATTTCCGCTTGCGATAGAGCGACTCTGTCGTTAACACCTAACGTTTCATCGAAGTGCTCTGTTTGATAAGCTGATACGATATGACCTTCATTTTTTAAAATTTCAATAACATCTGGCAGGTAATATTCACCTTGTACGTTATCATTTGAAACTTTAGAAAGTGAGGCGAATAAAGCTTTATTATCAAAACAATACGTACCTGTATTGATTTCTTTAATAGCTAATTCTTTCTCATTTGCATCCTTATGCTCAACAATCTTTTCAACATGACCATTCTCATTACGAACGATACGACCATATCCAGCAGGTTCTTCTATGTAAGCTGTTAGCACCGTTGCCATTGCCCCTGCTTCTTTATGTTGCTGAAGCAATGCTTCCATCGTTTCAGCAGTTATTAGCGGCGTATCACCACAAATAACTAAAGTTGTTCCTTCTTCATTTGCAAGTACACTTGCAGCTTGATCTACAGCATGTGCTGTACCAAGTTGTTCTGCTTGTAATGCAAACTCACTTACGTTTCCTAGCTGTTCTTGTACCATTTCAGCACCATGTCCTACGACTGTTACAAGTTTCTGCAATCCTAATTGCGTTACTTGATCGACAACATGTTGTACCATAGGTTTTCCACATACAGGATGAAGCACTTTGTATAGCTTAGACTTCATACGTGTGCCTTTGCCTGCAGCTAGAATCACTGCAAATCTGTTTGACATATAGACCCTCCATCGCAACCTATTTATCCATTAACGATATTATCCTAAATCATCATATATTTCAAGAAACACATTTTAACTATTAAATTTTACCATAATTCTCATACGATGTTTTACTCTTTAGTATCTTTTTTAAGAAATAAGCTATACTATTTAAAATGATTTTGAAAAAATTAGAAGTTTTTCTCTTCGCTTTGATGAATTCTGAATTTTCCGTACAAGAAATATATAAAACCACAAAAAACAAACCCCTGTAAATACTTACAGGGGTTTGTTGCAAAATTATAGAGCTTTCTTTAAAAAGCCCTTTTCATTCGAATTTTACGAAGCACCCGCTTCTTCAAACTCAACCTCTTCTAACTCGCCTAAACGATGATACTCTGTTAAAACCGCATCTTGAATTTTAGAGCGTGTATTAGAATTAATTGGATGTGCAATGTCACGGAATTCTCCATCTGGAGTACGTTTACTTGGCATTGCTACAAATAATCCATTATTACCATCAATTACACGAATATCATGAACAACAAATTCATGGTCTAGAGTAATAGAGGCAATTGCTCTCATGCGGCCTTCTGTGTTTACGCGGCGTAATCTTACGTCAGTCACTTCCATCTTGTGTTCACCACCCTTTTCTAAATAAGCGATATATTTGTATAAATTCCACAAATTTTCTATTTTCCCTTTAATTTTTTAAAAATTTTTAAGATAAAAATTTTTAATGTAATTGAATATAGAGATTAGTGGAGGTTATCGCTTACAAAAGATTACTTAACTAGGGCAATTACTTCGATTTCAATTGAAACATCTTTCGGTAATTTTGCTACTTGTACACAAGAACGAGCTGGCTTATGAGTAGAGAAATAAGAGCCGTATACGTCATTAACAGCATTAAAATCATCCATATCTTTTAAGAATACTGTTGTTTTTACTACTGTATCAAATGAAGCACCCGCTTCTTCTAATACCGCTTGTAAATTTTGAAATACTTGCTCTGTTTGTACTGTCACGTCTCCTGCTACAAGCTCTCCACTTGCAGTTAACGGAATTTGTCCTGAACTGTAAAACATATTATTTACAATAATCCCTTGTGAATATGGTCCAATTGCTTGTGGTGCATTGTTTGTTTGAACAACTTTCATATTTTTCCACCCTTTTATTATTTATTTTTACTCTTTAAAAATAGTGCACGAAAAGCAGTTTGTCCATCTATTTTATAATTTATAAATAGAATAAAAAAAAGATAAAGCGATCTGCTTTATCTTTTTACTCAGCCTCTACAAGCCCTTCATCAAATGGGGCCAGTGAATAATTTCCCTTTTCCACTTGAATCGCTTTTTCTTTCACATCAACTTCTGATAGACGAATTAATGATACAAAATTATTAATTAGTCGTTCTTCAATATCCGTGGATTCTACTAATACACCAATACCAACAACATTAGCCTTAAACTCTTCTAACATACTCATCATACCTTGAATTGTCCCGCCAGCTTTCATGAAGTCATCAATAATTAAAACATTTGATCCCTCTGGAAGGCTACGCTTTGCTAACGTCATTGTTTGAATTCGCTTAGAAGAACCTGATACATAGTTAATACTAACAGTTGGACCTTCTGTTACTTTATTATCTTTCCTTGCAATTACCACCGGTACATCTAAGTAATTTGCCACCGCATAAGCAAGTGGAATCCCCTTCGTTGCCACCGTCATAACCGCATCAATTGGTTGCCTAGCAAAAACAGAAGCAAACAAACGACCTGCGCCATTAATATGGCGAGGATTACTTAAAAGATCTGTCATATATAAGTAACCGCCAGGCAAAATACGATCTGGATTTTCAAATAAGCTACAAAGCTCACCGATAATTAGATCTGCCTCTTCCTCACTTATATATGGTATATATTTCACTCCTCCTGCTGCTCCTGGTACCGTTTGCAATGTGCCGACCCCTTGTTGTTCAAACGTTTGCTTAATAATAACTAAATCTTCACTAATGGAAGACTTAGCTGATTGATACCTTTCAGCAAAAAAAGTGAGAGAAACTAGCTGACGAGGGTTTTGTAACAAGTAATACGTCATATCGACTAATCTTGTACTTCGTCTAATTTTCATACTCTCACCTCAAATCACGAATATTCTAAACAAATCATACCGTATTATACGTCTTTATTCAAGCGTTTCTCGCTTTCCCAATAAACGTACTGCGTATACTTGTTCACAAAATCCTTTTAATCCGTTATATATACGATGCATTCGTGAATCATGGTGCACAAGACCAAATACAGTTGGACCACTTCCACTCATTAATACGGCATCCGCCCCAAACCGCTTCATCTGTGCCTTAATACGTGCAACTTCAGGATGCATCGCAAACGTCACATCTTCTAAAACGTTACCTACAGTATCACAAATCCCTTTGTAGTCCCCAGCATTTATGACATCAACCATTTTATCTACATTTGGATGTGTAACTCGATTTAACTTTAAATTTCCATACACATCAGCAGTAGATACACCAATATGGGGTTTTGCTAAAATAACCCAACAAGAAGGCGGAGTTTTTATGTGCTCAATCTGCTCTCCTCTTCCAGTGGCAATTGCTGTCCCACCATATACGCAAAACGATACATCTGACCCAATTTCTGCGCCAAGCTCTGCTAACTGGTCAATTGTAAGCCCTAAATTCCATAATTTATTAAGGCCACGTAATGTCGCTGCTGCATCACTACTTCCACCTGCTAATCCAGCTGCTACTGGAATCGTTTTTTCAATAGTAATAGATACGCCTTTTTTCACATTAAACTTCTCTTTTAATAATCTCGCTGCTTGATAAGCTAAATTTCTTTGGTCGTCTGGGACATACCGATTATGGGATAAAATTTCAATACGGTCTTCTGCTAATTCCATTAGTTCTAAACGATCTGCTAAATCAATTGTTGTCATAATCATTTTCACGTCATGATATCCGTCTTGTCTTTTTCCCAGTACATCTAACGACAGATTAATCTTTGCTGGTGCTTTCACTAGTAGCTTCAATCTATTCACCCACTCTATGTACTCAATCTTTTATCGTTTATTTTACCATAAATTTATAGTAAGACGATGACACTTCCCTAATTATAACGAAAAGCATTCAGAATGAAACTACTTATGTAAAATGATGGCACCTTTTCGAGTACAAAAAGCCGAGGAATCACTCCTCGGCTACCGTAGCATAGAAAGTATCTTACAACTACTGGTTTTGTTTCATTAATTGCTGTTCTGCAATTTCTATAGCACGTTTCACCATGTTACCAGCATCTTTCGCACGAATTCCGCCCCAGCCTTCTTTCTGAACAACATCATAAAAGCCTAGCTCTTTTGCAAGCTCTTCTTTAAATTGATTTGACATGACACCTCTTCGTCTACTCAATGCAGAGTCCCTCCTTATTTTGCTACGGTATAATTAGTATGCAAAATAATATAGCTTTTCATTTGTGGGAATATATGTAACGATACATGAATTAAAAAATCACTTCATTATGAGGTTCACCATAAAACGTTAACTCTACTGTCTCTGTTAAAACATCCGCATAGCTATATGATACACGTTGCAACGCATCTTCTTGCTGATCCAATTGTACAACAAAAACAGAACGGTACGTTTCTGCAAGTACACCTGATTGTTCCACTGTTTTTCTTCTCCCACTATTCGCCTTTAACATCAGTCTCTGTCCAAGATGGTGATCTAATTCGCTTTTAATTTCATCTAAACGTTTTGACATATACTTCGTTACACCTCGCTGTAATTTAGATTGAACACTTAAAACACGATATATCTATCCCAATTATTAACCGCAACTCACAGACAATATCTTTATAAAAGCATCATGCGTTCAAATAGATAGAAGAAATACTATATTGTAAAAGTATCATTATGTAGTCTGCGCGTTCTTGTCTCTTTTTATCCAAGCTGATTTAAATCCTTTCCATACAAAAAAGCAAGATACATATGTACCTTGCTTATTCTTCATAATGTTGAAAGGGTAATCCAGTTCGTAAAATCCCCCTCGTCTCAATCCCGCCAAGTCCCTTTTCGCCGGTAATCGTATTACGTACAACATCCCATACATTTACTCTTTCCATAAATGACGTAAAACTAATTTTACCCACCACATATACAGGATCTAGTGCGTGAATATTAATTCTAGATGGTGAACTAGCAAAATTAGCGCCTGCTCGAATTAATGCTTCAAAGTGTGATTGACATGCCCCAGCAAAAATAACGAGTTGATCCAATGATGGATATTTTTTTCTCACTTCTCGAACAGCCTGTACAAAATGCCTTGAATGCCTATATGCTGCTAAATCTCCCTTTACCCCTTTTGATTTTGTATATGCATCGTGCCCTGTAATAACTAAAATGTCCGGACGAAAATGATCTATTAAATCTACTACCTTTTCATGCATCTCTGTTTCTTTACAATGAATACCTTGTACAGGAACACCAATTTTATTATATAAGTCTAAGCATTTGCGCAAATATAACGGGTCTCCATCTATATGCAATACACGTCCCGGCATTTGAAAATAATTCACCTCACTTGTATATCCACCCGTTGAAGTGTGTTCATGCCTTTGTTTCATTAATACATAATCTTGTTGAAACAAACGATACGTACGCTCCATCGTTTCTTTCTCACGCTTCGCTCTTTTTTTATGTTCCCGTTGATCTATACTAATTAAATCTTCAAGTGGCGCATCCGCCACCAGTCTAATTTCCTCTCCAAATAATATGGCTATCTCGCCTTTTATTTCTATAATACGAAAAAGAATATCCCTATTATGAGAATATCGTTCCACTAATTCTCCAACATGTAAAGCCATTCTCTTACCTCCAAACTCGTTAGGCCATCTTACCTGTTTTTAAAGTATGAATGTAGGAGAGGAAAGGTGACAAAAGGGACAGTTCAAGTTGAACTGTCCCTTTTCTATTCTTATGACAATTTATGAAGAACTAATGCATTACTTAATGTTGCAAACTCCTCGATAGATAGCGTTTCGCCTCTTCGTTTCGGATCAATTCCTACTTCTGTTAAAATTCGATCCAATAGCTCTTTATCTTTCGGGAAACCATTTAAATTATTTGATAAATTATTCATTAAAGTTTTACGACGCTGTGCAAAACTTGCTCGTACTACTTCAAAGAAGAATGTCTCATCTGTTACTTCTACAACTGGTTTCGGACGCTTCAAGAGACGAATAATCGCAGAATCAACATTTGGTTGTGGCACAAACACTGTACGCGGTACAGTCATAACTGTTTCTACCTCTGTATAATACTGAATAGCAATGGATAAAGAACCATACTCTTTCGTTCCTGGTTTAGCAGCTAAACGATCTCCTACTTCTTTTTGCATCATAACAACAAATCCACGAACCGGTAATTTCTCTTCCAGCAATTTAAATAAAATTGGCGTTGTAATATAGTACGGTAAATTAGCTACTACCATTACATCTTGCCCTTCCTCAAATTGCTCACTAAACACCTCATGTACATCTGCCTTTAGTACATCTTTATTTATAACTGTAACGTTGCTATATGGAGCTAACGTCTCATCTAAAATCGGTAATAATCTCTGATCAATTTCAAAAGCCACTACTTTTTTAGCACGCTTCGCTAATTGTTCTGTTAACGCACCGATACCTGGTCCAATTTCAATTGCACCACTTTCCGAACCAATCTCAGCGTGATCGACAATACGATTTAATACATTCGTATCAATTAAAAAATTTTGTCCTAAACTTTTTTTGAATGAAAATCCGTACTTTTCAACAATGTCTTTCGTACGATTTGGCGTTGCGATATCCTTCATTTTCTTTCCTCCTGTATGACTTGCTTATAAGCTTCTGCAAATGCTTCTTTTGAAACTTGAAACATTTGTAAACGTTTATGTAACTGTTTTGCGTTTGTATAACCAATCTTTAATAGCTTACCCATTCTTTCTCTGCGACTCTTTGCCATTTCTCCGCCCACTAAGCCTGCATCGACTAGATCGCTCCAACTAATTTCACTTGTGTAAGCTTCCATTTCTTCATGTATATTCTCTAAAGCACGGCGAATTGATTCATTAGAAGCATGTTCAATTCCGACACCCTTTTTCCTTTTAGCAAGTGCTTCTTCCTTCGGTAAAAAGGCATGTTTACATCCAGGAACCTTATCAGAAATAATTTTTCTAATACGCTCTCCGGGATAATCCGGATCTGTGAAAATAATAACGCCTCGTTTTTGCAGCGCTAATTTAACTTGCTCAATAACATGATCACCGATTGCTGAACCGTTCGTTTCAATTGTATCCGCATCAACAGCACGCTTAATCGCCACTGTATCATCTTTACCTTCTACAACGATAATCTCTTTAATTTTCATGCTTGCCTCCACACTCGTTTCGTCTCTACTTAGTAAAACAAAAAAATGACGACTTTTCCATTATTATTTTCCCCATTCTTACATTTTAAAAAATAGAATGTCCAAAACTTTGTTCTCTCTCCTTATTATAACACTTCCTCATTCGCCCTTATTTTCTCTATCACTCCTGCTATTTTTCCACAAAAATAAAAAAGAATGGGTTCTCCCACTCCTTTTTATTCAACACCAAATAAAGCTTTTGCATTTTTTGTTGTTATTTCTGCTACTTCTTCATAAGAAATTCCTTTTAAATTCGCAATTTCTTCTGCTACAAGTTTTACATAACTCGGTTCATTTCGTTTCCCTCGAAATGGATGTGGTGTTAAATATGGACAATCCGTCTCTATTAACAATTTCTCTAATGGAATCTCCGTGGCAACTTCTTTCGGTTTCTTAGCATTTTTAAATGTAACTGGTCCGCCTAACGAAATTAAAAAGTTCATATCAACACATCGCTCTGCTACTTCTACGCTGCCACTAAAGCAATGCATAATGCCTCCCACTTCAGCTGCATTCTCTTCTTCTAGAATATCAACAATGTCTTGAGTTGCATCGCGATTATGTATAATAATCGGCAATTTCACCTTTTTGGCTAATGTAATTTGTTTACGGAATACTTCCTTCTGTATTTCTTTTGGAGACTTATCCCAGTGATAATCTAAGCCCATCTCTCCAAGTGCAACGACTTTAGGATGGGAAGCAAGTTCTTCTAACCAAGCTAAATGTTCTTCCGTCATGTCGATTGCATCAACTGGATGCCATCCAACCGCAGCGTAAATAAAATCATAAGTTTCAGCTAATTCAATCGCCTTTTTTATCGTTACTTCATCAAAACCAACAACAACTGTATAGGTAACTCCCGCTTCTTTCATTCGTGCAATAACTTCTTGCAAATCTTCTTCAAATTGCTCTGCATTCAAATGTGAATGTGTATCAAACAACATAATACATAACTCCTTTTATATTGAAATCAAGTTTATTCTAAAAATAAGCCCTTTAATAACTTAACGATAACAATACTATAATTTTAATGCAAAAATAGAGAGTGTAAAAAGAAAAAAGACGCTTCACACATGTTACACGTGAAACATCTCTTTTCTTGTCTTAATTACTTGATTTTTGTACCATTTGGTAAATTTTGGTCAATTGATGCTAATGACAATACGCCATTCTCTTCACCCGCTAAAATCATACCTTGTGATAATTCACCGCGTAATTTTACAGGTTTTAAGTTTGTTACACAAATAACCTTTTTACCTTTTAGGTCTTCCGGCGAATAGAACTTTGCAATCCCTGAAACAACTTGACGCTTTTCTGTACCTAAATCCAGCTGAATTTTTAACAACTTATCTGCTTTTTTCACAGGTTCAGCTGATAGTACTTCAGCTACGCGTAATTCTACTTTAAAGAAATCATCAATTGTAATTTCTTCTGCTTTCGGTTCTTCTTCTTTTTTCTCTTCTACTTTAGGAGCAGAGCTTTTCATTTGTTCTTTAATGTACCCTACTTCTACTTCCATTTCTAAACGAGGGAAAATCGGGTTTCCTTTTTCTACTTTTGTTCCAGCTGGAATACAGCCAATTGTAGATAGGCTTTCCCAAGATTTATGTGCCTCTTCAGTAAGTCCAAGTTGATCAAACATCTTACTTGGTGCTACCGTTAAGAACGGCATAAGCATAATACCTGTTTGACGAAGTACTTCTGCTAAGTGAGCCATTACAGAAGCTAACTTTTCACGATCATTCTCATCTTTCGCTAATACCCACGGTTGTGTTTCATCAATATATTTATTTGCACGGCTAACCAATTGCCAAATTGAGCTTAGCGCTACAGAGAATTCCATATTCTCCATTGCCTCTTCTACTTTTTTCAATGTATCTTTTGCAAACGTTACTAACGTTTCATCAAATTCCGTTACATTTGCTTTAAATGCAGGGATTTCTCCGTTAAAGTACTTATCAATCATAGCTACTGTACGATTTAATAAGTTACCTAAGTCATTTGCTAAATCGAAATTGATACGCTCCACAAACCCTTCTGGTGTGAATACGCCATCAGATCCGAATGGAACTTCACGAAGTAAGTAATAACGTAATGCATCTAATCCGTAACGATCGATTAATGTAACTGGATCTACTACGTTTCCTTTTGACTTACTCATCTTTCCATCCTTCATTAAAATCCAACCATGAGCAAAGATTTTTTTCGGAAGAGGTAAATCTAATGCCATTAAAATGATTGGCCAATAAATTGTGTGGAAACGAACGATTTCTTTTCCAACTAAATGCACATCAGCCGGCCAGAACTTTTTATACATCTCTTCATTTTCTGTTCCATAACCTAATGCTGTAATGTAGTTAGATAATGCGTCAACCCATACGTAAATAACGTGTTTTGGGTTACCTGGAACACGAACTCCCCAGTCAAATGAAGTACGCGAAACAGCTAAATCTTCTAAGCCTGGTTTAATGAAGTTATTAATCATTTCATTCTTGCGAGACTCCGGCTGAATGAAATGTGGATTATCTTCATAGAATTTTAATAGTCTGTCGACATATTTACCCATTCTAAAGAAATACGATTCTTCACGAACAAGTTCTACATCATGACCACTATCTGGGCTTTTTCCTCCAACTACTTTGTCACCTTCCATAATTGGATCTACTAATTGATGCTCTGTATAGAATGTCTCATCTTGTACAGAATACCATCCTTCATATTCATCAAGATAAATATCCCCTTGATCTACTAGTTGCTTGAAGATTTTTTCAACAACATCTTTATGACGATCTTCAGTTGTACGAATAAAATCATCATAAGAGATATCCATCTTCTCCCAAAGTTCTTTAATTCCTGCAACAATGTTATCCACATATGCTTGTGGTGTAACGTTTAATTCTTCTGCTTTCTTTTGGATTTTCTGTCCATGCTCATCAGTTCCTGTTAAATAATGAACATTATATCCTTGCATACGCTTATATCGTGCCATCGCATCTCCTGCTACTGTTGTATAAGCATGTCCAATGTGTAATTTTCCACTTGGATAATAAATTGGGGTAGTAATATAAAAGGATTTGTTTTCCTCTGTCATTGTTTTGGACCTCCCGGATAACCTCATATGTATTTATAAATAGTATATCAAAAACTTATATATAAAGTGAAACTTTAATCTGTGGGGGGGTGTTCACTCCCGCGGATTATTAGCCCGCACCAATCGGGCTTTTACGAGCAATCCGACTCCACCTTAACTTCTTTGCTCCAGCCAAATTTTAAATTTAAAATCTTACCGCTTGTTAATGCGGGATAAAAACGAGTTAATACTTAGTATCTTTATCATCTATTACTCATATTTCAAGAAAATATACAGTCCTTACTTACAATCTATAATTTTTCTGAAAATAAAGTGAAATAATAGTAGAAATTACTCACATTCTATTATATATAAGAAGTAAGAAATCTATAAATCTTTTTAAAAAATATAGAATTAAAGAATTGACGGAAATGTAAATGATTGGTATCATATGTCCATAGGGTATTTTGTCGAAAAATGACGAATCTAGAAAATAGACTCGAAACTTATAAACTATTTCTTTAGGAGGAAAAGAATTATGAAATCTACTGGTATCGTTCGTAAAGTTGATGAATTAGGTCGTGTAGTAATTCCAATCGAATTACGCCGTACTTTAGGTATTGCAGAAAAGGATGCTCTTGAAATCTACGTTGATGACGAGAAAATCATCTTAAAAAAATATAAGCCAAACATGACTTGCCAAGTAACTGGTGAAGTATCTGATGGTAACCTATCTTTAGCTGAAGGTAAAATTATCTTAAGCAAAGAAGGCGCTGAGCAAATCTTAAACGAACTTCAAGATTATATCGAAACAGCAAAATAAGCTTCTCAATTATGAGAAGCTTATTTTTTATCGACATGATAGATTTGATATACATCGCGTTTCGACAAATCTCGATCTTTAGCGACCGTTTTTATCGCCTCTTTTGAATTCATACCTTTTTCGTTTATATAATGTTCAATATGATCATATACCGAAATAGCTTCCCACCATTGTTCTTCTGGTGCAGGTTCTTCCGTTGAACCAGCTACTAAAATACAAAACTCGCCACGAACTTCATTTTGTTTCGTCCACTCAATTGCTTCCTCGACTGTCCCACGAATAAATTCCTCAAATTTTTTCGTTAACTCTCGACATAATACAATTTCTCTATTTCCCAACACTTCTTGCATCGAGATTAAAGTATCATCTAAACGATGAGGTGCCTCATAAAACATCATTGTAGTTTGTACATAACGAAGCTTCTCTAACTCCATTTTTCTTTCTTTTTTATTTCTTTGTAAAAATCCATAGAAATAAAACTGTTTTGTTTCAAGGCCTGATGCAATTAATGCTGTAAGGGCCGCATTTGCCCCAGGAAGCGGAATAACATGATACTGTTCTGCTACAGCCTCTACAACAATATCGTAACCTGGATCGGAAATACAAGGCATACCAGCATCACTAACAAGTGCTACCGTCTTTCCTTCGTCTAACTTCCCTAATATTTTCTTCCCACTTACTCCCTTATTGTGCTCATGGTAACTCATAACAGGTGTTTCAATTTCGAAATAATTACAAAGTTTTTTCGTTTGTCTCGTATCTTCAGCAGCAATTAAATCAGCTTCTTTTAAAATTCGGATTGCACGAAATGTCATATCTTCTAAATTTCCAATAGGAGTTGGTACTAAATATAAAACTCCCTTTTCATTTTGTTGAAAGCTTTTTTGTTGCCACATAGCGTTCTCCTTTTTGCATATATTCTTCTTTTTGTTTTCTATTTAATTGCTTAAAATGATACTCTGCTTGCATAGCTGTACGCTTATCTTCATGAAACTCTACATATTTTAAAACAACAGGAAGTCTAGCACGCGTATACCTAGCTCCTTTCCCACTATTATGTGTCTGAATCCGCTTCTCTATATGATTTGTATATCCAGCATAATAACTCCCGTCAGAGCACTCTACTACATAAAAACAATGCTTATTCTTCTCCATATAAAATTGAACGAATCTCCTTTGTATATTCATTATTATCTTCATATACAAAAAGGGGTGGCAATATTTTCAAATCTGCGTTTCCGTCCTTAATTCCTTCAATTAACAACGTATTCGCTTCTTTCCCTGCCTTTGGATAAACAAATCGTACACGTTTTGGTTCAATTTTGTATTTACGCATTAATGTAACAATATCTAGTAAACGACCTGGACGATGTACAAATGCTACTTTCCCGCCTTGCTTTACTAGCTGACTACTTGCAGATACAACATCCTCTAATGTACACATAATTTCATGACGAGCTATCGCTAAATGTTCATTCATATTTTTCTCAGACGTTGCAGGTGTTTGAAAATAAGGCGGATTACACGTGACAACATCATATTGATGACGCCCAAGTTTCTCTGGCATATCTTTCAAATCCCCATGTATTAAATGAATTCTTTCTTCTAACTTATTGTATTGAACGCTTCTGATTCCCATATCATATAAACGTTCTTGAATTTCCACACCTGTAATCTTCCCTTTCGTTCTTGTACTTAATAAAAGGGGGACAACTGCGTTACCTGTACACAGATCAAGTACATTACCTTTTTGAATTGGCACCCAAGCAAAGTCTGCAAGTAAAACAGCATCTAAAGAAAAATTAAATACTGATGGGCTTTGTACGATTTTCATATCTTGTGCTAATAAGTAATCTAAACGTTCATCTTCATATAAATTCATATACTACTCCTTTTCTTACACTTAACCTACCCTATTTCATCTTCTACCAATAAAAAACATATTTCATTCTACTCTCATGTATAAAAAATTACCTTTCCAATTATCATTGGAAAGGTAATTTCACTTTTTATTTAAAAATGACAGGCAGAATAAACAATCTCCCTCTTTACGTACACTTCCATAATGCAAATTACAAATATGAAAACCTTCTTGATATAGTCTAGCTAAGTTATCGTAACCTTCACCAATATCAGTTGTCTTTGGCTTCACTTCTTTACGTTTTTGAGTTTTTTGTTTTTCCTTAATCTGCACTTCTTCAAAACGGTGTCGCAAATTTTCATTTTCCATTTTTATATGTTGATTTTCTTCCAACAACTCTGCAAGGTGTTGTTTTAATTCTCCCAACTGTTTGTATAAATGTCCAATTTGCTCTTCCATACTAGAAACCGATGCAAAAATATCTTTTTTCTCCACAAGCACCCACCTCATTAATCTGTGGTTTGACTCGAAACGACCCCTTTATTCACTAACTCATCTAACGTATATTCTACTATCCGTTCCTTGTCTACTAGTTCCACTTGAATTAATCTTTCTAAAATATTTAATCCGATAACACGGCCAGTACCATGCGGGGTTTGTATACGTTGATCTAAATCAGGAAGTTGTTCCTTTGCTGCCTCATATTCATCATTCTCATATTTTAAGCAACACATTAAACGACCACATAAACCAGAGATTTTTGCAGGATTTAATGATAAATTTTGATCCTTTGCCATCTTAATAGATACGGGTTCAAAATCACCTAAAAAAGTAGAACAACAAAGCATACGACCACACGGACCAATACCGCCAAGCATCTTCGCTTCATCACGAACACCAATTTGTCTTAGTTCAATTCTTGTCCTAAAAATTGCTGCTAAGTCCTTCACCAGTTCGCGGAAATCAATCCGACCATCCGCAGTAAAGTAAAAAATAATCTTATTGCGATCGAACGTATACTCTACATCTACAAGTTTCATATCAAGATTATGCTCTACCACCTTTTGCTGACAAACTTGGTATGCTTCTTTCGCAGCATGCTTGTTCTCTTCAACAATGGTACGATCATTTTCATTTGCAATACGAATAACCTTTTTTAGCGGTAATACAACGTCGTTCTCATCAACTTGCTTTTTGGTAATAACTACTTTTCCGTATTCAATACCTCTTACCGTTTCTACAATTACAAACTCATTTTCAGAGATATCGAACTGGTTCGGATCAAAATAGTACACCTTTCCGGCCTTCTTAAAGCGAACACCTACTACATCATACAAAACGGTCATCCCTCCTGCAACCGCAACACTAACTGTTCGAACACAAGCTGCGCATTTACATTAGCGTTGATTCTATTTTTTGCCTCTAATATATTAAAGAGAGCTGATACAATGCGCTTCTGAGCATGGGAGAAAGATTCAAACATCTCTTTCTGCTCATGAAAAACAAGACGATCTTCTTCTCCAAGTTGAACATATAATAAATCCTTATAAATAAGGAGTAACATATCTAAACCTTGCTGTAATTGTTCTTTCTCTCCAAAGTGTTTTCCCCATTTTTCTTGTACAAAAAAAATAGAGGCTTTATCCTTTTCGAGCGCTTCACATAATTTTATCACTAAAGCTCGTGCTTGTGCAAACCATTCATCACTACATAAAGCTAAAGCTTCATCAAAACTATTCGTGAGCTGCGCAGCAAGTGTCGATAAAGACGCTGTAATACCTTCATCCTGTAATCTTCTAATTAAAGATTCCGTAGGTAATGGTCTAAATGTAACAACTTGACAGCGAGATAAAATCGTATTTAAAATTTGATGACTTTGTTCAGTAAGTAAAATAGCTGTTGTATCACTACTTGGTTCTTCTAAAAATTTCAATAGTGTATTCGCTGCATTTGCTGTCATACGGTCTGCGTGCTCAATAATATATACTTTTTTATTTGCTTCTAATCCTGTTTTTGAAAACTCTTCTTGTAAATCATGAATTTGTTGCTTCTTAATAGATAATCCGTCTGGTTTTACAATATGTAAGTTCGGGTGGTTACCTGAATCAATTCGCTTACAATTTGTACATACATGACAAGGCTCTACCCCATTCCGCTGAGAACAGAGGAAACTCTTTGCCATTTGAATTGCCGTCGCAAACTTTCCTGTCCCTTTCCCTCCCTCTAACAAGTAAGCGTGGGATATACGCTCTTTTGCAATGCTATTCATCAACATTTTTACACCGATGGGTTGTATAGCAGAAAGCTGCTCCCACGTCTTCGTCATAATGCATACCTCACTTATTTCATTCTTTCCTTCTATTATAACAATTTATCTTCTATAATCTGAACAACTTCTTCTATAAGTTTTTCCATTGGTTGATCAGCATTTACTAATACAATACGATCTGAGAAACGTTCTACAACTTGTAAATATCCTTCACGCACACGTTTATGGAAAGAGATATCTTCCATATCTAATCGATTCACTTCACGCCCTGCATCTTTTTCAATTCGAGCTAAACCAACCTCTGGTTCAATGTCTAAGTAAATCGTTAAACTAGGCATACAGTCCTCTGTTGCGAAACGATTGATTTCGAATACTTTATCCATACCTAATCCTCTTGCATATCCTTGATACGCTAAAGAGCTATCTATAAAACGATCACATAATACAAGGTAGTCCTCATTAAGTGCCGGCATAACCTTTTCCACCAAATGTTGCCTACGTGCAGCAGCATATAGAAGCGCCTCTGTACGTGCTTCCATCATCGTATATTCTTGTTTATGTAAAATTGTTCTAATATCCTCAGAAATTGCAATACCACCTGGTTCTCTCGTCGCCATTACCTTTTGTTTTTTTTGTTCAAAGTACGGCAATAAACTTTTAATTAACGTTGTTTTACCCGAACCTTCTGGACCTTCAATTGTTACAAATAATCCCTTCATCCTAAAACCCACTTTCTATATCATACACTTTCATATATTTCGTACTGCCTTGAAAACGAGCGCCTGCTTTCTCTAAATACATAATTTGCTCTTTATGTTCTGAAGTAATTCTTTCCCCATACATAATCAATGGAATTCCAGGTGGATACGGAATCACCATTTCTGCCGCTATCATCCCAACTGCTTCCTCTACAGATACTACTTTTGTTTCATATCCTTCCAGTTGTTTATATGTATACGGTAAAGGAGAAATTTCCCCTTTATAAGTATAACGAATAGATTCCTTCTTGTCTTTCACCTCATAATATTTCAATGCCACTCGGATCATCTCTATAGCCTTCATATACTCCTTATTTACTTGCAAGGGCAAAATAAATAGGACATTATATGGATCCGCCATTTCTGTATATATTCCGACCTTTTCAAATACAGACTGTAATTCGTATCCTGATAACTGACAACGTGTCTGTACGGTTACTTTTAACTCGTCTTGTAATGGATATTGTAAAATAGCTATTTGTGGAATAGAACACAATTCTTCTTTAAATTCCCGTAAAAACTCGGCAATTTCATCATGGCCCTTTTCTTTTATACGCGCTATTGTAAAGCGTGCAATATCAAGAGAAGTCATAATTGGATACGATGGA
The DNA here is from genome assembly GCF_019091205.1 of Bacillus sp. GbtcB14. Classification (NCBI taxonomy): domain Bacteria; kingdom Bacillati; phylum Bacillota; class Bacilli; order Caryophanales; family Bacillaceae; genus Bacillus; species Bacillus sp. GbtcB14. The sequence continues at coordinate 47,143 of NZ_JAGXJT010000019.1, forward strand.
CTACTAGACTGTAGCATACTTAGATAAGTAGAAACTTTTTCTTCTTTCACTAAGCAACTATTTATATGTAAATAGGACCCCATTGTCATCGCGGGTAATGTTTTATGTGCAGAATGAACTACAATATCTGCACCATATGCTAATGCTGACTTTGGAAATACCCCGCCTAAACAAAAATGAGCTCCATGTGCCTCATCTACTAAAACGGGGATTTTATGTGCATGTGCATAAGCGATGCTCGCCTCTAGATTCATCCCCATACCATAATAATTAGGATGCGTTAAAATGAGTGCTTTAGCATTTGGATATTTTTCAATTGCTTCCTTAATAATTTCATCATGAATTCCCACTGGTACATTATAAGCTTCATCGACCCATGGATCTAAAAAGATTGGATTTGCTCCCGCTAACTTTAAACCATTAATAATTGATTTATGACAATTTCTTTGTACAAGAACAATATCATGTTCCCCGCAACAAGACAAAATCATTGCTAAGTTCCCCACTGTTGAACCATTAATTAAAAAATAACTTTTTTTCACTCCATATACATCCGCTAATAATTTTTGTGCTTCATCTATACACTCAAATGGACTATGTAAATCGTCTAATCCTGTTAGTTCGGTTACATCAATGGATAGTATATCTTTAAACTCCCCAGTGGCTTCCTGAGGGAAGTTTACACCATTCTTATGACCTGGAACATGAAAGGACAGTGGTTCTCTTTCTTTAAACTCTATTAAGGCCTCATATAAAGGCATACGCTTTTGATTCATATATATCTCTTCCTTATTATTCATTCTGTATCTATTATACAGATATTAAGACAAAAAAAATAATAGGCAAATGCCTATTTATAAATATGATACTTCTAACTTTCGGAGCTGTTTTAAATAATGTATATATTTTGGATCATCTGTCTCAGTATTCACCATATCTTTTTCACATTCATAACATATCAAATTATTATAAACATATATCCCTTCTTTTCTTTCTGTCTCACAAACAATACAAACTTCATTTTGTGCTTTCATAACCTTCCCTCCCTATTTAAATGGACATATTTTATACTTCTATTCCTTAACAATTTACAGAAAAATATACATCCATCTCTTATATAATATGATTAACCCTTGGGCAACGTGTTTGTATTACCATTACTTCTTTTACGTACTGTTTGAAAACACAAAAAAACACAAGTCAAAAGACTTGTGTTTTTAATTGCTTGGCGACGTCCTACTCTCACAGGGACAAGGTCCCAACTACCATCGGCGCTAGAGAGCTTAACTTCCGTGTTC
>NZ_JAGXJT010000189.1:0-261 GCF_019091205.1 Bacillus sp. GbtcB14
ATTCCCCCACGCAAGCTGAATTCCCCAGGAGCTTCTACCATCGACTTACGCTCATAACCAATATGATGTAAAGTATGCAAGAATCTATCTAAATCAATCTCTTGCCCTAGACTGATTTCGATTTGCCTTTGCTTCCACAATTCTTCCATTGGTAAAAATCTGCGTAGTCCTGCAACTGGTGCTACAATAATCCCATTCTCTCCTGCAGCTAACCGATTCAATACTTCAATACGTTGCGCCTTCAATTCTGGGCTTGCAGCA
>NZ_JAGXJT010000190.1:0-261 GCF_019091205.1 Bacillus sp. GbtcB14
GGCGCCGAGAATGCGGCTCGCCGACAGCGTGCGGAACGCGCGCTTCCCCCAATCGAGCACGCGCACCTTGCCCCCGCGTACCGAGAATACGGCGACGACCCGCTGCGTGAAGCGTCCCTTGCTGTCCTCGTAAATGATTTCCACGCTTTGCCCGACGTACTTTTCGATGTTGACCGGCATGGCGACTCCTCCTTGTGCCTCGGAGAGACGAGGTTAATTTCAGAACATTTGTTCTTATATTAATACGAACTAGCGTTCCCT
>NZ_JAGXJT010000191.1:0-261 GCF_019091205.1 Bacillus sp. GbtcB14
TCATTGTTGGCTAGTGGTATTACAACTTTGAAGTTATTTTCGGAACAAAAGTCCCAAAGCAAATGGGTTTATTTTTTATTTACTAGGTTCAATGTTAAGACAATTACTATATCTATACAAACTAATTGTTATGATTGTGGAATATTTGACATTAATGCAGATAAAGTTTTTCTTTATGCTTTGATTGTTGTCGATACTATCTGGAGGGTCCGGAGCGAAAAGATACACAATAATAAGCTAGACAATGTGAAACAATGTATT
>NZ_JAGXJT010000192.1:0-260 GCF_019091205.1 Bacillus sp. GbtcB14
GCCACCGAAAGGCCAACAATCACCTTCTCATTCATCATCAAGCTTCACTGGATCCCATAGTGATGACGGTGATGTAGAGCTCCCAAAAATAGATGATGAGCTCATGCATGACCAACATAGACACATGGATGAGTTCATGGTAGATGTTTTTTGGTGCTAATCCTACCGATGAAAAAGATGACCTTGCACGTGAAGGAGGTGGCGAGCCCAATGACCCACGACAATGACATAGACCAGAGGGACAACACCAATGGGAGGAG
>NZ_JAGXJT010000193.1:0-260 GCF_019091205.1 Bacillus sp. GbtcB14
CCGCAACGATTAATCGGTGTACACCTTTAGCCATAAGTTGTTATAATTTTATTGTCTTTTTGTATATACATGAAAAACTCTTCTCATTTTTGTATCAGTACATTTCTTATTTATTAAATTTGGAAATGATACGATATTACAATAATACAAGTATTTTTATCTTTTTTATATTGTCATAAAAAAAATACTAAGAAAAATCTAAATATTTTGTTTTCTTCTCATTCTCTTTATTAACAAAAAAGTAAAACTATGAATCTTAC
>NZ_JAGXJT010000194.1:0-259 GCF_019091205.1 Bacillus sp. GbtcB14
GCATGATGAGGTTGCCTCCCTTCAGGTTGGTGCTTATATCAAGTTTTCCAACTTCATTTTAGCTGTATTTCGTTTATACTTCCTCTCACTTTTGTGGACGTGACACTTGGTATGGTTCTAACATCCAAAGATTGGATTCTTATTGCATGTTTTTAAATTGACTCTTGTTTGTTATACGTACTTGCACGGTCACTTTACATGTTGTGATGCTAATTTTCTTTTGAAGGCATAAACAGTTAAGTTTAAGTTTTGTAGAACT
>NZ_JAGXJT010000195.1:0-259 GCF_019091205.1 Bacillus sp. GbtcB14
TGCAATTAACATTAAATAGATATAATAAAAAAATATTTTTATTTTAATTTTTCAAAATAATATATATATATATAAGATTTCTGTACTCAACCAAACAGTGTAATTTAATTAACAGTAATATGATTCATATTACCTTACACAGCCAAACACAGTTTACACATTTTCCTATAATCATATTCTCCTTCATAATATTTCCTATAATCAAATTATTTTGAACACCTCATACCAAACGCCCCTTTAGTGTCTTCCTCAGAGGTTT
>NZ_JAGXJT010000197.1:0-258 GCF_019091205.1 Bacillus sp. GbtcB14
CCGATTTCAAGCATTCTCCGATTCAAACGGAGTCTGCTGTTTTACAAGATACATCGAATCATAAAGAAATGACTTACTCAGTCATCGGGTATCTCATTATCATTATGCTCTATTCCGCCGGCAACCTGACGGAACTGATGATTAAAGAGCGGGAAAACAGAACGTACTACAGACTTCTGTCAACGCCGATCACATCAAAGCAGTATGTACTGGCAAACGCGGCGGTGAATATCATTATCATGGCCGTCCAAATTCTAT
>NZ_JAGXJT010000198.1:0-257 GCF_019091205.1 Bacillus sp. GbtcB14
GCTGCTGCTTTAATCGTACTTCCTTACATAATGACTGCTCCATCATGAAGTGGTGTATTAGGAATGAAAATATTAATGAGTAATTCCGATGATACGCTTGCATTTAGCGGAGTACCTGTTTCCACATAATCACCCATACCGGTCTCTTTCGGCAAAGTAATTAATGCACCAAATCTACGTTTCCCCATATATTCCGTTGCTTTCGCTAACGCTGTTGCAACGATTTCAGGTTCATCATCCTCATGAGTTCCAACACG
>NZ_JAGXJT010000002.1:0-773809 GCF_019091205.1 Bacillus sp. GbtcB14
CGGTCAATCCGTTGTTGTCATCAAATTGATAACCCTCCCATTTCGTGTTTATACACTTATAGGGAAACGTGTCGCACTAATAGCGTTTTTATTATGATAACTTCAAATAATTACAATTACAGTAATGTTGTAATATTCATTTTCAACCTCCGAAATCCTGCAAATATAACTCGTCAAAATATGCATTGGGCAAATTAACATATATCGCCAACTTTAGACAAAGTTTATAAAGGACATTTCAGTACATATCAAGAATTAAGAATAAGAAGATATGTAAGGGAGGATGAATTATGACTGAACACGTTTTATTTTCTGTTAGTGAAAACGGCGTTGCATCAATTACTTTAAACCGCCCAAAAGCACTTAATTCTTTATCTTATGACATGTTACAACCGATTGGGCGAAAACTGAAAGAATGGGAAAATGATGAGCGAATTGCGCTTATCGTATTAAAAGGAGCTGGCACAAAAGGTTTTTGTGCAGGCGGCGACATTAAAACTCTTTATGAAGCACGTTCAAATGAAGCTGCATTGCAGCATGCGGAACGTTTTTTTGAAGAAGAGTATGAAATTGATACATATATTTATCAATATAAAAAACCGATCATTGCTTGTTTAGATGGAATTGTAATGGGCGGTGGTGTCGGTCTTACAAATGGTGCGAAATATCGAATTGTAACTGAGCGTACGAAATGGGCAATGCCAGAGATGAATATCGGCTTCTTCCCAGACGTCGGTGCTGCTTATTTCTTAAATAAAGCTCCAGGGCTTGCTGGCCGCTATGTTGCTTTAACGGCATCTATTTTAAAAGCTGCTGACGTTTTATTTATAAACGCTGCTGATTACTTTATGACATCTGATTCATTACCAAATTTCCTTACTGAATTGGAAAGTATAAATTGGCATAAAGAAGATGATGTACATACTAATTTAAAAGAAGTCATTCGTACATTTGCAACTGCTCCAAGCTTAGAGAGCCAACTTGCTCCTATATTAGAAGAAATGAATTCACATTTTGCATTCGATACAATTGAAGAAATCATCCATTCATTGGAGAAAGATCACGGTTCCTTTGCTTTAAAAACGAAAGAAATACTATTATCAAAATCCCCTATTTCGTTAAAAGTAACATTAAAACAGTTTATTGATGGACAAGATAAGTCCGTTGAAGAATGTTTCGCTACCGACCTTGTACTTGCTAAAAACTTCATGAGACATACAGATTTCTTCGAAGGAGTACGCTCTGTTGTCGTTGATAAAGATCAAAATCCGAATTATAAATATAAGCAGTTAAGTGATGTTTCAGAAGAAGATGTAAATCGATTCTTTAACTTACTTAATGCATAAAGTGAAAATTTAATAAATGGGGAACATCCCCATTCATACGGGATAAACCTGAGGCTATATAGTCGTGTGATTACGCGACTATATAGCCTCTTTCCTATTTAATAATTTTTAATAAAATTTAATTTTATTAAATCGAGATATGTGCTACACTATTTTTAATCAAATATTCTAAAAATAAAAAAGGAGGAGCGACTATGATTGAAAATTTTTTTCTTTTCATCGTTATGTCCATTTGTCTTATTATTTTACCCGGTCCAGATACAGCAATGGCCACGAAAAACACATTAGTTGCCGGTAAGATTGGTGGAGTGAAAACAGTGTTCGGTACATGTGTTGCACTTTTGATTCATACGTTAGCAGCAGTAATCGGACTCTCCGCACTTATTGTAAAGTCAGCTCTTTTATTCTCTATTTTCAAGTACGTTGGAGCTCTATATTTAATTTATATTGGTATTAAAGCCCTTTTAGCAGTAAGAAACAAAGAAGGCGTTGATACGAACGATATATCTTTGAATAATGAAAACGAGCATACTTCTTGTTTTCGCCAAGGGTTTCTTACAAATTTATTAAACCCTAAAATTGCAGTCTTCTTTTTAACTTTTTTACCGCAATTTTTAAATCCAACTCATAATACGTTTATCCAACTTCTCGTAATGGGCCTTACTTATCTCATTTTAACAGTTATATGGTTCGCTTTTTATATATTTTTAATTGATAAAATTAGTGCTTTTATGAAAAAACCGAAGACGCAACGTTATATTCAAGGGTTAACAGGAATCGTCTTAATTGGTTTTGGTATTAAACTAGCTTTTGAAAAAAGTAATTAACAAGACGAAAAACACCACATCTTCAAAGTGGTGTTTTTCATTTAACAATTTATTCGACTGGTCTAGGCTACTAATTAATTGTGAGGAAACAATCCCTCTACTCTCTATTAAAACCAGCGCTCAGTTACAACTTTTTTACGTGTATAGAATTGAACGCCATCTGTACCATTTGTACCTAAATCACCATAGAAGGAAGCTTTATTTCCTGCAAATGCGAAGAATGCCATTGGTGCTGGAACGTTTACGTTTACACCGATCATACCAGCATCGATATTATCACGGAATGTTTGTGCATGTTTACCATTTGACGTATAAATAACCGCACCATTTGCGAATTTAGATTGATTTGTCAGTTTAATACCTTCTTCTAAATCTTTAACTCTTACAATGCTTAATACTGGAGCAAAGATTTCATCTTGCCAAATTTTCATTTCTTGATTTACACCATCAAAGATTGTCGCACCTACAAAGTAACCTTCTCCAACTTCTTCCTTAATTTTACGACCATCTACTAATAAAGTTGCTCCATCTGCTACACCGCTATTAATATAGCCTAGTACACGCTCTTTATGAGATTCACGAATTAATGGTCCAACATAATTATCTTCGTGGAAACCATCACCTACTTTTAACTTCTTCGTTTCTGCTACTAGTACGTCGATGAATTCATCAGCAATTTCATCAACTACTGCTACTACTGAACATGCCATGCAGCGCTCTCCGCTGCTTGCGAATGCCGATCCAATTACACCCTGTACTGTTTTCTCAAGATTGCAATCTGGCATTACAATCGCATGGTTTTTCGCACCAGCTAACGCTTGTACACGTTTCCCATGTTTCGTACCTGTTTCATATACGTAACGAGCTACCGGCTCAGATCCAACGAACGAAACAGCTTGAATATCTTTATTTTCTAAAATGCTATTTACAACATCTTTTCCACCTTGTACTAAATTTAATACCCCTTTTGGAAAACCAGCTTCATAGAATAACTCTACAAGTCGCTCTGCTAAAAGTGGCGTTCTTTCAGATGTTTTTAATACGAATGTATTACCGCAAGCAATTGCAAGTGGGAACATCCATAATGGAATCATCATTGGGAAGTTAAATGGCGTAATACCAGCCACAACTCCAATTGGATAGCGCCAAATCGATCCATCAATGCCGCTAGCAATATTCGGTAGAGCTTGTCCCATCATTAAATTTGGTGCTGATGTTGCAAGTTCTACTGCTTCAATACCACGTTGTACTTCACCAGTTGCATCCGTTAATGTTTTACCATTTTCTAGCGTAATGATTTTTGCAAGCTCTTCTTTGTTTTCTTGTAAAAGCTGTAAATATTTATACAATTGTCTTGAACGATTCGGAACTGGTACTTTAGACCATGTTTCGTATGCTGCTTTTGCTGCTTCAACAGCTTTTTCAACATCTTCTTTCGGAGATAGCGGAACGTAAGCGATAATTTTTCCAGTCGCCGGATTTGGAACTGCTTCTACTTCTGTACCAGTAGATTCTACCCACTCACCATTAATATGATTTTTTACTCGTTTAATTTCAGTTGTAATCATTATATTCTCTCCTTTTTTATAATGTATATAAGTCTATTATTTTTGATTAGAAATTAATTGTTCACTAACTTTCTTATATAAAGCAGCCATATCGTTTTCACCATACCCAGATTCACTTGCTTCTTCATATACGTTTAATAGCATTTCACTTACTGGTAAGTGAAGTTCGCTTTCTTTCGCTAAATCTACTGCAAATCCTAAATCTTTCTTTAATAAATTCACAGTAAAGCCTGGATCGTAGTTTTCAGTTGCAATGAAACTTTTATAATTACGCTCATAAATTCTACTTTGACCGTAACTTACATTTAAAATATCAAACAATTTATCTAAATCCATATTATTCTTCTTCGCTAATGTTAAAGCTTCACTCACACCAGCTGTATAAAAACCAATTAATAAGTTATTAATTAATTTAACTGTTGTACCACTATCAATTTGCTCACTAACATGGAAAACATTCGCGCCAAGTACGCCCATGATAGATTCCGTTTTCTCATATACTTCTTTCGATCCACCAACCATAAACGTTAATGTACGATTTTCAGCTCCAATTACCCCACCACTAACAGGCGCTGCTAAAAAGTCTACTTTCTTTTCCTTTGCAGCTTCCTCTAACTGTTTGTTTAATTGTGGAGATACAGTACTTGTATCAATTAAAACTACATTCGAGTGACTATTTTCAAATAATCCTTCTTCCCCAAAATATACCGCTTCAACAGCGCGAGGTGAAGGTAAGCTTGTAAAAATCACATCGCATGTTTCTGCTAGTTTTGAGATTGATAAACCGATAATTCCTCCTTCATTTTCAAAGGAAGCTTCAGCCCCTTTATTTAAATCCACACCGTATACTGTGTAACTTGATTTAACTAAATTTTTAGACATTGGAAGGCCCATGTTACCTAAACCGATAAAGCCAATCTTTTTCATATCGCTTTCCTCCTATTTACACAATATACTTTCCACGATTTATAATAACTTTCGCAATTTCTCTCTTTTTCGTAAACACGTTCGTGTATAAAGGCACTAATAATTGACGAATTTCAGCTAAAATTACGTGTCTATCTTGTTCTTCTGTGACAGCCGCTGAAAGTATAGAAATCGCCGCTTCTTCTACTTTACGATAGCCTTCTTCACAAATAACGTCAGTTATCATTTGTTTCGTACGCTCTTTCTCTTCACCATTTTTACTAATTGCTTTACTCGTACGTAAAAATGCTGATTCCATGACGTAGACGTCCGTTAACATATTTGATAATACACGTGAATATTCTTGCTCTTGATCAATTTTTAAACCTGGAGTTTTAGAGAGCGTTTTCAAAGATTGTTTCAACAATTTTTTCGCTAATAAAATGTAACGATGGTTTCTTTCAACATTTGCTACATCAATCTCTACTTCAGTATCTTCAATTTGTTCCATTTGCTTCATTAACATTTTAGCTACTGTTAATCTATTAATTTCATTCGTTCCTTCAAAAATACGACTAATTCTAGCATCACGATATAATCGTTCTACCTCGTACTCTTGCATATAACCGTAACCACCATGAATTTGTACAGCTTCATCTACGATATGACCAAGTGTTTCAGAAGCATTTACTTTATTAAGTGCACATTCAATTGCAAATTGGGACATTTTTTTCATAAGGTCCTCATCACTCTCATGAATGGCTTCATCAATTACACCTGCTGTACGGTAAGCTGCACTTTCTGCTCCATATGTAGAAATAATCATATTGGCAATTTTCTCTTGAATCATCGTAAAGTCCACTAATTCAGTTTGGAACTGTTTTCTCTCTTTTCCATATTGAACCGACAAACCGATTGCTTGTTTTGCTGTTCCAATATTTCCAAAAGCAAGTTTTAGTCTAGCGAAGTTAAGAATATTAAGAGCTACGTGATGCCCTTTCCCAACTTCCCCTAAAACATTTTCAGCAGGGATGAAAACATCTTCTAAAATAAGCGTCGCTGTTGAAGAACCTTTAATCCCCATCTTCTTTTCTTCTAATCCTATTGATACACCTTCACATGTTCTTTCGACAATAAACGCTGTCATTCCTTTATTTGTCTTCGCAAAAACAACGTATACATCTGCCATATGAGCATTTGTAATCCACTGCTTCTCACCATTCAACTTCCAAGCAGTACCTTCTTCATTCAATACTGCACTCGTTTTTGCACTTAATGCATCAGAACCAGCATTTGGCTCAGTTAAAGCATAAGCCCCAATCCATTCTCCCGATGCGATTTTTGGTAAATATTTTTCTTTCTGTTCTTTCGTTCCGTAATATATGTAAGGCAATGTACCTACACCGGCGTGTATATTAAAAGAAACGCTAAATGCACCAGCGTAGCCCATTTTCTCTGCTACAAGACCTGAGACAGCCTTTCCTAACTCGAACCCGCCATAATCTTCTGGTACCTCAATGCCTAATAATCCAAGTTCCCCAGCTTTCTCAAATAATTGACGAGAAACTTTATAGTTATGTTGTTCAATGTTCTCAATTTGTGGAACAATTTCTTGTTTAACGAATTGTTCTGTCGTTTTTGCAATTAAATCTTCATCACCTGAAAAATCTTCTGGCGTAAAGAAAGCATGATTCACATCTTTATTAAGTGAAAAAAATTCATCCCACGGTAACTTCGTTTTCTCCATCTGAATCCCCCTATCATTTCGGCCTTACTTGCTACTACGTATGCTCGTCTACGATGAGTGGAATTTCTTATTTTTGAAAACAGAAGGCGATGAATTTTCACATCAAGCAGTTCGTTTTGCCAAAGATGTATTCTCATCGCCTTAGTTGTTTTATCTATTGATCCTCTGATAATACTGTTTTTGCAATTCCAGTATCTAATTCTTCAAAGTCATGATATGAAATTGTTTCATATAACTCACTTCTCGTTTGCATACTTGAAAGTGCATCTTTTTGAGAACCTGTTTCCTTAATTAAAGTAAACACATTCTCATATGCTTTCGCTGCAACACGAAGTGAAGTTACAGGATAAATAACCATTTGGAAGCCCATATTTGCAAATTCCTCTGCACTATAATACGGCGTTTTTCCGAACTCAGTCATATTCGCAAGTAAAGGCGCATTTACTTTACTATTAAATAGACGGAACTCTTCTTCTGATTGAAGCGCTTCAGGGAATATTGCATCTGCACCTGCTTTTACATAAGCGTTCGCTCTTTCGATTGCTTCATCTAAGCCTTCTACACCGCGAGCATCTGTACGTGCTACAATATATAAGCTTGGTGCAACTTCTTTAATCGCTTTAATCTTTTGAACTAATTCTTCTGTCGTAACAAGTTTCTTACCATTTAAATGTCCACATTTCTTTGGTAATTGTTGATCTTCAATTTGAACAGCTGCTACTTTCGATTCCACCATTTCTACCGCTGTTCTCGCTACGTTTAATACACCGCCAAATCCTGTATCAATATCGACAAGAACTGGTAAATCTGTAGCTCTTACTAAATCTCTTGCTCTCTCTGCTACTTCAGTAGACGTCACGATTCCTAAATCTGGTAGCCCTTTACTTGCAGTGTAAGCAGCTCCCGATAAATATAGTGCTGAAAAACCTGTATTTTTCGCAACAAGAGCTGCCATTGCATCATGAGCACCTGGAATTTGCAAAATTTCATTTGCTTCTACTAAAGCTCGGAAGCGATTCGCAAGCTCTTCTTGTGTTGACTGTTTATTCACAACCCAAGCCATTCTAGATTCCCCCTATTATTAAATTAAGAATAGATCTACAAATTCGTTTACATTCATATTTTCTAGTTTTTCTTCATTTAAACAAACTTCATGAATTTGTTCTTGTTGCTTACTAGAATAATGACCTGCCATATTTGCAGTGAATTTTTGAACAACTTTTGGAATCGCTTCGTCTCTACGGAAACGGTGACCAAGTGGGTATTCACATTCCACATTTTCTGTTACAGTACCATCTTTAAAGTGAACTTGAACAGCGTTGGCGATTGAGCGCTTGTTCGGGTCAAGATAATCTAAACTGTACTGCTTGTTTTCAACAACAACCATCTTATTACGTAATTCATCTACACGTGAATCATTTGCTACTACATCCTCATAATCGTCTGCAACGATATCTCCTTTTAATAAACCGATTGCCGTAATATATTGTAAGCAATGATCACGATCAGCTGGGTTATTTAATGGACCTTCTTTATCGATAATACGAATTGCTGATTCATGAGTTGTAATTGTAATACGATCAATTTCATCTAATCTTTCTTTAATTTCAGGATGCAACTTCACAGCACACTCTGCAGCTGTTTGTGCATGGAATTCTGCTGGATATGACACTTTAAATAATACATTTTCCATTACATATGACTCTAGTGGTCTTGCTAACTTTAACTCTTGTTTATTGAATAATACATCTTGGAATCCCCAACCTGGTGCAGATAATGCTGTTGGATAACCCATTTCACCTTTTAGAGCAGTCATTGCAAGATGAACACCGCGACTCGTCGCATCACCTGCTGCCCATGATTTACGTGATCCAGTATTTGGAGCATGACGATATGTACGAAGACTAGAATTATCAATCCACGCATGTGATAATGCATTAAAGATTTCTTCACGTGTTCCGCCAAGCATTTTCGCAACTACAGCAGTTGTTGCTACTTTTACGTATAATACGTGGTCAAGACCAACACGGTTTAAACTATTTTCTAAAGCTAATACACCTTGAATTTCATGTGCTTTAATCATCATTTCTAATACTTCACGTACTTTTAATGGTTCTTTTCCTTCTGAAATACGAACACGGCTAATATAATCTGCAACTGCTAAAATTCCGCCTAAGTTATCAGATGGATGTCCCCACTCTGCTGCAAGCCAAGTATCGTTATAGTCTAACCAACGGATCATACATCCAATATTAAATGCACCTTTCACTGGATCAAGCACATATGACGTACCTGGTACACGTGTACCATTTGGCACGATTGTTCCTGGTACAACTGGTCCTAGTAATTTCGTACACTCTGGATATTGTAGTGCTAGAATTCCGCATCCAAGCGTATCAAGTAATACGTAACGAGCAGTACTGAATGCTTCTGCGCTAGTTACCTCTTTATTTAATACATAATCCGCAATTTCTTCTAATAATGCATCTTTTTGTTTAATTTCATTTGTTTTAATCATGCTATTCTTCCCTTTCTGTCGAAAATTCGTTATTATTAATGATGGGTGTCGGTCAAACACCCATCTGGCGGGCGGCGCTAACAACTCCCCAGTTGTTCTTACTTACTAAGTACATGTCGCTCGCCAATATAATTTACACGCGGACGGAACAAACGATTATTTGCATGTTGCTCAATAACGTGCGCACATAATCCCACTGTTCTAGAGCTAAAGAAGATTGGTGTGTAAAGTTGAATTGGAATACCTAGCATCCAATATACTGGAGCTGCATAATAATCAAGGTTTGGATAAATTCCTTTTTCCTTCTCCATAATCTTTTCTCCAGCTTCACACATTTCATATAGTGTATAATCACCTTTTACATCACATAACTGTTTTAAAGCTTCCTTCATCATAAGTGCTCTTGGATCCATCTTCTTCATATACACACGATGTCCAAAGCCCATAATTTTTTCTTTGTTATATAGTTTCTTCTGTAACAACTCTTCAAACTTCTCAACATTACCAGCTTCTAAAAGCATGTACATAACCGCTTCGTTTGCTCCGCCGTGTAAGCTACCTTTTAAAGATGCAACTGCACCTGTTAAAGCACCATATAAGTCGGATTGAGTTGATGCAATAACGCGTGCTGTAAATGTAGAGTTTGGCATTTCATGTTCACTATATAAAACAAGGGAACGATCAAAGATCTTCTCCTCAAGTTCAGTTGGTTTTTTACCTGTTAACATATAGAAGAAATTCGCGCTATATGTTAATTCTTTAAGAGGCTCGATTGGGTCTTCATTATTTAAAATATGATAGCTATTCGCTACAATGTTTGGTACTTTACTCAATAATTTGTACCCGCGGCTTTTGTTTACTTCTAACGAGCGGTTTTCGATATCATTATCGTAACCAGCTAATGCGGACACACCTGTACGCAATCCATCCATCGGGTGCGTTTCTTTCGGTAATGCCTGTAATACGTTGAATACACCTTCTGGTACCGCGTATTCTTCTTTTAATTTCTTTTCAAGTTTTGCTTTTTCATCCTCATTTGGTAGATGTTCTTCCAATAAAAGGTGCACAATGTCTAAATACTCTTTTGTTTTTGAGAGTTCGATTAAATCATACCCTTGAATTACAATTTCACCTTTCACTGTGTCAAGAAACGAGATCTTCGTCTCCGCTGCCACTATACCATCTAATCCCGGGGAAAATTTTTCTTCAGCTTTCATCATTATTTCCTCCAATCCTAATAGATCTTCGTGCACATAACTGTAAGCCTTTACAATATCGTGAAACTACATTTCTATTTCAATGTATCAGAGTTTTTAGAAGATTTCAATTTATTTTATAATGATAAGTTTCCTATACTTTTTCCGATGTAACAATACAATTTTTTAAGAATAATTTTCATATTTTATAAAGAAAGGACAGACTTCTTTTTGTTTTTATTAAAACGAAATATAAGGATGATTCAAAAAATCCCACTAAATATATCATTCTTCCAATTTTTTTAAGAAAATAAAAAAAACGAGTTGTATACATCTACAACTCGTTTCCACATGATATTTATTTCACTATCTCTTCAATATGATTTTTATATAAAACTTATTTATTTTTAAAAAAGTTATTATTTTACATAATTAAATTGAATTTCTTCCGTTTCCTCATAGTAACATTTAACTAAATGATAGTTTTTAAAGTACCAAAGATTATAAACATCCCCAAAAAATAGAATGTCTTCTTTCTCAACTGATACGATTTCCCCATCTGATTTCTCAGAAACTATCCCTAAAGAATAGTCCGGTTGAATTGAACTATTAATACGTTATCCTTTAACCATTGCAAATCGTTAAGTTCAATTGAAATTTTCATCTTTGTTACTCCCGCTTACGCAAATTCTTTTTTACCTAATCGCTGTTTTACAAAAACGACAAAAATAATTAAAGCAAGTAATCCTGAAATTGCACTACCTGCAAATAAAATACGGTAACCAAACATTTGCGAAACAACTCCAAGTAAAATCGCACCAAGTCCAATCCCTAGATCAAATGCGGTAAAGAACGAAGCGTTAGCAACTCCTCTTTTACTCCGGTCAACAATTGTAATCATCGCTGCTTGCAATGCCGGTTGCGCTGAACCGAACCCAACACCGTATAATGCAGCGGCGATAATTACACCCATTAAACTATTTGAAAGTGTTAATACAACTATTGCGATAATAGTAATACATAGTGCTGGGAGTATGATAAATACTTCGCCATACTTATCTAATAGTTTTCCTGAAATTGGTCGTACAATTGTTAAAGCAACTGCATATACAAGAAAGAATGTCCCAGGATTCACATCAATTGACGATGCAAATAGCGGTAAAAACGTCGTAATCCCTCCATATGCAAATGATAAAAAGAAAACAACAATCGTAATGGATAGAACCGATTTTTCAAACAACTGCATTTTCCCTTTTTCTTTTTGGGGTGTGAATGGCATTTTCGTCATGAACGATAATAGGACTGCCATAAAGGATAAAAGAGTTGCTAACAAGAATAGGCCGTGAAATGAATAATGTTGTACAACCGATAATCCAATCATTGGGCCGATGGCCATTGCAATTGTCATGGCCATCCCGTACCACCCCATCCCTTCACCACGGCGTGAATCTGGAATAATATCAGTTATCGCTGTTCCAACAGCTGTTGTAGAAACAGCCCATGTTACTCCATGAATAACCCGCAAAACAGCTAAAAGGACAATAGTCGACGCTAAATTATAAGAATACATCGTTAACCCAAAAAAGATGAGTCCGAAAATAATAAAAGATTTTCTACCATATTGATCTAACATTCCTCCGATAATTGGTCGTATTACAACTGCTGCTATTGTAAACATCCCCATCATAAGTCCAACTTGTGATTCATTCCCACCTATCTCTTTAATAAAGAGAGGGAGCGTTGGTACAAGTAAATAAAATCCTGTAAATAAAAATAACATTGCGAAAGTCATTTGAATAAATGATTTCGTCCATAATCGTTCCATTAAAATTCCTCCATAAACACGTAAGTTATTGCAATTAACACCTCCATTTTACATTTTCTTAACCCCTTTGCCCTCCGTAAATAGACGTATCTTTTTATAATAAATAGTCCATCATCCATTTAAATTAGTCTTACAACTTTATACGTATACCTTAGCCTAAAGTCCTATCTAGAATGTACCTTTATACGTGTGAAAAGAATATACTACTTTATTATCACAACTTAGGAGTGATTATTTTTATGTGGATATCATCAAGAGTTACTGCCGTGGTTGTTCCTTCGATTCCCGAAATACACGCTCCCGCCGTTCATACAGCTAGTTCTGATGTCGGTATTGAACTTCCCGCAACTTGGCAACAATATCAAATTCCCGGTCAAGTTACTCCCTCATTTTGGCATCATGGCGCACATCCAAGTAGTACTACCTTTTACAATCCCAGTTATACTCCATTGCCTCAGGCTCAAGTTTTTTATCATTTTCCATCAATTTATTTTCAAAATTTCTACGGTACTTTTAACATTTAAATTCATCATTGCATTGCTTCATTTTAACGAAAATAATATGTCAATTTATTTTCAATATACAAAAAGTCGAACTCCTAATAACTCGGAATTCGACTTTTTATGTAATTTACATACATAAATACACTGTTAATAAAATACATGAATCAAAGATTTAACTACAAATCTTACTGTTTCAAAGATTTATGTGATCCATCACAATTAGTCCCTTTTTGAGACAGTCCGCACGTACAATCATTTAGTCCCTTACCATCCAAAATCCTCTCCATATATTTTTCTATTCTGGATGTTCGAGTTTTAGTTTGTTTAGCTTGCGAAAAATAAAGGATGTATGCTCTTTGGCGTCCCGGTGTAAGCGACTGAAAGGCAACTTTAAAAGTAGGTATTTCATCAAATTTATTTTGAAGCTCTTCTGGAATTATAGTTTCTTTATGCTCTTTCTTTTCTATTTTCAAACCTCTTTTTTCAACTTCAATAGCTTCAGTAATATATTTCTTCAAAATGGATTCCATTTCAATGATTTCTTGTATATTAGTAAACCGAATCTGACGCGCCGCTTGTGTATTTTCCGTTTGTTGGACTAAAATCCTATGAGTATCCTGCAACAATGCACCTTTATGAAACTGAAGCGCACAATATTCTTTAAATCCATGAATTAAAACTATGTTTTTTTTCGCAAACGTGTAACAAGGATGCATCCACTTAAAATCTTCCGTTAATTCACAGTCAAGAACAATACTTCTTAACTTCTCGTATTCTTCTCTCCATTTTTTTGCGCCATTTAAAAATTCATCAACTTTAGGATTCATTCTGCTATTTGTCAATATGAAACGCCCCTCTATCTTTTCAAATCATTTAAAACTTTGTATACTAGCTTTTTCAACATATATGTAATAAGGCAATTCTCTTTTTCAGCTGAAATTCACATATCCAAGTGTAAAAGAACATATAAAGCTCGTCAACTAATAGTATGGAAACTATTTAGCGATTTCACATAACAACTATTTATTCCTTATCCCACATACAGGACTTACTATAGAGTTTTCTGTAGTAAAGCGCTAATTAACATTTTGATTTTAACGATAAAAAAGCACTTAAGATCGTAATTCTTACAAATCTTAAATGCTTTTTTATATTTTTCACAAATTTTTCTTATTGTACATTATTAGCAGGAGCTTCTCCTGTATTCCCGCCAGCATCTGGTTGTGTGGTCGCTGGTGGAGTTGTATTCCCTTGACCTCCTCCATTATTTGCTGGAGGTGTCGTATTTCCTTGACCTCCTCCATTATTTGCTGGAGGTGTCGTATTTCCTTGGCCTCCTCCGTTATTTGCTGGAGGTGTTGTATTTCCTTGGCCTCCTCCGTTATTTGCTGGAGGTGTTGTATTCCCTTGGCCTCCTCCGTTATTTGCTGGAGGCGTCGTTCCTTGGCCATTTCCGTTATTTTGTTTCTTTTCTTCTTCTTGTTTCTTTTGCTCTTCTAGTTTCTTTTGTTCTTCTTGCTTCTTCAGTTCCTCTTGTTGCTTTTGTTCTTCTTGTTTTTTAAGTTCTTCCTGTTTTTTTAATTCTTCTTGCTTTTGCTCTTCTTCAGTTTTTTGCTGCTGATCTTGTTTTGGTTGCTCTGTTGTATCCGGTACGCTCGTATTTGGAGAAGAATCACGTTTTTCACCTTTTATACGTAGCTCACTACCTTCTTGAATAACACTACTTGGCATTTTAAATCTTGATTTGTCAGTAGCAAACTCACTCATCATTTCTTTGAAGATCAACTGTGCAACTTTCGTATTTTTACTACTAATATACTCGTCTTTACCATCTTTCATATATCCAGTCCATACTGCCATCGTATATTGTGGTGTATAACCCGCAAACCAACTATCACGAGTTGCACTTTCTGGAATGTTATATTTCGCCAATTGTTTTGAATCATAGTTTGTTGTACCCGTTTTACCAGCTACATCTAAAGAACTAATATTTGCCGCTGTACCAGTACCTGATGTCACTACTGAACGAAGCATATCAGTAATCATATATGCTGTAGAATCAGCTATAACTTGTTTTGGTTTTTGCCCAAAACTTTGTGACTTGCCGTCTGGATAAACTACTTTCTTAACAAAATGCGGTTTCGTATACTTACCACCATTACCAAATGTCGCATAAGCACCCGCCATTTCAGTTGGTGATACTTCGTTCGTACCAATAGCTGTAGATTCTGCCGGTGGTTTATTAAATGTAATACCTAATTTCTCAGAGAATTCCTTTGATTTATTAAGTCCTACTTCTTTTGCAGTTTTAACTGCCGGAACGTTACGCGACATTTTTAACGCTTCGCGCATAGTAATTGGGCCTAAATGATTTCTGTCCGCATTTCGAAGTTCTTGTCCCGTTGAATATTTAAATGGAGAGTCATCAATTTGATGATACGTAGCCCATTTTAAATATTCAATTGCAGGACCGTAATCAAAGATTGGCTTCATAGTTGAACCAGCTGCACGATCTAATTCAATTGCCATATTATGCCCTTTAAATACTGCTTTATTTTCACCGCGCCCACTACCTATAGCACGAATCTCACCTGTTTTCGTATCCATAAATGTGAAAGCACTTTGGAATTTATCATTTGGATAATTAATAATATTTTCATCTAATATCCTATCAGCAGCCTTTTGTGCTTCTATATCTAAAGTTGTATAAATTTCTAAACCGTCAGAACCAATGTTAGCATCTGGCAATTCTTTTTCAACTTCTTTCACAACCGCATCCATAAATGCAGGATATGGCATTGCTTGTACAGTTGCAGTTTTAAGTCCATCTGTTACTTTGACTTTCGAAGCTTCTTCCATTTCTGTCTTCGTAATATAACCATGTCGATTCATTAATTTTAGTACAACATCTCTTCTTTCTGTTGCTCTTTGAATATTTTCTGTTTTCGTTGGATCATAGTTATTCGGTGCTTTCGGTAAACCTGCAAGCATCGCAACTTCTGGTAATGTTAAATCTTTCAATTCTTTACCATAGTAGTTTTGTGCTGCTGTTGCGATACCATATGAACGGTTTCCTAAATTAATTTTATTTAAATACATTTCTAAAATTTCATGTTTTGAATACTGTTGTTCTAACTTATACGCTAAATATATTTCCTGAACCTTACGTTTTGATGTTTTTTCCATCGATAAGAAGTAGTTTTTAATAACCTGTTGCGTTATTGTACTTCCACCTTGTGAACCATAATCTCCTTTAAGACTCACCAAAACAGCACGAGCAGTACCTTTAAAGTCTACTCCACTATGCTCATAAAAACGTGCATCCTCTGTTGCTAAAAATGCATTTTCTACTAATTTAGGAATTTGATCATACGTAACATTCGTCCGTTTTTCTTTCCCGTATTCATATACCAAATCGCCATTTTTATCATAAATTTTTGAGGATAACGGATTAACAAGTTTTGCTTTCTCAAGTTTTGGTGCATCCTTAATCATTACGAAAAAGGTAGCAACCCCCGCCACTAAACCAACAATGCCAAGTAATAAACATGTAATTAAAAACTTACGAAAGAATGATGTTTTACCTTTTGGTTTTTTTGCTTTAGAAGCTGGTTGTTTTTTCTTTTTAACTTGTCGTCGCTCCTCTCGAGAACGATAATTTTCTGACATGTTACTTTCTCCTGCCTTTCAATTCTCCCGTTGATTTACTTAAAAATATTGAGGTCACTTTCTAAACTGAAGTTAATTAAGAAAGTATATTGACCTGGAGCATTCAATATTTTCCTAATTCACAGATTATAAATTTTAGAATACTTCTTATACAAACTATTTTCACTTCTATTTTTCCTAATAATGCTGCCCCTTTAAGCATAGAATGTAAAAAGTGAATTTTTCATACCTCGTATAAATAATATACCTTTTTTTCAAATGGTCAATATTTTCTTATTTATAAATCAAAGGTGAAATAAAAATAGCACAACGATATGTACTTCGTGTGAACTTCCTTATAATTACGTATAACGAACATTTAATATATTGCATATAAATATAATACCTCTTTAATTATAGGGATTTCAACACCACAACCTCAACATTTACAAGAAATTATTAAAAATAAAAAGTGAGGCGTTGCGTAATGATGAAGCTATCTCCCGTGATTTCAAAAAATATAGTTGCTGTTGGCTATAATCCTTTTTCTATGATTTTACGCATTCAATTAAAGAATGGAATGTATGATTTCTTTAACGTGCCTGAAAATATTTACACCGGTTTATTAAACGCACATTCTAAAACTAATTATCACAATACTTATATTAAAAATTCTTACCGCTATACTAAAATTTAAACTTAAACAGCATAAAAAAAGAAAGGAGGTAGTCCCCCTTTCTTTTTACAATCATTTCACGACTTAGCTATCTTCTATTCCTCTTATTAATTTCATCATATGCTTGAATTTGTTTTTTTAATCTCCGGTCTGCTTTTTTATCATGTACAACTAATATCGCATGAATAACTCCTGGAACCCAAAATATTAATGTTAATATGAAGTTAATTATTGCTTGAAATGGCTTTCCGCAAATTAATACGGCTACAGGTGGTAGTAGAATTGCCAATAAATACATCATCTCTTGAAAACTCCTTGTTTTGTATTTTTTTATCTCTCTTCTCTTCGTACACTAATAAAACCAATTATTTTTATTTTCCACTAATATCTTTTCTACTGCTATACATTCTATTCTAATACCAAAAAACCTACCACTTCAACTTTTCTACTTATGTAAAATTGAAATTTTACATACCTCCTTTACATGAACAATTTCATACTTTTATTTTTTTCTACTCTTTCTTCTTTTTCTATTATAGTTAATCCAATCGCAGAAATAGCAGTGCCTATCGCTTGTATCCAAACACCAATGAGCGCTATTATTCTCTCATTCTTCTTATCAACCATACTGTCTTCATGTTCTATTTCGTTCTTTGATACATTAATAATCCCTTGATACGCTTGAAGTCCAGCGCCTAAACTTTGCAAAGAATTGCCTAGTATTATAATTCTTTGTATTGCTTTCATCTGAAGAAAAGCTGCTTCTACTCCTAAAAAAGCACCTATCGATTGTAAACTGTTCCCGACAATAATGAGATAATCATTCTCTTTCAATTGTTCATTTATATTAAAATATGTTCCTATTACATTCGATATATTTCCTAAGGCTAATAACTCAATGCCCATTTTATCGAGCATTTCACTTTTATTCTCCAAACACATATTTTGATTTTCATCCTCTTCCTCGGTATCATTACTCGCTATAATTTGCAATATATACCCAAGGGCTTGTAATGAGCCTCCTACAATTACAAGATCTGATTCAATTTTCTCTTCCCCAATAAATCCTCTTGTCGTCCCAATAGCCGCCGTAAGATTCCCTCCTACTTGAAACCATGCTCCCGTCACTTTTAAACCACTTGGATTCATTCTTATCACCTATTTAGAAATTTTCTACTGCTTTCGAAATACATAAATGGCATCCTCTTTCTCATATTTATTTTCTATATGTAATTTTGTGCATTCTATAATGTGTTAAAAATACAAAAAAGCACCTTTAAGCTACTTTTTTAGACAAAGTGTGTATCACTAAAAATATGCCCAGAATGTATATTTACATACATTCTGGGCATGTCAATGAAGCTCCATTTTTATCTATTGTTATATTTAATATATATTTAATCGCATTACGCGACCACATTTCAGGTGTGGGTGATTCATTTACATACTGTGGTGCACATGAATACAGCATTGGAGTGCTAATGCTGCCGCCTGGATCTAAAGCGACAACAGCCATGCCATAGGGCAATTCAAGTGCCATAGATTTCGTGATACCTTCAATTGCAAACTTTGAGGCACAATATGGCGCCAGCTCAGCTTCTCCCTCTCGGCCCCAACTAGAACTCATATTAATAATCATTCCTTCTTTCCTAGCTACCATCGCTGGGACAAATGCTCTAATTACATTTACTACACCATTTACGTTTACATTCATTACATTTTCGAATTCTTGAGCTGTTACTTTCCACAGCGGCGCATTTTTATTAACAATCGATGCATTATTTATTAACAAATCAGGTGCTCTATATCTATGAAGTATATAATTTGCCCAATTACTTACTTGATGGGAGTCTGAAACATCAAGTATTTGAAAATCATGTATATTACCGTAATATTTTTTCAATTCTTCGATTTTATCTTTTGAACGTCCACAGCCATATATATTCCATCCCAATTCATGAAATCGATCAACCATTGCACGACCTAATCCTTGCGTCACTCCTGTGATCATTACAATTTTTCCAGTTTCGTTTTGCTTCATATACCTCTCCTCCTTTATAAAATTTTACACTCTTCCTTTTCGTTCAGCCATTTACTAAAGTATCAACTCATTTCATACTTTAGTAGGAATTTTTATGTAAGCAAAAAGAGTAACCATAACAGTTACTCTTGCTTATATATCAAAAAAATCATTATTTATTTCGTTATTGCTTTTATATTTCAGCTTCTTTTTTCCGCATTTCTAACACCGATACATATAAGCTACACCTAGATTACCTACTTTTATTTAAATTCTCAATCTCATTTTGCAACTTTTTGAATTGTTCAAAATGCATAGTGATAGATTGACTGTTACCATAATCAACACTATGCTTCACAAATAAAACACCAGTGTCATGAAAAATTGCTTCCAATTCTTTTCTGATGGATACTTTCATTATATGTGCTGTTTTAATTGCCGATAAAATTGCAATTTCATTAAACTTTAATTTTATTTCATTTGGACAAAATGCTTCTTCAACCAATATAACTTCATTGCTATAAATAATTGCAACAAGATTACTTGATTTTGCATCTGTTAAATCTACTTTTTTTATAACATTATTCATTACATTTTGCCTCCTTTGCTTTCGCATATATTAATTATACAATAATTATTTTTAATTACTCAACCTTACATTAATTTTAACATACTTTTATTGCGGGATTGGATTAAACTACACTTCAAACGTTTTACTATTCCACAATTTTTATTCCATGAACCATTTGGACTATAACACCATATAGTAGTGTTAACAAATGATTGTAAAGCGGGTGAAAACTATGCCATCAGTTGTAGGGAATTTAGTTGTACAAAATAGTAACGGTTCATTTAACTTAGGTGATTTCTACAACGTTTCTCCGAAAGAAAATACGAAGGCTTATAATGGATCTGGTGCTTCAAACGTTGGTTTTGTTGTTAATACTTTTAGTGGCGTGAGCGCGACTAATACATTTGATTCTGACCTTGCAGATCAAAACCAAGTTGGTACCGCCTAGTCCTATTTTTTCATCGTTCTGTTTAGGAATTTTAAATTTGTCTATACTATAATCAGGCTGTTACACAGCTATTGTTGATTTTTTGAGTACCCTATCTTTTTCTCCCTTTCCCTGGGGCTTAGCAGCTAGTATGAAGCTAGCTGCTTTTTCGTTTCAATTTTTCTCTTCCTCATCTAACAAAAATAAAAAGCTAAAATTTAAATTTCAGCTTCCTTTACGTTATTTCAATAATATCCGAAGTATTAAATACGTAAGTTTTATAAAATGCGTCAGTACATATTACAATGCGCTTTAGCGGGTTTATATGCACAACTGTCATATAGCTTGTAAGTATGTAGCCCTCTTCAAAATATGTCACTAATATTTCTTTCTCAGACAATAACGACGTTAATAATTTATCAGAAATTCTCTCTTTTGCTTCTTTTGTTAAGAGTGGTTTTTGTACTTTAAACTTTTCTCCAACAATCTTTTGCATACTTAACAACTGTTCCGACATTGCTGTAAATGGAACCCATTCTTTTTCTGCTTTCTGCACCTTTACATCATTCATTTCTTTATCTCCTTGATCATTTATCCATTCTATTTCACATATATTGTTCCTTGATTATTCTTTCATAATACTAGGCATATTTACCCCGCATTAACAGGTAGTAAAGCTCCCATCTCAAAATTCGGCACATGTGAGGTATATAAGTCGAGAATCATCCGCCCGTAAACGCCCGATTGGTGAAAGCTCATAATCACTGGACGATGAACACCCCTACTGATTAAAGTTTCACTTTATTTCTAAATCGTATACTATCTGCACCAAAAGGAACATTCGTTCTAATTATACACGAACATATATTCTTTTGAGAAGAGATATAATTATATTTTCAACAAAATATAATTCAAATCATTTCCTTATACATTTATCCACCATTGATTTTCTTCTTCATCAAATGAGCTTTTCACTTCCTATTTAAAAGGAAGTTCACATATCTACTAAAAAAGCGACTTCATACAAAGTGAAGTCGCTTTTTTCTAATAACGTAAATTTCTATATTTATTTTTCTATCCTGACAAGTGTTCTTTCCGGAATACAAATTTCATCTATATTAAAATGATTTATTTTTAATTTTAATTCTCCTACTCGTTCCTTATCTTCATCACCAACCCAACAACTGAATAATTCAAAATAATCCCCATCATTTAAATACCCTTCCATAATCGAGCATAAAGCTAATAGCTTTTTCTTAGCTTCTTTCTTCTCCTTTTCATTTTGCCACTCATCAAGTTCAATGCCCCACATTGTTGAAATTTCATACGTGTAACTTGTTTGAAATTGAAACTCTTGTACAATGTTAAGCATACTTTCATCTGAAAAACACGGTCCAAAAACAATTACACCATTAGAATCTGGATCCGTTAACGGAATTTCTATATTACACCCTATATAACTTGCTAAACTCATTTTTACTCCTCCAATATCCGTATACAAAATACCTTATATGAACATTTATCTACTCAAATATAAAATCCCTGCCTAAACTAAAAAGTTTTAATTTTTCGAGTTTATTAACCATCTATAAATGAAAGCATATATTATAAAGAACGAACTCACAAAATTTAAGGGATTTATAACAGAACACAATGCGTTCCTTATGAATTTCTATGAAAAGAGAGCAATTTAAACACTCTCTTTTCGTACATACTGTATAAAACTATTTATAAATAATTGTCCCTTATTATTACATATATTTTGGTTGTACTATTATATGTAACTCCCTCTCTGTTACTGCTTTTTTCGGGTTACGAAAATACTCTAATTCGTATTTTAATACTTCATATTCAACCATCCCAATCTTAATCCCTTTCGTTTCTTTTAAAATAGCTAATAAGTTGCTTATATCTTCATCATACGATTCAAAAACCTTCCCTCCACTTTCTCTTTGAAAAATTACTTTCATATTTTCTCCTCCTACGTAATATATTTATCTATTAAATAATTTGTTTAAAAGCATTCTTTCTTTATTCTAAAAATTTCATACTAAAAAGAACATCCCTTTTAGTAGAATGCTCTGCTTTTCACTTCATTTAGCATCAATATTTTTTCAATAATATTGTATGTTTCATTCTGCAAATTATGCTTATCCAATTCAATAAAGTAAAATTTAAATCAATTAGGATTTTGTTCATTCTCGACTAATAATTAGCCTACACCAATCAAATTGCCTGCAAATAGTGGGATGGAATTAATAAATTTGCTTTATATTTAATGAAATTAAGCAAACAAAACATTATAATATCAATATTCTATGAAGTATTGATCATTCCACTTTGATAAATTACATAATTTTCTATTGTAATTCTTAATATTTAAATGTAATATTGTATTGTCTTACTATCTATTTATAACTCACACACTAATTAGAAAAAGGGAACCTATATAGGTTCCCTTTTTCTAATTACAATCATTATTTCTTTTCTAAAAATTCAAATGTGTTTTTAAAATCCTTATCATTCACCTTAATATCAGCATCTTTCAATAAATCATTGACTACTTGTTGTTTCCATTTACCTGTCGTATCTTGTAGTCTTTGCTGTTCTAAATCTTTACGAATTTGATCTTTTACTTCATCAAATGGCTTCAATTCTTTTTTATCCGTCACTTTAATAATATGGTAACCGTAAGTTGTTTTTACTGGCTCACTTACTTGTCCTGCATCTAATTTATATGCAGTTTCCTCAAATTCTTTCACCGTTTGCCCTGGAGCAAAGCCAGTTATTTCCCCGCCTTGTTCCTTTGAACCAGTGTCCTCTGAATATTGCTTCGCCAAAGCCGCAAAATCTTCACCATTATTTACTTTCTCTTTCACTTCTTTAGCAGTCTTTTCATCTTTCACTAAAATGTGACTTACCTTCATCTCTGGTTTATAGTTATCTTTTACATCTTTTTCTGTGACAGTCGCTTTAATCGCTTTCTCAAATGCAATTTCGGGTTTCATTTTTTCTTTTAATTCATCTTCATTTTTCAATCCAACTTGTTCTAAAGTCGATTTGAAGTTGTCACCCATTTTATCTTTTGCTTCTTCTACTTGTTTTTTGGCTTCCTCATCTGAAACTTTATATTTATCTAGCAACGCCTTACTTAACACCATTTGGTATAAAGTACTTTCTCCATATTTTTGTCTTAATTCTTTACTTAATTCTTTCTCTGTAACATTTCCTACTTTTGATGTTACTACGTTGTCTGAGGAACCACATGCAGATAATGCCAGTACTACGCATGAAATAATTGTTCCTAAAAATAGCTTGTTTTTTTTCAATTCAAAATACCTCACTTTTATTATTATACAAGAATAACTATACAGTGTACTTGTGTAAACAGTGTGTTTTCCACATGTAATTCATTTCATTTGAAAAACTATGTATCATGTTCTTTTGTTCAAAAAGTAAAAGGTCATCTTACTATGTATCAGTAAGATGACCTTTTACTTTTTTCTAAAAACATGTAACTACTTATAGATACTTAATAGTTACATGTTCTTCCGGTATCCAATTATTTTGCCCGATATCTACCGCATTTTTCGCTCTGCCCCACACACGAAAAGATTTTGATCCATCAATATTCCCTTTATAATTTATACATTCAGGCTCTGCATAATAATTTACTCCATACCCATCAGGATATTTTGAGGATGCATAAAACCATTTCACATCAAAATGTTTTACATATACCCACTGTTTATCATTTCCTAAGCAAATCATATCTTTATCTGCGCCTCCCCAATAACCATGTAAGACTGAATATGGAGTTTTTTGAGTGATTGTACCTGTAAACTGAGGATTCGCAGGATGTTCATATAAGTTTATAGCATACCCATCAGGATATTTTGAAACTGCAATACCAATACCATTCGATTGCTGTGTATTTTCTTTGTTAAATTGAATAGATTGATTTACTTGATCCGAACCTATAAACCAAGAAAGCGCCTTATTTCCTATTAATTGATTTAAATCACATTTCCCAATACCAGGAACATATCCCGAATCAGTATATTGCCAAATATCACATGGATATGCTGGCTTATTCCCACCGTAACGAGGAATCCATACAAAATCAACTTCAATATTACGTGCTCCAAATGATACATACGTGTGATGTCCCACATATAGCCCTACTTTTTTCGCACCTAAACGGCGTAATTCGTCTATAAATGTTTGTGTCCCCCCTTGCATATCCATCATCGTTTGAATTTCTACGTCCACCACCCAAAACTTAGCAGATTTATCGCCGCGACTCCAAAAATCTTGTGCCTCTTTCCTTGCATCAGCAATAGATATAAAACGACAAAATGCATAATTACCAAATGGAATACTGCGTTTCTTCATTTCATTCACATAATTTTGATACATAAAATCTACCGTATTCGAACCATCTTGAACTCTAGCAATAACTAAATCTAGCTGAGATGCTGCAATATCCCAATTAATCGTTCCATTCCATTTTGAAATATCGATAATATACCCCAATACAATTCAACCCCTTTTTATTATCATATTCAAAGCTAGCTTTATTGAAAGCCCCTTATGCCTAACACTAGCTAGCTATAATATAAATAAAGAGAATCTATATTATTTTTTCAAAACATATAATCTTTTAATTAAACTTCCACTAATTTTATTTATATTTCATACGGTTCATTCACAAATTCGAAATATGCACTAACATCCATTAGTAAATAATATCAGTTAATCAATCTTCCATTAGCGCTAATATTAGAAATGTTTTCAATATTACTACTCATCGGTATTCACCTTCTTTAGACTAAGAAACATATGTATGACTGCTAACTTACTGTGTTTCTTGCGATTATTCTATATTCACGAAAATGATTTCCCTCTCATTTCTTATATATTTTCAATTCAAACAGACTACCTTTACATGCTATACAAGATCCAGTAACACTTTTATTAGTGGAAGTTTCGTTCATCACCCGCAATTTGCTCGACAAAGTAACGTTAATGCATACAAAAAAGACATTTTCTATTAATGAAAATGTCTACTTACAATCTAGTAAAACAGTTTTGGTGTTAAATCTGCATTTTGTAATTGTGCACTCTCACCGCTCAGAACACAGCTTGTGGAGAATAAAATTGGGATATCACAAACGTCATCGTTCATTACATCATGAAATACATTTGCAGCAACACCAGTAAATGTTTGACATAAATTTGAAATATCATCGTTAAAAAATTGAATTACTTGCGCTGCAAAAACTGGAAAGACAACATTTGATCCACCAGGGAGCTGCGGCTGTACAACAACTTGTTCAAAATAAGGATTATTTTCTAACGCCACTTGAAATAAATGAGCAATTTCAAATGCATCTAGTGGGCATGGAAGTGGGTTTACAATGTTATTTTCATTATTCGTTACAATAACCGTTACACTTACATTCCCAAATTCTACAAAAGATTTTAAAAGCGTCGCTAACGCTATCGCTTTTTCATTACTTAACGCGTGCACCAAAATAATATAATTCCCGCCAACTGGAATCAGCGGACCAACTGTAACAGTTGGATCAGCACCAATTGAATTTTTCAACTCATTGAAATATGTGACCCATGGTGGTGAAAGCTGAGGTTGAGCTTGTACATTTTCTTGCACTCTTTCATTACCTCCTAATACAATTCTTACTATTATAATATGCAGTAAGGAAAAAAGTGTATTAGATAAATTACTTATTTTTCACTTTTACCTATTATATCGATTAAACATTTATAGAACATTCTCAGCTTCTACTGTATTTCCACATTTTTACCACACCATAAAATTCCATATCATTATCAACTCAACTAAAATTTCATATTATATTAATACGTCTTTATCATCTGAACGAAAAAACGCAGTATACGATACTGCATATTAGGAGCTGATTTTATGGAAAAAAAACCTATCGTGTTCAAAGTTCCACCAAATTCAAAACTAAAAGTTACATTTTTCGGTCCTTGTAACGAGGTAATTACAAATGTTTCTATAATTAATCAACTTTCCACAACTAAGTGTCATACTATTACGCAATATCCAGACTATAAGAAATACGAAATTGAAGTGCGATCATTATCCAGTTGTTAATCTGTTCTATTTACAATCCTTACAATTTGGTTAATTAGACGACCTCGGTAATAGACTAAAATTACTCATTTCATGATATTCCATTGATAATCTATTGATTTTTCACACGTTTTTATTAACCGAGCATATATTATCGTATGGAGATTATCCACTCATAAAACCTATCTTTCTTTAGAGCGTACTTTTTATGTATGCTCTTTTTTTATTTATCTCTCATTCTGTGCACATAAACCTGTTTACTTTTATATTTCATGAGTGGTAAACCCCTCTGGTACTTATACACAACCTAATCAATGTGTATTCAGCAATGCTCCCTTATTTATTATACGTTCACTATTCTGTTAAATTAGTGTATCGATTCAATCATCATTCATTCATATATTCCCCTTCTAAATTGACCAAATATGCATTAAAATTCTTTATATACTCAAGGAGGTCAAATATGTTCAAGTTGCATCCCATACTACTCATCTTAGTATTTATTTTATTTTTATATAGTGTAATCACCTTAATGTTATTCCTTTCCATACATTAGCAATACCTACATATACCTATGTTAAATATGTAATTTTTATATAGCAAAGAAAAAGCCCGTAAAACAACTAGCAAATGTGATGCTAAAGAACTTTCACCACCATATTACTTATTTTCGTTGTACTCTTTTTATTATCTGTAGAAGATCAAATAGCCCTTTCAATCTCAAAAACTACAAAAAATAATTTTGAAACTTTATCTTTTATTTTATATGTTATACCTCATTGCTGTTTTTATTTTCACTTTCATCATTACATCCTAGCATGCGAAATGCTCCTGAAATAAACTACATTTAACCTATTTACTTATATATTTTAGAAAAGCAATAACAATCCCCCACCATTTGGTGAAGGGGATTAACTAAACCTACTGAAAAGTACTTTATTGTCTTCGTTATTTAATTGGAGACGGAAATCTTGCAGCTTCAAAGTGAACCGTATTTAAACCATTAACATTTTGAACAATCACTCCAGCAACACTACTCTCAGCAAAAATTTCAACTGAATCCCCTGCTTCTAATTGAAGAATAGAAGTTACTGAAACATCATTATTAAAAAATACCCCAGTCCCAAAGAAATCATTATCTATTGCTATTGCTGGATTTCCATTCACACGAATTTCTACTCGAGCTCTGTAATTTACATTAAAATCATTTGGAGAGAACGTTATATTCCCTAATACACTATATACTCCTTTAGTCTTCGGAATAAAAATAGATGTTACTGGATTATATTCATTCGCTAAATCAAACTGTTCGGCTTGGAACAATACTTTAACAGAAGTATTTTCCGGAACAGGTTGATTCATTGTATTAACAGCTCTAAATGCAGACGCCCTAACAAGCTTTTCTTTCTTATCCTCACAACATTTCACTTTTACATACTTTCTATCACATTGACTATTTTTTCTAAAGCAATCATGACTTTTCTTTTTATAATCCTTACAATACTTACAGTAATAATAAGACGTAGTAAGTCCCCCTTTAAACTTATTATTACATACTATGTAACTTGGATAAGAATAGTTTGGACAAACTATTCCTATTTTCAATAGAATAAAATATCCCCACCATTTTGGTGAGGATTATCCTTTAGCTTCCATATATTCATAGTTTACCAAATTTATTTAATTGGAGAAGGGAATCTTGCAGCTTCAAAATGTGAGCCATCTTCCGAAGAACTTAAAACTCCATCTATGCTACTTTGTGCATAAACCTCAACTTGGTCTCCTTCATCCAATTGAACGATCGTCGAAACACTTACTACATTTCCAAAACTTATTGGACCAAAAAAGTCATTATCTATAGCTATTGCTGCGTTTCCATTCACACGAATTTCTACACGAGCTCTATAATTTAAGTTAAAATCATTTGGAAAAAAACCAATCGTTCCAATAATAGAGTAAACCCCTCTAGTCTTCGGAATAAAGATAGACGTTGCTGGATTATACTCATTTGCTAAATCAAATTGTTCATCTTGGAACAATACCTTTACAAAAGTATTGGCAGGAACCGTTTGATCCACCGTATTTCTAGCCCTAAATGCTGATGCCCTAACAAGCTTATCCTTGTTGTCATTACACTTACTCGTGTTCTTACAACAGTCATGCTGTTTCTTTTTATACTCTTTACAATACTTACAGTAGTTATAGCAAGACATACTAGTTCCCCTTTCATGCTTATTACTACATATTATGTAAGAGAGATTCTCAATGTTTGGACGAGTTATTGCTTTAGCCCTATACTTGTCGCCTATTTATATACACATAAGGGGAAAACATATCAATAAAAACACAACCTAGATGTATAGTACACTCCATTAAAAGTTGATAGATTCTTCTCTTATCTATTTTACTTTCAATACATAAAAAAAGAGCGAATCTACATTCGCTCTTTCCCACATATTTATGGCCCAAAGCTTATCATCCAACCTAACATAAATCCAAATACAGCAAACAGTAGTATAAAAACAAATAAACTACATGCCCACAATGCATATTTTCGACTTTTGCTTTTTGTGATCATACCTAAGACTGAGCACACCACTCCAATCCCAACTATTTGCAGAAAACCTTTACCTATAAATGTTTCTTGAATAAGCAATATAATGTTCAAATACAATAGCGCTAAAAAGGCAATAATTAATGAAATAGTCCCCATCCAGGTTTCCTGTTTATACATATGATTCTTTCTTTTTTTTAAGAATGCCAATTCCATAACCTCGCTTCACCTACTTTCAATTTTCTAACTTTTTCGTGACTCATCATTTTTTCAACTTCTACTTTAGGTCCAGTTACAACTGCCCCATATGTTTTTACCCCATTTTTTTCAAGGAAAGAAATGCGCTTTGACAACTCTAATACTTTCGCTCTAGATAGTTTCACTGCTAAATTTTCATGCTTCTGTAATGACTTTAAAACATCAATAAATTGTTCCTCATGGGGTGAATCACTTAAAAAAGCACCACTTGGACTTGAAATCATATCTGCTGGAAAGCCAATCGGGGCAACATACATACCCTCATCATTCTTTTGCTTCTCCTCTAATCCGGTATTAACTGCATACCAAACGATATCAATAGTAGGAAACATATCCGTTACCTCTTGTACACTTAATAATTCCCTAAAAGATACAAATGCTTCTACAACAGATTCTTGCGGAAGACCCTTTAATATCTGTGCTTCTTCGCCACTATTATAGGTCGCATTATAATTATTAGGATGAGACAATACTTCGTTATCTATATACGGGATTTCTGGAATTTTTTCATCTGTTGTATATTCACGGCTTACTTTCGTGGCTTTACTTAATAAATAATCTGTTTTCTCTTCTCCTATTCGAATATCTTTCTTTCCTACCCTTTTATACAAATCAAAATGCAATTGTAAACTAAGCGGTAACAATGTTTGCTCCATGTCCCTTTCTTTCATAAATACATTTGGTTCTGTTACACTTAACGTTTGATTTACTACATTCCGTATCTCCATCGCGTTTGTAGGTGCCAATGTATAATATAAAAGTGTAGATATATATAAAATAGGTTGAATAAGTAATAAAAAAGTAAATACAATCAAAACATTCGTAATGCGCGCTCTTTTTTTACCTATTTTCAACACTTGCTCCTGTTTTCCATCAGGAAGAGAGGCTGGTCTTTGATGAAGAGCTTCTTGTAACAATTCTTTATAATCATCTTGTTCAGAATGAGGTTTATCATTTGTCATTTTGACTCTTTTCCTCCTTTAACATTTTTTTTAATCTCTTTCTCCCGCGAAATATGTGACTTTTATAAGTATTTACCTTTAAATCTAATACAGTAGCACCCTCTTCGTACGTTAATTGATGTACGTCACATAATAAAATAGCTTGTGCCTCTACCACTGGTAAAGTATGAATAATCTGAATTAATTTTTCATAACTATTTTTTGCGACTACATACTCTTCTGTAGATTCCCCTGCCTGTATTGTCTCTAATTCTTCCGTTCCTACAAAGGTTACTTTTTTCTCTTTCCTAACAAAGTCAATAAACGTATGATATGCCACTTTAAAAAGCCATGATTTTACCTTTTGGTTTTCATAGTCTTCCAAATAAAGATACGCACGATAAAAAGTCTCCTGCATCAAGTCCTCCGCTACATGATGGCTACGAGAAAGGGAAAATAAATACCGGTACACATCGTTTATATAAACTTTATATATTTCTTCAATCTCCATTCCCCTCCTCCTTTCATATATAACACGAATAAACAAATTAAAAAGTTGCATTATTTTTCCTTTTTTATTTATAAAAAAAATTTATACATTTTAATAACTATTTACAATTATAAACAAAATATGTGATGTTATGTCTGTAAATATCCTTCAAAACCAGTTAAAAGACAGTTCGGATCTTCTCCTATTCTTGTAAGCTGATAGTCATAGGAAAATAGCCCTATACAATATAACCACAGATAGGATTTCGTTGCTGCATATCGACCTGGTTCGTGTAAGTAAATGTTCATGTATCCCCTTTCATACAAAGCCACTAACCATCATTTATCATGATACGGTAATTCCCATTCTTTCTTTAATCGGTGTCTTCTCACAAAAAAACGCCACTTGTAGTATGTACGAAGATTGTCTCATGGATTATTTACAAATTATATGTGGGGACTATTTGACGCTTACATAAACACAATTTCATCCCCCTCAATTGTGCCCGCCATTTGTAAGCAATAAGACTCACACCTCAAAACTCGGCACATACGCGAAAGTTAGGTGGGAGCCTTGCTGCCCGATTGGTAAGAGCTAATAATCGATTTGGAACCCGCTCCCAACTAATAAAAATTTTTCTTTATAGATTAAATACAGTTCCATATGGAATCGTAAGAAAAGAACTTCCATATGGTGTAATTGTTTGCATTGGATAAAAATACTCCATAGATGAATAATACGGTTGAATACCTTGTTGCTGCATTTGCATTTGTTGTTGCATTTGTAACGCTTGTTGAACAGCTTGAACTGTACTTTGTGCTCCGCTATACGTTATAGATGTACCATACGCTGGTCGCATACCAGCTTGAGAAGCAAAATATGAATAAAACATTCTCCCCACTCATTTCTATTTCATTTATTAAAAACTGTTAAGCTACTTTACATTCGTTTTATCCCCAAGAGAAATGATAAATATATTCTCCCGTTACACTTTGATTAATCCCAGTAATTCTAGCAAACCTCATTAAGTCCGCACCCTGAAGAAAATACATCGCAAGCATTACTGGCACTTGTGACCACATAAACTGATAAAGCTCCTCGATTCTCAGGTTTGTTGAAACAATTAAATCATTTACAGGTCCTTGATTCCATACAGAAGTTCGAACTGAACGAAACGGAAGATCCTTCCCATTAACCACTATTCGTGCCATACTTTGAGTTATGTCCACAACAATTCCCTCCATCATTACAAAAATCAGACCTGTGTATTTACTCCTTTCGTTATAAATATTCTTAACCTTCATAAATGTCTAAGGCAAACCTCTATTTTTCGCTTCTATTCAAATGAATTTATTTCATCCAGTAAACAGATAAACGGAAATTTTAGTATTACTCTCCCTTAACTTCCGTATCATTTAGGTCATTTACACCCTTATTCAGCTTTTACAATCCGGTATGTAAAATTACATATCTTATTATCTCAATATCACTTTATTTACTACAAGTTAACAGAAAAACATTCAAACCAATTGATAAATCAACATTTGTAATTTAATTCCTTATTTTAAATCCCACCTTTTTATTTTTAAACACTATATTCAAATAATTATATCGGAATGTCTTGTTGTATATACATCTATCTTTTTCAGGTATTATATACGAGAAGAGTAAGGTAAGAGTTACTCTTTGCCATTTTAGGAAAGGTCCTGTTGGAAACAACAGGACCTTTTTTCGTATTAGCAAAAACAATATTGATTTACTCATTCAACCCACTCATCACTTCCAAAAATATATTTTCAACCATTTCACCTTTCAATTCTCGGATTTACAATGCTACACGTTCTCTTCTATGAAATCGGCTACTCGTACTATGCATGCCTCTTTTTACATACCCAGCTTCCCGTACAGCTTGTTTCCCTTTAAAGTATTTCACGTAATATAAACAAAAGAGCCGTTCTTGTTCCTTCAGCTCTTCATCATCTAGCATCTAGTTCACCTCCTTAAAAATGCAGGATTTCCCTTTTCAATATCGAATTAGTAATGTTTGGAAAGGGGGTGTAACATGGCGGAAATTAAGGTGGGACTTACACAATTTTTAGACTTCACACTGAAAAGTAGTGCAGCAAAAACAAATTTTGTAAAGAATCTAAAATCTCAACCTGAATATCACCCAGTTTTTGATTACTGGAAACAATTACGAGAAACTGTTATTAAATTTCATAAAAACGAACTACCTTTTGAATGTTTTGAAACATTAGTACAAACTGTTGACCAGAAGAAAAAACAAAACTATATTGATGTTATAAAGCAGTACAAAAAATTCATTAAAAACAAAGACGTCTCTTGGTTTGATCCAGGTAAATCACATTGGTTATCAGATCATTTAATCGTCCGCTCATCACCTGAACTCGGTTTACTCATTAATGATGAGCCGCATCTTATTAAACTGTTTTTCAAAGGAAAAAAAGAGCGAATTGATAAATATAACATCAACTCCACACTGACATTATTAAATGAATCAACATTTTCCAATGAATATAACAATGTGAATTATACGGTCCTTAACATCCAAAAGAATAGAATGTATACGAATAACTCTATTAATAATGATCATTTAATAGCTCTTGAATCAGAAGCTCACCAGCTTTGTTATTTATGGAATAAGGTGTAAAAGGGTATAGCTATCTATTTCAATATCTTGTTCTTGCGTAATTCGGGCACAATTTTCACAAATCCAATTCGTTTCTTTTAAGTGAAGCCCATCCTGCATTGTTTCTCACAAACAATGCAGGGTGGGCGTTTTTTGAAAACAGTTTCTTTTCCCATTTCAACATCCTAATTCTCCCTCTGAAAGAATAATATAATGATCTCCTTCTACCACATCTATAATTCCCTCCTCACTTATTAACCGCTGAATAACTCCTAAGATGTTCTTACGATTTCTTTCGCTCTATACAGGACAGCAATTCCCCCTCTTGTTAGCCGCGCTTCTCTTACAACTTCACGAACAAGTTCTTATAACGATTCCTCTAAATTCATACATGTATCCCCTACATCATTTTTGGAATTCCCTGCTTGTTGTTCAATTCACTCACCCCATTTATAAGTAATGATCATCCACCGTTTTCCTTCTCTAAGTACCGGAAAAAGATTGCTTGCTTTATCCGACATTACATTACAGGTGCTTCATAAAACATCTCATAAAAATATTTGTGGAAAAGAACGTGATAGCAATGGCTATCATGAATACAATTTAATTTCCCCCACTTATAATAGTAACCTTACAATTTCAGAAGTTTGACACAGCTCACGAAAAAGCTTATAAAGAAAAGTGAGGTTCCTAATACTCATTTCTAGATTTAAGATGCATATCTGAAAATAGCAAATGAACGACTAGGACATAAAAGAGTAGAATCACACTGGATATCTACTCACATGTTATACCAGAACTTCAAGAAACTGCGGTGAATCAATTTGCAAACGAATTATTTGGAAAGAAAACTTTCGTCAGAAGTTTTCGTTTCATAGCAAATACACCAACTAAACAACCAAAAATATGAATAGTGAAAAAGGAGAAACAAAACATGAAAGAAATCAAATCTGAACAGGAATTCAAAGACATCATCGCAAGCGAGGAGCCAGTAGTTGTTAAGTTCTTTACTACATGGTGCCCAGATTGTGTTCGTATGGACAACTTTATCGGAGATGTGATGGAAGAGTTCAATAAGTTTGAATGGTATTCTATTAATAAAGATGAGTTCCCAAGTATCGCTGAAGAGTATCAAGTAATGGGTATTCCAAGTTTACTTGTATATCAAAATGGCGAGAAGCTAGGCCACTTACATAGTGCTAACGCAAAAACTGAAGAGCAAGTTACTGAGTTTTTAGAAGCATACTAGGATGAAAACCCTCTGAAAAATATTTTCTAGAGGGTTTTTATTTTGCCCAATCATCTTTCAGTTGTGTAGTATACGGATTCATCATAATAAATGTATCCCTTCCCCTATCCCCTCGATCCAAATCGCGTTTATACTCTAACTTTGCACTTTACAACATATTTTTCCTTAGCGAAACTTTGTTATCCCCTTCTTAAAAAGCTAAAAAACGTCAACAATGTTTGTATAGACCCACACGAGTTTCGTTTGGTACTCTATTTATAGAAAGAAATTCCTTGTAGAAAGGTGAGTGATTAAAATGGATACTCTTTCTCATAAAGAAGCTGATAAAGGTGCAATTGTCAGCATTATGGCCTACATATTTTTATCCTCTATGAAAATCATCATCAGTTATATTACCCTCTCTAGCGCATTACGTGCTGACGGTTTAAATAACTTAACGGATATCGGTGCTTCTTTAGCGATATTAATTGGTCTAAAAATCTCTCGTAAACCTCGTGACCCAGATCATCCTTATGGGCATTCGCGCGCAGAACAAATTGCATCACTTGTTGCTTCTTTTATTATGGCAACGGTCGGTTTAGAAGTTGTTATTAGTGCCATTCAATCTTTTTTTAATCCGAAACAAGCAGCGCCTAATGTACTTGCTGCATGGGTAGCCTTATTTTCTGCTGGCGTTATGTATTTTGTGTATTTGTATACGAAAAAGATTGCAGCACGCACAAATAGTAAATCATTAGAAGCCGCTGCGAAGGATAATTTATCAGATGCTCTCGTGAGTATCGGTACAGTAGTAGGTATTGTCGGTTCGCAGTTCCAAATGCCCATTTTAGATCCTATTGCCGCTTTAATTGTCGGCCTTATTATTTGTAAAACTGCATGGGAGATTTTCGTAGAAGCTTCTCATATGTTAACGGATGGAATCGATCCAGATAAGATGGAAGAGTACGCTGATGCTATTGAACATATTGGTGGCGTGGAAAACATCGTAGATATTCGCGCTCGTATGTATGGGAATCAAACGTACGTTGATATTACAATCGAGGTAGATGCTCGTATGGATGTTGGTGAAAGTCATTGTATTACTGACAACATCGAGGCTATGCTTCGGAAAAAGTTTGGCATTTACCATGCACACATTCATGTTGAACCAATGGAAAAAGAACCTATTATGACATAGGTTCTTTTTTAATGAACGTTTTATGAAATATAACACATAAAACGAGCCAGCTACCCCCAGCTGCCCATCCTGCTAATATGTCTGATGGATAGTGCACGCCAAGATATATTCGGCTAACTGAAATAGATAATACAACAAAGCTCGCTATAAAAATAATCAACAATTTTTTATGCAATGTAATTCGTTCTTCAGTAATGGTGACGTATGCAATAAATCCTAAAAAAGCAGTAGCATTCATCGTATGACCGCTCGGAAAACTATATCCAGTTGCCGTAACAAGCTGCGTTACATCAGGTCTTGCTCGTTCGTACCATAGTTTAAGCATACTGTTTAAATAACGAGATCCATAATAATTAATTGTTAGAAGTAATGCACTAAGCAACTTTTTTCTAACGAGAAAATACATTACAAGAATAATGAGTAAAGGAAAGTATATTCTTTTGGAACCGATAAAAGACACCCAAGTAAAGTAGGCTGTCAAGTAATCGTTTCGAAAACTTTGAATAAAATGCGCGACTATATTGTCAAATTTCTCAATACAAGCGGTATGATACGAAAGTGATAATACGACAAAACAAATGAGTAGCGTAAAACTTAACAAGTATAAATGTCGATATCGTTTCACATACATAACCTCACTATGCAAAAAAATGGAGCGGTTGTTTTAGTTTTCCTCTCCATTTCTTTTTTATGCATAGTTTATTAAAAAATATAATTGTTAATTTTTTCTTTCATCGCTGGAATATCTTCATTCGTTACTGTAAAGCGAATCACTTTCTCGTCAAGATCAAGCGCTTCTGCAAATAAACCTGCTAATCCACGAGATTTTCTGTCTACTTCCATAATAATCTCTAAGCGATCGTAAGCGCTTGGCAAGATTAATAATTCTAGTTCATCTAATTTCCCATAATACTCTCCGGAAACAGGCACAAACTCAAACTCTTGTGCAAATGGAACTTGCTTACGTAATCGATACGGTAATTCTTCACATTCTATATGACGCACTTTAAAACCTAATTGATTTACACTCTCTAACACACTATTTAATAATACATTTGGCAACACTTGAATGTAATCACGATCACTTGGATCTATACTGCGTTTAATATCAAGGCCTGTATGCACCCAAACTGTTTTCATTCCAAGTGTAAGCGGCGTTTCAACTGGCATTATAAATGAAAATGGAATTTCTTTTTTTTCATTCGGCTCAACAGAAAAAGGTTCTGTTAAACGAACTCGCTCTAAATCATATGTTGCTGTTACTTTTTTATCATCCACTTCTCGTACATATGATGTTGATAACGTTAAGTAAATGCTTTCAATTTGTTGGCTAACTGAACCACCAGTTATATGAACCTTCCCTAGTATCTCTTCTCCAACAATATACTCATCTTTTTCAAGAACTGTATC
Source organism: Bacillus sp. GbtcB14 (assembly GCF_019091205.1). Taxonomy (NCBI): domain Bacteria; kingdom Bacillati; phylum Bacillota; class Bacilli; order Caryophanales; family Bacillaceae; genus Bacillus; species Bacillus sp. GbtcB14. Next base: position 36,629 of record NZ_JAGXJT010000002.1, read on the forward strand.
CACTTTTGCATTACCAATACCAACGCTTGCTAAAAACTTTTGAAACATGGAACCTCCATCCTTTCTAAAACAAAAGCTACATCTTTTTTTAAATCTTGTACATTCTCATAGTACGGCGTTTTTATTTGTAACATTCGCATAAGCATTTCACGGTTATACTTTTCCAAAGTTAATTCTTCATACCATGGTTTTTCATGTTTTTCATTAGATTCATAGCCTGCATATAATAAAAATAACGAGAAATGACCAAGCGCATAAAAATCGCTACGAAAGTGAACTTCTCGCATCAAAGCTTGTTCACCTTCATAAGTTGTAGCTCGTTCATCACTCTCACCCTTCAATTTAGCTAATCCAAAATCAATGATACTAATTTGATTTTCTTTCATTAATATATTCGGAATACGTAAATCTCGGTGAATGATACCTTTACTATGAAACACCGATACAATCTCTAATATTTCGTATAAAATTTTAAAAACTTCACGTTCTGTATATACATACCTATCTAGGAAAATATAATCTTCGAAATTTTTACCAGGCATATATTTCATCACAAAAAAGCTTTTTTTCTCCCATACGAAATGATCATATAAACTAGGAATTGCATGATGATTTAATGTTTGTAAAATCATTTTCTCTTGTTCAAATGATTTTCTACCAGACTCATACCTTTGTTTACTCTGCCTTAATTGCTTTAAGACTTTATATCTATTTATTTGTAAATCATTAACGACATATGTAACCCCATAACTGCCCATTCCAATTACTGATTCAATTTTATAACGTTCTGCAACGATTGTATTTTTTCGCAGTGGTCTATCAAATAAAGCTAGTATACGACGCCATTTCATCAGCTACTTGAAAAGAAGCTGCGGCTTTTACGTTTTCTTTTATAATGTTGGTGTCCATAACCAGATGAACGTCGCTTATAGTCACTACTTGAATAAGAGCGCCCTCTATGGCGATAATCACTACTCGAATACGAACGATATTTTTTCCTACCTAATAAAGAATCAATAATTTTTTTGAACATCCCTTCACCTCTTGAGTAAAATTTTCTTTTAATTATACCAACTATTTCCGACTATATTTGTGACAAGTTTGTAAAGAGTAAAAAACGACGAGTTAAGCCCGTCGTTACTTTCACTCATCCTCTTCATCAAAAACTTCATCAATCATACATTTCTCTAATAAATACTCGAATGTAATATCTGCGAGATCTTCAATTTCTTCTCGTTTTGGGACGTATCCTCTTTCAATTAGTTGCTCATAAAAAAACTCCGCAATCTCTTCCGTATCAATTACGACTTCAATTTCCTTCATGAGCATCACTCCTTTATTTCTGTTTTATGAAAAAATCTCAAAAATATGTATATGAGATTAGAAAAATAGTTTTTCTTTTTTTATAGGTCATATCCTTTGGACAAGACGCATACGATGGTAGTACAAGCTATCAAAAAGGGGGATTTAATTATGGAATACCAATATGAGGTAGAACAAGAAGTTGGGCAAACAAAAGAAGAGTTCATGCATGAAGATCAATGGGCAGACTCTCTTATCAAATGGCTTTTTATTTTTTTAATAATTGTAGGCATACCTTATACTGCATATGTTGTTGTTCAATTCGTTCTCTCTTTCTAGTTAACTATTTTTTCTCTGTCAATTTAACTAAATAATTATGAACAACATCCATAACAATTTTGTATTCTTCATCTTTAAATGTATCAAATAACAATTGATAATCGTTATAAATATCAAGTAATCCATCAATGATTTCTTGACGATTTGTCTTAACACTCACTTTTTTTGAGTTGTTAATTGACTTTAATTTTCCTAAATCTAATTTATTCATACCAGCTTTGTCTTGTTTCATTTTTTTCAAAATTGCATTTGCCGTTTGAGCATTGGCAAGTAACGTTAAATCTGATTCATCTGCTTCTAACCATTCACCGTCCGTAATTCGTGACAATTCGTATATTGTATCTTCCCATGCGTCATTTTTATATCTCCATACTTCTGTACGAAAACCAACAATTCGAAAAACATCTTTATCATATCCTGTTACTTGCACGAGATCACCAAAAGTAAAATTATAGTTTAATTCAATCCACTCAGTTTCACCTTTTTTCATATCTTGCTCTGAAACGTGCTGCAATGTTTGCTCTACGTAAAACCCATCGTGATTATTGACTTCGTATACGTAAACTCCATCCAAAACCTTCATATTTGTGATTTTCCCAACGGTTCCATATAGCGTAATCACGACTATGTCCCCTACGTTATATTTAGGTTGCTTTTTTCTTGCCATCTATATCTCTCCTTTTTTTGACGTCGTGATTTTGATAACAGTATATGCAACCTACTTAAAAACGCTTATCACAGAAGCGTATATTCATAAATTTTTTCAATAAAAAATATCACTATATAAAAAATTTATTTACAACGTAAAAAAGCTAGCAAATAGACTAGCTTCACTTCCAAAAATTCATATAGTTTTCATCTCTCTTGTATGTATAAATCCCAAGCTTCATCAAATATAGACATACTTTCTAGCATTCCGCTCAATTCTAAGTATGAACTAATTTCATCATAGTCTTCAGATTGCTTCGGAAAACTTAAATCATCATACATCGCCTCTGCTAAATCTGAAATTTCATTTCTAAATAAAGCTGCACGATGCTTCATCATATAGTGGTAAAATGTCTTTTTCAAAAATATTCCCTACCTTTCTAACTTGGATACATTATACAAGGCAAAAAAGAAAAAAACCAGCATAAAAGCTGGTTAAAAATCGAAATAATTTCTTTTTAATAGACGTGGTCTTCCCATTAATTCTTCATATGTTAGTTGTTTTGGTAAATCTTTCGTATAAATTAGAAACAATTGATCTTCTATTTCTTTCACTGTTTGATCTGCTTGATAGTCCATACCACATGAGGAACAAGAAATGCATGGTGTCTCTTGGATTTCAATGGCTTTCGTACCATCTGGTAATTCCCAATATACAGTATTCAAGCTTTCTTTCGCTTCTGTACTGTCACACCACATACAATTCATACTGCATCACCCTCATTTTTTTTGTCATTTTCCTCTAATTTAGCCATTTGCGATTGATACTTTTTATCTTTAAGTTGATCGCGCTTATCACGTTTATCTTTTAGTGATGCATGAGTGTCATTATCTTCATAGTCTTTACGACGGCTCATACGCTGTAAGTCGTCTGGAACAAGGTTAAATTTCTTATCGCTCATAAGACCTGCGATACCAACATCTGAACGTTTTTCTTCGTAGTTTGGATAGATTTCTTTAAAGTACCCTTCCGCTCTTCCTGGAATATAGCTCTCTGGCTCTGGATACGTTGTAATAACACCTTCAAAGTTACGAAGCACAACTTTATCTGCACTTTGCGAAATTAAATAGTTTGGTTGAAGCGCAATTTTGCCGCCGCCTCCTGGTGCATCAACAACGAATGTTGGAACCGCATAACCAGATGTATGACCGCGTAAACCTTCAATAATTTCAAGGCCTTTAGATACTGGTGCACGGAAATGACCAATACCTTCAGATAAGTCACATTGATAAATGTAGTATGGACGTACACGGATTTTTACTAAGTCATGCATCAGTTTTTTCATAATTGGAACGCTGTCGTTAATACCAGCTAAAATTACTGCTTGGTTTCCGATCGGAACACCAGCATTCGCTAGCATTTCACATGCTTTTTTCGACTCTTCTGTAATTTCAATAGAAGTATTGAAATGTGTATTCAGCCATACTGGATGGTATTTTTTAATAATGTTACATAAGTTTTCTGTAATACGCTGCGGGAATACTACCGGCGCTCTTGTTCCGATACGAATAATCTCGACATGCGGAATCTCTCGTAAATTTTTTAATACATATTCTAAAATTTTATCGTTAATAAGAAGACCGTCACCACCAGAAATTAATACATCTCGTACTTGTGGTGTATCACGAATGTAACCAATTGCATCATCTAATTGTTTCTTCGGCACACCCATTCCAATTTGTCCACTAAAACGACGGCGTGTACAGTAACGACAATACATAGAACATTGATTCGTTACTAAGAATAATACACGGTCTGGATAACGATGCGTTAGCCCTGGAACTGGTGAATCTTCATCTTCATGAAGCGGATCTTCTAAATCATATTTTGTTTTATATAACTCTTCCGAGATCGGTACAGATTGCATCCGAATCGGACAGCGTGGATCATCAGGATTCATTAGCCAAGCATAGTACGGTGTAATGTTTAACGGGATCGTTTTCGTTGAAATTTTAACGCCCTCTTCTTCTTCAGGTGTTAAGTTAATCACTTTCTTTAAGTCATCTAACGTTTTGATCGTATTCGTTAATTGCCAAACCCAATCATTCCATTGCTCTTCAGTAACATCTTTCCATAATTCGATATCCTTCCAGTGACGATTTGGTTTGTATACATCATGTAACATTGCTATTCCCCCTTTTTATACGCTCATCCTTTATATAAGCAATAGTTATGCCAACTTTACATTATTGATAAGTAAATGTACGGAGAACGCTATTACATAAACGAAAAAATATTTGTAAGCACTGTATGAAATCCATACATACTATCATATTCATTACTTTTTATATATGTAAACGCTCTTTTATTGGTGCAAACACACAAAAACCGCCAATTATTCGGCGGTTTTGTCGTACTTACTCAGTTTATATTGCAGCGTTTGGCGAGGGATACCTAACATTTTTGCAGCTTGTAATATATTCCCTTCCGTTTCAATTAACGCTTGATCTATTAATTCCTTTTCCGTTTGATGAAGTGCTTCTCTAAGTGGCAATATGCTCTTCTTCTTTGGCAGCTTCTCTTTCCGAAATGTACGCGGTAAACAATCGGCTGTTAGTGTATCCCCTTCTGCAATAATGACGGCATGTTCAATCGTATGTTTTAGCTCCCGAACATTGCCAGGCCATTGATAAGCTTGTAGTCTTTCTTTCGCTTCCTTATCCATTTGAAGTACACCTTTTTTATAACTTTTATTATATTCGTTCAAAAAATAAGACGCTAATAATAAGACATCCTCAGTTCTTTCACGTAGCGGCGGAATATATAATGAAAAGACATTTAATCGATAATATAAATCAGTACGAATTTTATTCTCTCTTAAACATACTTCTGGTGGCTGATTCATTGCGGTAATAACGCGAACATCTACTTTTCTCGTCTTATTATCACCAATTCGACGAATAACACCATCTTCTAATACACGTAGCATTTTCGCTTGTAAATCGAGAGGCATTGAATTCAGTTCGTCTAAAAACAATGTCCCACCATCTACAAGTTCAAATAATCCCGCTCGTTCAATTGCCCCAGTATAGCTACCTTTCGTCGTTCCGAACAATAAACTTTCTAATAGCGACTCTGGCAAAGCTGCGCAGTTTTGTGCAATAAATGGCTTGTTCTTCCGTTTAGAAGCTTCATGAATCGCTTGTACAAATAACTCTTTCCCTGTCCCTGTTTCCCCATATATTAAAACATTTGCATCAGTTGGCGCTACTTTTTGTGCTAATTCTTTCGTCTGTTTAAACCGAGCGTCATCCGTCACGATCGTCTCAAATGCAACATGCTTTTTGATTGCTTTTTTTCTAGATGACCGCTTTATTTTTGACTGCAAATCTACAATTGTATCCGTAAGTTTTTGAACTGTGGAATAATCTTTTGCAATTTCAACAGCTCCAGCAATATTTCCATCTATAAAAATAGGTAACGTCGTATTTACTGTACAAATGTCTTCCCCATTTAAATTTTGATAATGCTGAACTTGATGAACAATTGGTTTTTTTGTATCTAACACTTTCATTAACGTACTTGTTTCCCTAGATAAAGAGGGAAACGCTTCTAACAAATGTTTACCTAACACTTTTTCAATTTTTGATCCATCGTGTTTTGCAGCTACAGTATTATAGAAAATTGAAATACCATTTTCATCTACTGCGTGTATAGCCTCATCAATACTGCCCAAAATCGCTTCAATGACTTCTTGTGTCGAAACTGCTAGCAATGTCATCCCCCCTTTTGCCGAAAATCCAGCAATCATATGCCGGATTTCCGGCATACCTATGTGCGATTATAAGCATGACGATTCCGTTCTATTTTTATACTGTACTATTTAGACAAATCTTTCACCCATATATTCATATCTTCCAACTTATCGAAAATGTAGCAATTGTTCGCCAGTCTTCCTGTATACGTATAACCTAACTGATGAAAGACCGCATTCATTCCGAAAGAAAGCGATCGAGCAATTGTATAGGAGCAGAAAATCGATTTTTCTTGCAGTTCTTCTTCTAACTTAATTAGTAAACTTTTCATAAACCCATGCTTACGATATTCGGGTAAAGTAGCACAATTCGTTAATTCTGCATTTCCTTCTTTTATATTCATTTCTGCAGATGCTGTACTAATTATTTTCCCCTCGAATTCGTACACATAGTATATTGTATCGTCTTCCTTCATCGTTTGTTTTACATAACTCGCTTCGTTTAAAGGTGTCGGATACACTTCAAATACTTTTCCAAAGACAGCTGCTAATTCTTCCGCATCCTCTTCTGTCGCTTTTCTTAATAGAAATTTCTCTGGGACTATGTTTCCCTTTACTTCTTTTGCTTTAACACCGCTTAAAATAGTATCTTCCTCAGTCCAATGAATACTATTTCGTCTTTCATCATTAATAAATTTCACGAAGAAGTATGCATCGTGACCTTGAAAATAATGCGGTATTGTTGCTTCAAATAAAAAACCGAAAGAGAGCCATGTAGAAACATGCTCTCCCTTTCCTTTAATAATACATTTAGTGAAAGAATGTTTCTCTGCTAATTCGTCAATTGTTTGGATAATCCTCTCAATATTCCCTGTGTAGTGGTCTACTCGAATACGTTTATTAAAATAATCTAAAACGCCTTCTACTGTATAGCCATTCGTCTGTTCTCTAAAAGATTCATAGTATTTCATTTTTTCACCTCACACCAATCTAGTAATGTGCATGCAATAATTTTTGCGGCAGCTATCATTTTATCAACTTCTATATATTCGTTTGGATAATGTGCTACTTTTGTCTCTCCTGGACCAAATACTATCGTTGGTACACCTGCGATTTGTGTAAATAAACCTCCATCAGTCCCCCAAGGAGATGCTTCAATAATTGGTTCGTTCCCTTCGATTTCAACAAAGTTATGCTCGAGTGTTGTGATTAACTCATGATTTTCTTCTAGTTCACCAGGAACCCATCTCGCTCCAAACCATTCTACTTCTACGGGATTTTCAACAAACCAATTGTCCACATTATTTAATTCAGCGATCCAATTTTCGAACTCTTCTTTTGCTGCCTCTATAGTCTCATTCGGCGCAATACCACATCTTCCTTCTAAAATTAACGAATCAGGAACAGAACTTGGCCAGCTCCCGCCTTCAATTTTCCCAATATTAATTGGAATTGGAATCGGGATTCCTTTAAATAACGGGTCTGTAATTCGGTCATTTCTCTTCTCTTCCAATTTTCTCAAATGATCTACAACAAACATGCTTTTTTCAATTGCACTTACTCCTTCATAACGTGTACCACCGTGTGCTGCTTTTCCTTTCACATGTAGACGAAACCACATGGACCCTTGTTGTTTCGGGAAAAACTTCATATTTGTCGGTTCTGGAATAATGACACCATCTGCTTTATATCCTCGTAATATAGTCGCTAATGTTCCTGCCCCGCCGCTTTCTTCTTCAATTACACTTTGAAAATAAATATCTCCTTTTAATTCAATACCAGATTCAATAATGGCTTCCATCGCAAGCATTAGTGCGACATTGCCGCCTTTCATATCCGTTGTTCCACGACCATATATACGATTCCCTATTTGCTCACCGCTATAAGGGTGATGGTCCCACTGATTCACATCTCCTTCTGGTACGACATCAATATGCCCGTTTAGTATCATAGATTTCCCGTCGCCACTTCCTTTTAAAGTTGCCACTATGTTCGGGCTATCTGAAAAACTTGTACGCGGTGATACAAAATAAGGATGATCTTTCATTTTAGAAAATGAAGGTTCCCAAATATCAAGATCTAAACCTAGCTCACGTAATTTTTCAATCACAATTGCCTGCGCACCACTTTCATCACCAGATACGCTTTTTTCTTGAATTAATCGTTTTAAAAATTTTACGCTTTCCTCTTCATGGCTCTCGATATAATCACAAATTTTCTTTTTTAATTGCTCCATATATTCCATCTCCCCTCATTCGATTACTAGTAAGTTAGAGCCAATTTTAAAATCAGCTTCTGTATGTTGTTTTATATCTTCCACTGTGTATGGGCTCATTAATTCTTGTAAAACGAGTCCACCCTGCGTCACTTCCATAACTGCCATATCCGTAATAATTAAATCTACACATTTCTTTGAAGTTAATGGTAATGTACACTCCGAAACAATTTTTGCATTTCCGTATTTATCGACATGATTCATCACAACAACGACACGCTTCGCTTTTTGTGCCAAATCCATCGCTCCCCCAATTCCTGGAACTCGTTTTCCTGGTACAATCCAGTTCGCTAAATCACCATTCTCACTTACTTGTAATGAACCAAGAATCGTTATGTCTAATAAACCTTTTCGAATCATTCCAAACGCTGTGCAACTATCAAAATAACTCGCTCCTGTAATAAGAGAAGTCGGTAAACCTGCTGCGTTACATAAATTTTCGTCTTCATTCCCTTTTCTTGGCGTAGGTCCCATACCTACAATTCCATTTTCCGCATGAAACATAACGTTTATATCGTCAGGAAGATGATTCGGTACAAGCGATGGTATACCAATACCTAAATTTACAATCATACCATTTTGTATTTCTTTCGCCGCGCGCCTAGCAATCTTATCTCTCACTTCTACGCCCATACCCATTTCCAATTCACTCCTTCCGACGGTACGATATAATTTACAAATACTCCTGGGACAACAATTTCTTCTGGATCTAAACTCCCAAGTGGGACGATTTCTTCGGCTTCTACAATCGTTATATTCCCTGCCATAGCTACGTGAGGATTCATGTTACGAGCGCTTTTATCAAACACAAGATTACCAAATGGATCCGCTTTTTTCGCATATACAATCGCAACCTCAGCAGTTAATGCTGTTTCAACTAAATACGTCTTACCATTCATTTCAACTGTACGCTTTCCCTCTTCTACAATCGTATCAACACCTACATCAACTAATACGCCTCCAAGTCCTACACCACCAGCGCGAATACGCTCTGCTAATGTTCCTTGAGGAGAAAACTCGATTTGTAACCTTCCTTCGTTTAGCTGTCTTCCTGCATTTGGATTTGAACCAATATGTGAAGTAATTAATGATTTTACTCTTTCATTCGTAACAAGACGACCGATTCCTACATCAGGAAATCCCGTGTCATTTCCTATTAAATTTAAATTTGTAACTCCTTTTTCTAAAATCGCCTGTATTAAAGTTGGAGGGGATCCAATCCCTCCAAATCCTCCAAACATTAATGTCATATCATCGTGGAACAAAGAAATTACTTCCTCTATCTCTTTTAATTTACCGAATGTATTCGTAATAGTTGTCATGCGATACTATGCCCTCCTTTTTGCATCATTTCTTCTACACTTTTTGCAAAGATTGAAAGTAATTCATCTAACTCGGAATATGTAGTTGTCATTGGCGGTGCCACAAGCAGTGCACTATCTTCTTTTCCTGCTTGCCCTGAAACAGCTTGGTATAAAAGAAGACCATTTTTAGCTGCAACCGAAATAAGTTCTGACGCTTTTGTAAACGGTTGCAATTCTACTCCGATCAGCAACCCTTTTCCGCGCACATCAGCAATGATTGTCGATTGTTGCTGAACTTTCTGTAGTCCTTTTATTAAATACTCTCCCTTTTCTGCTGTTTTTTCAGGTAGATTATGTTTCTCCATATATTCAATCACAGCTAGAGCTGTTGCTGCAGATAATGGATTTGCACTTAACGTATGCCCACTCATTACAGAACGCGACCCACGTAATATCGGCTCCATAACACGGTCACTTACAATCGTCGCTGCCATCGGTGTATATCCAGCTCCTAAACCTTTACCAAGAGTCATAATATCCGGTTCTACCCCCCAATGCTCCATCGCAAACCATGCCCCAGTACGCCCAAGCCCTGTCATTACTTCATCAGCAATAAATAAAATATCGTAATGACTACAAATATCTTTAATGACTTTATAATATTCTTTCGGCGGAACGACTGCGCCTCCAGCTGCCCCGATAATCGGTTCAGCGATAAAAGCTGCGATATGTTCTGCACCAATTCTTTCAATTGACCTTTCTAGTTCAGTTGCACAAGCAAGCTGACAAGTTGGATATACCTTTTGCACCGGACATCTAAAACAATATGGAGCTGGAATAGTTGGATAATCTTCTAAAATTGACACGAAACGTTGTCTGCGCAGTGGATGCCCAGACATTGATAAGGCTCCCATCGTAATACCGTGATAACTCATCCATCGTGACAAAATTTTATGCTTCCCTTGAATACCTCGCTCTTGAAAATGCTGGATTGCAATTTTCATAGCTGTTTCATTTGCTTCCGTACCACTATTCACAAAAAAGCTCCAGTTCAAATCTCCTACACTTAAATCGCTTAATTTCTTCGCTAATTTTTCAGCTGGTTCACTCGTAAACTGTGATCTATAAACGAAAGCAATCTCCTCTGCTTGCTTTTTTATAACATCTGCAATCTCCTTTACGCCATGCCCAATACCTGCCGTAATTGCCCCTGACGAGCCATCAAAATATTTATTTCCGTTTTGATCATACAAATACACACCTTTTCCATGTGAAATCATTGGATACGGCTGACCAACAAGTGGTTTAATTAAGTAATCGCGCATAGCGCTCCCCCATTTCTCCAATTTGTATATATATATGAAGAAAATTGACGTTTCTTTCATAAAAAAGAACCCTCTGCGAAAGCAGTGATTTTATCAAAAAACTATTATAAAATATACAAATGAGTGCTAAATATTAATTTCAAAAACAGAAAATTCAGAACTTAAAACGAAGACCAACCCTTATCTATACGCTCAAATAACCCTCCTTTATATAAAATAAACGCTTCACTACATATTTTCTTAACATAATATCAGCTTCCCTCAATTGCCGACATTGTGTAAACTTCGACGAAACTCCCTTTAAACTCCTTCCTATTCTCCTACTTTATATTGCATATTTTCAAACAAATCTCGACAATTAATCCTACTAAATGCATAGAAATTATTTTATAGAAACCAATATTTCACATACATTCTCCTCCGTTTTATACAATAAAAAAAGAACCGATTAACCGCATTAATCAGTTCGGCACGACGCTCTTTTATTGGTTAATACTTCCCCTTGCTAACGTAAATAGAAAAAATAATGTTACAAATTCAAAATTCATCCTACATCCTAAAGCACAAAATCGTCCATAACTCCATTCACAATTCCTTTCGGGATATCCCCATCCCAATATTCCATTCCTTTCCTTATATTTAAACTACCTTTCCTTTATAATTTATGTAGGACAATTATCACTTTGTATGTGTATTTGCCCATTATTAAAAAAATCCCTAGTTTGCTAAGGATTTTTGGACATGTTTTCGATATGTCACTTGATACGCTCTTAAGGTTTTTTATTTCGAAATATAGATTGTAATCAGTACATCATCACCAAACATATATGATATATTGCTATACACTCTAGAAAACTATAGCGCTCTTTCACCTAAACTACACTTATCCATAAGCCATACTTTTTATTAATTTTCAACTTTTCTCCTTCAAAAAACAATTTTTTCGCATAACCTCTTTCTTACTTTGCATATAGTTTTAATGATGACAAAGGAGGAATGTTCATGTCTCAATCTGAAATCGAAAAATATGGACAAGAAGCTGCACGTTACGAACAGCTCGCTCGTTACTATCAATTTAATAATCCGAAAAAATATGTAGAACTATATATGAAATATTACGATACGCTTACAAAACTTGTACAGGCGTATGAAAAAAGAGATTCGCAAGAAGCTGCTTTACCGTCACACATAAGATTTTTTCACTCTGCTTCATATATACCTGCAGTTAACATTTTAGTAAACGGGCAAAAAATTATTAAAAATATTTCTTTTAAACAATTTAGTCCCTATTTAACATTAGTGCAAGGGAAATATCGTATAGATATTGTTCCTGTAGGAAATGAAACTCCCATCTTTTCAGCTTTAGTACCAATAATGGGGAATCACACTTATACTTTTGTCGCAATAAATAGTGACAATCATCTACAATTACAACCTATGCTTGATAATACACATTTACCAGCTGGTCAAGCAAAAATACGTTTTGCACATTTTTCTCCAGATACCCCTGTTGTAAATGTAGATTTAAAAGGTGGAGATCATTTATTTGAAAATGTACTCTTTAAACAAATTACAGATTTTTTAGAAGTTAGCCCTGGTACAGCAGATATTGAAGTTTCACTCGCAGATAATTCAAGTGTCTTGCTAACTTTACCGAATTTCAAAGTCGAACCGAACATCATTTATACCATTTCACTTTTAGGTTATTCAACGAAAGATCCTAAATTAGAAGCCGTTATACTTACGAATTAAAACAGTCTACACCATTCATTTGGTGTAGACTGTTTATTTTTGAAATACAATTTGAAATTCTGTCCACTCGTTATCTGAACGACACATGATGGACCCATTATGTTTTTCTACAATTTGTTTACATACAAATAAGCCAATACCAGTTCCTAACTTTTTAGTAGTTACAAATGGTTCAAAAATCGTTTCTACATTTTCAGCTGGAATCATTGGTCCATTATTTTTTATTACAATTCGAATTGCTTGATCTTCTTCAAACACATCAACGATAATTTTTCGTTCTTCTTTTATCGATTCAAGAGCGTCAATTGAGTTCATTAATATATTTAAAAATACTTGTCTCACTTCACTCCGATAACCAACAAGCGGAATTGGGTACGGCAAATTCTTTTCAATCGAAACATTTGCATTGACCAAACTCGGATATAAGAACTGTATAATATCTTGAAACAAATCATTAAGCCAAAATTGTTCTGATTCAGTCCACATTTCTTTTTTCGATACGAGTAAAAATTGCGAAATACGAAAATTTAATTGGTCTAATTCATGCGAAATAATATCTAAATACGATAAACTAGGATGATCTGCCTTTAATAATTTGACGAATCCCATAATGGAAGTAAGTGGGTTACGAAATTCATGTACAAAACTAGCTGACATTTGTCCTAAAATCGTCAGCCTTTCTTTATGTGTTTCGTTAATATATTGCTGTTTTTCCTCTAAATTTTTTGATATAATTTCCGAGTATTTTAAAACAGTATAATAGATCAATTTGTCAAAACAAGTATGTATTTGAGCCATAATTGGTTTCAATTCACGTGCGCTAACCTCTAATTCACACATCGCTTCAAAAAGCTCATTTCTTCCCACGTTTGCATTATAAACAAAATCTCCAATATTCGCATCTGCTCCTGCACGTTCAATAGCAATTTTCTCGCATAATGGCTGAAGATAATCTATATCTTTTTCTTCCATAGTAAGTTCGATAATTAACTGTAATAAATCTTCTCCATTTTGAACTGCTTCTAGTTTAAATGGATCTTTATCGGAAATTATCATTTTGTTTTTCCAGTTCTCAACGAATTGGTGCCTGTTGTTTTTCAAGTGCGAACAAAATACTTCTTTAATATCCTTATCGATTGGAAAAACCCCCATTCCCTCCATTTCCATACGACGAACACCCTTTATATTTTGAATATTAACACAAAAAGTACGATTCGTTAATAGATTATTGTCACATTTTGTTAATATGTGTTGATAAAATTTTTAATGTCTTTATTAATTGGTTAGATTGATACATTCTATTTTCCTTCTTTTTATTCAATTTTTTTAATATTCGATGCGACTTTTTTTGCATCCTGCTTCATTCTTTCGTACAATAGAAAATGAAAGGTGTGAAAAATATGGTAAATAAAAATGTGGAAGATTATCTCCAAGAAGGCATTTATGGCCAAAAGCAGAACAAACCAGAAGAACGTAATATGTATTTAACTACATTACGTGAGCGTGTAGAAATCGCTTTAACTATCGGTCAAGTAATGCAAAGTAATGTATATTCTGAAGTAGCTAGTAGTATGCGCTCTTCTCAATCATTACAAATATTCCTAAATGGTGGCATTGCTTACCCACATTTATCAAAATACATTAAATTAGCAAATGAAAAAAATGTTCCTTTTACAATTGTTCAAAATAAAGGCATAGAAACACCCATCGGTTTAGTATTATCCCATAGTACTGCTGTTGACAAAGAACAAATTTATGTAGAAGATGCTATTTTTAAACAAGAAATGAAGTAAAAGGTACACTTGATTAAATGAAATCGTATCGAGAAATGTGAAACAAACAACAAAAAACGAGTATGGAATCGTAAACATCTCCTGCTCGTTTTTTATTATGATATTTAAGCTTGATCTACTTTATTTTTTAATACACACTAATTTCATTTCTGTCATCTCTTCTATTGCATATTTAATTCCTTCACGCCCCGTGCCGCTTTCTTTCACACCACCGTAAGGCATATGATCTACCCTAAACGTTGGAATGTCATTAATCATGACACCACCAACTTCTAGCTCATCAATTGCACGCATTGCTTTAAACAAATTATTTGTAAATACACCTGCTTGTAGACCGTAACGTGAATTATTTACTTGCTCTATTGCCTCATCAAATTCTTTAAATGTATTTACTGTCATAAGTGGACCAAATACTTCTTGGCACTGAACAGATACATACTCTGGAACATTTGTTAATACAGTTGGTTCAAAAATCCTTGCATCATGTTTCTTGCCACCATATAAAACAGCTGCACCTTCCTTGACTGCTTCTTGCACCCACATTTCAATACGCTCTACATCTTTTTTCGAAATTAAAGCCGATACATCCGTATTTTCAAGCAATGGATCCCCGATAACAACTGTTTCCATCGCTTTCTTTAACTTTGAAAGAAATTCATCCATTCTCTTTTCATGTACAAAAACACGTTGTACCGAAATACAAACTTGTCCATTATTAACAAATGCTCCCCATTTTACACGTTCAATTAATTCATCTGTTAATTCTACATCTTCATCAATAATAACAGCAGCATTTGATCCTAGCTCTAACGTAACTCGCTTTAACCCAGCCTTTGTCTTAATTCCAATTCCAACTTTCGGACTTCCCGTAAAAGTAATGGAAGCAACATCATCATTTGTAACTATCGCCTCACCTACAGTTGAACCAGGACCAGAAATAATATTTAAAGCTCCTTTTGGCAATCCTGCCTCTTCAAATAATTCAACTAATGCGTAAGACGATAATGGCGTTTGATCAGCTGGTTTTAACACAACTGTATTTCCGGCAGCAATTGCAGGACCGACTTTATGTGCCACTAAATTTAATGGGAAATTAAATGGTGTAATAGCTCCTATAACCCCAATTGGTTTTCGTATTGTGTATGCAATACGCCCATCTGCACCAGGTGCTGCATCAAGTGGCAGTGTCTCGCCGTATATACGCTTCGCTTCTTCCGCTGCAAATTTGTATGTCTGAACGGTACGATCTACTTCTCCCCTCGCAGCACGAATTGGTTTTGCAGCCTCTTTTGCAATAATCTCTGCAAATTCTTCTCTTCTTTCATCCATTTTTTGTGCAACCTTCTCTAAAATAGTCGCACGATCATATGCAGATAATGTATTCATTTTTTTCATTGCATTTTTTGCAGCAGTAACAGCCTCTTGTACATCTTCTTCCGTTCCTTGTGCAATTTCCGCTAGCGTTTCTTCAGAATATGGTGCGTATAATGGTTTATAAATGTTTACAGGCTTCCAATCTCCATTTATATATAAATGCTTTTTCATAATTCTTCTCCTTCCAAACATATGCATACAATAATATTTCACCTAGTGAAAGGTCTGACTTATGTCATTGTATCATAGCCCTTATTCTGCCAAAAACATTATGCTCAAAAAAACCCTGCCATATAGCAGAGTCTACGAACTAATTTGTTCTTGAAATGGAATTTGTTTTTCATCTTCTAAAATAACAATTGATTCTACAGTTTTTGTAACTTCTAATCTCTTTATATAGTGTCCATCTAATTCTTTTACACAGAACTTATAATTTTCAATTTCAATGAAATCCTCTTCAGCAATTTCTATATTCTTCGTTAAAATCCAACCACCGATTGTATCAACACCATTATCATCAATCGTTAAACCTAATAACGTATTCACTTCACTAACAAGTACTTTTCCCTCTAGTATTGTTTTCGTCTCACTAACTTGTTGAATTTCTGGCTGTTCATCCGTATCAAACTCATCTTGAATATCTCCCACTATTTCTTCTAAAATGTCTTCAACTGTAACAAGTCCAGACGTACCACCATATTCATCTATCAATATAGCAATATGCGTTCTTTCTGTTTGCATTTTTAAAAATAAGTCGTGTATTGGGATAGAGTCGATAACTAAAATGATTGGCCTAATATATTGCTCTACTTTCTTATTACTGACTGCATTATGCTGCACAAAATCTGTGAAAATATCTTTAAAGTTTACAAAGCCTATTACGTGATCTTTGTCTCCATCTACAACTGGATATCTCGTATATTTTTCCCGAGACATTTTTTGCAAAGCTTCTTCAGCAGGCATTTCTTTACTTATAATATGCATCTCAGTTCGGGGTACCATTATTTCTTTCGCTATACGATCATCAAATTCAAAAATTTTATTTACATATTTATATTCAGACTGATTAATCTCTCCGTTTTTGTAACTTTCTGAAACTAACAACCGTAATTCTTCTTCTGAATGAACCTCATCGTGCCCTTTCGGTGGTTTCAACCCTAACAACTTCGTAATAATTCGGGCTGATCCATTTAGGATCCAAATAAATGGAAACGCCATACGATAAAAGAAAATTAACGGTTTAGCAACAAACAAACTCACTTGTTCAGCTTTTTGAATCGCGAATGTTTTTGGGGCCAATTCCCCTATTACAACATGTAAAAATGTAATAAACAAAAACACTAAAATTACAGCAAAAATGTCTGCTAGTTGAGTAGAAATGTTCAAATTTACAAAAAGCGTGTCAAACATTTGCTTTAACGCAGGTTTACCAAACCACCCAATCCCCAGAGCTGTAACTGTTATACCTAGCTGACAAGCAGATAAATATTCGTCTAAGTTTGTAATGACTGTTTTGACAGATGTTGCGCGATTATTTCCTTCTGCAATTAAATAGTCAATTCGTGAACTTCGCACTTTAACAATTGCAAATTCTGCTGCAACGAAAAATGCCGTTAAGGCAATTAAAACAATCACTATACTTATACTATATATGTCCAAATACTTCTCCTTACTTACATTGTAAGCAAGGAAGCCACCTCCTACTTAATTTTATTCAAGTGAAGTAAGCATTCTAATACTCTAACAAAATTCTACATTAGCAACCACCTTTTTATATATTATATGCATACATAAAAAAGATATTTATCATTATGATAATCTAATTCATTTCCCTTAGTCAAATAGTTCTAAATCTTAAGATAAAACATTTTATATAAACGATATATTCTTCACAGCTTCATTTCGTGAAAAAACACTTTCTTTGCCGATTCCACACTTCTTTTGTCACACTAGAAGGGAACTTCCTTCATAGATCGAAATCATTTAACAGGATATATATAGGAGGGATTATTTTGGAATATAAAACACCATTTATCGCAAAAAAATTAGGTGTTAGCCCAAAGGCTGTTGTCCGGATTGCACAACAATTAAATCTTACGATAGAAAAAAATAAATATGGTCATTTTATTTTCACACAAGGAGATTTAGATCAAATGTTAGAATTCCATCTCTCACAAATAGAGCAGTCTCAAAACTCTCACCCTACTCAAAAAACATCATCAAATGATGTTGAAGAATTAAAAACTCAAATAAATACAATTGTTCAAAACAAATCATCACATGAATTTGAGCAATTAGCAGCTCAATTAAACACTATTACGAGAAGGCTAGATCGAATGGAAGAACAAATGCAAGATAAGGCAAATGATGTAGTTACGTACCAACTTTTACAACATCGCCGTGAAATGGAGGAAATGTTAGAGCGAATTCAAAAGCTAGAAGCTGCCCTCAAGAAAGAAGAACCAATATATATCACTCCCGATACTAAACCAACATATGAACGTGAAAAGAAACCGAAGCGCCGCAAAATGATTTTTAGTATATTTGGATTATAAATTTTAGACCCTTATTAAAATAATAAGGGTCTTTTTTTCATGAAGAATGATTTCATATTAAAATAGCATTCTCTTTATTATACATATTCATTCCGCTTTATTTTGTTAACATAATGTTTTTACTGTATTCTGCAATTAATGCCTGTGCATGAGCATTCCCTTGAATCACATCTCGAAATTCCTTTAAAGAATACAAATGCGTAGCCCCTTTTCGGGCATGAATTCGTACTGGTACACCTTGTAAAGTATCATGAAACTGAAATGGCTTATCTATCGGTTCAATTGGGAAACCGAGTGTTAATAAATACATATACATTCTTTTTGTAACTGCTGCAATATACCATTCTGCTTTCGTTTCTAATGCATGCATAAATAAAATAGCTGTTAGTCTTTTGAAGTGTCCTCTCCCACGAGACGTTTTCGCAATACTTAACTTGCCTATTTCATACACATTTTTCAAATCTTTCACTAAATCATTTTTAGAAAACGGATAGAAAAACTCAGAATTTGATTGCTCTGGTTCCGTATACTTAATACATTCTACTGTACCGATATGATGTTCATCTTCTATTAATAAAAATCGTGATGGATTTAAATTACGTTCTACAAACATTAAGTTTCTTTCTTCACAAAAATCTCCCCATAGTTGCTCGAACCAAAAATGTTCTTCCTTTGTTTGAACACGCTGGAACATATTTACCCGCCTTTCCCATCGCCGCTCTGTTTTTGACAACGCTTTCACTATCTATCATATAAGAA
The DNA here is from genome assembly GCF_019091205.1 of Bacillus sp. GbtcB14. Lineage (NCBI taxonomy): Bacteria > Bacillati > Bacillota > Bacilli > Caryophanales > Bacillaceae > Bacillus > Bacillus sp. GbtcB14. The sequence goes on from NZ_JAGXJT010000002.1 coordinate 55,810, forward strand.
CAAATCTTCGTATGCAACTAAAAATATTTATGACTTATTATATTCTGTAAAACGAATTAAATTCCATCTTAATCGTCTTTTATCTCTCATGTACCGTTCTTCTAACAACATATTTATATTACTTTCAAATTCAAATCGCATGAAGCTGTCTTCCCTACAGCATATAATTCTTCTTAATCTAAAGAAATCCTTTATAAAAAAGGATTTCTTTTACTTCTTCATGCTTTTTAACCACTTCTCAAAAATTTGTACCATTCCATGTTTTCCAGCTAATTTCTCTTCCCCTTGTTTCGTTTTATATGGATATAATTGCAAGAACACACCACATCCAGACTCAATTTTTTTACTATGCATATGACTTCCTGGATATACACAAATGACTTCATAAATGGCCCTTCTATAATAGACTCGCTTTCCATTCTGTTCTTCTACATATTTTATAGACCAATACTTATACATTTGCTCAGTTGCTTTCGTATTTCCAACGTGCTGAAAAATATTGTACATGGGGCTATACTTGACTTCAATAATAATAGAAGATTGGTATACATATTTCCCCTCTTCTTTTACATAACAATCTAAGCGAATATCTGGCTTCTTCGTGTCTTCTCCATTATAAAAATTACTCCCTTTACTTAAAGCAATAAGCGGATGTGTTTCAATTAAATCATTAAATGCGACATGTACTCTAATATCATCTCGATGTACAACTACTGTCGTTCCATCCTGTAATCCATCTACATAAAAATGTTCTTGGATTTGTTCACGAATGGAATTTTTCGCCTCAAAACCCATTTGCTCTAACATGGAAATAACGATAAAAAAAGCGTAATATTCATACACTAAAAATGTTGGCTTATAAACAAATAATAATGATGGAGATTGATCTGTATATTGTGGAAGTACATCTAAATGCTGTAGTAGTTGTTGATGTGGTATCGGTAAATTATGTGAGTTCATGTTAACCGTTTCAACAACTTCTCTCCAAAATGGAGAATGCATTAAAGTTTGAAAATATTGTACACTATCATGTACAAAATGCGCTAATATTTTATATTCTTGTATCTTCATGGAACTTTTTCGTAAGTCCGCCTCTTTTAGTAAATGTATATTTTTATATTTTTGTTTCTCTCTATCCGTCACTGATCCATTACGCTCAATTGTTTGTATAATCGTTTTTACAGCTTGAAACTCTTCTGATTTCTTCTTTTTTGCTCTTTCTAATATTTCAATTGTTTGACGTAAAAAACTTTCAGCTTCAAGTAAATAGAAATAAAATTGCATCGCTTTAAATTTAAGAAATGCATTTTCCTTACTATTTTTTTGTTCTATAAACTTACGATTATAATATTTTGCATACGGTTTTCTTTCTGCCACTATGGCTCCTTTTCTCGTTGCTTTCCGCTCTTTTTCTTCCCATTTATATTCATGTATAAATTTTGAACTTGATTCTATTTTCTTAAAAATTTGCTTTATCTTTTTCATTTTTTGTGGCAACTTTCTAAGTAACACTAGATAAGAAGAATCTTCAATATCACTGAGTGCAGAGAAAGTCTTTTTATAATAACCTCTATCTAAAATCAACTCATTTAATATTGACTTTACATAGTTTTGAATCATTTCAAATTGATCATCAAAAAAATTTTTGGGAACGACTTGAAAAGCGCCATAATACGTTTTATCTTCTATATTCACTTCAAAATGATATAAGCCACAACGCCATGGATAAAAGAATTCCGTTTTTCCATGTTCATATATTAATACCTTTTGTTTTTTTTCATTTATTTCATATTTTGACTCTTTTATATTTTTCTGTCCCTCATATACTTTATTCCATATAAAAGTAATATTCATTGGACTTTCATAATGGTAATGCAATCTGATTGGTTTTAATTCTTGTACTTTATAAATACATTGAACTAATGCTGTAGTAGATGTACAAAGACGATTTAATAAAATATATTCCCCTTTTGCCTCAGTTCCAATGATTAACTTTAATACAAAAGGGAGTGTTTCTTTCGTATCAACGATTTCTGTTTCGTATCGCCCTTCATTTTGCATAGCCATACAACTCCAGTTCTCTACGCTTTTCTCTTATATATGCTAAAGAGTGTTCAAATGTAGATACTCTGTTTGCAAGTGGCGATTGCAAAAGAGGTAGTAATGTTGCCCCCCTTTTTACGTCTTCAGAAAGTAAAGACCCAACCATCATTTCTGTTCCTCTTATTTTCGTCAATACACGCTGCTTGATTTGTAAATCAAATCCTTCTTCTCTACTAATCATATAGGCATGATTATTTTGAAACGGTATATTTTGCAAATAAGTAGCTATTGCGTTTGCACATCGAAATGAAATTCCTTTTGACATATCGTGTGATGACAATACAACATGTAACTTATCTAATAGTTCTAACTCTTCTTCAGAAAACACCTCAATCATCGCTTTATTTCTGACCCAGCTTATACGAAATTCTCCTGCAGTTACTTTCAGAGGTGGTTGTAATACAATTTTCTCTTGTTCCATACACATCTCACAAAACGGAATCTTTTGTAACGTTATTAAATTCGTCCGATCTAATAATCGATCTGAGAGCTCTTTCGTTGTTTCATCAAAATTTACTGTACCTACAAATATAATATTTTCACCAATTTCAATTGTTGATGGAATTGGATTTTCTTTTTCTTGTACACCTTCATACAAATTTAGAATACGGTTTTGCTTTTCAAGTTGAAGAACAGATAGAAATGGAGTAAACCAATGCTCAATATGTGACATATTCATTTCATCAAAAACGATTATATATAGCTGATTTTGATTTTCTTTTGCCTTCATTAACGCCCTAACTAATTTTGTTTCACTTTCAATAAAAGTACCATTTGGGTGAAGGTAACCAAGTAAATCATGTGGTTCTTGATACGATGGTGAAATCGGAATCCAAACCAATTCTTCCCCATACTGTAATCCAAGTGCTTCTGCATAAGCTTGCACAAATCGGGATTTCCCAGCGCCTGGTATACCACCTAGAATCGTCAACATATTTGTTTTCGCACTTATATGGAAATTATAAATGTCCGTTTCATCCAAATATAGCCCTTTATTACGTACAAAACTTTTTACATACTGTAAAAAGACGGATTCACGCTCATCCCATTCCCATTCATCCTTGTGCACTTTTATTTCCTCTACTTCTACACGCTTACCTTCTTCAGTCATTCGTTTTTTTAATTGCTCATACATGTGATTACTTACAAAATACAATTGATCTTCTACCGCTATTTCTACATGCTTCCCCCAGTCATTAAAGTCTATATACTTACATTCTCGCTGCTGTTCAAAATAGGCAATTGAACTAATTGATGATGACTTTAAAGATATATTTCCATATAACCTTCCATCGTGCCACAATAATTCAGGAGGCTCAAAGTCTTTCGGATATTTTGGCATTAGAAATGACAAATAGCCATTTCCAAGTTTTCTTTCTAAAGACTCTCCTTTTTTGTATTCGGAAACTTTAGGTACTGGAATCATTTTATAGCCATTTGCTATTTCTCGCGGTTCTTCTGCATAAATTAACTCCACATATATATGTCCTCTCTCGTAATAGAGACGAAACATAACCAGTTGCTTTTCTAATTTTCGTTTCTTTAATTCCGAAAAGACTTTTTCATTCTTTTTATTGCTACATAAACCTTCAAATACATATGGTTCATTTTTTAATTGCTCTTGTAACGTGAATGGTATTGGCGATAGGCATTGTACAAAGAAGTTCTCTCCATTCTTTTCTCTCTCTGCTTTTGTGAACTTTCCGACAAACCTCATATAGTACATTCTTTTTATAAAACTTGGCTGAAGAGCTTTATGTAATTTCACCTTCGTCACCTTCTTTTTTTCATACTATTCTTAGTGTATGAAAGAAACGAAAAACTAGAAACAAAAAACCTGACGTTATCCGCCAGGTTCATAATGAAAACGTATATTAATGAGATGGAAATGCTTTTTTCTCTTGTAAAATGGCATTATGTGCAATTTTCATTTTAGCAAGTACATATCGTAATCGATCTTCAGCGTTTTCATCTGTATTTTGCTGTAATTCCGCCAAATTCTCTACAGCACTCGCTAAATTTTCAATTACTCCTCGTAGTTCAGGATGATGATTAAAAAAGGATTCTTGCACTAATACTTTCCTTACTTCACTCGCTAAATCAACAATTCTGGTTAACTGTTCTTTTTCTTCCATTTTCATCCCTCCTGAATATCTTATGTATTAAATATTCTCTAGACAAAGAAAAAAGCCCTTTATTTAAAAGGACTTTTACATTTTTATATTTCCAGTCAATAACATATAGATTGATGTGATAGCTGCAATAACAATTGCCCACATTACATATCTCTCAATACCTCTAAAACAACGATTTCCTTTTTCTTTTCTTGCATACATGTAAACAATAATCCCGATTCCATATACGATTGAAACAAGTAATAAATTTTTCAAACCTGCTGCATATAGAAGCCATACAGAATAAATAGAAGCCATTAAAGCTAACGAGCCATTTTTTACTTTTGCATCTTTTAGTTCGTTTGTAATAACTAATTTGAATTGGAATAACGCTGATAATAAATATGGTACTAAAATTGATGTTGACGCTATGAAATACATAATTTGATATGTTGATTCTGAAAACAGAACGATTATAAATATAATTTGGGCAACGCCATTTGAGATCCATAATGCCATATGTGGCGTTTGTTTTTTATTTGTTTTCGTAAAGACTTTCGGAAACACGCCATCTTTTCCTGCTACGTGGGAAATTTCAGAAACAAGTAAAAACCAGCCTATTAATGTACCTACAAGTGAAGCAACTAACCCGATGTTAATCGCAACTGCGCCCCATGTCCCAACAACATGCTCTAATACATGTCCCATTGACGGAGTTTCTAATACGGAAAGCTCTCCTCTTGTCATCGCTCCCATTGACAAGACAGAAATTAAAATATAAATAGACATTACTAAAATAAGTCCAAGTACTGTCGCTTTACCAACATCTCGGCTATTTTTCGCTCTACCAGATAAAACAACCGCTCCTTCAACCCCAATGAAAACCCAAAGAGTTACAAGCATTGTATTTTTCACTTGACCGAGTATAGAGGAAACTGATATAGTTCCTTCTCCCCAAAAATCATGTGTAAACGTATCCCAGCGAAACGCTGTTACCATTACAACAATAAATAATACGATTGGAACCAATTTCCCTATCGTTGCAATAACATTCATAATAGATGCTTCACGAATTCCAAATAAAATTAGAAAATGAAGTGTCCATAATAAAAGTGATGCTCCTACGATAGATGCAACATTATTTCCTCCTTTAAAAATAGGGAAGAAATAACCTAATGTACTAAACAGTAACATGATTGTTGCAACGTTTCCTAAAATTCCTGCTAGCCAATATCCCCAAGCGCTGTTAAATCCGATATATTCTCCGAAACCAGCACGTGCATAACTATAAATTCCGCCCTCAAGCTCCGGTTTTTGTCTTGCTAACGTTTGATATACGAGCGCGAGTGGAATCATTCCCATCGCTGTAATACACCAACCAATTATTATAGAGCCACTATTTGCTCCTACTGCTAAATCATGCGGTAAACTAAAAACACCGCCACCAACCATTGTTCCGACTACTAATGCAATTAATGGAAAAAAACCTAACTTCTTTTCTATTTGTACCACCCCATCTGTCATTCTAGGTGTTATGTTCGTTCAACTATTAAAGTCACCTTTTTCTCTAATAGACGTTTCTCTTATATTTTTTCAGGAAAACATTACTTATTCTAAAAGAAAATGAAGAAAAATGGAATACTTTTTTGAAAAAATGTATAAGTATGCACAAAAAAACCGTTCATTTTGTAATGAACGGTCATTTCATACATATAAATTTGTATATTTCTTGTAAAATTAACGAAGTAAATTCTCTTTTTGTAAAAATTGTTTTGCTACTTCTTCACTACTTTTACCATTCACATTTACTTCATAATTCATTTTTCGCATTTCTTCATCTGTAATCTTCCCAGATAATGTATTTAATACTTTTTCAAGTTCAGGATATTTCTGTAACGTCTCTTTTCTTAATAACGGTGCACCTTGGTATGGTGGGAATAATCCTTTATCATCTTTTAACACTTTAAGTCCGTATTGCTCAAGTTCACTATCAGTTGAATATGCATCAATTACGTTAACATCTCCTGATTGAATTGCACTATAACGTAGTTTCGGTTCCATCGTTTTCACATTTGAAAACTTATAGTTATATAATTTTTGCATTCCTTTATAACCGTCTTCACGATCAGCAAATTCTAATGTGAATCCTACTTTCGCATCCTGTGCAATTTTTCCTAAATCAGAAATTGTATTTATGTTATTTAGATCTGCTATTTTTTTCGGCATAGCTAGTGCATATGTATTGTTATACTCCATCGGCTTCAACATCACCATATTATATTTCTTTTCCATTCCAGCGCGAGCTTGCTCATATACTTCATCCCGATTTGTACTTTTTGGCTCTTCTTTCACGAAAGTAGATAAAGCTGTTCCCGAAAATTCAGGGTATATATCTACTTCACCTGATTTCAATGCTTCAAATACAAATGCTGTTTTTCCAAGACCTGGTTTTAATTCTACGTGTAAATCGGTATCTTGTTCAATAAGCTGCTTATACATTTGAATTAAAATTTCAGGTTCTGATCCAAGTTTGCCAGCAATAACAATATCTTTCTTTTGTGTATTCCAAAGAAATGGAGAAGCAATCATTATACAAACAATACATATCGTCAATATAACACGCTTAGAAGAGCGTTTGGGACTCTCAAGTACTCGAAGTACTACATCAAAGAATAAAGCGAGTAACGCGGCTGGTACGGCCCCTAAAATGATAAGCGCATGATCATTTCGATCGATACCAAGTAATATGAGTTTACCGAGCCCACCAGCACCTATAAGAGCTGCTAATGTAGCCGTTCCAACAATTAATACCATCGCCGTACGAATACCGGCCATAATAATTGGTAATGCAAGAGGGAGCTCTACCTTCCACAGTCTTCTCCAGCTATTCATCCCCATAGCTCTCGCTGCTTCGATTAAAGATTCATCCAACTCCCTTATTCCTGTATATGTATTTCGTAAAATAGGTAATAGTGCATACACAACTAATGCAATAATGGCTGGAAGTTTTCCAATTCCTACTAATGGAATTAAAAGTCCGAGTAATGCCAGTGATGGGACCGTCTGCATAACTGCAGAAGTTCCTATAATAAACTCAGCCATTCGTTCTTTTCTCGTTAATAAAATGCCAAGCGGTACTGCAATAATTACTGCAAAAAATAATGAAATAAGTGATATTTGTAAATGCTCACTTAATGCAGTTAGTAATTCTATTTTTCGTTCTTGGAACGTTTGTATAAAATCAGTCACTGTTTAGCCTCTTTCCTTCATTTGTTCAACAATATAATTGACAATATGACGACTTGTTAAAGCTCCAACATATTGACCATTTTCTTCAACTGGAACGACTTCGTCAGCTCGCACACGAACTAATGCTTCTTGTAAAGAAGAATGTAATGATAGTGCATCCCCTTCTATCCGCATACTTTCATCAAGTGGCAATACATCTTCTATACTTTTCCCCTCATACCAAGGTCGTCCACGATTTCCAATGAACTCCTCTACAAATTCATTTTTCGGATTATGTATAATTCCTTCTGGTGTATCTAATTGGACAACTTTTCCTTCTTTCATAATACAAATGCGATCTCCAAGCGATAATGCTTCTTGCATATCATGTGTTACGAATACAATTGTTTTTTGAATCTTTTTTTGCAGTTGTACGATATCCTTCTGAAGTTGTTCCCTACTTAACGGATCTAACGCACTAAACGGTTCGTCCATAAGAACGATTTTCGGATTTGCGGCTAATGCCCTTACGACACCAACGCGCTGCTTTTGCCCTCCTGACAATTCATCCGGCATACGATCGCGATATACGTCTGGATCTAGCCCAACCATCTGTAGTAACTCATCGACACGAGCTTTTATTTTTTCTTTACTCCATTTTCTCATTTCAGGAACAACTGCAATATTTTCGGCAATTGTCATATGCGGAAACAAAGCGATTTGCTGTAATACGTATCCTATATTCCAACGCAATTCATTAATATTATATTGTTGAATATCTTTTCCATCGATTAAAATAGATCCTTCAGTCGTTTCAATTAAACGGTTGATCATTTTCATTGTCGTTGTTTTCCCGCAACCACTCGGACCAATGAGAACAAAAAATTCTCCCTTTTTAATTTCTAAATGCAATGAATCCACTGCTTTCGTGCCATCTTCATACGCTTTTGACACATGATTAAATTGAATCACAAATACAACTCCTTTAATGTTGTTTCCTTTATTTTGATGGAATATGGAATTCATTTCAAATGATACGCATTATTGTACAAAAAAAGAGCTCACATTTGAGCTCTAACGGTCGAACAATATGGTTTTCATTATTGCAGCATATTCACGTACATACATTTTTTTCTTAGAGCGCATTGGTGTTTCAGCAGCTAGCGCCTCCATCTTCATACCTAAACGCTTTGCAATTATTTTCGTTCTATATAAATGATACGTATTACTTACAACTACCGCATGTTTCACATCATATAAATCCATGCTAAACTTTACATTCTCATACGTATTTGTAGATTGATCTTCTATTAAAATACGACTCTCATCTATACCATGTACCATTAAATAGTTTCTCATACTATGAGCTTCCGGTATATCTTCATCTTCCCCTTGACCACCTGAAACAATTACTTTCGCTTCAGGATGGGAATATAAATATTCCAACGCTACATCCAAACGGTTTTGAAGAGATACAGACGGTCTATCTCCAAATAACTTCGCGCCTAATATAAGAACGTACGGAGAGTGATTACTCAATTTTTCACGAGCAACATTCTTCATTCGAAACGTCATATAAAGAATGTATAGTGGTGGTAATAATAAGATTATAAGCAAGATCCATTTGTTCATAAATAAGTTTGCACTCCCTTTCTTTATATTATATAGAAAAAGATAGGAAGGCAGAAGTACTTTTTATACGATTGATTTATTAGAAACGTTCGTCCCTACTTTACGTTGTGAAAGTACATAATAAATAGCAATTCCTAATGAAAAGATCAATATGCAGCTTAATACGTAAAAAGGAAGCATTACCCCAGCTTTAGATACACCAGCTGTAAACAGCATTAATAATACAATTCGTATTCCTGTACCAATTAATCGAAATAAGCTGTCTACACGTCCCATTACTTCGTTTGGAATTTCCTCCATCATCAATACATTTCTCGCTACTCTTGTACCCGCATTTCCAATCGCATGAAAAATTGCAAGTCCATATAACAACATTACGGAAGGTTCAATAATCATTGCGGTAATTGAAATTACATAAATGAACATCGTCATAACGATTGAAACTTCTGTTTTCACATATTTCATTATGAGTGGTATGCAGATTCCTGCAACAACCGCTCCGACACCGTACATCATGCCCTCTATTGCATATACAGAGGCATTAGCTTTGAGTATATCCGAAATATAAACTGGTATTAAATAATTTGCCATCATGACACCGATAAACGGCATATAAGTGGCAAGTAAGAACCAAAAGAGCTTAGGACGTTTTTTCATAAAGTGAATTCCTTCGAACAATTGCTTCTTAAATGTTCCTTTCTTTTTTACTTCCTTTTTCTTTACATATGGTATACATAAGAACAGGAAAAATGCTCCTACAAAAGTTAACATATCTACTAACAAAATCCACTTCAAAGACACAATTTCAATTAGGAAGCTCGCGGCTGCTCCTGAAATAACTTGTGTTAACTGTCCTTGTATTTCCATCGTCCCACTTAAACTTTTATAATGTTCAGCTTGAAAAATTTCTTGGTTAAATGCAAAAATTGTAGGATAAAATAACAGATAGTAAAAAGATCCTGCTATATAAATAAGAATATAGTGAATAGAATAATAAGATTGCCCAGCAAATCCCCATATAACCATTATTCCGATTACGGCTATCCCGATTCCTTCGTTACATAACAATAAAGATTTTCTTGAGAAGCGATCAATACTTTGCCCAATAAACGGCGTTAATAAAAACATAATTAGAGTTGATATGATGGAAACATAGCCAAACGTTGTCTCCCCTCCACTTTCTTTAATTAACAACCACGGAATCGTTATCATTACAATTCCAGAACCAATAGCTGATAGACTATTGGCCCCCAGAATGAAATACAAGCGTGAATCTCTATACAGAGATGGCATATCACTCAACTCCTAGTTGTTTTTTCACCTCTTTATATACGCTCATATATGCTTTTAATTCTTTAACTAAATCATGAATTAATGGTTTTGCATCTTCTCCCAGTTCACCGTCTTGTACATGAAGTCCATCAAGCACAACTTGTTTTGGGATTGCATTTGCATATACCCCTCTAGCAACAGTGCGCATACTGTTTAATGCGTTAATTCCACCTTTACCGCCTCCAGCAATTGCTAATAATGCGACAGGTTTATGAACAAATTCACTGCTACTTAAGTAATCTAACGAATTTTTCAATGCCCCACTCATTGCATTATGATATTCAGGTGTACATAGTACTACCCCATCAGCAGCTTTCACTAACGCCTTTAATTTTTTTACCGCTTCTAATTCACGTTGTGATTCTTCTCCGTTATATAATGGTAACTCTTCTATCGCTAAATCATAAAATTCCCCTTCAAATTGATCTGCAATATATTTTGCCACTACGCGAGTTCTACCGAATTTTCTTGGTGTACCGTTAATAACAACTAGTTTCATCATTATTTCTCCCCTTTGTTTTCAAGTTACATTTATATATTATCAGAAATTTCTATACAAAACACAATATAAAGAGGGAACTAGCTTGATAAAATAGTATGATAGACGAAAAAAGAACTCATACTTTCGTATGAGTTCTTCACAATTACTTTTTCTCCCCTTTAGAACTCAGTATGCCTATACTACCTTTAGCTTCAAAATGGTTATACGCTTTTTCTGCTAATTTGATACGTTCTTCTGGTAAGTCTACATATTTCATTATATTGTCTATTATTTTTTCGTACGAAGTAAATACAATTCCTGGCCACTCTATCTCGTCTTCGGGATTACTATTTTCTGAAATAATAAACTTCTTATTTGCCACTGCATAAGAAACACGAGGTGTCTCAAGAATTCCTGATAAGTAAAAATGAATATTTAAAATAATTTTAGACCTAGCAATTAACTCATTTCTAGCAATTCCCCAAGCATTATTTTTAAAAACAATATTTAAATTGGGGGCAACTGCTTTTAATTGATCCAAAATAGCTTGCCGCCTCGGATTAAGAGCACCTATAAACAGTATATCAATGTCTTCAGTAATTTCATCTTCAAATGCATCTTTTTTTATTTCTAAAGTTGGTGCATAGTTCATTCCTACATGTTTTATTTCTTTTCCTATTCCTTTTTGTTTTAACCATTCTATATTTTGTTTACTATAATCCCAAATTTCCTTATCTTTTAATAATATTAAATAAAGTGGGTGCGCATAAGGGCTTCCTTCATATAGCTGTTCTAAATTATAAATAATTGCATTCTTCGGAAGTAAATTTGGATTAAATGCATATGTGTGCGCTCCAAATACAATTGTTTTTTTTACATTTTCTAATATTGTTTCTGATATAATTGCTGTATTTCCTTCCTGCTCCAATCGCCATTTCAAAGCTCGTGCAACATCTATAAAACTACCATACGTCTTTGGGCATATAAAAAGACAATAATCATATTCTTTATTCAAATAAGCTTCCATTAACCTTAAATTATTTTTATATAAATCCACATCCGGGTATTTAAGTAAAAGCTCATTTGCATGTTTTTTTGCTACTTTATATAATCCAGCATAATAAGCAGCAATGCACCTTCTTAATTCGATTCTTTGTCGATGCTCATCTGGGGCGTCCATGTTTAAAAGAAGGTTTGCGACACAATACGCTTTTAAATGATCACGATCATAATAGTAGTCTAGTAGTGGCATCAATTCTTCATACGTATTTCCATGCACAGATTCACCTAGTTCAAGCGCCCATCGTATTAACTCCATGATTACTCCACTACTCCTTTAACCAAAATTGTATTTAATAAAATTTCGCATTACTTTCTACCATATTTGCTATATGAAACGGTAACTCTTCTTTTTTCGATTCCAAATATTTTTGTGATACTGCACCTAAATGTTTTTTATGCGGTATATAAAAAGCACTTATAGAAATCTCATAGTCAAATAAGTAATCATACACATGATAATCTACAAATAGAAGATCATCTTTTGGAAAAGGAACTTCCTTCCCTTGTAAGGCATACATCAAAGCAATATTATTTTCGGATTTTAATCGATACATTCTTGCAAGTTGGTATAATGGCTCAGCCCTAGTTGGTCTATATTCCCACGCTTTTTGAAAATAAAGAACAGCTAATGCTGTATATTGCTCTTCTTGTTTCTTAGCATTTTCTTTTTCATCCGCTTCTGTTACTTCATATTGTTTATTTGCTGAACGGTTTGCTAATTGTTCATAACAAAATCCTATTCGCAATAACGAATAGAACACCTCTTCAACCCATCCCCCTGCTTCCACTCGTTTTTTATACCATTTAATAGAATCTTCAAATTGACTTAAATGAAAATAAGTTTGGGCTAAATAAAATAAATATCTTATATGCAAATCTGGCGTTGTTTCTGGATCATTTAATCCTTGTAACAACAGCCTCTCATCTCTCTCAAACTTATCAGCTTTACTACCACCATCCCCAGGATCGTTAACGACAAGCGTCTCTAGCCTTGCTACTCTTGCAATGTAGTTCGCATCAACTTTGGAACGATCTATATCCCAATACTCATGAGTAACACCTACTGATTTCCATGGTAAAGAAGCTTTTAAAAGGCGTGTAAGCCAATATTTAATATGAATATCATATTGCAATGTAAGATAATGGTCTTCCGTTAAACTAGTCTTATCAAAATCAGGATCAACTTCTAATATCATATCCGCATCTAATATTAATAAATAATCTGCTTCTGGATATGTTTTTTGTGCCAATGAAACAGCTAAACTTCTGTTATAACCAAAGTTTTGAAATGGTTCATGATGAACTGTTCCAGGGATTTCATTTTCTTTACACCAATTTTCAATAATTTCAGGTGTATGATCAGTTGATCCCGTATCGCAAATAGAAACAAAATCTACAATTGATTTTGTAGCATTTAAACACCTTTCCATAATTCTAGACTCGTTTTTAACAATCATACAAAGACATAACTTCTTTTCTTTCCCCACATTCTTCACTTGCTCATTTCCCATTTAACCACCTCATATTTTATTAACACGCTCTTCTCGTATGTAACACTATTTCATAGCTACACTGATGACATAACCATCCTTTTACTATTTATGAAAACTTCATTTTATTTATTCTTATTTTTATGTTAGGACATCTTTCATGCTTCCCTTTATATTTGATACAATCAGTACAAATAAAAAATGATTGATTGCTATTTTTAAACTATAAAAAAAGAAACTTGCGTTTATACACAAGTTTCTTTTCAAACACCATTTCCTATTTTTTCACAACTTCATGTCCACCGAACTGATTACGAAGAGCTGAAACTACTTTTCCGTGGAATGTATCATCTTCTTGAGAACGGTAACGCATAAATAATGACATTGCGATTACCGGTGCTGCCGCTTGAAGTTCAAGTGCCGTTTCAACAGTCCATTTGCCTTCACCTGAAGAGTTCATTACCCCTTTAATGCCATCTAGTTTAGGATCATCTGCAAATGCCTTTTCAGTTAAGTCCATTAACCAACCGCGGATAACTGATCCATTTGCCCATACTTTTGCAACATCTTCATAATTGAAATCAAAATCACTTTTATCTAACACTTCAAAGCCTTCAGCGATTGCTTGCATCATACCGTATTCAATACCGTTATGAACCATTTTTAAGAAATGACCACTTCCAACGCGGCCAGCATAAGAATAGCCATTCTCTACTGCTAAATCTTTAAATAAAGGTTCTAATTGATCGTAAATTTCTTTTTCTCCACCAACCATTAAGCAAGCACCGTATCTAGCTCCTTCTACACCGCCTGATGTTCCGATATCTACGTAATGTAAACCAAAGCTTTTCGCTTCTTCCGCACGGCGTAACGTATCTTTATAGAATGAATTTCCACCTTCAATAACGATATCGCCTTCCTCTAATAATGGATATACATCTTTTAATACTGACTCAACAACTTCTCCCGCAGGTACCATTACCCAAATTGTACGAGGAGCTTCTAGTTCAGCAATCATTTCTTTTAATGTATGGCGAGCAGTAATCCCTAAAGCCCCAGCCTTTTCAACAAGCTCTTTATTTACATCGTATACAACTACTTCATGCTTGTCTTCATATAAATGTTCTGCTAATGGGAATCCCATTTTTCCTAATCCAATTAAACCTAGTTTCATATTAATCAATCTCCCATTCTATACAAATATATTTAATAACGAAATTAATCCAAGTGCTACAACAGATAATATCGTCTCCATTGCAGTCCATGTTAATAATGTTTCTTTCACAGTCATTCCAAAATACTCTTTAATCATCCAAAATCCAGAATCATTTACATGCGATAAAATTAATGACCCTGCACCTGTTGCAAGTGCCAGTAACTCTACATTTACTCCTGGTGTACTTGCCGCAATCGGTGCTACAATTCCAGCTGCTGTCATCATAGAAACTGTAGCAGATCCAGTCGCGATTCGGATAAGTGCCGCAATTCCCCACCCTAATAATATCGGTGAAATATGAGATTCTTTCGCCATTTCTGCGATTGTCGTTCCAATTCCAGAATCTAATAATACTTTATTAAACGCACCGCCTGCACCAATAACTAACAGTATGTTCGCAATAGGTCCTAAGCAATCATTTGTAAATTGTAATACTTTATCTTTTGAAAAACCTTTTGCATAACCAAGACTAAAGAAAGAATATATCGTTGCAATTAATAATGCGACGATCGGATCTCCAATAAAGTGTAATACTTGTGCAAGTTGACTTGTTTTGTTTAGCCCTACTTCCGCAATCGACGCACCTAGCATTAGAAATACTGGAAGTAAAATCGTAAACAATGTATTTCCGAAACTAGGAAGTTCCTTCTTCTTATCTCTTTCAATAAATTGTTCCGCTATATCTAACGGTACTTCTTTATGTATACGAGCACCGATCCATTTCCCGTAAAGCGGACCTGAAATGATTGCAGTTGGAAGTCCGACAATTAATGCATATAAAATTGTCTTCCCTACATCTGCTTTAAAAATCCCTACCGCTGCCATCGCTGCTGGATGCGGTGGCACGAGTCCGTGTACAACGGATAGTCCTGCTACTAGCGGAATACCAATTGTAATAAGTGATACCCCAGTTTCTAACGCAATTGTAAATACTAATGGAATTAGTAGTACAAATCCAACTTGGAAAAACACCGGAATTCCTACTAAAAATGCAACGAACATCATTGCCCAGTGAACACGTTTCTTCCCAAAACGATCAATTAATGTGGTAGCAATTCGTTCAGCACCGCCAGATTCGGCCATCATTTTTCCAAGCATCGTTCCTAATGCTAAAACTATCGCTAAAAACCCTAACGTATTACCAAGCCCTAATTTAATAGAATCGATAATCCCTGGATCTTTTGGTGAAGTTCCAATCAATGGCATTCCCATTGCTAACCCTACACCAATTGCTGTTAAAATTAACGCGACAAATGGATGCCATTTTACTACCGTAATAAGTAAAAGTAGTATGACAACTGCCGCTAGTACGATTCCAACTACCATTTCTCCCAATCCCCCTATTGTTTACGTTGGAAAGCAGCTATACAATCAAATTCTTCTTTCAAGCGATTGTAAAGTCGTTCATACATATAAAACATTTCTAAATATATTGCCGTATTTTCTTTATTCGGTACATGGTGATGAACAATGTCAATCCAATCCTTTACCTCTTCAAGAGAATCAATTTTTCCTACAGCATATAAAGCAAGTGCCGCTGCCCCAAGCGCAGATGCTTCATGACTTTCAGGAACAAGCAATTCTTTTCCCATCATATCGGATAACATTTGTCTCCAAAATGCAGATTTCGCAAATCCTCCTGAAACGCGTATTTCAGTAAGTGGCCCTGTACAATCCCTGATTGCGAGTGCAACAGAGTATACGCTCATACAAACACCTTCCATGACTGCTCGTATAAAATGTTCTCGTTTATGCTGAAGGTTTATTCCAAAGAATGTACCACGAGCATTTGCATTCCAGTAAGGTGCACGTTCTCCAGATAGAAACGGTAAAAATAGCAATCCACCCGCTCCAGCTGGTACACTTTCCGCATATTTAATTAATAGATCATACGGATCAATTCCAAGCTTCCTCGCAACTTCTTGCTCCGGACTACCAAATTCATCACGTAACCATCTCAGTAAAATTCCGCCGTTATTCGTTGGTCCGCCGATCACCCAGTGCTCGTCTGTTAATGCATAACAAAACGTTCTTCCTTTTTCATCTGTATTAACACTTGATGAAATTGTTCGAACTGCACCACTTGTTCCAATCGTAATTGCAGCTGAGCCAGGCGATATTGCTCCAACGCCTACATTCGCAAGAACTCCATCACTTGCACCAATAACAACTGGAGTATCTTCACGAATGCCCATCTTTTGTGCTAATTCAGGTTTCATACCCGATAAAATATATGTAGTTGGCACAGGTGTTGATAATTGTTCTGGTGACATATGTAACATCGTTAAAACATCTTCATCCCAGTTTAATGTTTCTAAATTAAATAACCCAGTAGCTGATGCTATCGAATAATCCACTACGTAACGTGAAAACAATTGATAAATAACATATTCCTTAATGGAAATAAATTTATAAGCACTTGCATATAATTCTGGCTCTTCCTCTTTCATCCACAATAATTTAGAAAGTGGCGACATCGGATGAATTGGTGTACCCGTTCGTCTATAAATTTCATGCCCATTCATATGTTGTAATAATTTTTCCGATTGTTTCGTACTTCTATTATCTGCCCAAATAATAGAACGTGTTAATGGTGCACCGTTTTCATCTACTGCAATTAATGCGTGCATTGCTGTACTAATACCGATTGAAGAAATATCTTCTGGTAACACATTACCCTCTTCGATGGCAACGCTTACAGTTTTGTATACAGCAGCGCATATTACATCAGGATCTTGCTCAGCCCATCCGACGTTCGGTTGTATAATTGGATAATCCACTGCATGTGATGCAACGACTTTTCCTCTTTCTGTGAACACAACCGTTTTTGTACTTGTGGTACCGATATCAATCCCGATTACTCTCCCCCTTGTTTCCATGCGAATCTTCCCTTCGTTTCTAGCAAAATACGATTTAGTAAACCGTTTACATGAATTAGTATATAAAATATTTTTTCTTTAATCAAGTTTTAAGAAGAAAATTTTTTTCAAACCCAAAAAATAGGAGCTGTACAACAACTACCTCCGCAATGGAAATTTTGTGCAATTTGCTCGTTTTTATTGTATTAAGTTCACTCGTCCTTTTATCTTAATAGTCTTAGAGTGCGGATCCTACTATCACTTTATTAACTTGTAAATATATGTTCCATGCTATAAAATCTAATAGTATTTATATTTTTCAGAAAAATAAAACAATACTTTAGGCTTTATTGTATAATGTTGTAAAAAGATGTCGGAGGGATTTAATGTTACATAAAATATCTCAATTCACAATTAAGCTTTCATCAATTCTTTTATCACTGTTACTATTATTAAATTTACCTTATTTATTTATCACTCAACAAGGATTCACCTTTCAACCCATTTATTTTTTTAACCAGATCGTTACTATGTTAAAACAGGTTTTCTCACCTGAATCATTGTTGGTTATAGGATCAGACCCAAAGTTTGGTCATTTAAAAACAACACCATTATTCCCAACTGTTTTAGAACCTTACCTATATTCATTTACTATATTATTTGTAGCCTTTTTAGTTGCGCTCTTTCTATCATCTAGCATGGCATTTTTTTATTTTTTAGCAAAAGATTATATAAAAAAATGGATAAACCGAATTGTGTTCATATTAGAAGCTGTCCCCGATATGATGATAATGATTTGTTTGCAAATATTTTTCATATGGGTACTTCAGAAATTCGGGGAAGCCCCTTTCACCATTATTTCTTTTAATGAAAATCGAGCTTATTTACTCCCTATTTTATCTTTAGCTGTCTTACCTACATTACAAATGTTTCGGATGATGGTGTTATACATAAAAGAAGAACATGGAAAACATTACGTAGAGGTTGCATATGGAAAAGGCCTTTCATCAAGTTATATACTGTGCATTCATTTATTCAAAAATATATCTATCCACTTTTTCCACCATTTAAAAACGATTTTTGTTTTTTTACTTTCTAACTTATTCATTTTAGAATTTGTTTTTAATATGCAAGGCATTATTCAATTTTTATTTAAGAAGGCGTTTATTTCACCTCCAGCTGCATTTATCATACTTGTCATGATTATTTTACCGTTTTATGCCATTTTTCAAATAATTTCTCTCATGATGATTAGATGGCAAAAGCAATTGAAAGGAGCAGCTTTATGAAATCTATTTGGAAATCAAAACGCTTTTTAATCGGCTTTACTTATTTATTCATACTTGTTTCAGCTAGTTTTATTTATAGCTGGTTCTTTAAAGATAACATCCCAAAACCTCCTCAGTTACTTTACAATGACAATAACGAATTACTTGGAAAGGCCCCCTTTCCGCCATCGTTAATACCGCCTTTTGGATCTGATCGTTTTGGAGAGTCTGTTTTCTTACAAATTATAGAAGGAGCAAAATTCACTATATTATTAGCCGTGGCAATTAGCTTCTTTCGAATTTTATTCGGAACATGTATAGGAATTCTCTTAAGTTTATATGCTCCAAAATTCAAGAGATTTTTCCAGGCATGCTCAGAAGTTTTTTACTATATTCCTACTTTATTTATCGCATTTATACTCATCACGCCCGTTAATATTGTAATCATATCAAATGCTGATAGATTAGATCCAAATATTTCATTTGCGTTTTATCAAGTACTCGTACTTATTTTCGTCGCTCTGCCTACACTTTCTTTATATATATCCTCAGAGGTTGATGAGTTTATGAAACAAGATTACATTTTAAGTTCACAATTACTGGGTGCCAGCCGTTTTCATATTATCAAAAAACACTTACGAGTCTTATTACTTGACCGCTTATTTGTGTTATTCATGGAACATATCGTCCAAACACTCATACTCGTTATCCATTTAGCATTGCTTGACATTGTAATTGGCGGGATACAAATGCGGGAACTCTATGACGGAGTGCTCAAACCTGTTTCTTTATCTAATGATTGGGCAGGCCTTATTGGATTAAATCGTTATGAAATGAATCTTTCATGGTGGATTATTTTTTATACTCTCATTTCATTCTTTATTACGATTCTTTTTATTAAACTTATGACAATCGGGATTCAAGATGCACTGAAAGCACGAGATTCGCAAGCTGTAGCAATTCAAACCGTTCCGGATCATAAAAAATTTGTTAAAAATAAAGATTCTTTTTCGTTTGCAAATAAATTAAATCTTTAATCATTTCTCATTAATCGGCATTGATAAAAAAGAAGCTGATCCCTGTTGAATACAGGGATCAGCTTCTTTTTGCCGTCTAACTTTTTTACATGTCCTTTGCTAGACTCATGTTTTGTATATTTAAAGTGAATTATTTACAATCACAATTATGCTGTTTAAAATCGATTACCATACGTCCTTGAATTCTACCTTCTTCCATTTCTTCGAATACATTTTGTACTTTATCTAGAGAACACGTTTGAACAACCGGCACTACTTTTCCTTCTGCCCCAAACATGAATGCCTCCTCTAAGTCCTTACGAGTACCGACTAAAGAACCAACTACTTCAATTCCATCTAATACAAGTCGCGGAATGTTTAAATCCATAGTTTCTACTGGTAAACCTACCGCAACGACTTTACCACACGCACGTACTGCGTCAACTGCTGAGTTGAATGCTACTTTAGAAACGGCTGTTACTACAGCAGCATAAGCACCACCAAACTCATCTTGAACAATCTTATCAGCAGGACCTTGTGAAATTGGATTGATAGTCATATCCGCACCAACCTCTTTTGCTAAGGCTAATTTATCGTCATTAATATCTACTGCAATTACCTTTGCACCAAATACGTTTTTAGCATATTGAATAGCTAAGTTACCTAATCCACCACAACCATAGATGACGATAGGTTGACCAGGTTTAATATCTGATACTTTTATTGCTTTATATGTAGTTACGCCCGCACATGTGATTGATGATGCTTGAGCAGGATCTAATCCTTCTGGTACTTTCACCGCATAATCAGCTGTAACAATACATTGTTCCGCCATACCACCATCTACTGAATAACCAGCATTCTTAACTTCACGGCAAAATGTTTCTCTACCAGTTACGCAATATTCACAACGTCCACAAGATTGGAACATCCATGCAATACTTACACGATCACCTATCTTTAGTGAAGTAACATCATCAGCAATTTTCGTAACAATACCTACACCCTCATGACCAAGAATACGGCCATCTGTGTTTCCAAAATCATGATTTGCAACGTGTAAATCAGTATGACAAACCCCACAATACTCTACATCTACTAACGCTTCACCTGAGTGTAACGGACGTAATTCCTTTTCAATAACTTCAATGTTTGCTTTACTATTTTTATTAACTACTACTGCTTTCATATGTGATCTCCCCTTTAGTGTTTTAGAATTTTAATGAGTACATCTCACAACTTCTGTCTTCACTGATTTGGCTAATCATTATGCCAAATTTAAATGTTCAATCATCATTACACGTTCATCATAACATGTAATTTTAAAAGCTTATTGCTAAATATTGAACAATATTTGAATTATTAACCAAATATTTTCTTACTATATTTAAAGAAATGCAAAAAAATATAGAGGTTAAAAATATTGTTTTAAACTTTGGGAGATTAAAAGTAGTATATTTCTATAGACTATTAGAACCTTTACATTTAGCAAATATATCAACAATTATTCACCATTACCAAAAGCCTTCTATTACTATATTTAGGTCATACACTTTAAACGCAATAAAATCAAAGACAGGAACTTATTTGTTCCTATCTTTTTATAACGTGGTGAGGCTCTACATCCATCTATTTAAGAAATCCCGCCCGCCTATAATCCCTAGTATAGAAACGGAATAATTCGCCAAGTCTTGGACTGATATTGCTTATATTGTTCACCAAATAGCGTAATAAGGACTCTCTCCTCAATTTTTATACGATACGAATACACAAGGAAAAATAATATGATATTTATGATAACAGCAATGAATGAAGATGAAGATATAGCAAATCCTAAAAAGGTCAAAAAAGAGCCTAAATAACCAGGATGACGAACATATTTATAAAGACCGTTTTGAATTAACTTATGTCTCCCTTGCATTCCGACATTCCTACTGTAAAATCTACCTAAAATTTTCATTGAAGAAAATCTTATCCATACACCGATTAGCGCGATAATAACACCGAAAAACAGCAATGAATTAAGCTTATTTACTGTAAAGAAATACATAATCTCTGGAATGGTTAACATCAATGCAAATACTACTCCGATAAAAAAACTAGAACCACGATTTTGTTTTTCTTCTTTAATAGGTGAACTTCTATAAAACTCTAATAATAAATACAGAAGAATAGGTAAATAAGCTATGAGAAACATAATTATTTATCCTTTCAATACAAATATTTTATAACTAACTCTCTTTTTACCCCAATCTGATTTGTCAGTTTGTCGTTCTATTTACCAATGTTTATTTCTCTAACCCTCATTAAACATCCTCCAAGGCTTTGTCTTCCTCCCATATGCCAAACAAACGATTCAAATTTCATATCTACATTATACGAATTGAGTTGAATATTCATTCTTTTTATTCATTATGCAAACAAAAAAGGATAATCAGCCCCATAACGGACTAACTATCCTATAAGTGATTTTCTAAATTTAACATTTGAAGGACTTTTTATATTCGTTTCATCGAAATTGTTTCACGTATGCTTTGTAAATTTTGCAATGTTTCTTCTTGGCGTTGTAACGATAATCCAACATATAAAGTATCTAATAAACTTAACTGTGCTAATCTTGATGAACTAGCTTCTGTACGGAATTCCGTCTCGCGTGTAGAAGTATAAAGTGTTATATCAGCAAGTTGACTTAATGCTGATTTCTGATAGCTCGTAATCGCAATAATGCGAGCTCCCCTTGCTTTTGCTACTTCTAACGCTTCCAGTAACCCTTTATTGCTACCAGAATGAGAAATTGCAATGACCACTGCTTCTTTAGTTAGTAAACCCGCACCCATAATTTGAAAATGTGAATCTGTATGAGCAATACAAGAAATACCAGTTCTCATAAATTTATGATATGCATCCATCGCAATAATACCGGAACCACCATTTCCATAAAACTCAATACGGCTTGTATCTTGCAATACTTTTACAGCTTGCTCTAGTGCTGTATCGTTTAGCAAATGCAATGTATCTTGCAGTCCTGTAATATGCGAATGAAAAACTTTTTTAGCAACAGTTACCATACTATCTTCCGCCGATACTTCTTCATGAATATTTTGCATTGGAGTATGTACAATTTCACGAGCTAATGTAATCTTTAAATCTTGAAACCCTTGAAAACCAAGGTGCTTACATAAGCGGAATATCGTAGCTTCGGAGCTATTCGTAACTTCAGCTAATTCTGTAATAGATTTATGTACAACATCTTGTGGATGTTCCAATATATGTTCAGCAATACTTCGCAATTTCGGTGATAAACCGTTTAACGAAGCCTGAATCTTTCCAAGCCCACTTCTTGTACCTGGCATAGCATATCTTCCCCTTCCATCGTAGCTTTATCCCGTAAAAACCCAATTGTTGCGGGATAATAATCAGTGGGAATGCCCCACTGATTAAAGTTTCACTTTATTGTACCTAATTATTGAAAGAAGAAAAACCTTTATTCAAAATCACTATACATTTTTAATTACTTCTATGTATTCTGTCATAACATATGACTATATTATTCATACTTAATATTATTTCTTCTCATGCTTCACCGCATATAATGCAGCTTGCGTACGATCATCTACTTCCAATTTAGCTAAAACATTTGAAACATGTGTTTTCACAGTTTGTTCTGTAATATGAAGCTCTGCTGCAATTTCCTTATTACTTCTTCCTTTCGCAATTTCACGAAGTACCTCTTGCTCTCTTTTCGTTAACATGGAAAAAGGGTTTTCTTGTTCTTTCTTGACTGCTGATCGTCCTAATAGTGCTGGTGTTACTTTCGGATGAAAATTCGCATTTCCTTCATGTACTGCAATGATAGAAGCTACAAGTTGCTCAGGTTGTACTTCTTTTAATTGATAACCATCTGCTCCAGCTTCTAGTGCTGGTAAAACATAATCTTGCTCTGAAAAACTGCTTAATATAAGTATCTTAATTGTCTCATCATATTGTTTTATTCGTTTTGTTGCTTCAATACCATCCATCTTCGGCATTGATAGATCCATTAATACTATATCTGGCCTTTCTGCTTGGACAAATGTTAATGCCTCTTCACCATTTTCTGCTTCCCCAACAATTTCAAATTCTTCTCTCGTTTTCAAAAAGAATACAAGTCCTCTTCGAACGATATGATGATCCTCAACTAATAGTAATTTAATCTTCAATCTTCTTCTCCCCTTCAAACCGGCAATTGAATTTCAATTTTCGTACCCTTTTTTAGCTCCGTTTTTATTTGAAACGATCCCCTCATTAACTGAATACGTTCCTTCATACTTTTTAAACCGAGCGCTGTCTCTCTTACGTGATCTTGTATAAATCCTATTCCGTTATCCTCTATGTAAAAATATAGCTGGTTATTTTCTATTTTTAAAAGAATATTTACCTTTTCGCATGAAGCATGTTTTTTACAATTATGTATTGCTTCTTGACTAATACGCCATAAAACTTCTTCTATTTCATCTCCAATTGAAACCATTCCATCAATTCGAACTTCCACATGAATCCCTAACAACTTTCCGTAAGTTTTAATTGCTTCTGCTAAACCTTTCTCTAATCCTTCTGGTCTTAATTGCCAAATCAAAAGTGTCATCTCTTGTAATGCTTCCTGTGATAATTCTCCAATATAGCTCAACATCTCTTGCAAGTCTCTATCTTGCGTCATATTTAGAGTACCTTTTGCTGTTAGCATAATAGAA
This sequence comes from Bacillus sp. GbtcB14, assembly GCF_019091205.1. Classification (NCBI taxonomy): domain Bacteria; kingdom Bacillati; phylum Bacillota; class Bacilli; order Caryophanales; family Bacillaceae; genus Bacillus; species Bacillus sp. GbtcB14. The sequence continues at coordinate 80,340 of NZ_JAGXJT010000002.1, forward strand.
AATAGCAATTGTTTTACTGAATCATGTAAATCACGAGCTAATCGATTTCGTTCTGCTACAACCACGTATTTACGCTCTCTTTCCACTAACTGAATACGCTGTATTGTCGTTCCAATTTGAAATGCAATTGATTCTAATAATGCTAATTCTTCCTCTGAAAAATGTGTTTTTTGAGGAGAGGCGACATTTAATAGACCGAACTTCTCCGATCCAGATCTAAGGGGAATTGTCGCATGATGCGTAACATCTTCGGTATCTCCCCAATTACATTCAATCGCATCCTCTATTCGCTTACATTCAATAATATTTGTCGCTTTTTCCAATCTGCCATTCACAAAACGCTCTACACACCAGCAATCTCCTTCACACATCGGCTTCTTTTCTTGCCACGTAAGAGCTGGCGGTAAGTTTTGATCTACAAGCATACGGTGCTTTCCACTTTCATCAATAAAAAAGATCCACCCTGTTTGTAAATTCATAACTTGTAACAATGTATGTAACACTTTTTCTAACATGTCCTGTAAGTCTGTTGCTTCATTTAATAATTCAGCAATTGCTTTTAATGCTTCTAAACGATGCATCTCTTTTTCTTCAAAGTTCATTTTCATCACCAACTACCATTATAACATTAAGAAATTTCTAAATTCTACAAATTAAAAAGAACTGAATTCCTTCAGCTCTTTCTTTATATCAATCATTTTATTATTATTTTTCTATCCAATATTGAAAGCAAAATTCTCGTTAATAAACTGTTCTACTTTAGCTGTCCGATAAAGATTGTCCACCATGGTTATGTAAACTTTCAGTAGTAACGAACATATTGGACGCTGGCATTTGTACTTGATTCTTATGGAACATAGACATTAATTCAAATCTTACTTGTCTAGAAGTTTCAAAATAATCTTCTGGCTTTATTAAACCTGTCATACAAAATTCATATCCAACGTATTTCAGGTTCGGGTTTAAATCTGTAACACCAACATATTTAAATGGTTCAACAGCTTCATCATCTACTTTATAAAGACTTGGAGCCAATTTTTCATTACAATTCACACAAACCTCTTCTAACAATTCCTTTACTCTTGTAGGATCTTCCTGATAACTTACCGTAATCCGTTCAATTACTCGCATCCAGCCTTTATTAAAATTTTGTATCGTTCTAATCTCTCCATGTGGTATGGTAAGGAGTTTTCCTGACCATTCACGAATTTGCATAAAACGAATACTAATTTCCTCAATCGTTCCTGAGTTTGTTCCGTTAAAAGTAACAAAATCGCCAACACGAAACTCTTTGTCCGCTAATCTCGCAAAGCCTAATATAACATCTTTCAGCATCTGTTGTGCAGCAAAACCGATAACAACCCCCGCTATCCCTGCACCTGCAATGATACTTTTTATATCTACAAATTGGCTAATTAAATATATGATTAGACTGATGATAATGATGTATCTAAAAATAGATCGAATCACACTTTGAATCGTTTGCTCTACCTCTTCATCAAAAAAGCTTGATTTCCTAAAAAACCAATCAATAATACGGTTGATCACAAATGAGATAATGATTAGAACTAAAGCAAATAGTAAAAATCTTAAAAGTAAAAACTCTCTTACATAATTAAAAAATTCTTCAGTATACGTTAATACACTCATCCATCCACTTCCTTAACTAATGAAAATTTCATGCAAAACTAATTTATTTTCATAATTTTTGTTTTTTTAAAACATGTGACACACTCTTCTATAAATATACCCTTTTTCATTATCTAAAGGGAGCTGACAATTAAAATTTTTTAAATGACTTTACTTTAAGATTACACTACTCATCTTAATAAAAGGAAAACATTTACATGACATTGAATAGTTCATTTGAAAATATTTTGACTTGCGGAGGTTAGTAACAATGGGCTATATCGAAGAACTAAGAGAAGTTATTGGATCAAGACCAATCTAGCTGGCGTTGCTGTAGCTGTTTTCAATGAACAAGGACAAATATTACTTCAACAAAGACGAAGTGGTACTTGGGCTGTCCCTGGTGGATTCGTTGAACTTGGTGAATCAACAGAAGAAGCCGGAAGACGAGAAGTGCTTGAAGAAACAGGGATTGAAATAGGAACTTTACAGTTAATAAACGTATTTTCTGGACAAGAATTTTTTGTAAAATTACCGAACGGACATGAATTTTACCCTATAACAATCGCATATCTTTGCAAAGACATTACAGGCGGTACGTTAAAAGCTGATGGAATTGAATCATTACATGTACAATTTTTTGATTTAAATGAGTTACCTGAAAAAATTAGTCCGTTCATAAAAAACTAATCGAGCAAAACCTCGTCTCAATTTAAACGTAAAAAGAGGCCTTTTTAAAGGCCTCTTTTTTACTTTACTTCTGCATGTAAGCATGACTTAAAATGTCCAAGTGCAAATTCATGTCCTTGCTCATTAAAAGATGCAACCGCCTTTTCATAAACTACAATTTTAAATCCTTTATTATAAGCGTCTACTGCTGTGTGGAGAACACAAATATCAGTACAAACACCAACAAGATGAACCTCTTCTATTCCTCTTTCTCTTAACTTCATCTCTAAGTCTGTTCCTGCAAATGCACTATATCGTGTTTTATCCATATAATATACATTCTCTGCATTTTTATATGTTTCGTACACATCTTGTAATTCACCAAACAAACCTCTTCCATTAGTACCTGCTATATTATGAGGCGGGAATAACTTTGATTCTGGATGATATACATCGTTTTCTTCATGTTTATCAATCGCAAAGACAACGTAATCTCCATTTTCAATATATTGCTTCGTTATATGTACAATTTCCTTCTCAATTTCTTGTCCTGGTTTCCCACATGTTAAAGCACCTTTTTCAGCTACAAAATCATATGTATAATCAATATTAATAAGAGCTCGTTTCATAACTACTCTCTCCCCTTCTTCTGTTTCACAGTAAACAATAGAAAATTTGTTATTACGACACCATATGTTTTATTCGACATATTAAATATAAATCCTACATTTTTCTTACAAAAATTTATCTTAATCTGAGTTTATCATAGAACAGGTACACAATTGTAAAACATACAGCTCCAATTAACAAATCATAAATTTGATAATTGAGCGTAACTTCTATTGTCTCTTGTAAAGTAAACCAAATTATCGACATTATTATAATGAATAAGAAAATACGAATACATCGCTTCAAGCTTTCAATTCCTTTCTCTTATATAATAAAGAATAACAGCTTCCTATTCATACTAGAAAGTGAAACAAAGTATTCTCTATTATATTGTTCAATCCAAACAAAAAAGCACACTACTTTTTGAGTAATGTGCTTTTTATTCTTATTAAGACGCAGGTTTTGTCTCAAATGTTGCTTGATTAAAACTAATAACCTTTCCTTTTGGGTCATTGTTTTCATACTGAACTGCAGTAACCGTATGATTACCTGTCTCAAGCGTCTTGTCTTTTAATTGTACTGTTGTCTGTGTTGTACTAGTGACTTGATGTTTATCTGCATATACTTGATCTACAAATATAAATGTTTCTTTATCGTTTTGAAAATTAGAAAGCTCTAATTCAACTTGCTGAATTAAAGTATCCTTTTTGATAAACACAGCCGGGATATTTCCATTTTCAGAGGTGCCATCTGGAGTAATAACTTTCACTTTGCCTTCTCCGACTGGCACCGCTCCTTCAGGAAATACAACTATATTCTCATTACTTGCGTTTACAACTTTTTCTTCCTGCTTTGATTGTGTATCCCCTTTTTCCTGTGGAGTACCGCAACCAACTAGTAACAATACAGACAATCCAGTGATTATGAATTTTTTCAAAATTCATCCCCCCTGTCATTTCATTATAATTTATTATACAAAAATAACTTTTACATTTTAAGACTACTTTCAACACTTTCATGAACAAATAGAATATTGCTCACGATTAATGTATCATACTTTCCTTAATAGAACATTAATTTTTTTTATGAAATAAATAGTAATTCCCTCTTATCTATCATTTTAGCCCAACAAATTAATTACATACCTGTCCAAAATAAAAAGACATTGTTCATTCAATGTCTTTTTATTTTGGGCTTTAAAAAACAAATGTTGTAATCTCATCTACTTCTTTTCTTGGAAGTTTCTTCGGCTTATCTTTCGGAAAACCAAGTGAAACAACCATGTTTATTTGTTTTTCAGGCTCAATCTGTAAATATTGTCGTAGTTCATCTTGAGCTAACAATACTGGTCCTGTCATCGGACAAGTACCAAGCCCCTTCGCATGTGCAGCCAACATTAAATTTTGTGCTGCTAAACAGCTACTCTTAATTCCTTCTTCTTCCCAAACTGAATCTGGAACAAAAGCAATTGGATCAAATATCTTTTCACGAAACTTTGATTCATATGGCGTTGCCAAACATACGATTAATACTGGCGCCTCCGAGAAAGCTGTTGCATATGGTCCGAAAGAACGTGTAAGTAATTTCCCTGCTTTCTCTTCTCCGTTTTCTGCCGCTTTTGCCGCAAGTTTATGTAATGCATCCCATGTCATTTGTTCAATTTCTTTAATTTTCTCTCGGTTCATAATGACCAAGAACTCCCACGTTTGTGAGTTCGTATCACTTGGTGCATAACGAGCACAATCAATAATTTCTTTTATATCACTAGTGGATACTTCTTGTTCTGTAAACTTTCTAACACTTCGTCTACCGTGAATTACTTCTTTAAAATCTTCATAATTCATACATTAAATCCCCTTTTTACAGCGTTTTCAAAACTTGTCCTATGCTTGAATTATATCATGAAAAAAAGCTGGCGGAATACCAGCTTTTTTCTTCAATATTAATTCGTTACTTTAAACAAACGAATACTTTCTTCATATGCAATTTGAAGTTTCTTTGTAATTAGTCCTCTTTCGCCGGTTCCAAACTGTTCATCACCAATTTGAACGACTGGGAATATTTCAAGTGGTGTCGCTGTAAAGAAGCACTCATCAGCCTCATAAACTTCTTGTAGTGAAAATTCTCGTTCTTCTACTTCAATATGTAACTCTTTCGCTAATGTAATAACGAAGTGACGTGTAATGCCGTGGAGAATGAAATTGTCAGCCGGATGTGTAATCAATTTATTATTTTTCACCATAAAGAAATTTGAATGACACCCTTCAGTTACAATTCCATCTCGTACTAATATCGCTTCTTGATAGCCTTGTTCGTTTATTTTATTTTTAATCATAATATTAGGTAGCAGGTTTAAAGATTTTATATGGCAGAACTTCCAGCGTATATCCTCTTCTACAGTAACTTTTATTCCTCGTTCCATAGCAGCAATTGGTCTTGGAAACGAAACAATATTTGCAAAATATGTTGGTTGCATATTAGACTCATATACATGATTACGTGCTTGAGCACCTCTTGATATTTGTAAATATACATTCCCATCTTCTTGAAATTGATTTTTTTCAATCATTTGATGTAACTCTTCCACTAACTCCTCCTTTGTAAACGGCGGAATTAGTTTTATTTCTTCCATAGAATTAAAGAATCGTTCCAAATGTAAATCTAATAAATGTGGCTTCCCATCATATAGTCTGAATACCTCGTATATACCATCACCAAATTGAAATCCTCTCTCCTCTAATGGAATCATCGGCTGTTCTTCCTTCGTGTTTACAATTCTTCCGTTAAACAAAATCCAATCTTTATGAGTAGCTTTCATTTATTCCCACTCCTTTATTCCATGATTGGTTTAATTGTACAACTTATCCACACCTAAAAGAAGGAATTTTCTGTATTTTTATAAATAAAAAAGTACATCACCTATTTCCAGTGATGTACTCGACCATTCATTTACTTTAGAAAATATTTTTCAATATCATCTAACATAAGGTTTGCAGCTACAATACCACCTGCGGTATTCCAAATCACTTCATCTACTTGGAATACTTTATTATCTTTAGAAGCCTGTAACTGTTTAAATAGTGGATCTTCTGTCCATTCTTTCGCTAACGTGTTTCCTTCATTATTCTTATCCGCATCTTTATCCGATGTGAAATAGAATAAATAATCCCCGTCCATATTTGGAATTTGCTCTTTTGTAATTCCTTTTATCGCAAATTCATCTTTATCTTGTAATGGTGGTCGTTTAAATCCGATATCATTTAATACAACGCCTGAGAATGAATTTTTTTGATAAATACGAACATCACCAGGGACGAAGCGAATAATTGAAACTTTAGAGTTAACTTTATCACCTAATTGTTCTTTTATTCCCGCAATACGCTTTTTATAATCATTAAGAGCATTTTGCCCTTCTTTTTCTTTATTTACAGCTTTAGTATAAAGTGTAAAGTTTTCTTTCCAATCACCGCGTAATGTTTCAGCATATACTGTTGGTGCGATTTCTTTTAACTGCTCGTATATTTTTTCGTGACGCATTTTATTTCCGATAATTAAATCCGGCTGAAGCTTCATTACTGCTTCTAAATTAATGTCACGCTCAGTTCCTACTACTTTCGTATTTTTTAACTCTTTTGCTACATGAGGATACCATTCATCACCAGCTCGTGGTTTTGTCGTTCCAACTGGCGTTACCCCAACAGTTAAAAGTGCCTCAGCACCCTCATTTGTTAAAACAACAACTCTTTTTGGTGTACCACTTACTGTCGTTTCGCCCATTGCATGCTTTACACTATATGAATCTTTTGCCTTTACAGATGTATCTTTATCTTTCTTCTCTTCTTCTTTACCGCACCCTGCGATTACGACCATTAGTAACATAACGCAAAGTATAAGAATATTTTTAGTGCGTGTCATAAGTCCTCCAAGTTGAAATTGATTATCATTTACATTTAAAGACTAATGTATATCTCATACATTGTCAATAGATATATCAGAAAACTTTTTCAATATATATAATTTAGATCTCATTTTTATTCAAAATATTTTTGTACTTATTTGCTACTCACATTTTTCAACCGTAACATGTGAAAAAGAAATGGACATAAGAAAGTAATTGTAATTCCAGTCAATACATAACGTACATAATACATATCAGGTATTACTTTTTTTAGTATGAGCTGTATCATGAACATGAAACTAAGACCTAATACTGTTTTTACTACTTGTATTTTAAAATCATTATTTTCATTCATTTTAATAAAATGATTTTCTAACATGATACCCATCGTAGAACCTGTCAAAACTCCAAGTAATTTAAAATTATCTATTTGGTCTGTTATAAAATACATAATGAGTGAAACTGCCAATACAATTCGCTGTAACAATATAAATTTCCTATCACTTAATTCCCCTGTTACTCTCGTATATAAATAAACAACTATGACACTAATTAAAATGGCACCTATTATATCACTGAGCCAATGGACACGTAAATATAGACGAGAAGTAGCAACCAATATTATAAAAATAATTCCAATGATCCAAATGATTCTCTTTGTGCATATCATCATAAAAGAGCCCCAAAATGTTGTCGCTAACTGGACGTGTGTACTTGGAAAAGAATAACCTGCGGCTGATTTTTCATATAAAGCCTGAATTCCGTCGTATGTATACGGTCGCGGGATTTTCATGAATTCTTTTACCACTAGCCCTATATACCCAGAGAAACAAAGCATAACAATCATATGAAATGCTTTTCTTTTAGAGACGCACCAATATAACATTGAAATAATGACTAAATACAACGTTTCATTTGCAATATTAGATATAAGTTTAAAAAGTATTGTAAGCACACTTCCCTCCAGACTGGTCATCCATTCAAGAAATAAAATATCAAAATTAAACATACAAAAACGATACCTCCCAAAAATTTAATCCTGCTATTTGCAAGCATTTAATATAGAGTAGTTGATTCACATTTCAAATTTACACACCTACTTACGTTACAGATTAAGAATATATATTACCACATACTAATAACAGATAATATGTTGAATCATCTAATCATTTTTATAAATTCTAATAAATTTTTGAGCTTTATATACAAAAATATCTGTATCTTGTTATCCATTTATTTATATTTCATGTCAAATTGCACCTCGTTGTTTTTTGATCTATGGAACTACTATTAAATAAAGCAATATACATATGACTTTCAAAGCCATTACAATTACAAATAAAAAAACCGCCTTATGTAAGGCGGTTTCTATCATTTTGCTTTAACCAATTTAAAATAAATATATACGATTGATAGTGAATATAACGTATGCAAAATAAAAGAAATAAAAGGGCTATTCCAGTGCTACTATACAGCAAACCGAACTTCAAAAAAATATTTAAAAGCGGCGGGAAGTTCGTTATGTTTTGTAATGTAATCAGCATACAAAATAAAAAGAAAAATACAGGGGCATATTGTAATTCATACGGCTTTTTCTTCTTATTCATTCTTTTTCGAATGAACATATGGATTAGCTCTGCTACTAGAAAACACCCTCCAATTAATACAAGACCAGAAGTCATCGTCATATATCCACCTGCCTTATATTTATCTCGCGTAACTACCCATCGTTATATTTTTTTCACATATATTCCATCTTCTTCATTAAAACCAAAGCTCTCTATAAAAGATTTAGCTTGTTCCGTTAATTCCGTTTGTATTACTTTTATCTCTTTCACATTTCTTTCTTTCATCATCGTTTCAAATGTAAAATACGTATTCGTCCCATAACCATAACTTTGATAATCAAAGTGAATAATTAACTGAGATAAAACCGCACTCTCCTCTTGAACACGATAATCTATTACACCAATATATGTATCATCAACTTTCACACAATACTGTACCTGATTCTCACTTAAACTATGTGAGCGAAACATTTCATTAACAACGTTTTCATTTTCTACATTTACTTTTTCAAACGTAATCATATGTTGTCCATCCTTTTACTATTATTGTATCAATAATTCGTTCTATTTATGAAAAAAACCTTAAGATCGTATGCGATCTTAAGGTTTTTCTAATTAAACTAAGCTATACGCACGTTTCGTTTCTTCGTGGAACTTATTCGTATCGTATTTATGCTCAACATAAATTTGATGCCATACCATAAACGCAAGTACAGTCCAAATTTTACGGCTATAATCGCCTTTATCTGCACAATGTGCTTCCAGTAAGTTTAATACATACTGTTTGTCGATTAAATGCTCTGTTTTACTCTCGTTTATAATATTGATAGCCCAATCATGCATTTCGTCTTTTAACCAGTGACGAATTGGTACTGGGAATCCAAGTTTTTTACGATCTAATACGTGATCTGGAACGATTCCGCGTGCTGCTTCACGTAAAATAGCTTTCGTAGTTCCGTTAGCAATCTTAAATTCAGTTGGAATTTTAGATGCAACATCAAATACTTCTTTATCTAAGAACGGTACACGAAGTTCTAATGAGTTTGCCATTGTCATTTTATCAGCTTTTAATAAAATGTCACCGCGTAACCATGTGAACATGTCAATGTACTGCATTTTGCTTACATCATCATAATCTTTAATTTCGTTATACAATGGTTTCGTGATATCCATATAGTTAACACTTTCATTGTAATACTTCATTAATTCAACTTTCTCTTCTTCACGGAAGATTTTCGCGTTTCCGTAGTAACGCTCTTCAATTGGCGTACATCCACGCTCTAGGAAGCTCTTTCCTTTAAAGCCTTCTTTAAGAGCACCACTTAATGCTTTTAGAACGCTCTTACCTGGGCTAGGAATGTAAGAGAACATTTTTAGTGAGTTTGGCTCACGATAAATATTATAACCACCAAATAGCTCGTCTGCACCTTCACCTGAAAGAACAACTGTTACATGCTTACGTGCTTCTTTTGCAACGAAGTACAATGGTACAGCTGCTGGATCTGCTAAAGGATCATCCATATGCCAAATGATTTTTGGGAACTCATCCATAAACTCTTTCGCTGAAATGAATACGTTATGATTTTTAACGCCTAATTTCTCAGCAGTTTCTTTGGCAACATCAACTTCACTGAAACCACGTTGTTCAAAACCAATAGAGAATGTTAAAAGATTTGGATTCATTTCTCTTGCGATAGAAGCGATAATAGATGAATCGATACCACCAGATAAGAATGAACCTACTGGTACATCACTGCGCATATGCACTTTTACTGAATCATATAACACATCACGAATTGCTTGGATATGCTCCTCTTTCGTTGCGCTTGAAGCATTGAAATAAGGTTTCCAGTAGCGATGGATTTCCATCTCTTTACCGATTTCTTTTACGAAATAATGACCAGGCTCGATTTTATTAACATCAATTGTTAATGTTTCTGGCTCTGGACCATATTGGTACGTAAAGTAATGTTGTAGTGACGTTGGATTAACGCCTTTATCTTCCATCACATGCATAATACTTTTCTTCTCAGATGCGAAGAATGTAGTATCACCTTGTTGTGCGACGTATAAAGGTTTAATACCGAAGTGGTCACGTGCACCGAAAAGTTTCTTCTCTTCACGATCCCAAATCATAAATGCAAACATACCACGAAGATAGTCTACACATTTTTCTTTCATATGCGCATACAATGCAATGATAACTTCTGTATCCGATTGTGTTGCAAACGTTGCACCTTTTTCAAGTAACATTTCACGTAATTCTACATAGTTGTAAATTTCACCATTAAAAATAATTACATATCGATCATTTTCATAAGTTAGCGGCTGATGTCCTGCCTCTAAGTCAATGATGCTTAAACGGCGGAAGCCAAATTGTACATGTTCATCACGAAAATATCCTTCGTCATCTGGACCGCGGTGGAAAATCATCGTGTTCATATTTTCAAATTGATGTTTTTCTGTTTCTGAAAACTCTCTAGGGTTTTCACATAAACATCCTACAAAACCACACATACTTCTTACCCTCTTTCAGTTTTCATTCTGTCTATATACTACTATATCAACCCTATTTATACTAGCATAATCAATTGAATATGGCGACCAAAAACTATAAAAAAATCACTCCATTTCACATTTTTAACAATTTTTTATGAAAACATGAAAACTAGGCAATCACCTTTCTCCGCTTTTGTCATATGATATTGCAAATTGATTTCTAGGAGGGAATACCATGAGTGAAGAAAAAAAAGACTCTTCTCGCCCACCGGTTCGCAATTATTTAAAACAAATTGATGATTTCTTCGAGCAAACACCACTTCGCAATGTAATCGCTGATTTAAATCATTTTTTCCAAAAAGGAAACCGTTTATTAACATTCCCTGTAGATTTATATGAAGTTGGTGAAGAACTCGTTGTTACAGCTGAACTACCAGGTATACAAAAAGAACAAATTCAAATTGAAATACAAAGTGAATACTTTAAGGTCTCTGTAAAAGAAGAGATTCTAGAAGAAGCAGAGGAAGAAACATCTCATAACTATTATCGCCGAGAACGTTCTATTTCAGAAGCATCCAGATTAATTAAATTACCGTACTCAATTAATAAAAAAGCAGCGAAAGCTTCGTATCGAAATGGCGTGTTAGAAATTCGTGCACCAAAACTTCCACAACAGCATGACATTTTATCCATAGACTAATGTAAAAAAAAGAAGGGTGCTATGCACCCTTCTTTTTAATCCGCTAATCGCTTCATATCACGTATAATGTCTTCGTACGGCGTATTACTAATACCACTATACTTTTTCATTACTTTTCCATTTTGATCAATTAAATAAAATGATGTACCATGCATAACTTGACCATTCTCAGGTTTATCTACAAGTGATTGGAAATTATCTTTTGCAAACTTTGTAATATCTTCTAACGAATAACCCGTTAATAAATTCCAGTTACTAGTATCCTCTGTGAACTTTTGAATGAAAGCCTTCAAATTCTCCGGCTTATCAAGGTCTGGATCTACACTAAATGAAACAAACTGAACGTCTAATTTCTCTTCTTTTGCCATCTTTTGCAGTTTTGCCATATTAGCAGTCATTGGCGGACAAACTGTTTGACAGTTTGTGAACATAAAATCTGCAACCCAAACTTTCCCTTTTAAATCTTTTGTACCAAATGACTTTCCATCTTGATTTGTAAATTGGAAAGTTTCTAAATCCCAATTCAATGGTTTACGAAGCTTTGAACCTGATTCACTACATCCAGCAAGTACAAAGAGACAAAATACAACCATAAGACCAATTATTTTTTGATAACGCTTCATTTATAAACAAACCTCTTTTCTCTATCCTAAATTTAAATAGGTTATGTTTATCATAACAAAAGTTAACACTATGAGAAAATTGTTTACTACATTTGTTCACGAAATCGTACGAATTTACGTATGTTACTTCTTTATTTCAAGCCAATTACTAGACAAAATTTATTTTTTACTATTATTTCTCTAAATAGAAGTTGCAAACGAATTTAATTGTTACTTTTGTAAATGCATCCCCCTATTTTTTAACAATTCTTTAAACATTCATCCATGTTATACACTGTATTCCTTAACAACATTTCGGTACAATACAATTACAACGATTTTAAATGAGGTGATGTTCATGACAAAACGTTATGAAAATATGGATAATATAAGCACAAAAAAATCAATTCGTTCCTTCCTACGTTGGCGAAAAGAGCGAAAACAAAATAAAAAGGATTTTTCTTTTTTAGTAGAACAATCACCTGTTAAACAAAGTAAATTCCTACAAAACAACTTTGAAAAGACGACTGTAACTTGGATTGGTCATTCAACATTCCTTATCCAAATGAATGGATTAAATATATTAACAGATCCAGTATGGGCTTCAAAATTAAAATTAGTTCCTAGACTTACAGAACCTGGTCTTTCTTTACAAGAACTACCTAAAATTGATATTGTCCTCATTTCGCACGGTCATTATGATCATTTAGATTTTTCAACGCTTCGCCAGCTAAATGATGATGTTTTATACCTAGTACCTATTGGGCTGAAAAAATTATTTACTCGCAAAAAATTTACTAACGTAGAAGAGTATAATTGGTGGGAAAATACAACAATTAGTGCGGTTTCCTTTCACTTTGTCCCTGCCCAGCACTGGACGAGAAGATCCTTATTTGATATGAATACATCTCACTGGGGTGGATGGATTATTAATAATGAAACAACGAAAGAAACCATTTATTTTTGTGGTGACAGTGGCTATTTCCAAGGTTTCAAAGAAATTGGCAAACGCTTTTCAATTGATATTGCCCTTATGCCAATTGGTGCTTATGAACCAGAATGGTTTATGAAAGTATCTCATGTTTCACCTGAAGAGGCAGTGCAAGCTTATTTAGATTTAAACGCTACACACTTTATACCAATGCATTACGGAGCTTTTGCCCTCGCCGATGAAACACCCCGCGAGGCAGTAACAAGGCTTCGAAATAATTGGAATTTACGTATGTTACCGTGGGAACAACTGCATGTACTCTTTTTAGGCCAAACTTTCACTTATAATAGCGTAACAAATGATAAGCAAACAAATGATAAGCAAACAAATGAAAAAATTGAAACATTACAAGTATAACGTAACTACTTATTTTCAATATCCAACATATACTATAGAAAGTCATAAAGTGAAACTTTAATTAGTAGGTGTTTTCTATGAATGAATATTTGCAGACTCGCTATATCATTAGCGGTAGTGCCTGTATAGCCCTTCTTATTTCTTACTTTCTATTCACATAAAAAAGCTACTTGAAATAAGTTTCAAGTAGCTTTTTATTACTCTGCTAAATACATAAATCCGATTGCACCTGGACCTGTATGAGTACTAATAATAGGTGTTGTATAGAAAATTTCTGATTGAGTAAATCCACTCACTTTTTCAACCGCTGCTTTTACACTTTCAGCTAATGGAATTGCTTTTGCATGCGGAATTGCAACAGCTTTTATAGACTTTCCTGCTGTATCTTGTTCAAATATTTTTGTTAGTGTCTTTACAATCTGTCCTTGACTACGAACTTTTGTCACTGGATTGTATGCTCCACCTTCAAGGTTAGCAATTGGTTTGATGTTCAGTAAAGAACCGATAAATGCTTTTCCTTTACCAATACGTCCACCTTTCACTAAGTTCTCCAATGTATCTACAACTACATATAAGCGAGTATTTTTTCTCACTTCATCAATTCGCTTTATAATATCTTCTAGTGAGCGCCCTTCATTTGCCATTTTTGCAGCTTCAATTACTTGATATGCTAAAGCATGTGTAATAAATTGAGAATCAACAACTGTTACTTTTGTATCAGTCATCGTTGCAGCACTATTCGCAGTTGCAACAGTACCACTCATTCCACTTGTCATATGAATGGAAAGTACTTCACTTCCATCTTCGCCTAACTTGTCATACATTTCTACAAATGTACCCATTGCCGGTTGTGATGTTTTTGGTAATTCCTCTGATTTGATCATTTCTTCAATAAATTCATCAGGTTGTAAATCAACGCGATCTAAATATGTTTGTCCATTTACAGAGATTGATAATGGTAGCACATGAATGCCATACTTTTCGATTACATCCTGCGTTAAATCTGCAGTTGAATCTGTTACAATTTTAATTTTTTGCATATTATATTCTTCCCTTTCCAATACGCTCTCCTTGTTATTATACTAGCATTCCCTGTGCTTTCAACAATTTCGAACAAATTTCACCAAATTAATTATATTTTTATACCTAAAATGAAAAAGACAGAGTTTACTAACCCTGTCCATATTCTGTATCATGCATTTTTTTCAAGGGTATTTGTTTTATATACATTTAAATAATCATTCCACTTCAAACAATTTTGCAAATATTCACGGAAAGAATACGAAAATCTTGGATGCTTTTGTTTTTGAATTTTTGCAATAAATAATTGAAGACGAGACTGAATTAGAAACGATAATGGATGCTGTGCCTGTAGGACAGGGATTTCGAATATTTTAATACAATCCCCTGTTGAATGAGTGAAATAAAAACTTTTCGTAATCACAATATCAATCCTCTTTTTCCTTGGATTTTTGAACTTCCTCTACTTTACGCTGTAACACGTTGTTTAAAGTGGAGACTTCTATGAATACAAAAGTATCCTTAGTCAATCCCTGTAGCCCTTTTGGTTAGAAGATTTATACTCTATTCATCCTCCGTCCTAAATATCCAATAAGACAGGAATCCCGTTATCCGTATATTGCTTAATAATTTTAGTATAAACTTAGCAAAGCGCAAAGTTTGTCTAAATTTTGGAGATTCTATAATTTTTTTCTTCTATATATTGTATACGTTTATGTCTAAAGTATAACAAATATATAAAAAAAGTGCCTTTATAACGAGGCACTTTTCGACTGTATTTCTTCTTCTCTTTTCTTTTTTCGTTTATTAACAATCTTTGATAAAGCGATACTAATTTCATAAATACAAATAAGCGGTACCGCTACTAAACTATGAGATAAAAAATCAGGCGGTGATATACACGATGCAATGATAATCAATGCTACGTAAGCATACCTTCTTATTTTTATTAGAAATTCCGACGTTAACAGTCCAATACTCGTTAAAAACATGACAACTACAGGTAATTCAAAAATTACAGCAAATGGAACTGTTAAATTAAGAACAAAATGAAAATACTTTTCTGTCGTAAACATCGTATTAAACATTTCATTACCTATCGTAGTTAAAAAATGAAATAAAAACGGCATTACAACGAAATATCCAAAGCATAAACCTGCAATAAATAATATAGACAATACCGGTATATACATTACTGTCATCTTTTGTTCATTTGGATGTAAACCCGGTTTTACAAATAACCAAATTTGTATAGCAGCAAAAGGAATTGTACAAACGATAGCAAATACTGTAGCAATCGAGAAAAAAATCCACAATACATCACTTGGACCGAGAACAGTTAATTTCATTGGTAAATCTTTTACAAGCCAAAAATAAATATCCTTTGTAAAAGTAAATCCAATAATTAAAAATAGTACAAAGGATAACACCGTATATATTACTCGTTTTCGAAGCTCAACAATATGTTCTACTACGCTCATTTCCCGATCTTCCATCTCGTTCACCACACTTTATTTATCCATTACAAGGAAAATACATTACAGTTTTTCTTTCTTTTCCTTTTCTTGAAATGCGTCATCTGTCAATTCTTTCGTTGATTTTTTAAACTCTTTTAACGTTTCCCCTAAAGCCTTCCCGATTTCCGGCAATTTTTTAGGTCCAAATAAAATGAGTACTGCTACTAAAATTAAAATTAACCCTGGAAAGCCAATATTTGAAAACATTTCCCCATCCCCTTTATTAGTAGTTTCCTTGTCCTACTATTACATAATTTTATTTTGTCAAAAAAGTTTGAAAACGTCAACAAATCCATTGCCTTTTGTCAAAAAAATTCAAAAATATAATCAATTATACAAATTTCATTTTCTATTGCTCTTGTGTATGATATGGTAAGGGAAATGACATATTATTTTATGATAGTAGAAAGGATTTGCATTATGACTGAAAAAATGACACGAATGACCCAATTTGTAAAAGAAGAAATTGCAAATGCAATTACACATGGTATCGGTGCCATTTTAAGCATCCCTGCCTTAATCATATTGATTATTCATGCTTCTAAGCACGGTACCTCATCAGCTGTAGTCGCATTTACTGTTTATGGTGTAAGCATGTTCTTACTGTACTTGTTTTCAACATTGCTACATAGCATTCATCATCCTAAAGTAGAAAAAATATTTACTATTTTAGATCATTCAGCCATTTACTTATTGATTGCTGGCACGTATACTCCTTTTCTACTTATTACACTTCGTGGCCCATTAGGATGGACGTTGCTTGCTATAATTTGGACACTTGCAATCGGAGGTATCGTCTTCAAAATCTTCTTTGTACGTCGCTTTATAAAGGCATCAACTTTATGTTACATCATTATGGGCTGGCTCATAATCGTTGCCATTAAACCACTTTATGAAAATCTAACTGGACATGGTTTTTCACTGCTTTTAGCAGGTGGAATTTTATATTCTGTCGGAGCTATATTCTTCCTTTGGGAAAAGCTACCTTTCAACCATGCCATATGGCACCTGTTCGTTTTAGGTGGTAGTGCGATGATGTTCTTCTGTGTACTCTTTTACGTCTTACCTACAGCATAATAAAAAAGGTTTCAGCTTATAGTAAGCTGAAACCTTTTTTATTACTTATGTAATTGTGATGCGATAACTTCCTGTGTATGCTTCGTTAATTCTTTAATATCCATATTCGCATACTCTTCAGGTGTAATCGGCTTAGAAATTGTTACTGTTGCATGAGCTGACTTCATACGATTTCCATTCGCTTCAAACATTTTATATGTACCATCTAACGTTACAGGTAAAATTGCTACACCTGACTTTACTGCAAGATGGAAACTACCAGCCTTAAACTCTCCAACTTCGCCACCTTTACTTCTCGTTCCTTCTGGGAAAATTACGATAGAATGTCCATTCTTTAATAGTTCGATTCCATCTTTAATTGCTTTAAGAGATTGACGACGATCGCTACGATCCATAAATACACAATTCATAAGTTCCATCCAAGTTGGTACAACTGGGAACTTTTTAATCTCTGCTTTTGACACGAATCCAATTGGTTTATTTAAGTAACCTAGTAAAACAGGGATATCCATATTACTTTGGTGATTACTTACAACTAGTACCGGCTTGTCTTTCGGAACATTTTCAAGCCCTTTCACTTCTACTGTCCCTCCAGCTACACGTACCATTTTCTTACCAAACCAATTTGTCGTTTTGTACACAGCATTATCTTTTTCTTTTGGCGCCATCGTATTTACTTGTCTTTTAAGACGCCACATTCTCGGTGTAATCGCAATTACAATTAAAATTAAATAAAAGATTTTAAAAAACGTTTGAATCATACAGAACCCCCACCTATTATCATTCCGACCTTCATTATACTAGACAAACGAAGGAAAAAGAAGAAAAAAAGTCCAAACATCAAGTGTTCGGACTTTTTAAGCATTCTATATTAGAAACGTTTTGCTAATTCACGAGCATTAGCAATTGCCGCTTCTTTAATTTCTTGTGCTTTTTCAGGGTTTGCATTCATACCTTCAACTGCAATATAATCAGTATCATTTACACCGACAAATCCTAATACAGTTTTTAAGTGATTGCGTCCGAAGTCTACAGCTGCGTATGCTCCTTCAGAATATACGCCACCTGTTGCTTGAATGTGAAGTGCTTTTTTACCTTCTAATAAGCCAACTGGACCATTTTCAGTATATTTGAATGTTTTACCTGCGATTGCTACGTTATCTAAGTATGCTTTTACTACTGGTGGATAGCTAAAGTTCCACATTGGAGTTACGAATACATAACGATCTGCATGCATAAATGTTTCTAAGTTTGTGTTCATTGCTGCTACTTTTTGTTGTTGAGCTTCCGTTAAAGTTTCAAAGCCTTCACCTGCTGCAAATTTACCCCAAGCAGCAAATACATCTGCATCGATTGCTGGTACAGTAGTATTGAATAGATCAATTGTTACAACTTCGTCTTGTGGATGCTCGTTTTTATAAGCCTCGATGAAAGCTTCCCCTACTGCCATTCCGAAAGAACCTTCTGCTGAATTTGGATTTGCTGTGATAAATAGTACTTTTGTCATTGTATTCTCTCCCTTTTCTCTCTTTATCTTTAATTCAAGATTTGTTTTTTAAAAGTTAATAACTTACCTTATGTAAGTATAATACAAAAAGTTTTAATCAATGTCAATAAAAAATAGCTACTTTTTTTTCGTAAGTTAATGATTTATTTTGTTTCTCTAAAATTTAGTATACAGATATTAAGAATTCTCATACAAAAAGGCTACCTCTATAAATTATAGAGGTAGCCTTTTATTACATATTATTTTTGAAAAACATGTTTTACTTTTTCAGCTGGAATGTTACTTCCGCCTCTACCTTTTACATCTTCAATCATCATTGTAATGACCATATCTGGCGAATTCAAATCAAATGCAGCGAACCAGCCTAGTTCTTTTCCTTCGGCTTCTTTAGATACTTTTAATTCCGCTGTACCTGTTTTTCCAGCAAGAGTCATTCCATCAATCTTAGCAATTTTCCCTGTACCATCCGGATCATTAATTACTTTCGTCATAGCAGTTTTTAATATATCCTGATTTCCTTTAGAAATTACATTTTCTTTCCAAGCTTTTGGTTGTTTATCTGTTTTAATAATATACGGTGATGGAATCGTTCCATCATTTACAATTGGCGCATACGTTAAAGCTAAATGAAGAGGAGTCATTAATACTTGTCCTTGTCCATATCCTGTATCTGCCATTTGAATATCATTTTTAATACCGTCATTTGCAATTTTAGAAGCAGGGAATCCATATTCAATTGGTAATTTCTCATCGAATCCGAATTTTTTCGCTTCACTCATAAACTTGTCTTTTCCGATTTTCAACGCTTCTTGTGCGAAGTAAATATTATCCGAGTATTTCATCGCCTTATCAAAATCAATCGGATTTGCATCTTTCACACGCGTTACATAATAATTACCCCAAGAAGAATCTTTTGTCCATTTTAACCCTTCAATTTTTAACTCTTCTTTTGGATCGATCGTTTTCGTTTCAAGACCAATTGCAGCTGTAATTGGTTTAAATACAGAACCTGGTACCGATAATTGTGTAAAGCGATTCGTCATCGGTTTTTTCGGATCATTATTCCAAGCTTCGCGTTGCGCTTTCGATGTTCCTCGTGCAATTAAATTAGGATCATATGCTGGACTACTTACTAGTGCAATTGTTTCTCCACTTTTCGGATTAATTGCTGCACTTGAACCAGCTTCGCCCTTCATTTCATTGTAAGTTTTTTCTTGAACAGCACTATCAATAGTTAAAGTTATGTTTTCTCCATCAACAGCATCTGTTTTTGCCAAGTTTTTAATTTCTTTTCCTTGTGCATCTTCTACAAAGACACGGCCACCTTTTTTACCGCGTAGCTTTTCCTCTAATACTTGCTCTAAACCAGCTTTACCGACTGGATCATCAGCTTGATAGCCTTTCTTTTGAAGCGTTTTTAAATCTTCAGCATTCACTTTTCCAATATAACCGGTAAGATGTGCTGCTGCTTCTCCTAACGGATATGAACGAACATTTACTGGTTTTGTTGCAACACCTGGTAAATCAATGTACGTATTTTGCGTTGCTCCTTCAGGTAAAATCCCAATTGGTACGAGATATCCTGGTTTTACCCATTTAGCAGCTAATTTTTGATCAATTTCTTCTACAGTCATATTTAACAACTTGGCTACTGTTTCTTTCGTTTGCGGAGCAGCATCGCCTAAATTTTCAGGAACCAATCCGATTTCAGAAGCTTTCCCATTCGTTGCAAGACCTTTTCCATTACGATCGTATATTTCACCACGTTTTGGTTGTGTCGTTTGCATACGTACTTTACTATCTTTCGTCATACCTGGGAATATAAAGTCAGGAGTCCAATCTATTTTCCAAGATTCTTTATCTCCATCTTTTTCTTTCACCATTTTTGCTTCATAACCAAAAGTGATTTTACCACCAACTGTGTCCATGCTTACTTTAAAAGGAACAGGACCTTCATCTTTTTTATCTTCTTTTACTTCCCCTGTTTCTACTTTTAAATCTTTCACTTCAATACCAGAATAAATCTTTTCATATTTCTCAGTGAATTCTTTCTTTGAAATATCTTTTTTTGCCTTTTCTGACAATTGATCATACATATCTGCAAATTTTTGTTTATTCCATGCTTTTGTATATGTATCAAACGCTTCTTGTGGTTTTTCTTCTTTACCGCATCCAACTAACATGAACGTTAAGCAAAGAAAAAGAATCCCCCATATCTTTCTCAATCGATTCTCCTCCTCTTTCTATAGGAATACTTTTGAAAATTTTAGCATTTTTACATGCTAGATTTCATTATAGCACTATTGAATATCATCTATAAACTTATATTAATGAATACAAATAAAAAGATTGATGTGAATACCACATCAATCCTTATTATTATTGTTGCTTCTCATATACATGATAATAGTACGTATACGGATTCTTTTCATCCGTTAAACCTTTTTCAACAAAAACTTCTTTCCAATTTGTCATATCCATTTCTGGGAAGAATGTATCTCCTTCAAATGCATGATGGATTTTTGTTATATATAACTTGTCTACGTAAGGTAAAAAGAGGTCATAAATTTGCGCTCCACCAAAAATAAAAATCTCCTCTTCATTTTTGCATAATTCAAACACTTCTTCTACAGAATGTGCTACTTCACAACCTTCAACATGATACCCTTCATTACGAGTTACAATAATATTACGTCTTCCAGGCAGTGGTCTACCAATCGCTTCGTAGTTCTTTCTGCCCATAATAAGTGAATGGCCCATCGTTGTTTTCTTTACATACTGCAATTCACTTGGTAAACGCCAAGGTAAATTATTATCTTTGCCAATTACTCTATTCTCGTCCATTGCGACCATAAATGAAACAATCATTTTTTCATCTCCTCTACAATTATACTGCAACCGGTGCTTTAATTGCTGGGTGTGGATCATATCCTTCAATCGTTAAATCTTCCATTTCAAAATCAAACACAGATTTCACATCTGGATTTAATGTAAGTTTCGGGAATGGACGTGGTTCACGTGCCAATTGCTTTTCTACTTGTTCAAAATGATTCGTATAAATGTGTGCATCTCCAATTGTATGAACAAATTCTCCCACTTCAAGACCACATTCATGTGCAATTAAATGTGTTAGTAAAGAGTAACTTGCAATGTTAAATGGAATTCCAAGGAATATGTCACCACTTCTTTGATATAACTGACAAGAAAGTTTGCCGTCCGCTACATAAAACTGGAATAGCGTATGACAAGGTGGTAATGCCATACTTGGTACATCTTCAGGATTCCAGGCAGAAACAATTAGGCGACGGGAGTCTGGCGTTTTTTTAATCATTTCAATTACATCTTTTAATTGATCAAGCGTCTCACCAGCCGTCGTTTTCCAGGCACGCCACTGCTTTCCGTATACATCTCCTAAATAACCATATTTATTCGAGAAATCATCATTTTCTAAAACGTTCTTTTTAAACAATTCCATTTGCTCATCGTACTGCACTTTAAATTCCTCATCTTGTTGTGAGCGAAGACCGAAATCAGTCATATCGGGACCAGTATACTCATCGCTTTCTACCCAGCTCTTAAACGCCCATTCATTCCAAATATTATTATTATGCTGCAATAAATAACGAATATTTGTATCACCTTTCATAAACCAAAGCAGTTCACTTGCTACAAGGCGAAACGGCACTCTCTTTGTCGTTAATAAAGGAAAACCTTTACTTAGATCAAAACGCATTTGATATCCAAATACAGATACAGTGCCTGTCCCTGTACGATCTTCTTTCTTCGTACCATGCTCCATTACATGGCGGCATAAATTTAAGTATTCATATTCAGCATGTTTCATATGTAGTAAAACCTTCTTTCAATCTTATATGAAATTTATCATAACATGAAAAACAGTGAATTAAATAATCCTAATGAATAAAAAATATTTCTATATAAACAGAATTCTACTTCAATATATTTTTACAAAATGTAAATTTATAATCGCCTGACCCTAAATCCCTTCCAACGTCATATTCTACTTTCCAATTTGTTTCGTCTATCCGTAATGTAGCGCTTGTATTAGGTGGTACAGAAATATGTAAAAAGGCTTGTTCCTTTTCTACCCGCCACTCAATCTTAATTTCTCCATAAGCTGTCTCACGTTTTACTTTAACCCATTCTATATTCGAATCAAAATGTGGTTGTACATAAAAATGTTTATATGCAGGTTTTGTCTCATCCATTTCTAATCCAATAATATATCGGTATATCCATTCAACAATAGAGCCATATGCGTAATGATTATAAGAATTCATACTATCATTCCACAGTGTTCCATCCTCTTTCACGCCATCCCAATGTTCCCAAATCGTTGTGGCACCTTTTTTCACTTGGTATAGCCATGATGGATAATCTTCATAAAATAGAAGATTACAAGCAAGGTCATGCCGGTCAAACTTGCTTAATATTAAATTCAAATACGGTGTTCCTATAAAACCTGTTGTTAAATGATTTTTATTTTCTTTTAATAACTCAATTAAGCGATTAAATACTTTCGCCTTCACATCATCTTTCACTAGTTCAAAAAGAAGTACTAATATGTGGGCTGTTTGTGTATTTGAAATTAACCTACCATTTGGTGTAACGAATTCATTTTGAAATGCTTGAACAATATTCCCATGTAACTCTGCATAAAACTTAGCATCTGTATTTTCACCTAAAATTTCAGCAATCCTTCGTAAAAGTGATGTAGAATACGCATAATAAGCTGTCGCAATAAAATGCTTGTCTGTTCCGCCTTCATATACATCTGGTTTCGTATCTAATGCGAGCCAATCCCCTAAATGATAGCCTGTATCCCATAAATACTCGTTCTCACCTTGTGAACGTATGTAATCTATATACTTCTTCATGCTGTCATATTGTTCTTTTAAAATCGATACATCTCCGTAATGTAAATAATGAACCCACGGACATATAATTGCTGCATCGCCCCAACCACCAGAAGTATGTACATCAAAATCCGCTCTTTTCCCAAAAGCATCTGGAATGACTAAAGGCACAGCTCCATTAACATTTTGATCTAATGATAAATCTTGGAGCCACTTTTTAAAGAACAATTGTACATTCATAATTTGCGTAGCTGTCCCAATGAACATTTGTGCATCTCCGGTCCATCCAAGTCGATCATCTCGCTGCGGACAATCTGTTGGCACATCAAAAAAGTTCCCTCTTTGAGACCATTCCACATTATGATGAAGTTGATTGATTAATGGATTAGACGTTTCAAATTCAGTTGCTTTTTCCATATCCGTATGTAATACAATCCCTTCAAAATCTGCTATTTGAGGCGGCTGGGTTAATCCACTTATTTTCACATACCTAAAGCCTTGATATGTAAAATGAGGTTCAAACGTTTCCTCTTCTTCTCCTTTTGCTATATACACTATTTTTTGTTTTGCCTTTCGGAGATTTCCGGTGTAAAAACTACCGTCTTTATTCAAGATTTCAGCATGATGCAATTCTATCTTTTGGCCAATATAAACATGACGGACTGTAAATTGAACCCAACCTACCATATTTTGCCCCATATCAATGAGCCATTCGTGATTCGGTAGTTTTGAAATAGAAATCGGTTTAATAATTTTCATTTTACGAATCGCTTCGTTTTCTTGCGCAACAATTATTTGTTTGGAATGCTCAATTACTTCAACACCTTCTAGCCCTTGCCCACTTTCTTCTAGCCTAGCGTCGTAAACCTCCCCTTCATAAATTTCTGAATACAAAATTGGGCTTGGAGTTACCTTCCATGCTTCGTCTGTTACAATTTTTTCTTTCGTTCCATCTTCATACGTTATATGCACTTGAGCAATTATCATACGTCTTCTACCGTAATAATTACGTACATGATGCATGGTAAGTGGCCCCTTATACCAGCCATTACCTACCAGAACCGAAATAGTATTGTGCTCACCCTTTAATAAATGCGTTATATCATACGTTTGATACAGTACCCTCTTATCATAACTTGTCCATCCAGGGGTAAAATAACAATCTCCAATACGCTCTCCATTTATAGAAGCCTCGTATAATCCTAAACTTGTGATATATAAACGCGCTTTTTTAACTACTTTTTTAATAGTAAAATTTTTATTAAAGGACATAACTTGCGCTCGTTCTTTTTTCACAGCGATCCAGTTTCCACTCCAATTATCTTGCCCTTGTAACCCAGTCTCCCAAAATGCTACTTCTGACCAAGATGATTCTTCTCCGTAATTATCCCATACCTTTATCCGGTAAAAATAACGCGTTTCTGCTCTGTATGAAAATGAATTGATTGGTATATGTAAACTTTGATCTGTTTCTACTTTTTGCGAATCAAACATTATAATCTCAAAATCTCTATCCTTCGCAACCTGCAATTGATAAGCAAGTTGTTTTACATTTCGGTTACTCGACTCAAGTATCCAACTCATTTTAACAACTTTTGAATCTATACCAATCGGATTTTTTTTATTATCGCAAAGCAATTTCTTTATTGTTAGCATACTTCTTCACCATCTTTTCTAAATCTTAATTTAAATTAATTATAATAAAAATAAAATTCTAAATAAATAATAATTTCATTCATTCTTACAAAATTATTAACTTTCCACATTTAAAAAGGTTTTCATTTTCTATTACCGAAAGTATAGTGCGGTAGGGAAAAATTTATAGTTGGAGGTTAGATGTATGTCTAAAATTGAAACGCCTGTTATGAATTCTTTACAAACGACAGTTGAAAAAATGATGAAGGATTTAAATGTTCCTGGAGCTGCTGTGGCTGTTATAAAAGACGGTGAAGTCATTATTTCAGAAGGATTTGGCTATCGAAATCTAGAGACAAAAGACGAGGTTACACCGAGTACTCGATTTGCAATCGGTTCCTCAACGAAAGCTTTTGGCACACTTTCATTAAGTTTGTTAGCACAGCAAAAAAATTTTAATTGGGATACTCCTGTTCAGTCTTATATACCTAACTTCTCTTTATCTGAACTACTTGCTAGCTCACAAGTTACAGGACGAGATTTAGCTTCTCATCGTACTGGGGTAAGTCGTCATGATGCTCTTTGGTACAGCTCTTCCTTATCTCGAAAAGATCTCGTTGAAAAAATAAAACATTTACCACTTGATGCACCGTTCCGCACAGCATTTCTATATAACAACTTAATGTATGCGACAATTAGCTATATTGTAGAAAACATCACGAATCAAACGTGGGAACAATATGCTACAGAACATATTTTAGAACCTTTAAATATGAGGCATACAAACTTCTCTGTTACAGATTCACAAACTACAAATGATTATGCTTTACCTTACATCGAAAATGACGGTGAAATAAAAGAAGTTCCATTCCGCAACATCGATACGGTTGGCGCTGCTGGTTGTATCAATTCTACAATTGAAGATATGGCAAATTGGGTCCTTCTTCACTTAAAACAAGGAAAGTTTGGAGATCATGAATTAATTTCTCCAGAATTATTACAACAAATGTATACACCACACAATTCAATTCCAGATCAACCAGCTTTATCACTTCCTGAATCGCCATTAAATAGTTATGGGCTTGGTTGGTTTATTAGCGCTTATCGTGGTTATAAAATGATTCATCACGGTGGTAATATCGATGGATTTTCAGCGTTTGTTTCATTTATGCCAAATGAAAATGTAGGTCTTGTCATATTAACAAATGCTGGAGGTACATTACTTCCTATTTATCTAGCAAACCAAATTTACGACGAACTACTCGGATTAGAGTCTATCGACTGGCATAAACGTGCTGTAGAAGATAGTGAAAAAATGAAAGAAATGATGAAAGAAGCAACTGAATCCATTCCAGAACAAATTAAAGGGACTACACCTTCTCATAAATTAGAGGATTATACTGGTACTTTCGAACACCCTGCATACGGAACATTACAAGTATACAAACGAGATGATTCATTATTTGTACAATTTATGGAGATGGACATTCAATTAACGCATCATCATTACGACATCTTCTCTGCAAAAGTTGACTTATTCCGAATGAAAATGAGCTTATTATTCGCTTATGAAATGAGTGTGAGTGGTGAATTTCTATCCCTTCAGTTACATGTGCCAGCTACGCTAAGTACTCAGCCACTTGTTTTTAAGAAAGTTAAATGAATTTTTAATAGAGGGATGATAACACTTCCCTCTATTTTTCATTACAATCTCCATCCAAATAAAGGATAATACGGAAAGGATACAGAATTCTATTATTCAACTAATTAAATTACCAGGAGGAAAAGCCGTGTATACAGGAATTTTCAAAGAAATTGTTTCAATTACTCATCACGATTATTCAGGCTGTATAGATAAGAAAGGATGGGACGATCCTGCTACTTATTTACAAACAGTTGCGAAACTAGAGAAACTCGGAAAACTAACACCAATACAATTTACTGAAATTGTACGTGATTACTTACTAGACTTTAAAGATAATCATATGTTTTTCAAAATTCTCACTAACAATCAACCTCTTAACAGTGTTGGCTTCCAAGTGAAAAGGTACGAAGACCGCCTATATATTACATCCACTTCACAAGAAATAAGAGTGAAAAAAGGGCAGTCTATTCTGGCATTAGATAATATGAAAATTCCTGAGTTATTAATAAAATATAGTAAGTATTTAAATGCGAATACATATGAACGTGAAAAATGGGATTTTGTTTTATTACAATCATCAACTTGTACACTTATAGATGAAGACGGCGTAACCGAAACCATTACTTTACAACAGTATAAACAAAATGAATACACGCCTATTTATTCATTTAAACAGCATAATAAAGACACACTCTTACTTACTTTGACTGATTTTGCAAATACTGAAGCTATTAATAAATTATTAGACTCACACAAAAATGAGCTCAATTCTTTTCCGAACTTAATTATTGATGTGCGTTTGAATCGTGGTGGAAGTGATGATGCATTTTTCAAATTACTTCCTTACTTATTTGAAGACAAAGAGATCTCTCTTTTAGATTCTTCAGATACAATGCAATTGAATCATACAGAACGAAACTTTCATTTACGTATGAAAGACATCGAAATGGAAGATTATGATTCTTTAGACGAACTTTCCAAATTATTCACTGATATATTTATTCAAGATTTAAAAAGGAATTATAAAAAAGGATTCGTTACATTTGATACTTCTGAGTTACCAACAGAACTTCAATCATTAAAAATACACGGAAGCAAATCACCTAATAGAGTAGTTATATTAACAGATGTTACATGTGGAAGTTCTGGTGATTCTTTTGTAGAAGTTGCAAAAAAATCATTGAAAGTAAAAATAATAGGTCGTCCTACTGCTGGTTTAAATGATTATTCTAATTTAGCGGTAATGGAATGGGCTGATACATTCGCTCTTTACTATCCTACTTCACGGCTTTCCATTATAGATAAAGGCGAAGGAATGTCCGGAATTGGTATACAACCGCATATACATATCCCGTGGACTCCGGAACATATACAAGAAGATATAGATTTAAAATTAGCATTACAACTGCTTCAAAACGAAGAATGGTAAAAAAATAAAGGTAGATGTGAATCACACCTACCTTTTCTATTTCATATCAATCTTTTCTGGTTGAAACCAGATTGGCTTTAATAACTCAAAGTTTTTATGGTCCTCTAAAACGATAGTAAGACGTTCTAACGTATCATCTAACATATGTGGTGCTGCTCGTAATGACCAGACAACTGATGAGAATACTGTCATGCCAACGTACACCGCATATAATTTCCAGAACTCCTCTGGTATGCTCCCACTAAAGTATCCTTCTATTTGTCCAATTGAATACGGAATACTAATGTCCCTTGCAAACAGTGCAATTTTTACGAAATCATGAAGTGGATCGCCCCAGTCATAGCCATTAAAATCAACAACACCTACATATTTCCCATCTCGCACAATTATATTTTCTAAATGAAAATCATCATGTTGAAATCGATTTGGGCGGTTCTTTAAATATATTTCATTTTCATCTATAAACTTTATGATTTTATCATCATTTTTTATTTTTATTCCACATGTTTTATATGCCTCTACATATTTTTGATGTTTTTTCATTGCTCTTTCATACCATGGTAGAATATCATCAGGAGCTTCATATGTATGCATTTTTGCTAAATCTTTTCCTGCCTCTATACCAATCTCATATTGTTCTTTTGGTGAATACGTAGGCAATAGCTTCTTCGCATCTTCCCCTTCTAAATATGAAAAAATCCCATAACATAAACCTTCTTCTGCCAACAAATCCATTTCAATTGGCTTTTGCGCTTGCACACTACGGTTTTGCATTTCATTTAAAATTTGAAACTCTATTTTCTTTCTTTCATACTCTTTTATATCGCCTGTCCGCAATAAATATTTTTCTTTATTCGCATTCGTAATTACATATTTCTTATCAGGAGAGAAACCTTTAGAAATTTCTTCAATATTTGCTGCATCTTTTATTATTTGTATATTGTTTTGCCATGCTGTAACTGTTTTCATTTTTATTCCCCTTACATTTCTACATTTGGTGTATACGCTACTTCTCTATTAACAGCTTGTTATTTAGGCCCTAACGTTCTTACGATTTCTTCGTCTACTTCTTTAAAGTATATTTCGCTTTCTCCTGAACTATAAGATACTTCCTTTAACTTTCCCCATCCAATTATGGAAAATAAAATATCGTAAAAAGAAATGGATTCCTCTAAATTTGCTACTCAAAATTCAATATGATCAATACCTGCTCGAAGTGTATGCATATTAAGAATACGCCCCTTGCACTACTTGCACAATTTCCATCGGTGTATTGACCATATAATCCGGTGCATCTTTTTTCACTGTTTCAATAACATCATATCCCCAAGATACCCAAATTACATTCACCCCAGCTTTTTTACATGCTGCTACGTCTCGCTGTTCGTCACCAACATATAACATATCTTTCTCTGTTATCTTTTTAGATTTTAAAAACCGTTTTATCATTTTATCTTTCCCGAACAAATTTTTTGAACAATACACTTCTTGAATATTTTCTATATCATTATTGTGTAAAAATGCTCGAATATGCTCTTCCGAGTTCGATGATATGACTGCGATTCCGTAGCCTTTCTTATGTAGTTCATCTAATACATCCTTCATCCCATGGAACAAAATGAGATCTTTTATAGCAGGTTGATACAATTTATAAAACTCCAATGCTAATATAGGTAGTTTATACAGTGGTACATCGAGTTGTTTACATCTCTCCGGCATCGTTAATTTACGTAAATACTCAATTTCTTCTTCTCTTACGGTTTTATATCCATGCTTTTCAGCAAGTTGATTATAAATTGGTACAAATATATTTTGTGAATCTACTAATGTGCCATCAAAGTCAAAAACAATATATTTTTGCATTCCCATTCTCCCTTTGCTTCTTTTTTCTAAACCTATCTTATTCAACAACATAGTTGTCTTACCCTTCTATAAGCATAAAAAAGAACAAGATTTTCTCTTGTTCTTTTTAAGAAAGCCATTTCGGCGGTACATTCGTATTCCAATAAATATTTCCTAGCTCATGGTGTCCTGAGTACCCATCATCAAATCGATGATAGTGGAAATTAAAATAGTAACCATCTTGCGGTGGATGATCTCGTCTTACATGAAATCGTAATAAATCATTTCCTGATTTCGTGTCATAAACGTGAAAAATCTTTTCGTTATTTCCACCAGCTGGTCTTTGAGAAATCGCTAATGATTGCAGCGAATCTTCTGGTACATCATTGGCAAGCTCAGCAATTGCCTCTTCAATTTTCGGTAATATTACATCTTTAAACTCATCTTCGATTACTGGACCAATTTTAGTTCCAAACTTTTGCATCGACTGCTTCTCTGCTTCTAGCATTGCATAAGTAATAAAAGTATCGGTGGTTAACCTGTCATTCGTTTCTTCATATGTATAGGACGTACTCTCCAAATTTTGTTGCCCAGCTGTACTCGTAGGCTTGTCCGCAGCTTTGGCATTATCAAGCAATATGGAAGGAGGCGTCACTAAACCAAATGTAAATACGGTAATTAATGCGACTAAGGTTTTTCTAAACCAATTTGGCATCTATGTTCCCTCCCTTTCACTCATTATATTTTATATAACGATTGTTTCTTCTATTATACAAAATGATTGTAATTTTTGCACTTTACAATTTTGTTAACGTTCACATATTTTTCACTTGAATATGAAATTGTAAGGTTTCATACAATAAAAATACAACAACAATGAGGAGGCAACCAGATGACTTTAGATGTCTTGTATTCCGCCGCAAGTATACTCGTTTTAGTATATTTTATTTATCAATGTGTGACAGATTAGAAAAAGAGCCGTCATTGGCTCTTTTTTAATGGTAAAAATACAATCCACACAATTAATAAAATAAAAACAACGCCGCTGACCACAGCTGCTAATAAATAAAAATGAGAAAGTATAACTATTCCATACAAAAGTATTACTGGAAGCAATAAATAGCGATTTGCCTTCCATCTTAACAGTAGTAATTTTCCTTCAGCACAATATAAATGAAGAAACATTTTTTTCGTAAATTCATTCCAATAATCACGTGCATAGCGAGAAATTGCAACTAAAGCAAATACAAGAATAATAGCTGCAATCCACCTTGGACTCATAATAATACTTACAGTGCTTATACATACAATTTGAATATAAAATATTCGCGCACTACTTGTACGGAAAAATTCTTTTAAAAAGGATTCAACAATACGAGAATCAGTTTTCTTCCCTAAAAACTTTTTAGAACGAGGAAACATCCACGGTTTTTTATTCGAACTACTCGGTTTCGACGCATGACCACCAACTTGCATAATCCCACTCGTCCAGCGCATACTTTCTTCTTTCTCTTTCTCAACTTCTTTAAAAAAGCAATTTTTATAGTTTAGTTTTTCTTTTATCAATACGAGAATTAGAAAAGCTGCTAGTCCAATACATAGTATAGAATAGAATGGATTTTTATAAATAAGAAACAGGCTCAATCCAAAAAAGGATAGACTTATAGAAAATATTACATTTTTTATTATCCATAGTAGCCAGCGTTTCCCCACACGTACATGAATAAATCTCGTTAATAACGACATCATAAATCGAAATGCAGTAAAGAATAGCCAAAATAATACGATTTGTACCTTCGTCACTCCAATACTTTTCATCAACACTGGTAACATAGAAACTACTACCACTGCATTCGTTATCGCTATTCGAATAAACGTATATGTCATACCATACTGGATTAACTTTTGCATGTGAGCGGGATACGAAATTAAAAATAAACTATCCGCTTGTTCAAAAAATGAACGAACTCCTCTCGAATATGTAATCATATAAAATGCGAATAGACCTAACCCGAAATAAACTGTCTCTCCCATCGATAATTCTTCTATCCATAGCGAGCGATAATAAATCCCCATAAATATAAGTGCTGGAATTATAATATATAGCGCAACTGTCCAGTCAGTTATAGAACGTATGGACTTCCATTTACGTCTCAGTTCATGACGCAATCTTTTATAAAATTGTTGTTTAATCATGCTGTTCACGCCTTACGATTACATCAAAACAGTCTAATAGTGAACTCCCTGGCATTTCCGCTAACGTTTGGATAGATTCTAAATGTCCATCTGCGACTAATGTACCCTGTGAAATGAGTAAAAATCTCTCACAAATTCTTTCAGCTGTATCTAATACGTGCGTACAAAGTAAAATTCCTGCCCCACGTTCTTTCTCTTTATATAAATAACTTAAAAACTCTTTCGTAGCTACTGGATCTAAGCCGATAAAAGGTTCATCAATGATATAAAAATCTGGTTCAGTTAAAAACGCCAAAATGAGCATCGATTTTTGTTTCATTCCTTTTGAAAACTTTGATAAATACTCATGTTTATGTTTATCCATTCGAAACATATGTAATAATTCTTCCGCTTTCCTTTCCCAGCTTCCTATCTCATTCTCACGAGCAGCCATTAATAGTTCAATATGTTCCCAAAGCGTTAAATAATCATAATATGTCGGATGCTCCGGCACATATGCATATGGGTTCTTTTTTTCACCGAATGATATTTCACCATTCATATTTACAAGTAAACCGAGCATCGTTTTAATCGTCGTACTTTTCCCGGCACCATTTGCACCAATAAGAGCAACTAATTCACCTTTTCCAATAGAAAAAGCGATATCATAAATTGTTTTTTCTCCTATTTCATATCCAGCAGAGCAGATATTTACTTCTAACATACATTCCCCTTCTTTCCATTCCCAATACAAACAAGGAAAAGAATAACATATAACTATCTATATATCATTATAAAATATTTATTTTCATAGCAGGAATAAATATTTTTTAACAGAATACTTAATGTTTGATTACATTTTATTGGAGTGGATAATATGTCTTTTCAAATTCGTGAAGCTACGATAGACGATATAGATGCACTTTGTTCTTTAACCACAGAATTAAAAGGTTCCTCTATTTCTTATGAAGATATGAACAACCGGTTGCAATTCGTACAAATGAGTCCTTTTGATTTTTTATATGTTTATGAGGAAGAAGAAACTATATGTGGATTACTTGGGTTTCGTATACGTGAAAATTTAGAAGATGTAACTCGGTATGGAGAAATTTCAATTATTAGCGTTGATTCTACAATACGACGAAAAGGCATTGGACAAGTATTAATGGATTATGCAGAGCAATTAGCAAAGAAGCATAATTGCATTGGCACATGGCTAGTTAGTGGAACAAAAAGAGTAGAAGCTCATCCTTTTTACAAAAAATTAGGATATGAAGTAAATGGTTATCGATTTGTAAAACATTTTTAAACTACTTTTTAATTGAAAGGACTATAAATATGACAAACATTAAAGCAATTTTCATTGATCGTGACGGTACAATTGGCGGCGACACTACTATACATTATCCAGGAGCATTTACATTATTTCCTTTTACAAAAACATCCTTACAAAAACTAAAAGCTAATAATATAAAAATTTTCTCTTTCACAAATCAACCAGGTATTGCGGATGGAATAGCGACTATAGCCGATTTTTCACAAGAATTAGAAGGCTTCGGTTTTGATGATATTTACGTATGTCCTCATAAACATGGTGATGGTTGTGAATGCCGGAAACCAAGTACAGGTATGCTTCTGCAAGCAGCGGAAAAACATGGACTTGATTTAACACAATGTGCTGTAGTTGGTGATCGCTGGACTGATATCGTTGCAGGAGCAAAAGTAAACGCGACAACGATTTTAGTACGAACAGGCGCTGGATATGATGCTTTACATACACACCGAGACAAATGGGCTCATATTGAACCAAACTACATTGCAGAGAACTTTGAAGATGCCACAAATTGGGTTCTAAAACAACTATAATACAAATTAAAAAAGACGTTTTCACAATGAAAAAGTCTTTTTTAATCTTATATTTTTTTAAAATGTTAATTCATAATGGAAATAACGATTATCTCTCAAATAACCATTTTCAGCATATAATCGCTGTGCTGATAAATTATCAATCTCTGTTTGTAATTTTACACCTTTTGCACCATTTTCTAATGCAAATTCTTTAGCAGCTTCTAATAATTTTTTACCTGTTCCTGCTCCGCGCTTAGTTGCTTGTACAAATAAATCATTTAAAATCCATAATTCTTTCATCGAAATGGAAGAAAATGATGGATATAATTGTGTGAATCCAATATATTCACCGTCTTCAACTGCCACAAAAATAACGGATTCTTTTCTCTCAATTCGATTTCGTAAAAATACTTTTGCTCCTTCTATATCGGAATCTTGTCTATAAAACATACGATAGTTATTAAAAACTGATGCTAGTCCATCTAAATCTGCAATTGTTGCCTCATATATTCTCATTTTACTCCATTCCCCTTCCAATACTGTCTCATTATATCTGTTGCCCATTTAGGCTGTAGAATTGCTTCTTTCGGCATAAACTCTTTCATTATCGGCTTTATATCCAATATAGGTGTGCCATCAATGGCATCTAACCCCTCAACAATAATTGATTTTCCTTCTCTTTTGATTACCTTTACAATTGTTGCTCCTATGCGATTCGGACGATTTTTCCCGCGTTGTGCAAAAATGCCTACTTTAGGATAATCATTATTATTTCTAGGATGTCTAGCAAAATATTGAATTTGTTCATCAGTTACTTTATGAAAATAAAAAACAACTTCAATATGAGAAAAATCTTCAATCCCTTGTATACTTTCCTCTGTATACATTTCAGTTAAAGTAATATAGGATCTTACTTCTCCCCACTCATCATCTTTTATTTCCTTTCTTTCATTATGTACAAATGCGATTGGCTGAACTGAAAACATACGCATTCCCCCTTAAATGTAACCACTTACATTATAAAATATTTTCAGAATGTTTTCCACAAACATGAATTAGGTTACATAATATAATTATATTCTATTTCGTAAAGCGAAATTAACTGCTTCAACTGCATGTATATGAGTTGTGTCAAATATCGGAATGCATACGTCTTCCTGCTTTATTAATAATCCTATTTCTGTACAGCCTAATATAATTCCTTGTGCCCCTTGTTGTACTAACTCTTCTACAACTCTTTTATAATACTCTCTAGATTGAGATGTTATCTTTCCTAAACATAATTCTGTATATATTACTTCATTTATCTTATCTCTAGCTTTTTCTGATGGAACCATTACTTTTATATGATTCTCTTCTATGCGTAATTTATAAAAGTCTTGCTCCATTGTATATTTAGTTCCAAGTAAACCAACCTTTTGAATATCTTTCCTTTTAATTTCTTTCGCAGTTGCATCAGCGATATGTAAGACTGGAATATGAATATTTTCCTTTATTTTCTCAACTACTTTGTGCATTGTATTTGTGCAAATAATTATAAACTCTGCTCCCCCACTCTGTAACGAATATGCTGCATTCCCTAATACTTCTCCTGCTCCATTCCAATCTCCGCTAGACTGGAATCGTTCAATCTCTTCAAAGTCCACACTATAAATCATACATTTTGCTGAATGTAACCCCCCTAATCTCTCTTTTATTTCTTCATTTATGATTCGATAATATTCAGTAGTTGATTCCCAACTCATACCACCAATTAAACCTATTGTTTTCATTAAAACCAACACCTACCTTACACTATTTTTTAAGTGAATCACAACATTTTATTATGTATATTATACACAATAAAACAAGACTTTACGTTTGAAATATAAAGTCTTGTTTTAACTATTTCCAAGGAAATTTTATAAGAATATTCTGAAATTAACCTTCAAATGTTTTTATTGAATCTTCATATTGATAATGAAAACATTCTCGATACAACTGTTTAATTTCATCATATGATGGTACACGTGGATTATTTGCTGGACTTCCACTTTCAATTGCATCTGATGCCATTTTAGAAATAGCTGTTTCAAATTCAATTTCCCCAATTCCGTATTCTTTTAAATTTGGAATACGAAGATCAGAACAAAGTTTTTTGATTTCATCCAGCGTGTAGTCAGCTGCTTCTTCATCAGAATTCGAATATAAATCTTTATTTAAACTACGTCCAATTTTTGCTAATCTTTTCACCGCTCTTTCTTTCGTAAACTCCAACACTGTAGGTAATAGTATTGCATTCGATATACCATGTGGTACATGAAATAACGCTCCTACTGGCCTAGACATTCCATGAACGAGCGTAACAGATGCATTTGAAAATGCTATTCCAGCTTGTAAGGACGCAATCATCATCGCCTCTCTTGCCTCCATATTCTCTCCATCTTCATATGCAATACGTAAATATTTCATAATACTTTCAATAGCGGAAAGAGCAAGTACATCTGTAAGTGATTGTGAAACTTTAGAAATATATGCTTCGACCGCATGACATAATGCATCTATCCCTGTTGCAGCCGTAATATGAGGTGGTACAGAACGTGTTAAAATTGGGTCAATAATTGCTACTTGTGGGGTAAAACTTGGATGCTTCATCATCATTTTTACATCTGTTCGCTTATTCGTAATTACTGCTACACTTGTTACTTCCGATCCAGTACCAGAAGTTGTCGGGATTGCAATTAGTGGTAGCGGATCATTGTCTATTTCCATATCCTTTTGGACATAATCTTCCACTTCTCCACCATTTGTATATAACACGGCAACTGCTTTTGCGGCATCAATACAACTTCCACCACCAATACCGATAATAAAATCACACTTTCCTTCTTTACAAATTGATAACGCTTCTAACACGTGCATATTGGTAGGCTCAGCATTTACTTTATTATATGTAATAACAGTAATACCTTTCGTATTTAATTGTTGTATACACCTCTCAACATATCCTAAATTCTCCATAATTGTATCAGTAACTATAAACGCTCTTTTTCCCAGCTTCTTGGATTGTTCCCCCAATTTTTCAAGCGAATTTCTCCCATATAACACAGACTTCGGCATACGAAACTCAGCAACTTCTTGCAAGTACTCCACCCCTTCTTACCCTAATTAATGTTTTAGTCTATAAAATATCTATTTAATAAATCTATTTAATTCATATCGTACCTAATTTTAATAAATTCCTGTTAAAGTATAGAATGCAATAACCAAAAATACAGCAAGCGTTTTCAATACTGTGATAGCAAATATATCTTTATAAGATTGTTTATGAGTTAATCCAGTTACTGTAAGGATAGTAATAATAGCCCCATTATGTGGTAATGTATCCATTCCTCCCGATGCCATTGACACGATACGATGCATTACTTCTAATGGAATATCAAATTGATTGGCCGCTGCAATAAACTTATCTCCCATTGCACTTAAAACAATTCCCATTCCTCCTGATGCAGAGCCTGTAATACCGGCTAAAATATTCGTCGTTACTGCTCCATTCACTAGAGGATTTGTGAATGTGGCAGAAATACCATCTCTCATAATCGCGAATCCTGGAAGTGCTGCGATGACACCACCGAATCCAAACTCAGCTCCTGTATTCATCGTTGCAAGTAACGCTCCACCAATACTTGTATTCAATCCAGCTTGAAATCCTGTTACTACTCGTTTCCAATATAATAATAACGTTGTTACAATACCTATAATAAGTGCCAATTCTACTGACCAGATTCCAACTACTGCACTTAATTCTACTTTTCCAAATGCTTTCATACCAATTGCAGAAAAATCAAAACCATTCGGATACCATTTCGGTATCATAATAGTAAAAACTTTATTCATTACACCTACTAAAATAAGTGGTATAAAAGCAATCACTTGCTGAACTCTTGTAATTTCAATACCTTTAAGCATTGGCATATCTTTTTGTTCTACTTGCACTTGCAAAGAGGCTGCCATTTCAGTATTCCCATCGTTAAAACCAAAATACCCTTCTCCTGCTGCCTTCGCCTTCTTACGTCTACGCTCTAAATATAGTAAACCTAACGTGAGTACAAAAATTGCCCCTACAATACCAAGTATCGGCGCTGCATAAATGTCCGTTTTAAAAAATGTTGTAGGTATTACATTTTGAATTTGTGGTGATCCAGGTAGCGCATCCATTGTAAACGTGACTGCTCCAAGAACAATTGTTCCAGGGATTAAACGCTTTGGAATATCCGCTTGTCGAAACAACTTAGCTGCGAACGGATATACAGCAAACACTACTACGTACACACTAACACCACTATACGTTAAAATAGCACCCATTAATACAATCGCTAATATCGTACGTTTTTCACCAACTAACTCTATAATTGTCTTTGCAATCGAGTCCGCAATTCCTGACATTTCTACTACTTTCCCAAATATTGCCCCAAGTAAAAATACAGGAAAATATAGTTTAATAAAACCTACCATTTTCTCCATAAAGATATTCGAAAAGAAAGGTAATACAAAACTAGGCTCTGTCAAAAATACCGCAAATAATGCAAATATCGGTGCAAATAAAATAACAGAAAACCCTCTATATGCTACAAACATTAGTAAACTAAGTGCTAATAATATAATAACTAGCTCCAATTATACCCCTCCTTTAAACAGAAAATTCAAAATTTTACAGATAAACTTCTACTTATCTTTTGATTCTGACATCCCTCCTCTTATTCATACAAATTTTTCATGCTAAAAATGTCTAATTATAAATATTCGATTACATATGAAAAATCCCTTTAAACAAAAACGATTTCATCGTCATACGTTATAAAGGGATTTTTAGTCTCTATATTTACTTCTTTACCAAACTATTATCTACACAAAAATGATGAAGTTCTTTTACATCATTTACTATATGAGTCGCACCAACTTCAGTCAATTCTGTTTTACTACCATAACCATATAAAACGCCAATTGAAGCAATTCCATTATGATTTGCACCTATTATATCGTGCTTTCTATCTCCAATCATAACAATGTTTTCTTTATTAAGTTCTTCATTTGTTTGTAAAATATACGCAATAATTTCTTCTTTTTTTATTCTCGTACCATCTAAATTACTTCCAATGATACCTTCGAAATAATTCATTAGTTGAAAATGCTCTATAACTTGTGCAGTAAATATAGTAGGCTTGGAAGTTGCTATAAATAAACGGTTTCCGGTATCTTTTAATTGTTTCAAAAGATTTGGAATACCCTCGTACACATTATTTTCTAACAATCCACGCTGCTTTAAATATTCCCTGAAATAAAAAACAGCTCGTTCTACTTCTCCTTCATTCATATTGTATCTTTCTACGAATGATTGCTGGATGGGTGGACCAATAAATGAATCTAATTCGCTTACATGCAATTCTTCAATTCCAATCTTTTTTAATGCATACAATTCCTTCTTTCAGATCCGTCAATGTTCCATCTAAATCAAATAGAAATGTTGTATACAAATTTAATCCCCCGCTTCTATTTACTTTACATATTATATAGAAGGCTTTTTCATGCCTACCTTTTACTATACTACCATTATTTATCTTTTCAAAAAATTACTCCTTCTATGTCACATACTTTCAGTTACAAAGTGTAATACATATGATAAAGTAAAAAAGTTACAATTATTTTAATAGAAACTGGTGAATCTAATGTCAATTACGTTAATTGTTATAATGGCTTTCACAATTGTTATTCACGCGGTTGAAACAAGCTCCTATAGTATTCGATTAGCTGGAGTGCGTTTAAAGAGAATTGCTGTTGCTTTGTCTGTCGTAGGCATGGTGTTACTTATTTCAAGAACATCTAACATGCTACAAGCCTTTTTGATCGGTGGGATTGTCGATGAGGCAAAACGAGACGCATCCATTAATTTAGAACATATTATACGGCTCGTTCTATTATCCGCCTCTGTCGGTACATTGATTACGATTATACTATATCCGACTTTAACCAAACTATTTGGATATGTCATTCAAAACTTTGAAACAGACGGTTCTTTCATTCGAATGATGAAAACAAATAACATTCAAAAATTAAAGTACACAAAAAAATATGTACGCTTCCCAAAATTAGAAATGATTCATAGACTACGCATTGGTGGTATTCCAAAACGTATTATGCTTATTAACATGTTTGCTACTGCTATTTATACAGCTGGTGTTCTTTCAGCCCTATATGCTTCTTTTTTACTTCCAGCTTACGCGACAAAAGCTACTACAGCTTCTGGACTTATTAATGGTTTTGCTACTATTTTATTAACAGTGCTACTAGATCCACGTATCGCTCTTTTAACAGAGCGAGCCCTTCAATCAGAAGAAGGTGCTGAAGCAATGAGTAAAATGTATGGCTGGTTAATGATTTCTAGACTTTTCGGTACGTTATTAGCACAACTATTATTCATACCAGGTGCTTACTGGATCACATGGATTATAAAACTAATGAATTAGCCCTCAATTAAAAAGCAGGTGGGATAACAAATGACAATACAAACAGAGCAAGATATAATTCGCTTAATAGAAAACGACGAATGGATGATGAACGTATTAAAAATGGCAAAATCACTAGAGTTACCTGATTGGTGGATTTGCGCCGGATTTGTTCGTTCTAAAATTTGGGATACTTTACATAACTATGAAGCTAGAACAACTATGCCTGATGTTGATGTAATTTATTATAATGGTTTACAAAAAGACGAGATATATGAACAATTATTAGAAACGAAATTAATGAATATTGATGCTACGATCCCTTGGTCGGTAAAGAATCAAGCTCGTATGCATGTAGTGAATAATATGCCACCATATTCTTCTTCTGTTGATGCTATTTCTAAATTTCCTGAAACAGCAACGACTTTAGGAGTTACACTTGATGAATTAAACAACGTCATATTAACGGCCCCATGCGGTGTTGAAGATGTGCTTTCCTTACAAGTGAGACCAACAGATCATTTTCTTGAAACAAAAGAACGATTACATATGTACAACGCTAGAGTTAATAAAAAGCATTGGCAAAACAAATGGCCTAATATTACAATCACATATCCAGAAATATAGAAAAGGGTGCTTCTCATGTATAGAAGCACCCTTTTCTTCATTTCAAAAAATGCATGACTGTTTCTGCGAATCTATCTGCTTCCTCATAATGAGGTGAATGACCACTCTCTTCAAATACGATATATTTTCCGTTTCGAGCATCTTTATTAAATGTTGCAATTTGTTTCTTACACGTTACTACATCATGTTTTCCTACAATTAATAACATTGGATTTTGTATCTCTTTTATTTTTTGTAATAATGAAGTATGAACTGCTCCTTCTACTTTTAATTTATCAAAATGAATTTTGGAACGATTTGAAAACACTTCCCACTCTTCATCACTATATAAACTCTCGTCTGTCGCATCTTCCTTATAATTGTAAATCTCCATTCTATTTTCTTCTAATTCATTGCTTAGTCTTATATAAGCTTCTAGCAACTCTTCTGAACTCGCATTGCTAGATGAATAAGCGATGGACTCTTCTGCTACTTCTTCTTTTCCATACTTTTTTAATAACTCCCCTGCCTTTTGTAACAAAGCTCTACTTGTTAATGCAAAATCGAAAGTTGGCCCTTCAAATATTATTTTTTCTATTGAACTAGGATATATCGATGCATATAACAACGCTACATATCCACCGAAAGAATGTCCAATTACAGACCACCTCTCAATTTGTAATACTTTTTTTAGTTCCTCACAGTCTTCAATCAAATCATTTAATCCAAAAGCTTCGTCCTCAGTAATTTCTTCTGATCGACAAACACCTCTTTGATCTATCATTATTACATATAAAGAATCTTTTAAACGTTCCGCTTGATGAAATGAAAAATCATAGCAACTTTCTCCTGGTCCACCATGCAAGTATAGGACTGGTTTATTTTTAAGATTTCCATACGTTTCAACGTATAGCTTTTTCCCTCTAATGTTCATGTATTTCCCTGTTCCCATCAAATTCGCCTTTATAATCATCACCTTCTTTTTTACTGAATATTATAACACTTTAGATTAAATAATCCCTATTACATTTAAAAAGACGATGATTATTGCAAGTGGCGCTACAAATCGAAGTAAAAACGCCCAACAAGTAAATACTTTCTTTCCATAATTTCCACCTACAAAAAACTCTGCTTCTTGCACCTTCTTTTCCATTTTGAATGAAACGAAAATACTAATAAATAGTGCTCCAAGTGGCATTAATATATTACTAGATAAGAAGTCTACTGCATCAAAAATATTCTTTCCGAAAATCGTAATATCACTCCATATTCCAAATGATAACGCGGATGGTATACCTACTAAGAAAATGCCGAAACCGATTATCCATGATAATTTCGTTCTCTTTTCTTGTTCACCATTTGCTAATGCTGACACTACTGTCTCTAGTAGAGAAAATGCCGATGTTAATGTTGCAAATGTAAATAATGCAAGAAATACTGTTAAGAAAAACCCACCGAATGGAATTTGACTAAATACCGATGGTAATACGATAAATAGTAATCCAGGCCCTTCTGTTGGTTCCATTCCTAATGAAAATACGGCTGGAAAAATAGCAAGACCCGCAAATAATGAAACAAATAAATTTAATCCAACAATTGTTATTGCTGATTTTGGTAAACTTTCTTTTTTATTTAAATAGGAACTATACGTGACCATAATCGAAATCCCAATACTAATTGCAAAGAATGATTGGCCCATTGCAAACAAAATACTTTCTGAAGTAATCTTTGAGAAATCTGGTTGTAAGAAAAACTTCACACCTTTCATTGCATTATCAAGTGTTAGTGAGCGAACTATAAGAGCGATAAATAAAACGAACAATGCTGGCAACATATATTTACTTGCTTTTTCAATTCCGTTTTGTACACCTTTTGATACAACCCAAATCGTAATAAACATAAAAGCGAAATGTCCCATAATCGCCCAAGCGGGATTTCCAATTGTTTCAGTAAATAATGCACCGTAATTTTGTCCCGGTGTAATTAGTTGTCCCGTTACTCCTCTGAATAAATAAATGAATACCCAACCACCTACAACGCTATAAAACGAAAGTAATATAAAACACGTTCCAACGCCAAGTCGTCCAATCCAGTGCCATCCTGTATTCGGCGCGATACTTTTAAATGCTCCAACCGCTTGTTTCTGTGTACTGCGACCAATCATAAATTCAGCTATAAGTAGCGGTAACCCAATTAATACAGTAAATAATATAAAGATTAAAAAGAATGCTCCTCCCCCGCTTTTCCCAGCGATATAAGGAAACTTCCATATTGCGCCAAGTCCTATTGCCGATCCTGCTGCAGCCATTATAAAACCTAATTTCGAAGTCCATTGCTCCGTCTGTTTCATCTTATTTTCCTCCTAATTAAATCTTTTTATATAAATAATTAAATTTTATAAACTAATCCAAATAAACCCTCCATTTCTATTTCCATAAAATAAAAAAAATGGCTCAACGTCTCTATATAAAGAGACGCTAAGCCATTTACTTAACGCGGTACCACCCTTATTGATTCCATTATGAATCCACCTTAGTAGTAATCGTTTGATTACAAACCTAATATCGAAGGTTAACCGTTAAGATTTACTAAGAATGTAATTCCGTTCCACCTTACTGCTCCTAGGCGAGTTCAGGATGTCATTTGACTATGTCGCACCAACCCATAGCTCTCTGTACAAATACATGACCTTACTACTCCTATTCAACACATTTTAATATTTAGAATATATTTTCTTTTGAAATTAATATGAAGTATATCGGTTATATTTATAACTGTCAAGGGCTATATTAAAATTTGATGAGAAAGTGCTGAATTTTATGAACTAAAAAATCCGTTGTACTATAAAATAGCACAACGGATACATTTCCTTCCCCTATTATTAAGGGATAAGTCTTGTACAGTCCCTTGGAAAAGCACTCGCCTCTCGTACGTTTGTTAATTCTAAAAATTTATATACAACTCGTTCTAACCCAATTCCAAAACCACCATGCGGTGGACAACCATATCGGAAAGTGTTTAAATAAGATTGAAATGTATCTGGATGTAATCCTTTTTCTTTAAAAGAAGCAAGTAACATTTCATAATCATGAATTCGCTGTGCCCCTGATGTTATTTCTAACCCTTTATATAGTAAGTCGAACGAATCAGTAATAGACGGATTCTCATTATTCCACATCGTATACATCGGCCTAGCTTCTTTCGG
Organism: Bacillus sp. GbtcB14; assembly: GCF_019091205.1. NCBI lineage: Bacteria > Bacillati > Bacillota > Bacilli > Caryophanales > Bacillaceae > Bacillus > Bacillus sp. GbtcB14. The sequence continues at coordinate 124,727 of NZ_JAGXJT010000002.1, forward strand.
ATAGTGTGTAATGAAAACTAACTCACTCTTATATGTTTCCTTCACATATTTGCCTAGTAGCTTTTCACCTTCTGTATCTAAATCCCCAATTGGCGACTCTTTCCGGTATTTATTTTTCAAAATTTCTTGAGCTTCTAACAATGTAATTTTCGGTATTTCTGTAATAACAGGTACTTCTATTTGTAATAGTTGTAGTTCTTTTTCACAGTTTTTTGCTACTTGTTGAAACATATATCGTAAAACATCCGTTTCTAATTGCATCACTTCATAAAAATCATGAATAAATCCAAGTTCTACGTCTAACGATATATATTCATTCAAATGACGGGAAGAATTATGATGTTCAGCTCTATAAACAGGTGCAACTTCAAAAACACGTTCTAACCCTCCAGCTACCATCATCTGTTTATAAAACTGTGGTGATTGTGCTAAATAGGCTTCTTTTTGAAAGTATGGAAGTTTAAAAACATTTGCTCCCCCTTCTGCCCCTTGTGAAACAATTTTCGGAGTAAATATACGTGTGAAATCGTTCTCTATTAGAAATTCACTAAAGCCCTGAACAAGTGTAGATTTCACTTTAAATATCGCCGCGGTTCTCTCATGTCTTAATGATAATACCCGCTCATTCAGTAGTTGATCTAAGCCAACTTGCAATTTCTTTTTATTTATTTCAAATGGAAGCGGTTCTGCGCCATTTAATATTTTCACTTCATGAGCAAGAACTTCAACCCCTAATTCTGTTTTCGAAGTCTCTACTATTTGACCAACTACTTGCACAACACTTTCCACATCTACTTTAAACCCAGCTAACTCATTTTCTAATACACATTGCATAACTCCTGATCGATCCCTTATTAATAAAAAACTAACATTACCTAGATGACGAATCTTTTTTACCCATCCTTGAAGTAATACAACCTTCCCGCTTTGCTTTGTACATTCTTTCGTGAGTGAACGCTTCATTATTGACTCCATTACTTTTCCCTCCAGTAATTTTATATTGATTTACGTTATTATTGTTGTCATCGTCATCATCCACGGTCACTCACCTCCCTTCAAAGAATACAAAAATCCGCCCCTATAAATAGGGACGGATTTTTCCGCGGTACCACCCAAATTGTCATAATGACCATCTTAGCCCTGATAACGGTAGGTACCGTTTGCTTTTACTAATTATCACGTTCAAAGCAACACTCACAGGTGTCTTTCCATCATGCGGTATCGCAATCTTCTCAGCAACCGATTGCTCTCTGTAGACCTTTGCATCATGTACTTTTCCTGATCCTCACTTTTTATATTTACAGAGTATTCTATCTCTTTGTTTTGTAAAACGCAAGCCTTTTTTAATATATTTTCATTTTTCATATCCAATTTTGTACAATCTCCTCTAACGCCATTCCACGTGAGCCTTTTAATAATACGATGTCCTTTTTCGTTATAACTTTTAATACTTCCTCTGCTATCTTGGCTTTGTTATTAAATGACTGTATTTTTCCTGTATCATATTTCTTTCTCGCTTCTTCCGCTACAATTTCAGCTAATTCTCCAAAAGTGAATACATATTGAATGCTCTCTTGATTTAGCATTTTACCAATTTCTCTATGATATGTTTCAGCATTCTTCCCTAACTCCAACATATCCCCAATTACTATGATTTTTTTCTTATAAGCATTTAATCTCTGAAACGTTTCAATTGTAGCCTTCATTGAAGAGGGACTAGCATTCCACGCATCATTAATAATTGTAAAACCTGTTTTAGCAGTTAAAAATTGAAAGCGCATATGAGTAATATTTACTTGACGCAATGCTTCCTGTATTTTTTCTGTAGGGACATTATGATATTGACCTATAGCGATCCCGACAATCGTATTTAAAACATTATGTTTTCCATGTAAGGGAACATCGTACTGTATTTTTGAATCATTTAATTTAAAATGAACACCATATTCATCTAATTGCACGTTTGTTGGAAACAAATCGTTTGTATACTTTTCACCAAATGCCTTACAATTTATACTCGATAGATTCTTATTTTTCAAAAGCAATGGTTCATCACCATTATACAAACATAGTCCTTCATCTTTTAAACCATCAATAATTTCTAATTTAGCCTTCGCAATCTCTTCTCTTGATCCAAGCGTTTCTAAGTGTGACTGTCCAATCATTGTAATGATCGCTACATCCGGCTGCGCTATTCGTGATAGATTTCGAATTTGTCCTTTTTCACTCATTCCCATTTCAAGTATTAAAAACTCTGTATCTCGTTTCATTTCTAAAATTGTTAACGGCAAACCGATTTGACTATTTAAATTTCCCTTCGTTTTATGCACTCTATAAGTTGAACTTAAAATGCCTCCTATTATATCTTTAACTGTTGTCTTTCCGTTACTACCTGTAATACCAATTACTTTTACACCTAATTCATTCCGATAAAATTTTGCCAATTGTTGCAAAGCCAACAAAGTGTCATCTACAAATATAATTGGCATCCCTTTTGGCGGAGTACCATAAGACTTTTTCCATAAGGAAGCGACAGCTCCATTATCCATTGCCTCTTTCACATAATCATGTCCATCTTTCACCCTAATGATTGGAACAAATAAATTTCCTTCTTTAATGCTTTTGGAATCTATACAGACACCATGTATTTCTATATGATGAAACGATTCGTGTAATCCTTCTCCATCTACTATCTCTTCAAGTTTTTTCAAATTCATTTGAATCAAATCATCACATTTTTCCATTTTATTACATAAATTCATTTTCATTTACGCATATTAATAAAGTGAAACTTTAATCAGTAGGGGTTCATCCCCACTGATTATTAGTTGAACCAATCGGGCTTTTACGGGCAGCCCCCCACCTAACTTCTTTGCTTTCCCTGAATTTTGAGATGGAGGGTCTGACTGTCCGGTAAATAGCGGGATAAAAATTTCATAGCGAGGTGTTTATATGAAAAAAGCGATTAGTTTCTTTCTTCTTTTGTTATGTCTAATTGTAGTGAATGAAACGTACGCCTACTCACCAAAAGCTTTACCAATCTCCCAAAACTCTGATCAATGGCAAGTGAATATTGATGAACCAAAAAAAATAAGAAAAAAGACGCTTCAAGCTAAAAAAGATGAATTTCAAACATATCAATTTTCAGTAAAAAATGTTGGAAACAGTGAAGTATATAACGTGCAAGTCGAAGTATTCCTCAACGAGCCAAAAACAAAAACGAAATATGAACTCTTTTCCCTAAAGGAAAGTCGTTTAGCGAGTGGAAAAACTGGATTTAGACATGCTAATTTTCCAGTTGCTACAAAAGCAGATGTAGTTGATGTAATCATTACTTGGCAAGAACACCCTTTCCGCTCTATGAGAAACGGTCAAAAAGTTGAGTCTAGAAAATTTAAAGAGCATTTTGTTTTTAAAGATGAAAAAAATAACTAGAATACGGATGAATTTACATTAGCATTCATATAGCTTACTTTACCAGTACCAGTTCTTAAGCAAATTAAAAAGTCGTGGCTTATAAACGCCACGACTTTTTATATTAATTCGTACTAATTCCTCTCGCTGCCCAAATACGATCGATATCAGCAGCATGTTGTCCGCCATATAAAAGAGCATCCGCTTGCTTAATTGCTTTTGCTCCATCATTGAATTTAGAGTTTGGTGTTAATGACCAGTGTGATTGTAAAATAATTTTCGTTGCAACATCACGTCCAAAAGCTTGTGCCATCTCATATTGACCTTGAGCCCAAATTTCACCATCATCGTGTACTTCATTCTTTATATCTTTTGGATACACTTTATTATTATCTAAACGGCGTAAGCACGTTGGATCTGAACTAGAATAAGCAGTCGCATCCCATTCTCCAACACATGCTTTTCCGTATCCTGTAGTTGATACTGCATCTTCATACGTAGCACCTAAAAAGTCACCAAATCCTTCTCCCATCGCTCCACCTTCTGCTGAACTACCAAAGCCCGGAACTTGGTTATCTTGAATCGAATGCCCATATTCATGTGCGATAATACCAGCATCTTCTGCATCATCTACTCCGCCAGTACCGAAAGTTAAAGCTTTCGTTGTCGGAGAATAAAATGAGTTGTCATCTGTCGTTCCATTCACATTGACTTTAATAGAGCGATTATTAATATTTTTAAACCCTAGACTTTGAATGTAACGTTGTAATGTGTCGATATGATAATACGACATCACATCTTCAAAGCTATCATTTGCTCTTGTGTAGTTAAATTGTAAGTTTGTAGATTTTGTTTTTGCTTTTGAAGAAATCGTAACATACTCTCCAATTAAAAATCCTGTTCCATCTAAACCTTTTAACGTAACAGTCTTCAATTGGTTCGTTAGCGCCGTTGAATCTGCATCGTTATTATCTTTTAAGCCTACTTTACTACCACTAGATACGACCGGATTAGGTAAAAATACTTTTCCTGACCCTTCTGCTTTTCGGTTTATATCAACCTTTTTAATTAACTTTCCATTTTCTGCATCAATAAATGTTTCCCATGCACCAAACGGGTTATTAGAATGGACTACAACTTTATATACTGGACGAGCAATCCCTTCTTCAACAATATATCCGAATTCTTTCTCTGTAGGAGCCCATAAGTTTTGCTCACTTGCTTCTCCAACATATGCCATTGATTTTTGGATTGCATCTTTTTCACTAATTTTTGTCGTTACTTCCTTTACACCATTGACGGATTGATAATCAGAAACAGCAAGTACTCCCTTTCCCTCTCCGTTAAGTGTAACTGTGATTTGTTTTGAAAATACAGGCGCACCATTCACAACTTGTTGGAACCTAACATATGAAGCTACTGACGTTTCAGTTGTAGAAATATATTGCAAGTCTGAGAGGTCAGCTTTCAATCCATACTGCGCAGCATTTTCTTTTAAATATTCAGTTGCTTTTTTCTGCGGTGAATAAGCTTCTAGCTTTACTTGCTGCTGTTTTTCCAATGCTGAAACCGTAGAAATCGTCCCCATTACTAATGGCACAGTCATTGCCATTGCCACCATTTTTTTATTAAACATAGAACCACTCCCCCTAATAAAGTAGCTCAACCTTATCCCATTACCACTAGGCAATCATTCCCCACAAAATGGGGGGATAAAAATTGAATCTACGAGTAATTCTCTATAAACAATTCTATTACCTTTCCATTTAGGGTGAATGAAATTTTCTCAATATTTATGTAGAAAGTGAAAACAATACTTTAGAAAGAAATTTCTAAATCCATTCCTTCCCCCTGAAACTTTTTATATTACTGTGTAAAAAAATAGGCTGTTTTTTACCTAACGATAGGTTGAAAAAATCACTTATGAATGATACGATATTAATAACCTTTTTTTAGGAGGATCTATATGAGTAAAAGTGCAGAAACACTCTCTTCAATAATGGAAGCAAGTTATCGCCTTTTTGCTACGTACGGTATTGCTAAAACAACTTATACGATGATTGGTGAGGAGGTTGGTATCGCAAAACCATCTATATATTACTACTTTAAGTCTAAAGATGACTTAATTGAATGTATTTTTACTGAATTATGTAAAGCTATGCAGTTCTCTTCGTATTTTCATACAGTAGAATTTACGAAAATAAATTTTATTGAAAAATGTATTGCAATTGGCCTTAAAATAATTGATGAACAGCGAAACGACCCTTATTTTAATCTTGTGTTGCAAGAATTTGTATTACTATCTTCCAGAAACAATATGTACAAAGATCGATTACTAACTGTGCAAACAGAATATTTACATGGATTTGAAGTACTCCTTACAAAAGCAAATGAACTTCAATTAATTGAAAATAAAAATCTAGTTTCAAAAGCTCATATGTTAGCATTAGTGCTTGATAATATCGGAAATTTTATGATGATTGACGCAAAGATAGATTATAAACAAATTTGGATTGAAGCTGTAAATAGCATTTTTGAAAGAAGGGATTGAAGTGAATACAAATAAGCGCATTATCGGCTTAGATTTTGCTAGAGCTTTGGCGATGTTTGGTATGCTACTTGTCAATTTCATGGTGATAACAGGTGCAGAAGGAAATGGTCCCCCTTTTTTAATAACCTTCATGTCAATATTTGAAGGTAGAGCTTCTGCTTTGTTTGTCATACTTGCAGGCATCGGTATAACTTTAATGACTAGGTCAGCCGTTGCTAGCAATGAACAAATAAACATTTCTAGTAGTCGAAAGACCATATGGAAACGATCACTATTCTTATTTATTTTAGGATTACTACTATATGTAATGGAGTGGACTGGGGATATATTACACTACTACGGTGTTTACCTTTTCGTCGCTGCATTCCTTATTACAGTACGCAAAAAAGTATTACTATTGCTATCTATTATTATCCTACTCATCGCACAATCTCTTCAGCTTACTTTTAATACTTTCGAGGGCTGGGGAGGTCCAACTCCATTTATAAACTATGTAGACTTCTGGACAATAAAGGGTTTTCTTCGCAATTTATTCTTTAATGGCTATCACCCAATTTTTCCTTGGTTCTCGTTCTTCTTAATCGGTATGTTAATTGGCAGGTTAGATCTTCATAATAAGAAAATTAGAGAAAGATTACTCTTACTCGGTATTACAATCACAATATTGACAGAACTTTTATCAAAAGGACTTACACACTTTTTTATTCCATACATCGGCAAAGAGGCCGCCACATTTTTATTTAATACAGGACCCATCTTACCAAACATATTATATATTTTATCTGCTACAGGATCCGCTATTGCTATATTAATCATTTGCCTCAATATCGCTGAAAAATATACAAATAATTTTTTTGTCACCTCCATTGTACAAACAGGACAATTAACATTAACTCATTATGTCAGTCATGTATTTATCGGTATTGGGACATTAATTCTATTAAATAGAATCGAAAATCAATCACTACTATTCGTGTTATTATTTGCTACTGCATTTTTCATTTTCAGCATATTAATTAGTGTGTTATGGAGAAAGAAATTTTCTAGAGGTCCTATCGAATGGATTATGAGGAAATTAGCCGGATAAAGTTCCATCATACAAAAAAGGAAGTTGGAATCATTCCAACTTCCTTTTTCTTTAATGAGCCGCACTTAATTTAATTCGAACTTTCTCTTCACCTAAAGATAGTTCATCGTCTTCATTCGTTAAGTGATCAAATGTAAATTGCTTAACGAGTAAATTTTCTTCCAATAAATCTTTATGGTTCGTTAATGTGCGTTGTAGTTTTTCCTCTGTATCAAGAATTACATCTACTCGTAAATTAACAGGTAAATTCAACTGCTTACGATATTCTTGAACGGCGCGAATGAATTCACGTGCTACTCCTTCTTGTAACAATTCTTCCGTTACATTCGTATCTAACATAACTGTATATTGTCCGTTAGTCGTATTAGAAAATCCTGATTTCGCAACTTTCTCTACTACTACATCTTCAGCTGTTACAACTACTTCTTCTCCTGGTGCTGCTTCGTAAACTGCTCTTTCTGTAGATACAAAGTGCTCTACTTCTTCTTTTGATAATTGTTTTAGCCATGTATTTACTGCATTCACATTTTTACCAAACTTCGGCCCAGCTGTTTTAAAGTTCAGCTTTAATTGATAGGACGTATATTTCGTTTCATCGAGTTCAACATGGAACGCTTTGACATTTAACTCATCCATGACGATATCACGATAAGATTCCCAATCCATATCATTCTCATTATGTGCTAGTAATACAAGTTCTGCTAACGGCTGTTTTACTTTTAAGGAATGCTGATTACGATTACTTCTCCCAAGTTCAACAACTTGTAAAACTGCATCCATTTCCGCTTCTAATTTCTGCTGAAGTAGTGATTCATTTACAACTGGATAATCCTCTAAATGAACGCTACTTCCAGTTAAGTTCAAATGAATATCTTCAGCGACAAACGGTGTAAATGGTGCAATTAATTTACTAATTGTCACAAGTACTTCATGAAGTGTCTCATACGCAGCTGCTTTTTCAGCATTCATACCAGATTCCCAGAAACGATTACGTGATCGTCTTACATACCAGTTACTTACTTCATCTACAAGCGCTGCGATTTCACGAGCTGCATTCGTAAATTGATAATCATCAAGTGCAGTTCTCACTTTTTTCGTTGTACTATGCAATCTTGATAATACCCATTCATCCAATTTCGTTCGCTTTACATCATACGTTTCTTTCGGATTATACTCATCTAAATTTGCATATAAAACGTAGAAACTATACACATTGACTAATGTATCTACAAATTTAGATTTTGCTTCCAGTACTGTTCTTTCAGAAAAACGCTTCGCATTCCACGGAGCACTGTCAACGAGTAGCGCCCATCTTAAAGCATCTGCACCAAACTGATTTACTAAATCAACTGGATCTAGTGCATTCCCTTTACTTTTAGACATTTTCTGTCCTTCTTCGTCTAATACATGCCCTAGCGATAACACTCGTTTATACGGTACTTTTCCTGTATATAGTGCTGATACCGCTAATAAACTATAAAACCATCCACGTGTTTGATCAATGCCTTCTGCAATAACATCCGCTGGAAACTGTTCTTCAAATAACTCTTTATTTTCAAATGGATAATGATATTGTGCAAATGGCATAGAACCACTATCAAACCAAACATCAATTACTTCTGGTGTACGATTCATTGTACTTCCGCATTTCTCGCAGCAAACTTGCACTTCATCTACATACGGCTTATGCAATTCTAAATCTTCAGGTGTTTCTTTCGTACTATGCTTTCTTAAATCAGCAATGCTTTTCGGTGCGAATTGATGATCACAACTTTCACATTCCCATACGTTTAATGGTGTTCCCCAATATCTATTTCGACTAATATTCCAGTCCACCATATTTTCTAAAAACTTACCAAAGCGTCCATGTTTCATATGATCTGGATACCAAGTAACAGAATCGTTGTTTTGTAAAAATGTATCCTTAATTGCAGTTGTTCGGATTAACCAACTCTCTCCTGCATAATAAAGAAGTGGTGAATCACAACGCCAGCAATGTGGGTAGCTATGTTCATACTTTTCTTTATGATATAGTAAGCCTTCCTTCGCTAAATAACGAACGATATCCACGTCACAATCTTTTACAAATTTCCCTTTCAAAAATGGTACTACTTCTGTATACTCACCTTTCTCATCTACAACATGTAAGAACGACAATCCTTCACTTTGAACGACTCTATAATCGTCCTCCCCATATGCTGGAGCGATATGAACGAGTCCTGTACCACTATCTGCCGTGACAAAATCTGCTGCAATTACGTGGTACCCATTTGTAACTTCCTTCATCGGAAACGGCGGCATATAAGATGTGTTTACTAATTCTTCACCTTTATGGACAGATAGTACTTCATAGTCTTCTTTTAATACATCTTGTACACGTTCTTTCGCAACAATGTATACATGACCTTCTTGTTTCGCTTTCACGTATTCCATATTTGGATGTACAGCGAGCGCAACATTTGCTGGAAGTGTCCAAGGGGTCGTTGTCCAACCTAGGAAATATTCATTTTCACTATCTTTCACTTTAAACTTCACTGTTGCACTTAAATCTTTTACTGTTTTATACCCTTGTGCAACCTCATGTGAACTTAGTGAAGTTTGACAACTTGGGCAATATGGTGAAACTCTATGTCCCTTATACAATAAGCCTTTTTCATGAATCGTTCCTAAAATATGCCATACACTTTCGATATATGGATTCTCTAACGTAACGTATGGATCATCCATATCTACCCAATAACCGATGCTCTCAGTGAATTCACGCCACTGCTTTTCATATGTGAATACACTCTCTTTACACTTTTGAATAAATGGCTCAATTCCATACTCTTCGATTTCATGTTTACCAGAAATACCGAGTTGCTTCTCAACACCTAATTCTACAGGTAAACCGTGTGTATCCCATCCCGCTTTTCTTAACACTTTATAACCAGCCATCGTTTTATATCTTGCTACTACATCTTTAATTGTCCGTCCAAGTGCATGACCTACATGCGGTAATCCATTCGCCGTTGGTGGTCCTTCATAAAACACAAAAGATTGTGCGCCTTCTCGATTCTGAATTGATTGCTCGAAAATACTTTGCTCGTTCCACTGCTTACGAATACGTGTTTCTCTCCCTACAGCTGACTCTTTTACATCTACTTTCTTCATCTACAATCACTCCTTTGAATGTTTTAAAGCACACAAAAAACCCGTCCCTATAAAGTAGGGACGGGTTTACCCGCGTTACCACCCTAATTCTATTAGCTCTTCACTAATAGCACTTAGCAACGTACTATCATACGTGTTCTTTGTAACGGTAGACATCCGTCCGGGCTTACTTATTTTCAGCCTCGGCTCCTCGGAGATGATTTTCAAATAACGTCTGAACACCGGCTTTCAGCAACATACCGGCTCTCTGGGGAACAGTACACTATTTTACTCTTTCTCGTCTTCAGATTTGTATACTTTATTAAAAGCTATTTTATGCCATTGGGCAATAAATTGTCAACTAATTCGAAATATATTTTTATTTATACCCTTTTTCGCGATTCTTATACAATTACTTTTCAAATTCTCGCAATGCTGCTAAATTTTCATCATCCTCGATAAGTTCAGCGAAAAATCCCGACTCATCCTCACGAAGGACAAATTCAAGCTCTTCTTTCGCCTCTTCCTTTCTGTTTAACTGCGCTAAATAACAAGCGCGATCATATCTTGCTAACAAATCACTTGTATTCATTGTTAATACTTCATTTGCTATTCTTTCTGCCTTTAGTGTTTGGCCGGCACCATGATATGAAGACGCTAAAGAAAGAAGAATTACTGTTTCATTTGGATGATGTATAGAAGCATTTTCTAATATATGAATCGCCTCTTCAAACCGTTCTTGACTTTGGTACATTTCTCCTAAAGCAAGAAACGCTCTACTTACAAACGGTGTTTGCTCCGTTAATTGCAAGGTAATCTTTTCTGCTTTTCTTTCTTCCCCTATTTTAAAGAATACTTGTGCTTGTAAAAGAAGAGTATCATAATCATCTGGTAACTCTCGAACCATTTGCTTCGTTACTTCCGAAGCATCCCGTAACATATCTTCTTCCTCACACTCTATGAAAAGATTTACAAGTTGCTTCGCTACATCGTAATCCCATTTATTTTCTAACGATGTTTGCAATACATCTATCGCCTCTTTATACATCGCCACATTCTCGTAAAACAGTGCAAATCTCTGCGCCACCATACTATTTTTCGGATTTAACTTTAACGAAATTTCATACAAATCAATGATTGTAGTAATAATCGAAATTTCTTTCGCACGGTTTTTCATACGATAAAAAGCTCTCGTAATTATGGATTTCTTCGGCTGTTCATTTTGTTGACGTTCAACCCATCTTTCCGTCACCGCAGATGCAGCATACATAAACGCCATACTTCTTTCTGCCTTTTTCACTTGTAATGTATGAAGAAAATCTCGTATGTTAGACAATTTTTTATGTTGTTCTATCGCTTTTACATATACATCAAATATACGTTCATTCTTTACATCTTTTTGTATCACTTTCATTGCAATCTCAATTGCTTTTTCATTTCTATTTTTCACTAACACTTTTGCATAATGATATAGAACTTCTGTATGCTCACCATCTAATTGTAGCGCGTATTCAATCCATGCCTGTTCTTTATCTATTTCATCCATCGCTCCATACACATATGCAATCGCATCTAATCGCCATATTTCAGGTACTTCGTCCGTTAATTGTTCTAGTTCCGTCAGCAATTCTTCCTGAAGATTCATTTCTACTGAAAGCTGTGCCAAATATTCCATATTAATATGCAACGGCTCTTCTTTCATCGCCTGAACCATATGACTTTGTTCTTTAGAACGATTTTCTTCTTTTTCGTATATTTCCGCAAGCTGTAAATGTACCCCTACGAAATTCCCATCAAGCTCTAAACATGTTTCATACGCTTGTTTCGCTTCTGTCAATTGCCCTAATGCCATAAGTGTTTCACCAATTCGGTAATACGGTAATGCCGTTTCTTTTTGCTCTATCACCCTTTTATATCTTTTCATCGCTTGGCCGTACTGCCCAATAGATTCATATAAAATACCTATATAACAACCGTATTCACTTACTTCATTTCTTTCTTTGTATAACGTGCTTAAGAATGCTATTCCTCTTTGTACAAATACCGTTCCTTTAATTCGATTCACATATTCATCTAACGCACTTGCTACATTATATTCACTCTGCTTTATACCATTCTCTAACTTAGACAATGCTACTTTAAATCCTTCTTCACTTCCACCAAGTTCAACTTCAGCATCCCACAAAACCATTCCCGCATTCATTAGAAAATCTTGACTCTTTTCAATTTGTTTTTCAATACCGAGAATATATTCTTTCGCTTCCTTGTATTGTTCTCTTGCCATATAAACTTGTGTAAGTCCGAAATGAGAATAAACATCCTCATCATTTTCTTCTAAAGCACGCTTATACAATACTTCCGCTTCTTCCAGACTATCATTTTGAAAATGATAGTCACCTAATTTTACGTATAAAGGTGCCTTATCGTCACAATTCTCAATACCTTTTAATAAAATTTCTTTCGTACTTTCCTCATCCTTCAAATCAGATTCGTATATTTCCGAAAGTTTCGTATAAATGTAAGGTGCATTACTATCCAACTGAATTGCTATTTTAAGCCCTTTTATCGCTAGATGTAATTTCCCTAAATGATGTGCACATCTCGCTCGCTCATACCATACATGTGCCTCATTTTTATACTCTTTTAACAGATCGTTAAAGATTTCATACGCTTCTTCATATCTTTCTAAATCTATTAATATTAACCCATGATTCGTTAAAGTGAATCTTTCTGGACTACGTTCTAAAGCAACTTGAGAAAACTGCAACGCCTTTTCAGATTGGTCAATATACGTATATGATAAAGCGAGAAAACTCCATGCAATCGGCTGATCTGCATCTAATTGTAATGAGGAACGAAAACTTGAAATCGCTTCTATATAACTTTCCTGTTCAAAAGCGTATCTTCCGTTTATTAAATGATATAAAGCACGATTATTTTTCTTCTCCACACTCGCGAGCATTTGTCCAGCTTTTTCTAATTCTTGAAGGCGGATAAAGCACTGTGCACCATGCAATTTAACAAAATCTGAGTTCGGAAACTTCTCCATTAACTTTTCAATACAAGATAAAATAAACTCATTATCTACCTCAACATCTAAGTGCTTAACCGTATATAACCACGTATTCGGATTATCACTCGTCTCTTTTAAAAATTGTACTAAGTTATGAATCCCCTCTCTATCATGTTCATCTAAATGATCCGTAAGAGAAAAAATAGATTTAAAATAATGATTTTCTCCTTCATTTAAAAATGCTAGTTGCTCCTTCTTTCCTTTCGGAACAAACGTAATCGCTAAACATCCTGTGTAACGATATTTTTCTTGCAACTTACTATATTCCACAATAACTGGTTCGATAAAGTTTGGATCTTGAACATAAAAAGCTTGTAACGTATCATCATATCCAGATAGTACTTGCACATGTGAAGCATGCTCAATATCTATACTTAATAAAACAGGAATCCCTTCATCCAGCAGTCTCTTATAATTTTCCTCATTACCTTTAAAATAACGATATTCATAACCTAATTGTTCTAAATACGAAACAGTATCTGAAAACTTCGAGCCTGTCATCTCAAAAATAAACTCTGCTATTTCATCTTGTGTACGTTTTTCTCCCCATAACTGCAACATCATTTCTAAACTTGTCGGAACACAATAATTATCCTTTTGTACAATAGGAACTATAGGTAAGTGCACCTTTTTTCCATCTGGATTTTTTGCTAAATTATGATATAAAGACTCTTTTAAACTTTTTTCTTCTTTTAATAACTGTTGTAAATCTGCAAGTTTATTCATTTTGTAAAGCGCTTCTGCACGTAAATGTACAAAGTAAGCTTTATACGCATGATAAGGAAGCTGATTATTTATATTATCTATTACCGCTAACATTTCTTCATACTTCCTTAAATCTAATAAATATTTTACCTTTTCAAAATGAAAATATGGTACTTGCGGGAACTTTACAATCGCATCATCAATTAGCTGTAATGCACGTTTTTGTTCTCCTTGATTCGCATATAACTGTGATAATAAATAGGTAGATAGCTCTTCACAATCTTTATGCTGCATACCAGCTATAAATTGTTCTTCTGCTTTCTCCCATTCACCTGTATGCATATAAACGTAGCCCCATTTATCAAATACGGCACGTGCACTGTACTCCTCTGCCTTTTGCATATAGATTAGGGCTTCTTCATTTCGTTTCATTTCCAACAAACATCGTACTAACGTAAAATATGTTTTCGCTAAAAGATCAACTTCTATTTCTTCTTTATTTACCTCTTCTAATGATTCTTTTAACAACTGTTCTACTTCAAGTATTTTTCGTTCATCAATTAACTCATCACAATATAAAGAGAGCGTTCTCAAATTTGGGAATTTTTTATAGGCGTAGCGAATGAGGAATGAACTGTATTGGTGCATAAGCCCTTCATCAGTCAGGCGTATTAATATATCAAACTCCTTATGCGAAGGAATATTAGCAAGCCAGTTCTTCAAATAAGATAAAGTATTCTTTTCTTTTATATATAAAATTTCATTATTTATTTCCTGTAATCCATCTATAAATCTCTTGTCTTTCAAACAAGCATCTAACTGCTTAAAATCTAGCATGTATTCACCTCGAATATTTATTTATACTGCTACTTGCTTAGATTTTACACATCATATTGTCGGTATTCAACTAAAATATCCTATAATGGATAGTATTATTTAATATTATTCGAATTTATAACAAAATATAGTAAAAATGATTGTTTTTCTCTGTATTTTGTTTGATTATATGGAATAACGTAACATGAGGATCTTATCTTTTGGAAGCTGAAATCCGTACATGAAAATATATCGGCGATTATACGGTGGATATCGATTTACCGACATATAATGACGCCCCTCAACATATAGCTGCCTTTTAACATACTATTTCACCAAATGTAATTTTCATATTCGGAGCATATACTAAAGAGGAATGTAGATGAAAGACTTTAAAAAATCGTAGTTCTGCTTCATATTGAGCTAGCGCATCATCATATGTTAACCCTCTAGCCATTAAACGTTCTATAAATTGCTGTTTATCACCTGGATCTCCTGCAATCCCCTCTTCTTTTAAGGAGTGATACAACTTTTCTTTACCATTACGATGCATATTAGAATCTAAAAAGTTTACTTTATCACTTACTCTACATTGAATATTTTTTACACCTAGTTCACTTAAAAACATCGGTATTTTCATACCAATATTTCCATCTTTTCCGCTTCTCTGCGTGTCACTTTCAAATAACTTTTGCAAAGCTCCTAGCCTAATAATTTCCGATTGATTCTCTCCACCTAAAGAGTATGAAGACATATTTGATATCCAATGTGGTTCAAAACAGATTATTTTTCCGTTCCTTTTAACTGAATGCATCATTTTATGTAGCATCGTTTTTGGTGAACTCATATGTAATAAGAAGGCATGACAGATTGCTATATCATATGTATTGTTCAATTCAATTTCTATAGCATCTCCCTCTAGAAATTCTGACTCGTACGGAAGTAAACGAAACAACTCTCTCGCTTCAGCTAGTAATGTTTCTCCACTATCAATACCTGTATACTTTGAACCTGCTGGAAGTAAAGGTAACAAAACTAAACCTAAATAGCCATATCCACAACCGAAATCTACGATATGTACGGGCTTAGTAATCTTCCAAACTGTATTTACTAAAAAGCTTACATAATCGTCATTGTAATATAAATCTCTTGTGTTTTTTAAATATGTTAGTTTACTGTTCCAATCGTACGTTTCCAAATTTAACGCCTCCTTTATATATATGACATTACAATTCTCCATTTAATATGGACATTCCTACACTTAAAACAATTCTAGAAAAGTTTAAATGTAATACATTTAAACTTCTGCTTTCACATTTTCTATCAAAATAAATAGGCATACATATCTACTATGATACGTATACCTATTTGCTTTACATCTCCTCAGGAGCATCCACCCCAAGTAAACGTAATCCCTCTTTTAACACAACTGTCACAGCATACACTAATGCAAGTCTACTGTCTTTCTCTTCACTCTCTTCTAATATACGCACATTTCCATAATATTTATTAAACGATTGTGCTACATCTAATACGTATTTCGAAATGATTGATGGCTCATTTTTGTTGAAGGCTGCTTCAATTACTTGCGGGAATTTATTTAGTAGTTTTAAGACGCCCCAGCTATGATTATCTTTTAATGTAAACGTACACGTTTCAAATTCTACACTTTCTTTTCTTAAAATAGAGCAAGCGCGTGCATGTGTGTACTGTACATATGGCCCTGTTTCACCTTCAAATTTCAGCATGTTTTCTAATGAAAATTCAATATTATGCATACGCTCATTTTTTAAATCGTGGAAGATAATTGCTCCAACACCAACTTGCTTTGCTACTTCTTCTTTTTGTTTTAAGTTTGGATTTTTCTCTTCAATATTTTGTTTTGCAAGTTCGATTGCTTCCTCAAGTACTTCTTCGAGTAAAATAACTCTTCCTTTACGTGTCGACATTTTCTTACCGTCTTTTAAAATGAACCCAAACGGTACATGTTCCATACCCTCAACCCAATTGTAACCAAGCTTTTTTAATACAGTGAAAAATTGATTAAAATGTAAACTTTGTTCTGGGCCAACTACATATAACGCTTTATCGAACGCATATGTGTTTTGACGGTATACAGCTGCCGTTAAGTCACGTGTTGCGTAAATCGTCGCACCATCTGATTTTCTTATTAAGCAAGGCGGCATTCCCTCTTCTTCTAAATTAACGACTAACGCGCCTTCTGACTCTTCAAGCAAATCATGCTCCTCTAAAATCCCAATAAAATCTTCCATTAAATTGTTATAAAAAGCTTCTCCTTGAAAATTAGTAAATTCAACACCGAGAAGTTCATAAATACGAGAAAATTCTTTTAAGGATTCGTGACGGAACCAATTCCAAAGCTCAACAGCTTCTTCATCACCTTCTTCTAATTTCTTAAACCAAGCACGCCCTTCTTCTTCTAGTTCTTCGTCGTCTTTTACCTCTTCATGGAATTGAACGTATAACTTAAATAATTCACGGATTGGATCCTCTTTAACTACTGCTTCATTTCCCCATTTTTTATAAGCAGTAATTAACTTTCCAAACTGCGTTCCCCAATCCCCAATATAATTAATTCCTACAACTTCATAGCCGCATTTTTCAGCGATATGTTTCAGTGAATTTCCTATCATTGTAGAACGTAAATGCCCCATCGAAAAAGGCTTTGCGATATTAGGAGAGGAATAATCAATTACTACTGTTTTTTCACATCCAAAATGGTTTTGACCGTACTCTTCTTTCTCCGCTAAAACCGTTTTCAATACTGCATCACTGACAGTTTCACGATTAAAAAATACATTTACATAAGGACCAACGGCTTCTACTTTCGTAAAAAACGGATCATTTAATTTCTCAGCAACTTCCTTTGCAATAATAGCCGGTGCTTTTTTATATTGCTTCGCTAATGAAAAGCATGGGAACGCTGCATCTCCAAATTCATCTTGTTTCGGTGTTTCAATTAAATCCAAAATTTGTTTTTGCGTTAATTCATTCGTGAAAATATTAGATAAACTTTCCGCAAACTGCATTTTATAATCCATGATTTAACCTCCTTATTTTTTAAAACACAAAAAACTCGTCTCTAAAAAAGAGACGAGTTTTAACCCGTGGTACCACCCTTGTTGTTCGTTAAGAACCACTTTCCCGTTTATAACGAGGACAGGGGGCCTCGGCTTACTCTACTATTCGTTCAAGAAGCGTCTCCGAAGTGCGCTTCATCTTTTTCTTCCGCACTAGGCTCACACCATCCCTAGCTCGCTTTCCTTCAAAAAAAGACTACTCTCTTCATCACAGACAGTATATTTAATTAATTATTGCTTATTATACATCTTTTCAAACAATTAGCAAGGGTCAATTACACCAAAGTGAAACTTAGCACTTTTTCTTTTGTATACTTGAAAATTATGTTTTTCAAATCTAGAACTACGGAAATGATCTTTCAAAACGACACGCTTTCTCGCCACACGCTTCGCTTCCGCAATTGTTTCGTCAGTAATATCATGATACAAAGCGAAGTGTTTTAATCCTTTTATTCCATCTGATTCTATAACAGTTTCTTCGAACATTGGATCAAGGTAAACGACATCATAACTATTATCTTCACATTGTTTTAAAAATGAGTAATGCTCCGTTTGCTTCACCTCGATTTGTTGCATTGCCTCATCAATTTCAGAAACAGATGAAGACCATGTTTTCAAACCATTTTCCATAATATAAGCCATATACTCATTGCCTTCAAGTCCCGTTACTTTTCCGCTTTCACCAACAATATAACTAGCTACAATACTATCTGATGCCATGCCAAGCGTACAATCTAACACTGTCATTCCGCTCTCTAATTGCGTGGCTTGTACAAACGGATCATGTTCTCCGCGCATTAACCTTTTTACACGAAACATCGCTGAGTTTGGATGAAAGAAAAACGACTCTTCCGTTCCTCTCGGATAAATAGCTAATCGGTTTTTCCCTACAACAAGTACATCTTGTTCATACTGCTCATGTAGTTTATGTACTGGTATGTCATTACGTTTAACGAAAGAACGATTTAATTCTGCTGCTACCTTGCTTGCATAATCTGTCATTTCTTTGTTGGTTCTTCCTGCTGTTGTTACGATCATTTTTTCACCTCTATATAAAGAAAAGAGGGAGATTTACTCTCCCCCTTCTTTAGCAATTCTTTTCGAAAGCTTGTTCTAAGTTCGTAATAATTTCGTCCATAGTTGCACCTTCAATTTCATGACGGTGAATGAAGTGAACAACTTCTTTTCCTTTTAACAATGCCATAGATGGTGAAGATGGAGGAATTTCTCCGAAGTATTCACGCATTTTTGCAGTAGCATCTTTATCCTGGCCTGCGAATACAGTTACAAGATGCTCGGGTTGTTTTTCAGCACGAACAACTGCTTGACCTGCTGATGGACGTGCTAAACCAGCTGCACAACCACAAACTGAGTTTACAACTACTAAAGTTGTACCTGCTGTGTTTTCCATAAATTCTGTTACAGCTTCTTCTGTAGTTAACTCTTCAAACCCAGAACGCACTAATTCTTGACGCATTGGGATTACCATTTGGCGCATGTATTCTTCATAAGCATTTGACATCTTGTAATCTCTCCTTCAACTTTCATTCCAAATTCATCATATCACGCTCTATTACTAGGTGCAAAAGAAAGATTACGATGATTTCATTTTTTTGTAGGAATTTCACAAACCCCACCGCGGCAATGTCCAACTGGGACAAGTTTTCTATTATTAGCGATATAATCGTATACTTTACTTCCAAATCCGAGTACGATAGATAATTTTATAAAAGGCACAGCAAACCAGTAAGATGGAACGGTCTTTGCTAATACATGTATGCTATGAATTCCATCATACCACTTATTATTTTTTAAAATATACAATCTTTGTTCCATCTTACTTTGTAGTTCTTGAGAAAGTTCATACTTCTCAACTACATCTTCATCTCGAAATGAAACAAATTTCATCTTACCCTTTTTATCTAGTTTTTTCGTACGTTCTGCAACCGCCGTACACATCGGACACCAACTATCATAGAAAACAATCATACATTATTCCCCTTTCCGAGACTCCGTCATTTGTTTCCATACAGAACCTTTTGCTTCTTCTCCGCCTTCAATACGCTCTAATGCTAGACGCGCTTGCATCGCTACTTCAAACTCTGGATCATCTTGCGCTGCTTTTAATGCAGGAATCGCACTTTCATCTCCAAGTTCAAATAAGAACATCGCTGCACGCCAGCGTACTAATTTACTTGAATCTTTCAGAGATTTAATCATAACGAACATCGCTGCTGGATCACCTACGTCTGATAAGCAATCGCCCGCTGTACGGCGAACACTTACTGAACGATCTAATAACGCTTTATATAATAACGGCAATACTCCATCACCTTTTACCATACCTAAATACGCTGTTGCTAAGCGGCGGATCGAAACTTTTTCATCATCTAACGCCATCTTTAACACTGGCATATCTTCTTCAGTAGGATCCATTTGTTCTAATGCTGCAAAACGTTTTTTCCAGTCAGCATCTTTCATCATCTCTTCTGTTACTTTATATGGCTCACGCTTTTGAATCGTTACTTCAACAGCCCCTGCCTGATTTAATAATTCTTTAACCGTCTCATTTACACGTTCTTCTGAATAAGCAGCAACAATCTCTTCTACTACTTCTTTCCCTATTTCTTCAAAATTACCGTAACGTGTACTTTGTTCCACCCATTTACGCTCTTTTACAACGTTTGGTGCAGACATTTGTACTTTCATAATTGATTCTTTAAAACGATCAGGTAAGCCCACACGCTCTTCTGTTGTTCCATCTGTTAACTTTACTTGCATTGGAATTGTAAAGAACATTTGAACAAACACTTTCACTTCCCCAAAATGAGCAAGTTGTTGTTCTTCACTTTCTTCTACTACCTCTTCACCGAAAACAGCACGAACTTGTTGTAATAAAACTTTCCAGTCATACTTCGCATTTCGCTCCACTGCTAAAAAGTCGGCTACATGATATACACCTTTAATGCCTTCAATTTTCAAAATTTCTTGCACTTGCATTGGTGCTTGTTCTTTATTTTCATTTGTATAATTATTACGCGCTCCTGATGGTAATACTTCATTCAAAATAACTTTCATTGTATTTGGACTTGGCGTCGGTTCAATTGCTTTAATCTTCACGTAAAAAACTCTCCTTTATTGCGTGTTCTTACGTGTATTGTAACATGTTCCACCTCTCTAAACCTACTCGGATGCTTTATTTTGCTGATTTCTTTCCATCATCATACTTTCCCTTTCCACCTAATTCTCCCAAATCCATTATTTAAAGTCCCATCTTATTGTGATGCCCCTCCCGCCTTCTCTCCAAAAAGGTAATACTCTCAATCACAACTTCAGTTCTATATATTCTCTTGCCTTGTTCATCATCGTAATTACTCGTCTGAATACGCCCTGTAATCCCAACGAGTGATCCCTTCTTACAATATTCAGTTACATTCTCAGCCGATTTTCTCCAAACGACACAATTAATAAAATCTACTTGTTGCTCACCTAAACTATTTCGAAAACCTCTATTCACCGCAACACATATTCTTGCATAAGCGGCGCCTTGCTTTGTGTAGTATAATTCTGGCTCCTTTGTCAATCTACCGATTAATACAACTCGATTCATCATAAGTTATACCACCTCACATATTTTTCTTCATTGTAAGGAGAAAAATATGAATGGTAAAAAGCACAAAATGATATATCCGTAAGTAGAAAATATTATTTTAGACCTTACAAAACAAAAAAAGAAACCATACATATTTCAAACATGTATGGTTTCAAAATTTATTACACTTCACTACAAGATATGTAATACCCTCCGCGAGCCATCTTTATTTCAGCACGGTACATTACATTTTCTAAGTAGAAAGTAATCGGTTTAACTTTACTCTCAAACTTTAGTCTTTCATTGCATTCAGTTGCATATCCTTCAATCGCTGAAGTAATAACTTCTGATGATGGATACGTTAAATCTTCATCTAGTTCTATGAAAAAACTTTTAGAAAATAGTTTTTTCATAATCCCCTTCTTCTCTTTCATCATATTCCATCTCCTTCAATTCACGTTGATAACATCCATATTATACCATACGTTCAATATATCTTTGAAAATAAAAAAATCCTGCATTTTTCATGCAGGATTTTTTATTAGTCATTTTTCGTAAAGTAAGAAACGAAACGAAGAATTTCTAAGTATAACCAAACTAATGTAAGCATTAGTCCCATCGCAGTGTACCACTCCATATATTTCGGAGCTTGACTACGTACACCATTTTCGATTAAATCGAAATCTAGTAATAAGTTTAATGCAGCAACTACGATAACAACTGCACTAATAATAATACCAATTGTACCACCTTGGTGAATGTACGGCACAGTTACACCAAACATGTTTAGAAGAAATACGACTAAATACATAACCATAATTCCAAGTGTTGCTGCCATCACGCCTGTACGGAATTTATCCGTTACTTTTACTACACGTGTTGCATATAACACTAACATTGCAAATAGAATTGAGATTGTTAGTAATACAGCATTTAAAACGATAGAATCGCCAAATTTCATTGTATAAACCGCTGAAATACTCCCTAATACAACCCCTTCTACTGCTGCATAGATTGGTGCACCAAAAGGTGAAATACGTGGGAAGAACATAGACGCAAATGCGATGATTGCTGCAATTACTAATGCACCAATTAGCACCGGCATTTTCATCGTGCCCTCAATCATCTGTATGTATGAATAGACAGACGTTGCAAGTAGCAAGATAAGCATAATAAACGTTTTGCCTACTGTTCCGCCAATTGTCATCGCAGAAGCGCTTGCTCCCTCTTTACGGAATGCCTCTTTTTTCAACATTGGATTAGATGTTCTCATTTTTTCCCTCCTAAAATAGGTTCTACCAATAGTGTAAAGTTTTTCTCTTTACTTTTCAATATATGCAGCTTGTTTTTATTTTAATCCTTCAACGATGTCTGATAGTTCACTCCATCTTTCCATCGTTTTTTCTAGCTCTTCTTCTGTTTTCTGCTGTGCTTCAGATAATTCTTGTGCCTTTGTGAAGTCAGATCCAACTTTCGCAAGTTCTTCTCCAATTGACTCAATTTTCTCTTCAAGCTCGGCAATTGTATCTTCAATCGTTTCCCATTCACGCTGCTCATTGTATGAAAGTTTACGTTTACGTTGTTGTTTCGGCGCTTCTTCTACCACTTTTTTCTCTTTTTGAACTTCGGCCTTCTCAATAAGTTCTTTCATCTTTTCCATTTCTAAATAGTCCGTATAACTACCTAGGAATTCACGCACTTCGCCTCCGCCACTAAAGATGAACAATTCATCTACTACTTTATCTAAGAAGTAACGGTCATGCGATACAGTTAAAACGACACCTGGGAAATCTTCTAAATAATCTTCCAGTACTGTTAATGTTTGTGTATCTAGATCATTCGTAGGTTCATCAAGTAATAGTACGTTTGGTTCTCCCATTAAAATACGTAATAAATATAAACGTCTTCTTTCACCACCAGATAGTTTACCAAGCGGTGTACCATGTGAATGCGTCGGGAATAAGAAACGTTCTAGCATTTGAGATGCACCAATTACTTTTCCATCTGTCGTATGAATAACTTCTGCAATCTCTTTAATGTATTCAATCATACGCTGATTTAAATTCATTTCTTCATTTTCTTGCGTATAATAAGCAACTTTTACAGTTTGTCCTACTTCAACTTCACCACTATCAGGAGCTAACTTACCTGCAAGCATATTTAATAGAGAAGATTTTCCGCTTCCATTCGCTCCAATGATTCCGATACGATCACCTGGTTTCACAATATGATTAAAGTTGTGTAATACCGTTTTATCACCGAATTTTTTCGTTACATCTTTTAACTCAAGTACTTTTTTGCCAAGGCGACTCCCGCTAAGCGCAATATCAACTGACTGTTTTGCAGCCGGGCCTTCTTGACCTTTTAACTCATCAAATCGTTGAATACGTGCCTTTTGTTTCGTAGAACGGGCTTTTGCACCACGGCGAATCCATGCTAGTTCGCGGCGATATAAGTTTTGACGTTTTGATTCTTGCGCAATTTCTTGCTCTTCACGAAGTGCTTTCGCTTCTAAAAATGTGCTATAGTTTCCTTCGTAGCTATATAGTTTACCATTATCTAATTCAAAAATACGGTTCGTCACACGATCTAAGAAATAACGATCATGGGTTACAAGTAATACCGCACCTGTATATCTTGCTAAATATTCTTCTAACCATTCAACTGTCTCATGGTCAAGATGGTTCGTAGGCTCATCTAAAATTAATAAATCAGGTGTTTCAATAAAACATTGTGCCATTGCGATACGTTTTTTCTGTCCACCAGATAAATTCCCAACAATTGCAGTGAAATCTGTAATTCCTAATTTCGTTAAAAGAGATTTCGCACTTGCATTTGCTTCCCATGCACTCATTGCATCCATACGTTGCTGCACTGCAAATAATTGTTCCTGTACTTTTTCATTACTTGGATCTTTTTCGATATGTAATAACGATTGTTCATAATCACGAAGAAGACGAATTAAAGGTGTATCACCATGGAACACTTGCTCTAATACTGTTAGTTTTTCATCAAACTCTGGTTGCTGTGATAAATAACTAATTGTATAACCACGTGAATGCGTCATATCTCCTGTATCAGGAGTTTCTAACCCTGCAATAATTTTTAATAATGTCGATTTACCAGTACCGTTTACACCAATAATTCCAACACGTTGTCCTTCTGTAATACTACATGATAATCCATCAAATAACGGTTTTTCTCCGTATGATTTCGATAAGTTTTCCACAGTTAACATTTTCATATTTGTGCATTCCACTCTTTCATAAATTGTTCAATAAACTGTTCCATATAACGATGACGAACTTCAGCCTCTTGTTTCGCTGCGTTCGTGTTCATTAAGTCTTTTAGTTTTAAAAGTTTTTCATAAAAATGATTTAAAGATGGATCGTTATTTTTTCTATATTCATCTTTCGTCATCACTTCACGCGGCGGAATAGTTGGATCATACATTAATCTCCCTTTCGCTCCACCATACGCAAATGTACGAGCTATTCCAATTGCTCCAAGAGCGTCTAAGCGATCCGCATCTTGAACAATCTTCCCTTCAAGTGACCCCACTTTGCCGCCATGACCACCTTTATAAGACATATTGGCAATAATATGAAGAACATGTTTACTTTCCTCTTCTTCCACATGTAACTCTTCTAACCAATCAGAAACTTTTTTCATTCCAGCTTCTTCACTTTCATTTAACTTCTCATCTGCCACATCGTGAAGTAATGCTGCCATTTCAATTATAAAACGATTTCCCCCTTCTTGCTCGGATAAAGAAATCGCCAGTTTATGTACGCGCTCAATATGATACCAATCATGCCCACTCGCATCTTTTTCTAAAATATGTTTTACAAAAGTAATTGTTTTTTGAATCTTTTCTTGTTTTGTCATTTTATCTTCACCCAGTTACTTATTGTAACACGCCCGCATTTTTTCATCACATATTTTCTTGTCCGCCCATACACTGGGTGGTAGGCATCATCATGAAGGAGGAATAAACATGTTCTATAATAATCAACCGCCTTACCCAAGGCAACCATTTTATCCTCAACAACAGGAACAACGGTATGAAGAACAATATGAGGAACAAGAACAACAATTCGAACAAAATCCATACGCAACAACGCAAAACCAAGAAGCTAATTATCAACAAAACGCATACGACACACGCCCAAATTATGAATACCCTCAAAATCCATATGCAGCACCGCAGTATCAAGAGCAACAAAATCCATATGTAGCACCACAAAATCAAGAACAACAATTTCAGCGAAATCCATTTGCAACACCGCAAACTCAAGAAACTGAATATCAACAAAATCCATATACAGCACCACAAAATCAAGAACAACAATTTCAACAAAACCCATACCAAACTCAGTCTCAACAACCGCAATACCAACAACAAATGTATCAACCAAACTACGACGCACGTGTCTCACCACCTAAACCACCAACAATTGATCCGACTCAACCACAAATTTTACCACCTGGACCTACATTCGATATTACACAGCCTCAAATCTTACCACCTGGACCAATTACAGAACCAACGCAACAACAAATTCAACAAGTTGTCGGTACACAGTTTTTACCTTTAAAGAAACCTGTACTAGATTTTGTAAAACCTTGGGTAGATTACGGTTTAAATGAAGCAAAACATACATCACACAAACATGCTTTGACAGAAGTTGCTGCGATTATGTTTTTAGTTGGGAAAGGATTTAATCCGACGATTGCACATTATATTGTGGAATCTTGGGAGAAGAATGAGCAGTTTTAGAAGTTTTTATTCTCACAAAACTATAAAAGTGTCACAAATGCCTATTTTATAAGCATTTGTGACACTTTTTGTTTGTTATTTAAAATGTCATTTCAATACTGAATTGCTGCAATTACCTTTTCCTTCTAGGGCCTATAATTAATTTAATCGCCGTTCTTTCTTGATCATTAATAGTAACCTCTTGAAATGCCGGAACAAAGGCTAAGTCAATACCACTTGGTGCGACAAATCCTCTTGCAATCGCAATTGCTTTTATTGCTTGATTTAAAGAACCCGCCCCAATCGCTTGAATTTCTACATTTCCACTTGTTCTTAGTACACCTGCAATTGCACCTGCCACTGAATTTGGTTTTGATTTTGAAGATACTTTTAATATATTTTCCATGTAAGTTGCTCCCTCTATTATTTAATCGCTCTTTTGTTACCGTTTAAAATAGTTCAACGTATCTTTTACTACTATTCACACCAAAAGCAAACAATGCTACATATGTACATTCATTCGATACTTTTCGTCTTCTTCCTGCCCCACTACGTAAATAAAGAGAAACAACCGTAAACTCTAATATACAAATACTTTTAAAAATAGACATTCGCTTAAACGATCCCATCATTGCAACTAATGATAATGGTTTTACTTTTACATGTAAAAGTAAAATATGCGTGCCCACTTTACTTCAATCTTTCAAGATATTCCACTGTTATTTTTACCAAATCATTAACCTTTTCTTCTTCAAAAATTGCTACATCTACTATTCTATTACTATATTTCATCGTATTAGCACTTTATACTCCAAATCTATCACCTTTTATATAAGACAGGCATAAAATACTACGAGTATACACTTCATTCATAATAGGGGGTAATATATTGGGTTCGTACTATCATTCTTCAAACTCCAATAAAAAATGTTCATGTAAATCTTCTTCTTCTAGCTCATATAAAAAATGCTCATGCAATTCCTCTTCTAGTTCCTGTAAAAAAAGCTGTCCCGCATACGGCACTTTTTGGCAAACTGAGTTTATAACAGTTCCTTTTGGAGATCCTTTTCCATTTAATCACGTTGGTCCTATAGCAGGAGGAGTTTCCTTACTAAATCCTACTACTATACAATTTAGTCAAGCTGGTGATTATAGAGTTTCTTTCATTTCAACGATTAACACTACTTCAATTCCTGTATTTCCACATATTCCAGTCATGACTATATTTTTAAATAATAATCCACTTGCTAATAGTCAAGGTGATTTCGCTTTCCAAATGAATACTTCATCAAATAACGAATGTCTTCAACTAGCAGGCGAAACGATTGTTACAGTGACAGCTAATTCCACTCTTCAACTGAAAAATAATAGTGGTTTTAATCGTCAAAGTATTGCAACTTGTGATAATGGTATTAATTCAGTTGAATTAACAGTTATAAAACTAAGTTAATAATCCTCTTCACGTTCAGATGCTATTTCAGCATCTTTTTTTATTGAATAATGTTCTTTTGATTCCTATAATCAAACATAAATTCCATTGTACGTTTCTGTTCATCTAATAAACATGAAAAAAGTACCGAACTCTTCTACTACAAAAGTTCGGTACTTTTTATATTAAAAACTTCTCATTCTTTCTTACTTCTCCACATAAACCGACTTAACAATTGTACGATTATACGGTTGTCCTTCTTTATTCGTCCCTTTTATATCCATCGTAACGTTATATACTCCTGGTTGCTTTATGTCCTTCAAAGCACCAGTAAACGTATTGTTATTACCATTTTGTAATTCATTGTATTCAGAGACTAGTTTCCCTTCTTTATTCACGACTCTTACCGTTATAGAAAGATCCCCTTTCATTTCAGGTGCCACAGGTGATTTTTTCAATTTATACTCAGATTTATTCGCTTTAACTTTTGTAGGCATTTGGAGAACAAATGGCGCGCCACTCTTGTAATCGCTTACAATTAAAAATGCATCTTTCGACTGCTTCGCCATCATTTTAACTTTCCATTCTCCTACATCCATTTTATCAAATTTAAATGTTCTAATAGTCGCACCACCAAAGAAAGATTCACCTTCACCGGTAGTTATAGCGCTGTCCTTATTTGTATACATTTTTCCTTTTGGAGATATCATTTGTACTTCTACATCAGAAGACGCTGTTAATATAGAAACGATTCCTTCAGCCTTTTTATCAACTGTAACGGTTTGCTCAATCCACTGATTTTTTGGCAATTCTCCTCCTAAAATATTTTGATTTGAAGTTGTATTTAATTGTTCTATATATTCATTTGAACTAGTGCTGGATGCTACTAAAGCTGGTACGGCTACATTTGCTGTACGTAAATATGGTTCAATTCGAGAGAAAACAGCAGATCCTTTTCGTATATTATCATGATCAAATTTGGAATCTGTAAATAAATGTGTTCCATACGGCAACTTAGCACTCCACTCATTTACTAGTCCATCATTTGAACCGTATGATGACAAATATAACCCGCCCATAGATAGCGCAGAAAATACTGGTCCCCAGCTAGTCCCAGTAGCCGTATAGTAACGATTTAATTTAGCTGCTGGATTATTATCAATCGTTGAACGAAATTTTGCCATTTCGCCCATTTGTAATGAATACGTACCCTCATCTTTTTGACCTAATATAGAAGCCAGCCATCCTGCCCACCAACTATATGATAAATCCGCTAAATTTGAACCATGATGTGGCGTCGCAAGCGTAATAACATTTCCGACAAATCGATTTGCACCATATCCTACTAACGCAGCTTGTGTATCGATACCGCCTTTACTATGTGCAACAATATTAACTTTTTTACCGAAATGATTATATATTTCTTCTAATTTTTGTGCTAACAATTTTCCGTTATCCCACTGACTAGCTGATCCTTTCCCGGCGGCATCATATAATTGGATAAATACTGTTTGATAACCTGCTTTTAAAGCATAGTCATACATATCATTTATATCGTGATACACTGTCTTTCCATACCAACTATCAGCATTCCCATTCCTCCCTTGTACAAAGAGAATTGGAGGCTTATTCTCATCATAATTAGCAGGTTTTTGCCCTAAAAACCATTCTCCAGGTGTAAATACTTCTGTATCAGGAAATCCCTTTCCAAGCTCTTTTACAACTTCTGCCCGTACATTCGTGCTAATCATTGGAGCCATGATAAAAAATACAATTAGTAAAGTAACACATCTTCTCATCAATCGCATGTTATTCCCCCTACTTTTTTTGAAAGAAGGTGCTCTTTGTAATATTTTTTATCTTCTCTCTTAATAATAGATAATCTTTTTACTTAAACAAGATCTTGCCCTATTTTCAAAAGATTACTAGTACACCCTCTTCCTTAACACACGTTATTCTCTTTGTTTCTATCTCTTCCTTTTGGGAGAACACTACAAAAAAGTTTCTCAATAATTTTTAACTGTACTAAATCCAAATATCCCTAAACCATCATTGTTTATATAAAGTATACAAATCTTGAAAAAACTTTAGTAAAAAAACACTTTATTACCAGCTAATTATAAAAAAGATTAATGAAGATATGTACTTTTATTTAATTACATACAAACTAAAGAAATAGAAGCTTATATTGCAAGACTTTCCTACAATCGATAATTAAACTGAAATTTCAGAATAAAAAATATTTTTTCCAGAAACATATATTATGATAATTTTTTCAGACTTGAATTAAACTTTTAGAAGTACTAACCTAGCGGTGAGCAGAAGAAAATTCTGCAAAAAGAAAGGAGAATGCTTTATGATGACCAAGTTACAAAAGGAGTTTTTTAAACGATTAAAAATTCCTGCAAAAGAAATAACATTTGATGATTTAGATGAAATCCTCTTAAAAATGGGATTGATTCTCCCCTATGAAAATCTTGATATTATAGCTGGTACTATTAAAAACATCTCAAAAAAGAACTTAGTAGAAAAGTTACTTATTCAAAAACGCGGCGGTCTTTGTTATGAATTAAACTCCTTATTGTATTACTTTTTAATGGATTGTGGTTTTCAAGTATATAAAGTAGCCGGTACTGTTTATGATCTTTACGATAATAAATGGAAACCCGATGATGGTCATGTCATTATCATATTAAATCATAATCATAAAGATTATGTTATAGATGCAGGTTTTGCATCTCATCTCCCTTTACATCCAGTCCCTTTTAGCGGAGAAGTCATCTCTTCTCAAACGGGAGAATATCGAATCCGCAAACGAACTACCCGAAAAGGTACACACATTTTAGAAATGAAAAAAGGGGCTAACGGGGAATCTACAAACTTCTTGCAATCTGAACCTTCACATAAATGGAAAATAGGCTATGCTTTCACTTTAGATCCAATAGATGAAAAAAAAGTGAATAACATTCAAAAAATAATTGTAGAGCATAAAGAATCTCCTTTTAATAAAGGCGCTATTACTTGTAAATTAACTGATTATGGTCACGTATCATTAACAAATAAAAATTATACAGAAACCTTTAAAGGCACCAAAAATAAACGACCAATAGAATCAAAAGATTATGCTCGCATTCTTCGTGAATCTTTTGGAATAACGCAAGGGAAATATGTAGGAAAAACACTAGAAAGAGGCTAGTTGACTAGAAGTATTTCATAATAAAGCAGATTCCACATTTAGAATCTGCTTTATTTTATATTTTGTTATAACGAATTTTTTTTGCTGTTACCCTTTAATTTTCAATGATATACTCATCATCATATTTATCATATTGGAGCCCTGACCCTATTTTTGATTCCGTAACTTGATCTCTTAAAAACGGTGCAGCTTCCATTTTGCTAGTTGCAATTTCAATTCCATATTTTTTCGTTAAATGGGCTAATTCTATTAAAAACCACTCTCTTCGTAATGTAACTGGAATATCAAATGTTCTTCTTTTCATATATAATAGCACCTCTTTAATTTCATAACTTAATGAACATCATTACATGCACGTGTGAAAACTACCTTTCATCACTAACATCCAATGAAACATTATAGTATATGCATGTCCATTTTAAAGGTGCTATTACAAAACAATATCTTAGTTTACATAATCATATTATGTAAGAGTAGAAGAGAAAGGTATATCCCTTCCCTTCTACTCTAGAAATTTAAATTAAGAACATCTTGGTACACCTAAAGCTAAGAATAAACCTGCTACTCCCGCAGTAATCGGTACTTTTAACGTAATAACATCGTCTACTTTCGTTACTAAAAAGAAAGCATTACCTTCTTGTAATATGCAAGTTACCAATAATTGAAATTCCATTTAAACCCCCTCCTTTCAATCGTTATATTATACTTTATGAATTCTATTTAAAAATGTAATAGGAAATATATCTATTTTTCCTTATATACAAAATAAATGTTTATAAGTCTATTAAAAATACTAATTTTCTAAATTTATATAAATCGTGTAATATCCAATAAGTTCCTATATAATCAATAGTGAAAATCTTACAAATGGAGGTATAAAAATGGCGATTTTGAGTAATATTGGTACAGCTTTATTTTTTATTGCTTTTATTCTTTTAATACTATGTATCATTTCATTCTTTAAGAAAAATGGAACAGCAAAACAATATGGTCGTCCTACTGTTATTCTTTTTATGATTTCAATTCTCTTAATAGGAATGGGCACTACAAAATCTGAACACCCAGTCATCGATTTTTTTGCTACTTTAAGTTTAATTTTATTTATTTTTTTCCTTGTTCTAGCAATCTTATCCGTAATTAAAAAGACAGGTATAGCAAAAAAACAATTTATTATCACTGCTATTTTATTTGTCATTTTTGTTGCATTATCAAGTATTTCAAATCCTACTTCTGAAAAAACGACAGCAGCTAGTAAAAAAGTTTCTTCTAACAATGCAGAACAAAAAGAGAACGAGCAGAAAAAAGAACTAGAAAAGAAAGAAGCGGACGAAAAAACTCAAAAGCAAGAAGATGAGAAGCGTCAAGCCGAAGAACAAGCTCGTAAGCAAGAGGATGAAAAACGCCAAGCCGAAGAGCAAACTCGCAAACAACAAGAAGAACAAAAACGTCTAGCTGATGAACAAGCTCGGAAACAACAAGAGGAGCAAAAACATCTAGCTGATGAACAGGCTCGCAAACAACAAGAAGAACAAAAACGTCTAGCTGATGAACAGGCTCGCAAACAACAAGAAGAGCAAAAACGTCTAGCTGATGGACAAGCTCGCAAACAACAGGAAGAGCAAAAACGCCAGGCTGATGAACAAGCTCGCAAACAACAAGAAGAACAGAAAAAAGCACAACAAGCTCAAACACAACCAGCTGCAGGAAATACTAGTAATACATACTACAAAAATTGTGCTGCAGTTAGAGCTGCTGGAAAAGCTCCATTATATAGAGATCAACCAGGATATAGCTCTCATCTCGATCGTGATGGCGATGGAATTGCATGTGAAAAATAGTAATAAAAAAGAAGCTTCTAGTAAGCTTCTTTTTTATTACATAGTATTGCGACTAATTACCTCCCCTCTCTCTTCCTTTTATAAAACTCATTTTATTATTCTCAAAAATGACACATTATAAGTGATTTCAATCACCATATTGATTTTCATTTATCGCTATTCTTAATTTAGATACTACATTAAAACTTTATGGAGGCATTCATATGGAACATACATTTACTGAAACTTCAATTGTTGGTGAGATTGTTACACAGTTCCCGAAAGCTAGTGATCTTTTTAAATCGTATAGAATAGATTTTTGTTGTGGTGGTAATAAGCCGCTTATTGATGCAATTCATGAAAGAAATTTATCAGCTTCTGAAGTAATTACAGAGTTAAATACGCTTTATCATAATACGAAACGATTAAATGAATCTGAAATTGATTGGAAAAATGCTTCTTATCGTGAATTGATTGATTATGTAATTAATAAGCATCATCGTTATTTAAATGAAGAGTTACCGCAGTTAAGTCCATATGTGACGAAAGTATTACGCGTTCATGGAGCAAATCAGCCTCATTTAGCTCAAATTCACAAGCTGTTTCATGAACTTAAAATGGAATTAGAACAGCATTTAATTAAAGAAGAAACAGAAGATTTCCCATTAATTTTAGAATTTGAACAAAATCCAACTGATGAAAACTATGCAAAGCTACGTAAAGTAGTAGATGAACTAGAAAATGAGCACAATCATGCCGGAAATATTATAAAAGAACTTCGTAAAGTGACAAATGACTTTACTCCTCCAGAAGGAGCTTGCGGCACTTATCGACTTGTGTATCAACGTCTTGAAGCGCTAGAGTCTGATTTATTTGAGCACATTCATTTAGAAAATAATATTTTATTTCCACGTGCGATTACGAAAGCATAAAGTGAAACTATAATGAGTGGCGGTTTTGTTCATCCCACACTTAACTTCTTTGCTCCAGCCGAGTTTTGAGGTGAAAGTTTTACTCCCCGAATAAATAAGTCGTAGGACATGAGTAGCAATGCTCATGTCCCTCTTTTTCATTGTGTGAAAAATATTTACACTTCTCAACTCTCTCTACCCATATAACCAAGCTTCCTATTCTATTCACTTCTCTTTTCATATAAAACTACAAATCATTATTTACCATATTGCCCTTAGTTACGGAAACAATTATACTAGATGTAATCAGATAAATAATCTGAATATTCTTAGAATTAAAGATAAGAGTTTCACTACTCGCAAATAGAAAGACACATTCTATTTTCCACTAAATAGATTAGAAAACGATAATAACATTAGGAGGATTACGATGCACCAGCTTGATTCATTACATCCCATTATAGAAAAAATAATTAATAATATTGAAAAGTTAATGGTCGGAAAGCGAAAAGAAACGATCTTAGCTTTGACAGCTCTGTTAGCGGAAGGTCATGTACTATTAGAAGATGTTCCTGGCGTTGGGAAAACAATGTTAGTACGTGCTCTTTCTAAATCTATTGATGCTGATTACAAGCGCATTCAATTCACACCTGATTTACTGCCATCAGATGTAACAGGTGTTTCTATTTATAATCCAAAAGAGCTCCAATTTGAGTTCAAACCTGGACCAATCATGGGGAATTTTATACTTGCTGATGAAATTAATCGTACATCACCAAAAACACAATCTGCCTTACTTGAAAGTATGGAAGAAGGCAATATTACAATAGATGGCATGACTAGACCGTTACCAAAACCGTTCTTTGTAATGGCTACACAAAATCCGGTCGAATATGAGGGAACATATCCTTTACCGGAAGCACAGCTCGATCGTTTCTTATTGAAATTAAAAATGGGATATCCTACACCAGAAGAAGAATTTGAAATTTTAAACCGAATGGAAAAGACAAATCCCCTCTCTCATTTGCAAGCTATTACTACAATAGAAGAATTACTTTATTTACAACAAATCGTACGGGAAGTAAGTATGGACAAAGCAATCAAGCATTACATTGTAAAGCTTGTTAGTCAGACGCGTTCTTATAGTTCTATACAACTTGGTGCAAGTCCGCGTGGCTCGATCGCTTTAATGAAAGCTTCACAAGCTTATGCATTCATCCATGGCAGAAATTATGTTATTCCAGACGATGTTAAATTTTTAGCTCCTTACGTGTTGGCTCACAGACTCATTTTAAAAATGGAAGCAAAATTTGAAGGAATAACAGGCGAACAAGTCATCGCAAAGATCGTTGCGCGAACTACCGTACCTACTCAAAGGAAAATGAACCTTTGATGAAACGGATACTACGAGCACTCTATCATTTTACTAAGTTATCACTCTTTCCATTATGTCTAGTCTTAACATTTGTATACGCTATGCTTCAAGGAGGATTTGTAAGTTGGTTTTTGTTTTACAGTGCGATTCCTATTGGCCTTTATTCACTACTGCTCCCCTTCTATGCTTTACGGAACGCCGAAGTAAAACGAATAACAAATCAAGCTGAATATGTAGCAGGAGAACTATTTTTAAGTACGATTACAATAAAAAGAAATTTTCCTTTTCCCTTACTTTATTTAATTATAGAAGATGTGCTACCATCACAATTTACAAATTGTAAACAAACGAAGATAAATAAGGTTATACTCTTTCCAGGATTGAAACGAAATATTTCGTTTCAATATGCTATAGACACAATCCCTAGAGGAGAGCACACTTTTTCAAGCGTACGTGTCAAAACTGGTGATTTATTCGGAATGATGGCGAAAGAAATAACTTTTTTAGTTCCAGATACATTTTTAGTCTATCCTCAGTATGTAGATATAACATATCGACAAATGGAAAATCATTTCGAACAAGGAGCACTTTCAGCAAATATAAATTTAGTAAAAGACTCTACCATTTCTGTCGGTGTGAGAGACTATAAACCTGGTGACCGCTTTTCATGGATTGATTGGAAAGCAACTGCACGAACAAACACCATTATGACGAAAGAGTTTGAACAACAGCGTAGCCATAATATTATGATATTCATGGACAGAACCCCATCCCCTCTATTCGAATCAGTCGTCACCTTTACTGCTTCTATTGTCAGGTCTGTCTTGAAGCAAAATTCACCAGCGTCATTCGTATCTGTCGGAAAAGAACGAACTTTTTTCCCTTTAGACAATGGAGATAGTCAGTTGCATCAAATCTTTTGTCATTTAGCGAAAGTACAAGCAGATAGTGTATTCCCACTCTCCCGGAGTGTAGAAATGGAATTAAGAAAAATTTATGAGCCTGTCACGATTATACTCGTGACAAGCGATCTTTCTCCCGATATTCAAAAGGCGGCTGACCATGCTGCTATTAAAAATAGAAAATTAATGGTGTTTGTCGTAAAAGAAAAACCGAATCAACTCTCACATCGAGAACTCAGTATTCTAGAAACTCTACAAAAACGAAAAATATTTGTAAAAGCTGTTTATGAAAACCGCTATACAAACGTATTTTTTGAGGTGAGCAAATGATAACATTACAAACAAAAAAACAATGGGATATGAGTAGATTCTTCATGCATGCATGCGCATTTCTACTTTTACTAGAATGGCTAAGACCCCTTCTAGGTATTACAAACGTAGGTAGATTAGACGTTTTTGTAATATTTATAGGAATTTGCTTCACCCTCTCTTTTTTTCAAACAAAGTGGCAGATTCCAATAAAGATTATCACGATTTTATTCATCATTCATTTCCTATATTATAAAAATGCTTTTATAAATCCATCTTGGCTAACGAAATTTTTCACTGATATTTCTCAAAATTCCTCCCTGTTATTTCAAGGGAATTTGCTGGATATCTCTCCAGTTTTTCCAACACTTTTATTTTTTTTATCATTTTGGTTTTTAAGTGCTTTCATTTCTTTTTGGATGATTCATAAAAAACGTGGGTTGCTATTTCTTATATTGACTATTATTTATATCACCGTTTTTCATAACTTACATTTATACAATGCAAACTTCGCTATTATTCGTACTGTTGTCATCGGCTTTTTTATGCTTAGTCTTCTTCGCATAGAACGAATAAAAGAGATGGAACACTTACAACATTATGCTAGAGAAATCTCAAAATTACTTAGACCTCTTACAGTGTTTATTGTATTGTCAGCAACCATCGCATACTTTGCTCCAAAATTTGGTCCTCAATGGCCAAACCCAATGGATTTTTTAAAATTCAACACATCCGAAGCAAGTAAACAGCAAGAAGTTTCTAAAATTGGGTATGGTTTAGATGACTCGAGATTAGGTGGTCCTTTTAAGGCTGATCCTACAATTGTTTTCACAGCACAAACGCAAAACAAACAATATTGGAGAGTCGAAACGAAAGATTTTTATACCGGAAAAGGATGGGAGGTTTCTGAAAATCAAAAAAAGGTTTCTTTTAAAAATAAAAACGACGTCTTGAGCTGGTACGAACAAAATACAAAAACGGAGACAAGAAAGTCAACAATCAACATGCAAAAAAGTTATCCTCACCTTACCTATCCAGCGGGATTAGTATCTGTTGAGGCTTCTTCAGATGCATCATACAGCGTTGATCCATTTTCTGAAAAAATCTATACGATGGACGGAGACTCCTCCACTACTTTACATTCATATAAAGTAACGTATGAGGTCCCCGAGTTTTCCATAGAAAAATTGAAAGCTGTAAAAACGAATGAAGGCCAAGAAACAAATCCTTACTTCATGACAAAGTACACGCAACTGCCCGAATCATTACCGCAGCGAGTAAAAGACTTAGCTGCTAATCTAACAAATGATAAAGACAACCGATATGAGAAAGTATTAGCTATTGAAAACTACTTTACCGACCATTCTTTCGTATATGAAACAACGAATGTGTTGTTCCCTGCCAAAAACCAAGATTATGTAGATCAATTTCTTTTTGATACAAAAAGCGGCTACTGTAATAATTTCTCAACATCTATGATCGTGTTACTTCGTTCTGCCGGGATTCCTGCTCGCTGGGTAAAAGGATATACGGAAGGAACTCTTGATAATACGCTTGCCTCTGCAGAAGGTGAGGATGTTTATAAAATCGCGAACGATAACGCACACTCTTGGGTCGAAGTATATTTCCCTGGATACGGATGGATTCCATTCGAACCAACAAAAGGATTTACTAATCCCTATAATTTTACAAATAATACTCCTGCTCCTACTATACAAAATAGTGAAGAAACTAATTCTCAAAACGCGCAAATGCACCAAAGAAACAATGAAGCAAAGCTCAAAAGTTTAATAGAAGATACAGAAGAAGCTCCTACTAAAAAAATTACAAATGCTAAAAATAGATTTTCTTGGTGGTACGTATTCCTCTCTTCGATACTAATTAGTATTATAGGATACACTCTCTTCGCTACTAGAATGAAATGGATTACATTTTTTATCATTCTTTTCTATAAATACCGAAAAGATGATGCTGTTTATAGCAAAGCTTACGGTGCACTTTTAAAACAATTTACTCGAGTCGGTATACGACGAAGTGAAAGTCAAACATTCCGAGAATATGCTCTCCACATCGACACACTTTACAACTCGGCCGATATGCAACAACTTACTTTCAGTTATGAGAACGCTATGTATCAAAAGGGACAGGCTGCAGCAGAATGGGAAAAATCCGTACACTTATGGGAAATCCTTATGAAAAAAGCAGCTTCTCCGCCTAAATCAAATGACTTCCATTCAGCGATTTAATCTTGATAATGTGAGTTAAAAGAAAAAGCCTCAAAGAACAACATTGTTCTTTGAGGCTTTTTTAATAAAGTGAAACTTCTAGTTATTCCCCAAGTACCTTCTCAATCTCAACCTCTAAATCCACCGGCTTCGTTTGCGGCGCAAAACGCCCTACTACTTTCCCGTCTTTTCCGATTAGAAACTTAGTAAAGTTCCATTTCACTGCTTTCATACCGAGTAAACCTGGTGCTTGTTCTGTCATGTATGTATAAAGCGGATGTGCCTTATCACCTTTCACATCAACCTTTGCAAACATCGGGAAATTCACACCATAGTTTAACTCACAAAAACTAGTAATATCTGCTTCTGTACCTGGTTCTTGTCCTCCGAATTGATTACAAGGGAAACCGAGTATTTCTAATCCTTGGTCTTTATACTTATCATATACTTCTTGTAACCCTTTATATTGCGGTGTAAAACCACACTTGCTAGCTACATTTACAATAAGAAGCGCTTTTCCTTCGTAATCTTTTAACGACTTATCTTCTCCTGTTATCGTTTTAGCTGAAAAATCATAAACTGTCATGATCCTTGCCCCTCTCTTCACTATCATTCTATGTTTATACTATACTACATTCGTGAATATACAGCTCTTATTACGTATTCTCCTCCGAAATGACAGCGCTTTATTTCTGTTCAAAAATTCGACACAAACTACTAGACTTTTATGTTGGAAAGTTTTACAATTGAATTGTGAACAAAATGTGACAGTTTATATTCCATTATAAAAGAAAAGGATGGTGTTCATTATGAAAACTGCACAACATGAAACGATTTCAAATCGCGAGTTTTATTTCGTACTATATATGATGTTATTGTATGTGATCGGCTGGGTAATCGATGTTAATGGTTTATTTTTAAGCTCCTACTTTAATTTAGCAGGAGAGATTATGCTGCCAATCGTTGGTGGCATAGTTGGACTATTCGTTATGTCTATCAATAAAGAACAAACGAAATAATAACACTTTAAAAAGGCAGAAGACGGGCTTTCGTTTTCTGCCTTTTTCCTATTTTAGCGTATAATAGAAACATACAGTAAATAAGGAGTGGTAATGATGAAAAAAATAGAGCAATTATCTTCTCACCTATATCTTATTGATGATTTCGATTTACAACATAATGAACGAACTGGTACGTACGTTTTATTAGGTGACGATATTACTTTAATTGAAACTTGTGCAGCCCCTTCTCTTCCGTATATTTTAGACGGCTTACAACAATTACATATTGATTTAAACGATGTTAAAAACATTATCGTTACACATGTTCATTTAGATCACGCCGGGGCTGCTGGTTTAATGATGGAAAAATGCCCAAATGCTACTTTATATGTGCATTCTCGCGGTGCTCGTCATATGATTGATCCAACAAAACTCATTTTAGGCGCAAAAGCTGTATACAAAGAAGATT
Organism: Bacillus sp. GbtcB14; assembly: GCF_019091205.1. Lineage (NCBI taxonomy): Bacteria > Bacillati > Bacillota > Bacilli > Caryophanales > Bacillaceae > Bacillus > Bacillus sp. GbtcB14. Next base: position 164,591 of record NZ_JAGXJT010000002.1, read on the forward strand.
TCGATAAACTGTTTGATCCCATTCTTCCTATAGAAGAAGAACGTGTTCGTATTGTACAACATGGTGATACGTTACAAATTGCCGAAGACCGCATCCTTACATTTTATGATACTCCGGGACATGCAAAGCACCATATTAGCATTCACGATTCATTAACAAACGGCATTTTTACTGGCGATACAATTGGCATTTATTATAGAGAACTCGCAGACGTTGGTATAGAACTATATCTCCCATCAACGTCTCCTTCACAATTCCAACCAGATGCGATGATTGCTTCAAAAAATCACATTCAAAGTATGAATGTAGATACTATTTATTTCGGTCATTACGGTGCATCATCCAATGTTACAGAAGTATATAACCAGCTTGAACATTGGCTACCTATTTTCGTTCATACTGGTAAAGAGGTCTTTGAACAGTATAATGATTTCGATGAAGCGACTAAAGCTTTACAAACTGTATTAATGGATAAGATCTCTTCCCACCTTACAAAGTTAAACGTTCCATCAGATCATTCCGTTTATAACATTTTACATCTAGACATAGAAATTAGCGCGATGGGCATTATTGATTATTTCACGAAGCAAGAAAAAGCAAACTCCACTATTAACTAACCGTAAAAGAAGAGATATACAACAGTAGTTATTGTATATCTCTTTTTTCTTTGAATATATCTTTAATAAAGGATGGTGGAATGCAATGCAAAAAGTGATGCTATACCTCTGCTTTACATTATTTATCGTCTTATTATTATTTGTCGGAGTGAAAATTCAATTTTATTTAGATACAGATGCGCAGGTGAGTTTTAACGTTTATCCAAGATTATTCTACTTTACACTCTTCCCTCTTATAGTTGGCATTTTATTACGATTCCTTCAATCCATTAATCGAGAAACAAGTAAACAAAACTGGCGCTTTCAACCGGATAAATTTATCGCTATTACTGTGCCTACGCTATTCATTTCCTTTTCTCCAGCTCTACTCTTTTCACCAGTTGGTGCATACCTACCTTATTTAACTAATATTATTCTTATAAATACAACTTTTGTTACGATAATAAGCTTAATAGCTGGCTATTCCCTTTTAGATTGCTTTATACAAAAAGATACTGCAAATATGAAAAAATATAATTGAGTACTCTATTGAATCGTGCAAGCCAAGGTTTGTACTTCCTTCGCTTGTTGTTAGCATAATTGCATTTAGCAAACAATGCAACAGAGCCAAATAATCAATTTTTAAGTGTCGTTGGTTACGGTGGTTTATTTATAAGTGCGATATTACTTGTAAGAGTAGCTATTCATGCGGTAAGAAAATTTAAATAATAATAAAACGAGTATACAATCACATAGATTGTATACTCGTTTTTTATTGTTTACATATTCAATATGTACTAGGAAATTTATGTTAAACTAAAGAAAATCGTGTACTAATTCAAATGACACTTCAACTAAGGGAGAATTATTATGTATAGACTTTTTGGATTCTCGTGTCTAATGTTTCTCGCAAGTATATGTTCTTTCTTTATTCTAAGAGGACCTAATGCAAATTTAACTTTAATTATTACGATTCTAGCTATACTTTCATTACTCGGTATTCTTTTTGCAATCGCATCAAAGAATTGGTTATTCGGAATAGTTGGTACAGTATTAAATGGCGTAATAATAGTAGTTGTATACTTCCTATTGCTTGCAAAAGGAATAGGTGGTTAATATATTTACGTTTCAATAAGAAAAGCTCACAGCTTAAGCTATGAGCTTTTTTACTTATCTCACCTTTTCATCTACATACTCCAAAAACCGCTCTGCTTGAATAAATCTTTCTTTATACGCCTCAGGTACGTCTTCTACTTTCATTCCACCAGTTGATTTTGTCTTCACTCGTACGATTTCATACGTCATTAAAGCTTCCACATAACGATCAAACTCTTCTTGTGTTAATACTTCTTTACTAGATTTATGACCATTTAATTTATCAAAGTATGGTTGAAGCCCCATACTTACCCTCTTCATTTCATCTCTTTTTGCTGGTGATAATTGATCATAATCAATATTACCGTTCGAATCTCCGTATGCAAGCTTTGCATTTGTTAATTTTTTTAGTTCTTTTGTAAACTCTTCATATTCCTTCGCACCCATGTCATCTTTCGCTTCTGATAATTTTGCATTCAAACGCATATACGCTTCTAATGTCATCGCTCCGGCATGTTTTTTTAAATTCTCAAAAGATCCGTATATACCATCCGCCATAATAGATTGATACGCAAAACCAGTCGTCGGGATTAAAAGAGCTGCTGCAAGCACTCCTGCAATAAGATGTTTCTTTCTCTTACGCCCCCCTCGATTCATTTTTATTTGAATGATAACTTTTTCTTTTAACTCCGGCGGGGCAACAATCCCCTTCGCCTCTTCTCGTATAGATTCTCTAACTCTACAATCTAAACTCATTTCACATTCCCTACCTCTCCTAAAAAGATTTCTTCTACTTGCTCTTTTTGACGTAGTTTTTTTAATGCTGCGTGAATTCTAGATTTCACAGTACCAATTGGAATATGTAATATTTGTGCTACTTCTTCTTGTGAATAATCGTGTAAGTATCTTAATATAATAACTTGTTTCAATTTATACGGTAATTTATGAATGAGTTCGATTAGTTTTTGGTTTGATATTTTACTTACAACATCGTTAGAAAAATCAATTTGTACTGGTTTTCTTTGCTCTTCTGCTTTTTTTATAATTCGTAATCGCATCCACCTCTTTCTTCTATAAGAGTGAATTTGTTTAATCGCAAGTCCAATTAGCCAAGGACGAAATAGCTTCTCGTTATCATACTTACGAAGTGATTCATATAGTTGTATGTATATTTCTTGAACGACATCATCTACATCTGTTTTATCATCTATTAAAAAATGTACTGTTTTATATACTTCTTGAATCGTTTTATCATACAACTCGCTATATGCTTCTTTATTTCCCGCTAGAGTTAATTGAATTAATTCCTTATACCCTGTTTCAATTCCCACTTACCATCCCTCCTTTGTCTTACACTATATATTGGCAAGTAATTGATATTTCGTTCGATTTTTAAAAAGATTTTTTATATAAATTAATATAATGATCCAATGAATTCATAAGCTTCACTTATAGCTTTGCATAACTATTATATAATTTTCTAATTTCTAATGACGATTTAAAATGATTTATACAGTCAAATTAAGGAGGATATATGATGAAAGCTATCATTGTAACGTCGTTCGGTGGTCCTGAAATGATGAAATATACAGATGTGGATATGCCGGCTATTTCAGAAGATCAAGTTTTGATTCGCGTTGTTGCTACTAGTGTAAATTTCGCTGATATTAAGTCCCGTTATGGAAAAAAAGGAAATACAGCACTACCTTTTATACCAGGGATAGATGTCGCTGGTATTGTAGAACGTGTCGGTTCTCAAGTTAAAAATATTCATCCTGGTCAGCGAGTCATTGCTTTTCCTCAAAATGGATCTTACGCAGAATATGCTGTCGCAAACGAAAACCTTACTTTCGGTTTACCTGATAAAGTCGATTTTCAAACTGCAGCTGCTTGTCCGATTGTATCTTTTACAAGCTTTAATTTACTCGCAAATGTTGCAAGACTTCAACAAGATGAGTCTGTACTCATTCATGCAGCGGCTGGTGGAATTGGTACTACAGCGATTCAACTTGCAAAACTATTAGGGGCTGGAACTGTTATCGGTACTGTCGGAAATGAATCGAAAAGTAAAATCGCTTTAGACTCTGGAGCTGATTATGTTATTTGTCATCAAAATGAGGATTTTGTAGAGAAGGTCAATGAGCTGACAAATGGTGAAGGGGTCGATGTAATTTTAGATTCTATGTCTGGAACGGTTTCGGAAAGAAGTTTAAAATGTCTTGCTTATTATGGTCGCCTCGTTCATTTCGGAAATGCCAGTGGTGAAATTGGCAACTTCCAAACGAAAGATTTACATGCAAGTTGCCGCTCTATACTTGGTTTTAGCTTTGGTACTACACGGAAAAAACGTCCTGAACTCCTCCAAAGAACTGCAAATGAAGTTTTCCGTTATTTACGTGATGGAAGTTTGCAAATTAAGGCTACGAAATCTTTTCCACTTCAAGATGCAGGGAAAGCACATGAATGGGTCGAAAGTAGAAAAAGTACAGGGAAAGTCATACTAACTGTCCAGTCCTCTTCCTGAAATGAATACTTGAAACCGAGGTGTCATTCATGGGATCACGAATTATGCATGCTATTATCGCTAACAAGATTGCCGAAAAACTATATATCCAAGATAAAACTTCTTTCATACTTGGAGGTGTAGCCCCCGATGCAGTTCATTCAGCAGAAGAAAAAGGAACTTCACACTTTTACGCTGGCACAACGAAAAACTATACGAGAAGGATAGATTTCAATTCTTTTTTTCAAAAATATAAAGCTCATATGGATTCCCCTTTTCTCCTTGGCTATTATACCCATCTCATTGCCGATGACAATTGGCTAAGTGGATTTTTTCTACCTTGGCTAAAAAATAGAATAGAAAATGACGAAACGATCGCACCTATGTACTATAACGATTTTAAATTGTTGAATGCAAAGTTGCTTCATCATTACGATAAAGAACAGCAGCTCTTCTCTCTTCTCAATCAAGAGGCTCACATTATAGATATTGAAGAGGTTTCTAAAGAAAACGTTTTAGCTTTTCGAAAGTATCTTTTTGAAGATATGTTGTATCCTGAGCAACATTTACATGAAAACTTGCAAGTATTTACGTTCGATCAAATCGTTGGTTATATTGAAACAGCTATTGAAAAAGGGACATTTTTTATTAAACAACTCTCTAATGAAAAATCCACTTCAAACATGTAATCCCCCTCAATATATACGAGGGGGATTTTCACATAGCAATATTATTATTTGTTCTTTTCCATAACCGCAAAATAATTGCCTTCACTATCAGCAAAGTTAAATACTTTACCAGAAGGCATTGTTACCATTTCACCAACAGTAACATTTTTATTTTTTAAATCTGTATATAATTGATCAAGATTTTCTGAGAAGAACATTAAGGACGGTGTACCAAGATTTAATTCTGGGCTCATCTTAGAAATAACTTCTTTATTATGTAATATAATGCTCGTTTCTGCACCGCTTTTCGGAGCGATTTCAATCCATCTCATTCCTTGCTTATTATCTTCCTCTGCAACTACATGAAACCCTACCTTTTCTGTCCAAAAATTGGCCGCCTCATCTTGATTGTTTACATATAACATAATTTGTCCGACTTTATGAATCATCGTTTTTCCCCCTAATGGTTTTTATATTCTCTGTAGGTTTCTACAGGTACTATTATTATTCCTTTTTCATTCAATTACAAACAAAAAAGACGTAACTACAAATAGTTACGCCTTCCCCATTATTTATCTAGGCTTTTTCTTCCCAGTAAATGCTGGTTTCTTTTTCTTTGGTGCTTTCGGTTTCGTTTCTACAAACGATCCGTTGAACATTTCTTGCTTCGTAAATACGATGCCTAGTTTTTTTGCAAATTGAAGTAATTTACGTTCTTCTTGTTCTGTTACAAGAGAAACGACAGTTCCTTCTTTACCCATACGTCCTGTACGTCCTGAGCGGTGAATGTATTGGTCTACTGTGTCTGGTAACTCCAAGTGGATTACATGTGTTAAATCATCGATATCAATACCGCGTGCTGCAATATCAGTAGCAAGTAGAATTTCTAATTTCCCGCTGCGGAAAGCACGCATCGTTGCTTCACGCTCTTGCTTACTTGCCTCTGAATGAAGAGCTGCTGCTTTCATTTTACGGAATTGCAATTTCTGAGTAATTTCATCTAAACGGAATGGGTCATTTAAGAAAGCAACTGCTTTTACATCGCCCATATGCATAATTCTTCTTACGTAATCATTTTTTTCGCGTCGCTCACAAATGATATACGTATGCTCAACTAAGCTTTTTGACTCTGCACGTGTTATACGTACTAATTGTGGTTCAACTGCTAAATCACGTGCAGCATCTTCTGCTGCCTTTGTAATTGTCGCCGAGAAGAATACTAATTGACGATCTCGCATTGTAGATTTAATTACATCTTGTACTGCGCCCATCATCTTTTGTTTTACAATTTGATCAAACTCATCAAATACAATCGTTTTCACTTCATGCATTTTTAGCTTTTTCATACGAATTAATTCTAAAATACGTCCTGGTGAACCGACAATTACTCTCGGATGTTTCTTTAATTTTTCAACTTGGCGCTTAATATCTGCACCACCAATTAAAGATGCCCCTGAAATTTCAGTCCCTGCTGTAAACTTTTGAACCTCTTCGTGAATTTGCATGACAAGCTCACGTGTTGGCGCTAAAACAACAACTTGTGGTTGTTTTACTTCAGGATTAATTTTATGTAAAAGGGGTAATAAGTACGCTAATGTTTTTCCTGTTCCAGTTGGAGATTCAGCTATAACGTCTTGTCCTTCTAAAATAGTTGGAATCGCTTGTTTTTGAATTTCAGTTAATTCTTTAAAACCAGCCTTCTCCCAAGCTTGTTGTAAAAATGGTTGCATATCTTTTATCATTTGTTTTTCTCCTTTATCTCTATTTTTGAAGAAAATGTTGTATTGTTCGCACCGTTTCTATCATGTGTGAAATAACAGCTATTAAATCATCAACATGGTCTTCTGTAATCGCTTTTTGAAATAGAACCTCTACCTTATTATGATATGAAATCGCTTGCTTATTATATTCGTATGAAAGTTTTTGCGTAATCATTCTTTCTTTTCCCCATATAGAATGCATGAAAGTTTCTATTTCCTCGCATACTACCTCTGGCTTTTCTATCGGGAATGAAAATGCTAACTTCATTTCGCAACCTGGTGTAAATTGTGGTACTTCTAATATTTCACCAGACAAGTTCTTTGCATCCACAGATAGTGAAAATGTTGCTTCTACTAACGGTTCTAATGGTTCTGTTAGTTGAAATGAAATATGATATATACGACTTAATGAAGCAAGGTCCATCATATCCTTTCGATCTGTTACAAGAATATCTCCATGTAAATCAAAATCATAAACAGCGCCTTCTACGATTACTTTTAAATTATCAAAAGCAGTTGGATCAAACATAATTTCCTCCAAAAAACAGGCGCCTTTCGATGGAAAGGCGCCACTTGATGTATATATAGTTTACAGATAAACGAGATGAATTACAACCTTTTAGAATAAACCTACTGCTTTTCCATCTTCATTTACGTCCATTTGTAGTGCTGCTGGCTGTTTTGGAAGGCCTGGCATTGTTAGCATTGTTCCTGTTAATGCAACGATAAATCCTGCACCAATTGATGGTTTCAGCTCACGAATTGTAACGATAAAGTCTGATGGACGACCTAATTTTGTTGCATCGTCAGAAAGAGAGTATTGTGTTTTCGCCATACAAATTGGTAGGTTACTCCATCCTTCTCCTTCATATTGAGCTAATTGCTTACGTGCTTTCGGAGCAAACTCAATATCTTTTGCGCCGTACACTTTTTGAGCAATTGTACGGATTTTTTCTTCTAATGGTAATTCTAATTCATAAAGTGGTGCGTAGTTGTTCTCACCTTTTTCGATTTCCTTTAACACTTTTTCAGCAAGATCAACTCCGCCTTGGCCACCCTTCTCCCAAACTTCCGTTAAGGATACTGCATAGCCACGCTCATTGCACCACTCTTGTAAGTAAGCAACTTCTGCATCTGTATCTGTAATGAATTTATTAATTGCAATTACGAAAGGCACACCGAAGCTTTGAATTGTTTCAACATGCTTCTGTAAGTTTTCCATACCTTTTGCTAATGCGTCTACATTTTCTTCTTTTAATTGATCTTTTGCTACGCCGCCATGCATTTTAAGCGCACGAATAGTCGCAACAATAACAACTGCTTCTGGTTTAATGCCAGCTGCACGAGCTTTAATATCTAAAAACTTCTCTGCACCTAAATCAGCACCGAATCCAGCTTCTGTAATAACATAATCACCTAATTTTGCTGCCATTGTTGTAGCGATAACACTGTTACAACCGTGAGCGATATTCGCAAATGGTCCGCCGTGAATGATAGCTGGTGTATTTTCTAACGTTTGTACTAAGTTTGGTTTTAATGCGTCTTTTAATAATAATGTTAACGCACCTTCTACACCTAAATCTTTAACCGTTACAGGTTGATTTGCAAAGTTATAAGCAACTACGATGCGAGATAGACGCGCTTTTAAATCTTGAATATCTGTTGCAAGGCAGAATACGGCCATAATTTCAGATGCTACTGTAATATCGAAACCGTCTTCACGTGGTACACCTTGAACTGGTCCACCAAGACCAATTACTACGTTACGTAGGGCACGATCATTTAAGTCAACACAGCGTTTCCAAACGATTTTACGCGTATCAATTCCAAGTGTGTTTCCTTGTTGGATATGATTATCAATAAACGCCGCTAACGCGTTATTGGCAGTTGTGATAGCATGAATATCTCCAGTAAAGTGAAGGTTAATGTCTTCCATAGGTACAACCTGTGAAAAACCACCACCTGCTGCCCCCCCTTTTAGTCCCATCGTTGGTCCAAGAGATGGTTCGCGAAGTGCAATTACTGTTTTCTTACCAATTTTATTAAAAGCTTGACCTAAACCAACTGTTACTGTTGATTTACCTTCTCCAGCTGGAGTTGGGTTAATCGCTGTTACTAAAACAACTTTACCGTCTTTCTCATCCTGTAAGCGCTTAAAAATGTCAAGAGATAACTTACCTTTATAATGCCCGTATGGCTCTAATTCATCTTCTAAAATATTTAATTCAGCTGCAATTTCTTGAATCTTCTTCATACTCGCTTCTTGTGCGATTTCAATGTCGGATTTAACTGTTGTAGTAGTTGTCATATACCCTAGTCCCCCTTTAATTGGTTCTGATGATATTGTATCAGTTTTTTGTATTTTCTGCACTTATTTACCTCCTAAAAATTCTTTCATTTCTTTATACGTTTTTTAACATAAATACCCATAAGAATGTTAACGATTGTTGTAACTCGATAGGTAGTTGACCTAGCATCTTCTCATTTACTCCGCGCTTATATACACCGATGCCATCTACCACTTCAAAACCTTGTTCTTTCGCTAACTGTTCAAATTCCCACGGCATCATCGTATTACAAACAACGTCTTTGCCGTATAAACGAGGATAACTGTTCTCTCGAGGCTTTGCTGTCGGTCCTAAAATTGCAATACATGCATACCCATCGCTTTTTAAAACGCGCTTTATCTCATTTAATGCTCGTAATGGCTCCTCGGTCCATTCTAAAGAGTTAATTGCCATAATTGATTCAAATTGCTCATTTTCAAATGGTAAGGAAGAAAGATCTCCTTTTATAAAAGATAAATTCGGTCCTTCTCCGCGCTCCTTCCCTTTTTGAATCATTACTTCTGATAAATCTACTCCAACTGCTTTATAGCCCGCTCGACTTAATTTATATGTACCGTATCCATCCCCACAACCAACATCAAGCACCTGAGCTTCTTTCTTCACATACTGTTCAAAAAATGGAATAATTGTACTTCTGCTCCCGCTGTCCCACATCTCCTGACTATTCTGAGTCCAAAATTCTGCACTACTATCCCATTTTTTCTCTGCTGATTCATGCCAATTAAATTTCGTCATACATTCCCCTGCCTTCACGTTTTATCACTCATTTCATTCTACATCATTTTCCAAAATTCCTGTTTATCTTCATTAGGAGATGTACAAGCTAATAATGGTATCTTTATTCTCCAATTTTTGCTTTACTTGGGTTTAACTCATACTCATGTTCTTCTCTTTATGTAAGATACTATAGGTACACCCAATTGAAAGAGAGGGATGTACATGCGAAGAAAGAGAAATCATCATTTTAAAAGTGGTGAAAAAAACGAAGAGTATGCAGCTGAAATATCACCAGCTGGCATTCCGATTAGACATAAGCGTAAAGAAATTGCAAATGAAATAGAAGGTACAAATACCGGTGCAATGGTAGGCTATGTCGCTTTATTTCTTTCGCTTTTCTCAATTGCATTTTATCCGGTTACACTCGGCTCTCTTGCGATTTTAGTCGGCTTATTAGCTGTCAATTTCGGAGCAAGAACACTTGGATATACTGCAATTGGTTTTGGAAGTTTTTCTGTTTTATTTACTTTACTCTATCCGCTTGCTTTGTCAGCGTTTTAAAAAAAACACACCAAGTTATACTTGGTGTGTTCATTCGTGATACAACATAATATGACCGCATCCACAGCAATGTTTCGCTGTAATTTCTTGAAACACTGGATAATTCTCTTCATCCCGATGCTCAATAAACACCTTTTCAAATCGATACATATTTTGTGCATATGCCCAATCTTGTTTCGTACGTGCATACAAAGTGGAGGAAAAAAACTCCTCACCACCGCAAACGATACATGTATTCTTCATTACTACCCCTCCTATGCTTGTCTCTTACTTCATCTATATGAACATAAGCATAAGAAAAAGACCTTCTATTACTAGAAAGTCTTCTCTGAAACAAAAAGAAATGTACCAAACATTCCTACTCCGCTATATTCTTTCGTAACATCAGCTTCAGTTTTAAATGTTTGCTTTACAGTCATAAAGAATACACCATTTCGTGCATCTGTACTTTCAAATTTTAATTTTTCTTTTTTACCATCTACATTTTGTGTGCATTCAAAACTACTCTCATCACATTTCAATGCATACTTATCCTCTACATACACTTTAAAATCTGATTCTTTCGGACAAGTAATAAGTAAAATCGCCACGAGAATAATACTTACAATACCCACAATTGTATAATATTTCTTCATTTGTACTCCTTTCAAATGACAAGAAAACTTGACTTCATGCGCCAAGTTTTCTTAGTCCACAACCCATTGCCATTCTTGTTCTTTCTTATCAAAAATGAGCCAACCTGTCTCTGTTGCTTCTTCTTTCAATTCATCGATATTATCTAGTACCTCATCCGTACTTTCATACGAACCAACTACATATACCGGAATTTCAAGACCCCTTCTTGACTCGATTTTCCCTGCTAGATCAATATAAAGACCATCTTCCATTAATGGAATAAGCCCCATGATCAATTCTTTCGAAATTGCTGGGAAAATTTTTGATTTTTGGAACAAAGAAAAACGTTTCTTACCGAAAGCACCGAGTTTATAAGGAATGACTTTACTTAACATTCCTACAAAGTCAGCAATTCTACGATAATACACTTTGTTGTACCATCCGTCATCATGTGAAAAATAAACAAATCTATTTTTCAATAGCGGAAAGAATGTTCTTGCAAGTGGTTCTTTTTTGTGAGCCAAATATAAAAGCTCTGCAATTTCTTTTGGCTCTAGTTCATCTAAATCGCTTGCATCATCAAAATCTACCCAACAAAATTCATCAAATTCATCAATCTCTGCTTGAATTAACTTATGTATATTTTCTTCCTCAACATATTCAAATAAAGTATGATAGTGAAAATCTGTCCATTCAAAGTTGTGCTTCAAAAGCAACACTTGATGAAGCGGTGAAGGGATGTTACTTGCAAACTCTTTAAACGTAATTCCTGATGTAATAAAACAATGACCCCGACGATTACCATTAATATATATCATATTCTTTACTTGGTCAGATCCTCCAGACAAAGCACCTAGCCACCTTCGTTTTATATGTTTCAATTCTATAGCATATTTTAACATGAAAAATTTTAGAAACATAGAAAAAAATTCAAAAACTATTTACAATTTCATGTGTTTTATTACATAGTGATTACAAGAAAAAACACCTGCTCGTGAGCAGGCGTTTTTAAAGGATTTCATCTGGGTTTTGAGGATGATGATTTCCCTCTTTCTTTTCATCTTTTTGGAACATCGATTGAATCTTATCAATTGTTTGTGGAGCTAATTCAATCATTTTTTCTGCTAAATGTGTCGCATTTTGTAGATGCAGAATATTTACTCCGTCTTTATTCACTACAAGAAATGCTACTGGTGTAATAGAAACACCACCCGCGCTACCGCCACCAAATGCAGGGTTACCGTTCGCTCTTTGTCCATCATTCGTTTGGAAATCAGAACCTCCTGCTCCAAACCCGAACGCTACTTTAGAAACCGTTAACACCACACCACCGTCAGCCGTTTGAACAGGCTCCCCAACAATCGTATTCACATCGACCATTTCTTTTAAATTTTCCATTGCCGCTTTCATTAATCCTTGAATTGGATGATCCACCGTTCATAACCTCCTTTGTCATATCTTTCCTAGTTTTTCCGAAAGTTGGTGAACTAAACATAAAATTTTATATTGATTTCAAAAAACTTAAGTTGTAATATTTAGAAAAATAAAAAAAGAGGTCGATTCGTTATGATGCGAAAATTAACAAAGGAAGATCATAAACAAGTATTCGCTTACCTAAAAGAAGAAGCAGCCCTTAACTTATTTATTATTGGAGATATTGAAGCTTTCGGTTATGATACAGATTTTCAAGAACTATGGGGAGTATTTAAAGAGAATGGAACATTACAATCAATTTTACTTCGCTTTCACGATTCATTTATACCATATAGTAAAGAAGAGTTTGTAGTAACTGACTATGAGGCACTTCTTTCCGCATATAAGCCGCTGAAACTCTCTGGTAAGTCAACTATTGTTGAACGATTTGAAACCGTTTCAAGTATACAACTAGGTACTAAAAATGAAATGTATTTTTGTGAATGTCTAGATGCCGACAACTTACCTAGTACGCCTGTTCATGAAACAATTAAACTTGCCTCACTAGATGATATAGAACGAATTATGCAATTACGAAATAACATCACTGAATTCCGAACTGCTCATGAATCAGAAAAAATTTTACGACAATCTATTGAAACAAATACAGGACGTACATATTATATTGAAAAAGACGGCGCAATCATCGCATCCGCCTCAACTTCCGCTGAAAATTCATTATCCGCAATGGTAGTTGGTGTATGTACACACCCGAATTACCGCGGAAATGGATATGCTTCACTCCTATTACAAAAAATGATTCAAGACTTTACGAAAGAAGGCCGAACACTTTGTTTATTTTATAACAATCCAGCTGCTGGACGAATTTATAAACGACTAGGATTTAAAGACATTGGGATGTGGACGATGTATCGATAATAAGGGGTACTCTATAAGCGGAAATAGTTGTAACTTAACAATAAAGCAGATTATACAAAACTTCACACCGTTATTATGAAGAGGAAAAAACTACTTGCGAAGCGATGACTCTAACTAAAAAATGTTATGCATTCAAACTAAATATAAACAGGTAGCCCCAATTGTTGCATCTACTCCAGCAATTGGGGCTACCTGTTTATTCTCAAATTCTTTCCACTACAAATAGAAAAATTTATGAACCATTTATCACACTTATGTCGCTATTATCTTTACGTGCAAATGCCCTTCTTAATATTACTGCTTCTTATTATACTGTGCTTTAAAATCAATATATTCCTGTCTCGCGTCCTGATTATTACCTTGTTGACTATCAAAGTATGTGTGTATTTGTGATATGTGTTCTACTGACTTTCCTTCTTCATTTCTCTTCTTATAATTCACTACAATACTTACTTCCAATATCTGCTCTGAACCCTTTGTAAACTCAATATGCAGTGCGATCGATCCACCACCATATTCATCATATTGTATTTTCAACTTATCATTAATAATATTTTGAAACTCTGATTCAGTTAGTTTATATCCAACAGTACTAGGCTGACCAAACTTTTTTATATCACCTCCTGGCTTCATCTTTAATTTCCCTATCCCTTTTAAACGATCTACAATTAAGTTCACGTATGAAACATCCAGACTTGAATCCGTACTTTGTACCTGTCCATTCTCATAACTAATATTTGTACTATAATTAACTTCTTCTTTATAATTTTTATTATCTACTTCCGAGGTAATTTCTTGTGTTGTATTTCCATATATACTTTTATCTTTCGTATTATATATGCCTTTCGAAGTTTGATAGATTGTTTTACTGTGCTCTCCATCTTCCTTTTGCTCATATGTACTATATATACCTCTTTGTTTCACATACGCGTATCCATCATCACTAGCGGACATAACCTTTTTCATGTCACCTTCATCCAATGCCTTAACAAATGGCTCATACTCTATCTTTTCTTCAAAAAAACTACATGCTTGTAGTAGGCTGATTGTTATTATGATAGTAATCATTTTAGAAACCTTTTTTGTGTTCATTTCATCATCACACTACACTCTCTATATTTTCGATCAGATTATCTTCTAATCACTTTAATCACCTTACATAAGTAAATTTTCTTTTTGTAGTTCAAATACTCTCCTATAAATTATCACTTTTTCACCATCAAAACTTACAATACACACTTTCTTTATGCCTTACGTTTCGATTTACTTTTTTTATTTTTCTTTTGATATCTTGGAGTTTCTCTTTTATGTTGCTCCCATGAAATGTTAAATGACGGACATTTAAACCTGCAATACGCTAATAGCTGAAATTCAGCTGCACCAATAGCCACTGAATACATTAAAATATTCCCTACTGCGCCCCCAAATATAAAATCGTCTAAGGCAAAATCATTATGAAAATAAATCAAAATAAGCAGAATTAGTACGTATATTGTGGCCACCTTCATCATAGTTCCTTTTGTTTTACTAAAAAAGGAAGTGGATCTTTCATCCATACTAAACGCACCTTTACTCGCTTGTTTAAATGTATCGATTGTTGCCATAATATGGACAATCACCGCCCCTAAAAATAATAACCCTGCATATATTAATGTAATCTGGTCAATTGAAGAATTAGCTATTTCAAAAACAATAAAAACAGTGAATCCTATAGTCCCTAATTGAAATGCATATAATAATACGACAAATGTTTGTAACTTTTGAAATTTAAATTGAGCTTTTGGAAATAAATATAGAATGAAAAAAATTACTTGCAGAGCATATAACAACACTTCTAGCTTAACAATTTCAATATCATTGAAAAGAGCTATGCAGTAATCCCAACCAGCTGATAAAACAATAGAAAAAATAGCTATTGAATTATACAATATTCCTCCAAACATAAACACCATTGCACCCTCAGGACTTAAACGATCATTACATGTCATCTTAAACTTATCTAAATCTTCTTCATTTATATCCCACATCCTGACTCTTCACCCTCTATACAGTTTAAATAATTCTCATACACTTCAATTCTATTTCACTCTTATTTACTTTTCGTCTTGGATTTTATATTTCGCTTTCGAAATCTCCCACGCATTCTCTCATTCTCTTCCCACGTTATATTAAATGGCGGACATTTAAATTTATTCTGCCATTTCCCTTTATGCCTTACGTTTCGATTTACTTTTTTTATTTTTCTTTTGATATCTTGGAGTTTCTCTTTTATGTTGCTCCCACGTTTTATTAAATGACGGAAATTTAAATCTGCAATACGCTAATAGCTGAAATTCAGCTGCACCTATGGCTATCGTATACATTAAAAAGGTCCCTACTACATACATACCTAAAGTATCAAATCCATAATCGTTATGAAAATATAGCAAAATAAGAATAGTTACTGCGTATAATGTAGCCCACTTCATCATCTTTCCTTTTGCTTTACTAAAAAAGGAAGCGGATCTTTCATCCATACTAAATGCACCTTCACTTGCCTGTTTAAACGTATCAATTGTTGTCAAAATATGAAAAATTACTGCTCCTAAAAATAATAATCCTGCATACAGTAATGTAATCTGATCAATTGAATTATTAGCCATTTTAGTACCAATCAAAACTACGAGTAATATTATTGCCATTTGAAATGCATTTAATATTACAACAATTGTTTGTAGCTTTTGAAATTTAAATTGAGCTTTTGGAAATAAATATAGAATGAAAAAAATTACTTGCAGAGCATATAACAACACTTCCAACTTAACAATTCCTATATTAAGGAGAACCATACAGTAATCCCAACCACCTGATACAATAATAGAAAAAACGGCTATTGAACTATAAAGTATTCCTCCAAACATAAAACCTGTAGCACCCTCAGGACTTAAACGATCATTACATGTCATCCTAAACTTATCTAAATCTTCCTCTTCTATATTCCACATCTTGGCTCTTCACCTTCTATACGTTTCAATTATTTTTCGAACACTAAAATTCTATTAATATATTATTTATTTTTCGTTTTGGATTTCTTATTTTGTTTTCGAATTCTTCCACACTTTCTCTCATTCTCTTCCCACTTCATATTAAATGACTTGAATTTAAATCTGCAATACACTAAGAGCTGGAATTCTGCCGCTCCAATGGCTACTGCATACATAACAACATTACACATAACATAACCAAACATTGTGTTTAATGAGTAATTATTATTTATATAAATTAAAACAAGAAGAATTAACACATAAATTACAGCACCTTGTATAACATGTCCCTTTGTTTTACTAAAAAACGAATCTGATTTGCTCCCACTACTAAATGCACCTTCGCTTGCTTGTTTAAATGAAGTATAAAATATCGTTCCGAGCATAAATCCCGTCGCACCTTCAGGACTTAAACGCCCTTGACATGTCATTCAAAACTTATCTAAATCTTCTTCTTTTATATTCCACACCTTGACATTTCACCTTCTATACAGTTTAAATAATTTCCATTCACTTCAATTCTATTTCACTCTTATTTACTTTTCGATTTGGATTTTGTATTTCGCTTTCGAATTCTCCCACGCATTCTCTCATTATCTTCCCATGACATATTAAATGACTTGAATTTAAATCTACAGTACACCAATAGTTGAAATTCTGCCGCTCCAATGGCTACTGTATACAGTAAAACAATACCTACCGCATAAAGAACTAAAACATCAATTCCATAATCATTATGAAAATATATCAAAATAAACAGGATTAGCGCATATATTGTAGCCCACTTCATCACATCTCCTTTTCTTTTACTAAAAAATGAGATGGATCTTTCATCCTTACTAAACGCACCTTCACTCGCTTGTTTAAATGTATCAATTGTTGTCACAATATGAACGATAACTGCTCCTATAAATAATAACCCTACACAAATTAAAGTCATTCGATCAATTGAATAATCAGATATTCCAGGAAGAACTAACGCTGTAAATGTTATTGTACCTAATTGAAATGCATATAATAATACAACGAGCGTTTGTAACTTTTGAAATGTATAACGTGCTTTTGGAAATGAATATAGAATTAAAAAGATGAATTGTAAGCTATATAAAACAATTTCAGCTTTAACAATTGTTTTATCAAAATAAGTATGATAATAATCCAATCCCCCCATAAAAATAAAAAACATAAATACTGAAGTATAAACTATCCCTCCAATAAAGAAAACCATAGCACCCTCAGGACTTAAACGATCATTACATGTCATCCTAAACTTATATAAATCTTCTTCTTTTATATCCCACATCCTGGCTCTTCACCTTCTATACAGTTTAAATAATTTTCATTCACTTCAATTCTATTTCCCTCTTATTTACTTTTCGATTTGGATTTTGTATTTCGCTTTCGAATTCTCCCACGCATTCTCTCATTCTCTTCCCATGACATATTAAATGACTTGAATTTAAATCTACAGTACGCCAATAATTGGAATTCTGCCGCTCCGATTGCAACCGCATACATTAAAACAGTTCCTACTCCATACATAACAAAAAAATCAATTGAATAATCATTTTGAAAATACATCAGAAGAAGTAGTATTAATATATATATTATAGCCCCCTTTATCACAGCTCCTTTTGTCTTACTAAAAAACGAGGTGGATCTTTCATCACTACTAAATGCACCTTCACTTGCTTGTTTAAATGTATCTAGCGTTGCTGCAATATGGATAATAACTGCTCCTACAACTAGTAGCCCGGTATACATCCTACCAATTGAATTATCAGCCATTTCAGAAACAATCGAAACTACAAATAATATCGTTCCAAGTTGAAACGCATATAGTAATACGATTAGCGTTTGTAACTTTTGAAATGTAAAACATGCTTTCGGAAATAGATATATAATTAAAAATATAATTTGAATACTAAATAACACAATTTCAGTTTTAACAATTGTGCTATCAAAAAAATTGTTGTAGTAATTCAAATCACCTACAAAAATAATAAACATAAATATTGAAATATAAAATATTGTTCCAAGCATAAAACCCGTAGCACCTTCAGGACTTAAACGTCCTTGACATGTCATTCGAAATTCATCTAAATCTTCTTCTTTTATATTCCACATCCTGACATTTCTCCTTCTATACAGTTTAAATAATTTTCGTGCACTAAAATTCTATTACATTCTTAATATTTTTAAGTACATAGATCTTTGTACAACTAAATTCAGATAATCTTTTAGGTATATCATTACCATATTAATTACCATAATCATCTAACCAGAATGCCTTTTGATGGTTCAAGTAGTATTCTTTTTCCTCAAAAGTTCCAAATATTCTTCTTTCAATTAAGTATAACCGTCTTCTTGTCACCTTCATCCAATGCCTTTATTAGACTCTCATACTCTATTTTGATTTACCAAAACTATACGCGCTCAGTAAAACATAACTGTTATCACAATAACTATTTTTTACTACCCCTTTACTTATATCCTCACAACATTTATCGTTCTCAAAATTCAATCAAAATATATTATTTTTAATTTATATACTCTTTTTCATAATTTACATATTCTTTTTTGGCACTTTGATTATTATCTTCTCTGGTATGATAATATGTTGAAATTTCTTGATTGCGTTTTATAAGCTTATCTTCTTTTCTTTCTTCATAATTTACCGCTATTGTTATTTGTATTATTCTCATTTGATTTTCTTTTGTATCATTAGGCGTATTAAATTCGATCATCAATATTGCAGAATTAAATTTATCATATTTTAAATTTAACTTGTCATTTATGATGTTTTTAAACTGTAATTCAGTTAAATCATAGCTTATTATGCTCGGTTCACTAAATCTTTTTTTATCTTCACTCGGTTTCAATTTACTAAGTTCATTTAATCCTCTAAACATTATTTTTACATATGAAACATCTATGCCTTGATTCTGGGCTATTGAACGAGATTTTTCATTTTTCAAATTTGTACTATAGACAGTTTCTTTTTTGTAATTTTGATTACTACCAACGTTTTTATCATTTTTTATATCAGTAGCAATCTTTTGAGTTGTTTTCCCATATAAGTCGTTTTCTTTCACATTATATATTCCATGGGTTGTTTGATATATTATCCTGCTATGTTCACCATCTTCTTTTTCTTCATAAGTACTGTCGCTAGTCTCTTCTTTCACATATGCATATCCATCATCACTCGCAGACATTACCGTCTTCATATCACCTTCATCCAATGCCTTTACTAATCTCTCATACTCTATATTCGTCTCTCCAAAACCACATCCACTTAATAAACTTGCTACTATTGACAGAACTATCATCATCTTAGCTTTCTTCTTTAACTTCATACTGACACCCCGTTGATTTCTCTAGGCATTTTTAGGTCCATTACATTCCCGTTTTGATAGTAATATAGTTTACCTTTACTTACCGGTATTTATTTACTCATACAGATTATATTGAAGATACTTTAATTTTTAATAGCATCGATTTATATACAATTCTTAATTGCTTATATATTCTATTCGAATTTTCAGAAACTAAAGCTTATTTTATTTCTTTCGCTTGCTTTTTTCCCTCTCTTCATAAAGCTTTACTCTTTTCTGACGTTCTCTTTCATGTTCCTCCCACGAAATATAAAATGAAGGAAATTTAAATCTACAATAGGCTAATATTTGGAACTCTGCTGCACCTATGGCTACCGCGTACATGATTAGAGTTCCTCCCGCATACAATCCTAAAATATTTTGTGTATAATCATTATGCACATAAATTAAAATGAGCAGAGTTAACACATAAATTAGAGCACACTTAATTGCAGTCCTCTTTGTTTTACTAAAAAATGAAGAGGATTCTTCTCCCGTATTAAATGCCCCTT
This sequence comes from Bacillus sp. GbtcB14, assembly GCF_019091205.1. Lineage (NCBI taxonomy): Bacteria > Bacillati > Bacillota > Bacilli > Caryophanales > Bacillaceae > Bacillus > Bacillus sp. GbtcB14. The sequence continues at coordinate 184,718 of NZ_JAGXJT010000002.1, forward strand.
TACTTGCCTGTCTAAAAGTATCAATAGTCGCTAAAATATGTAAAATGACTGCACCTAAAAATAATAACCCGACATACATTAATGTAACTTGATCAATTGAATAATTTGACGCTCCTGGAATTATCAACATTGTAAATGTTATAGTGCCTAGCTGAAACGCATATAATAGTACCACGAGTGTTTGTAGTTTCTGAAATTTAAATGGCATCTTAGGAAACAAATAAATAATTAAAAAAATTACTTGAAGACTATAAAGCACTAACTCAAGGCTAACAATTATTTTATCAAAGAGAGTCGGGTAATAACTCCAACCAAACTTTATTAACCCTCCAATAAGAAAAAACATTATTAAAGAAATAAAAAACATCGTTCCAAACATAAATCCTGTAGCCCAATCGGGACTTAATCGATTCTTGCAAGTACTTTTAAATTCATTTAAATCTTCTTCTTTTATATTCCACATATAATTACACCATCTTTTCTAAAATCATGTAATAACTCTATATTTGTAAACAAACTAGGAGTGAATAAATGTTTTGGCATTTCATATTAAACTAGCCTTTTTTACTTTTTCTAATAAACATAAAATATAACAATAACATCGATATTAACCCTGTCCCACCGCCCAACACCCCTCCATATTCTTCTAGATATATGCAAAGAAATATACTACCAATAAAAAATATTATTCCGAAGATAACAATCCACTTCCCCAGAAACTCTGCTATTTTATATAGAATTAAAAAAATAAACATAATCCCGACAATAATAGGTGCTATTACACTTTCAAATAAACCTTTTTCTTTTTTTACAGCTTTATAATCTTTATTCAAGATATTACATTCCTCCCTTTACTAGTTAATTTATGAATAATGTATTCATTCTATCTTCAATGTAAGTTTTCGAGTATCATTTATAACTTTCATTTCAGTTTTTGTTTCGCTTTTGTTCTTTCTCTCTTATTCTTTTTCTATTTGCTATAAATTCTTGGCGTTCCTTTTCATGTTGTTCCCACGTAATATTAAATGATGGAAATTTAAAGCGACAATACACCAATAGGACGAATTCTGCTGATACTACAGCAAATGTATATAATATTATTGTTTGTGTCACATAAATTGCCATTTCATCAAATGTATAATTAAGGTTTAAGAAAATTAATATAAGCAAAACTACTACACAACTTATCATCCCAATTAATAAATATAATTTCATGTCAGTAAAAAACGAGACAGCCGGTCCTTCTAATTTATATCCTCCATGCTTTGCTTTTCTAAAAACATCGATCGTTGCTACAATGTGCGTACAGATTGCACCTAATAGTATTAAACCAACATAAACCAATGTTTTATGGTCACTTGGAAAATCATATATTCCTTCAACAACCATAACTATGAAAGGTAATGTCGCTAACTGAAAAGAATAAAATAATGTCACAACTGTTTGTAGTTTCTGTAATTTAAAAGCAATCTTTTTAGACATGAATAATATTAAAAAAACGAACTCCAAAACATACAACTTAACCTCAGTTTGTACAACTATCTTTTCAAAAGGATTTAGAGAAATCTTGTCACCGTTCAACAAAAAAGCTAAAAACATAATAAGCATGGGTATAGAAGTATATGCAAAAACTCCCCCATAAAAGATTCTTATATAATCCGGACTTAATCGATTTCTATTTTCAATTTCAAAAAGACCCATATCTTCTTCTTTTATATCCCACATCCTGACTCTTCACCCTCTATACAGTTTAAATAATTCTCATACACTTAAATTCTATTTCACTCTTATTTATTTTTCGTTTTGAATTTTGTATTTCGCTTTCAAATTCTCCCACGCATTCTCTCATTCTCTTCCCATGTCATATTAAATGACTTGAATTTGAATCTACAGTACACTAAGAGCTGAAATTCTGCTGCTCCGATGGCTACTGCATGCATTACAATTGTCCCTACTCCATACAAAATTAACGTATCAAAGTCATAATCATTATGGAAATAAATGATTATTAGAAGGACTAAGTTATATACCATGCTACCTTTTATCATTCTTTCTTTTGTTTCACTAAAAAATGATTGAGACCTCTCATCCATACTAAACGCACCTTCACTTGCTTGCTTAAACGTATCAATTGTTGTCACAATATGAACGATAACGGCTCCTATAAATAATAACCCTACACAAATTAAAGTCATTCGATCAATTGAATAGTCAGTCATTCCAGGAAGAACTAACGCTGTAAATGTTATTGTACCTAATTGAAATGCATATAATATTACAACAAGCGTTTGTAACTTTTGAAATTTAAAACGAGCTTTCGGAAATAGATATAGTATTAAAAAAATTATTTGTAAACTATATAAAACTAATTCAATACTAACAATTATTTTGTCGAAAAAAGTTGAATAGTAATCCCAACCATCTGTAACTAGTGCTACGAAAATAAAAAACATCAATAATGAAACAAAAATGATTGTTCCCATCATAAATCCCGTCGCACCTTCAGGACTTAAACGATTTTTACATGTCATCCTAAATTCATCTAAATCTTCTTCTTTTATTTTCCACATTCAGCTTTTTCACCTTCTATATAGTTGAAATAATTTTCATTCACTAAAATCTCATTACATTCATAATTTTTTATGTACATTCATCTTTGTGTAACTAAATTTAGATAATCTTTTATGTATAATTACCGTACATAATCAGAATGCTTTTGATAGTTCAAATAGCCTTCTTTCTCCTCAAAAGCTCTAAATATTCTTCTCTCTTTCACTTAAGCATATCCCTCATCACTTGCAGGCATAATCGTATTCATCTCCCCTTCATACAATACCTTTTCTAATTCCTCATACTCTATTTTCATTTCCCCGAAACTGCACTCACTTAGTAAAAACGTTACTGTCATCACAATTGTATCGAGATAATAAAGCTCTTTAATTTTATCTTCAGAAAGGTGATAACCTCCCATCAATAATATGTTAGGAGGTTATTAAAGTTATTTAAAATTTGTTTTTTATTTTAATGGATTCGATTTTTGCAAATAATAATGTTGTTTAATTCGAGAAGCGAATATTAAAAACATACTGCTTAATAACTCGTGATTAAGTCTTCACCCTCATATCTAGGGTCCTTCTCAACTTTACCATCTTTTGTTTTGATGACTTTTAGTCTACCTAACCACTCTGCTCCGTTGTATGTCTCTTCACTTACCCATACATTATGCTTTTTACCGTCTACCTCAACTACTAATGTAGGGTGTGTAAACATGAATTCCTTCTCTACATGCCTACCTACAATTTCTGCATTTAATGATGTTCCTTCTTCAACTAGTTTACTATTCTGATACCCCTCAATAATAGGTAATCCAATAAATACAAAGAATATCAGTCCAAATACGATTACTTTCTTCTTTGTACTCCATTTATTCTTTTCTTTCAATTCTTTCTGCCTTGCTTCTCTTTCCTCTCGTTCATCCAAACTCTCATTTAAAGCGTCTTCCCATTCCTTGATTTCTGCTTCGATTTCTGCTTCGACTCTTGCTAGTTTTTCTAGCTGTTCATCGGTTGCTACCATCTCATATGAGTTATCTCCAACCACACGAATTTCAGCACCATTTTTTTTTACTTCTTGCAAGTCTTTTTCTGTACAATCAAACTCTCGAATGATTTCCCCTTGTTTGTTAACGAGCCTAACGTAAATGTTTTTTTTCTCCTTCTTCTTAAACATCTGAACTACCCCTTTACTTGTTTCCGATCATAGATAACCCGATTGCAATTAAGATAAAGAAAATGATAATAAGAAAAGTCTTTCCTTTGCTTACTTGTGTTTTAGAACCTTCCAAGACAGCCCATATAAGAATTGGGAAAAGGAGAATACCTAGGAGAATGTCAACTAACTTGTTACTACTCTCCTTTAGTGGTTTTTCTTCTACTATCGGTTTTTTCTTAACAGATTCTTTTCTTATTTGTTTCGGTTTCTTTTTCTTACGTCTATGATTCACCCAACATACTCCTTTTAGAATAACTTTTTCCTAACTATAAAAATACCGAAATATCCCCATTTTCCATTTTATAAACCTGTCCAGGTATTACAAAATCTGCGGCTTTAATGGCGCCATACAAAGGATCATATTCATTTATAAGACTGCCGCAATTTTTCATATTGGTCCCGTATCCGTACTTAACCACATCCACTTAATAAACTTGATACTATTGACAGAACTATCATCATCTTAGCTTTTTTCTTTAACTTCATACTGACACCTCGTTGGTTCCTCTAGGCATTTTTACTTTTCTTAAAAAATACCAAATATGCAAATAATGATGAGATTAAGAGGAATACACCCGCCCCTATCCCCTCATATATTTTAAAATAAACAGCAGCAATTATCACAAATATTGACATTATTATGATTAGAATCATTGTATATTTCATTATAAATTCTAATGCTTTATAGATAGATACTATTGTCCTTTCAAAATAAGAACAGAGCGAACTGCAGAACGTAACTACTACCCATTCAGATTGATCCAACTGAAAAATCTCATGTCGAATTATTCAATTAATCACATATAGATCTTAGAATAAAAAACCTCCTCATTCTAACCAGAAGAGAAGGTTTTATTAATCTCAGATATTCTTACATTATAATAATGATTCTTTTTGAGCTATTTCATAGTGCTCTGCTATTTTTTTACACATCTTTTTATATTCTAGCATCCACTCTGCTATTTCTTCTATCTCTTCATCAGTGGACTTTTTCTTATATTTAAAACCGATCACTTTCATATCCGAAAACACTTCTTCTTCCATTTCTTCATCTACCGGAATACATTGGATAATAACTTTCGTTGTGTTTGAGACTTGTACAAAAATTTCAAATGTGCCAACAAACATAGCAACCGTTCGGAATAATTCTTTATTACTCATATATAAAACCCTTGCAAGTTCTTCTGCAAGTTCAGGATATATAAACAATACATCAATCATTTCAGCAGCTATTATGCAATCATCTACTGATACTTTCTCCAATATTTGCTGCTTAATTAATTCCCCAGTTTTATCCTCACACTCTTGTTGAAAATACACAGTTTTTTCTTTTGAAAATAACCACATATGTAGACCCCTTCCTACTAAAAACAACAATTAGAACTCTTAATGCAAGAATACCTTTATATTCTTCTATAAAACGAAACTAAAATTAGGGTTTTACTTTTCATATCTTTATTACTAAAAGTGCACTAAATTATTATTGTGTATCCACTGCGATTTTTATTTCAACATACTGTAGCTCTTCATCACCACTAAAAATATGGTAAATAGGCGAGATCATATCAAGTTCATTATCTTCCATATACTGAAGCATCTCAGCATATGCATACTCTGTTAATGTTTCAAAATCTCCTGCATATCTTTTCATTAGCATGTTATCAACGTAGTAATAACTTCGAAACTTCATTGTTTCTGATTTAGGAATACTACTCTCATATACTGGCATAAATAATTCAATAAACATATCTCCATCTGATGGTATATTTTTAAGCGCATAAAACATCGGTCCTTTGATCGTTAAATTCACTTGCGCAATTTCTGCCAACAAATCTTCTATTACTTTTTCCATATCAGTATAGTGAAAAAAATATTCTCTCGATACAACATTTTGAAAAGCAATGCTTTGTTCCTCAACTATCATCGCACTAATTCACCTACTTCAATAATAGGAGCATAAATATCCAACCACATATCACCATATACATCTAAACATACGTGATAAAAGCTACTATCTAATTTCATATGATTCTGTTCAGCAAATTCATTTAAAACACGATAAGCGTCTTCAATATCACCATCTTCATCTGAGAATCTAACACAAAGTGCTTCTTCAATAAGAATTGCATCAATATACTCATACGGTGAACCCTCTTCCATATTTACCCGCCCATTCACTGGAACGCAATACATATATTTACCATATTCCGGTTCATTCTCTAATGGTGAATACGTAAAAAGAACTGGTCCTATTGGGTATATATCGTTATGAACTACTTGATTTCTAAGTGCGATAGCTGGTAACAACCAATCATCTTTTTTTACAATTTGAGTGATACTTATTAAATTTAAAAGCGATAATGCTTTATACTGAACTTTCATAATCTCTACCCCTTATACAGTGATTTATTTATTTCTTCACAAATAGATTCTTCCACGCACATAAAAAAACAGTTTATGACTATCATTTACCAATTTCATTTCAATTTTTATTTTTCTTTTGTTCTTTTTCTCTGATTCTTTTTCTATTTGCTATAAATTCTTGGCGTTCCTTTTCATGTTGTTCCCACGTAATATTAAATGATGGGAATTTGAAGCGACAATACACTAACAGGACGAATTCTGCTGATGCAACTGCAAATACATATAATATTATTGTTTGTAAAAAATAGAACACCATTGGCCTTAGCGCAAAATGAATACTTGCAAAAATTAATATCAAAAGGACAACTACATAAATAACCATCCCAATCAACATCCATAGTTTTGTATTATTAAAAAATGAAGCCGTCCCCCCTTCCAACTTATAGCCTCCATATTTTGCTTTTTTAAAAGTATGGATTGTAATTACAATATGAGTAATTATCGCTCCTAATAATAATAGACCTACATAAAATACCGTTAGATTTTCACAAGAATATCCAAATATTGCTTCAATTAATACATACGCATAACCTACCGTTGCAACCTGAAACGAGTTAAAAACAATTACAACGGCTTGTAACTTTTGTAATTTAAATCTTAATTTCGGAAATGAATAGAGAATCAAAAAAAGGATTTGCAGAATATATAATACTAACTCTATAGAAACAATTATTCGTTCAAAAGATTTTGGATAAGCCTCCCAACCAAGTTGTAAAAAACCCAAAATAATAAAAAACATCGGTAATGAAGCATATGCAAAGACTCCAACTAAAAATGCCATTACACCATCAGGACTTAATCGGTTTTTATTTGTAACTTTGAAAAAGTCTAAATCTTCTTCTTTTATGTTCCACATTCACTTATCCTACTTTCAAATTTTATATTCATCACCAAAATATTGACTTCAATTTTTTTATAACTGTTGCATTTTCTTTCATAAATTCTTTATAATTTCCAGACTTTAAATTATCGTTCGTATTTACCGCCCATTTTACCAATTTCTTCGTTCCACTAACTACACTTTCGCCTCCCAATCTATCAGATTTTGTGTTTAAGCCTACTGAGATTAGAACACCAGCCACTGCTCCTACCGCTCCTCCTGCCAAGGTTCCAAGTGGCCCCAAAGCAGTCCCAATCGCTGCCCCAGTTGCTGCTGCTCCCGCTGCATATGCTAAGTCCACACCTGTATCTAATGCAACATCTCTTACATCCTGTAGCTGAAATCCATCATCTAGTGACTTTATAGCATTATCTACAACTGTCAGCCCCGTTCCAATAATTGCCACACTTTTGAAGGCCGTCCCAGTACCTTTGAGTTTTTTGAATGTCTCCGGCCATTTCTTAAAATTGAATTCATCAATGCTCTTTTGAAATTCGGTCCCAAATGAATCTATCCATCTGTTTTTAAATGCCTTTAAAAATCCTTCTTCATTCCGAGTCATCATAAAATCTTCAACCGCTTTAAATTCAGGCAATTTATAAATATCTTTTTTTGCTTGTTTTATTACATTTTTTGTTGCGTTGTTGTACTTGACTTTAAATTTATCTTGAAAAATAAATTTTAAAATAGCATCTTCATTTGCATCTGTAGCAAAAAGTTTGGAAGCCGCTACGATATCGGCATCGTTTAAAGTTTTAAATATATATGCTCCTTTTCCTTTTCGAGCATTAACATCAAAATCAACACCAAATCCCAAATTTTTTTTCATGTAAACCAGACGTAAATAACCAGAAAATAATCCGACTACTCCTTTTTTCGCTTTACCCGTATATCCCGCAATCATTTTAGCTACCCCAACTATAGATGCGAAGGTTCCTTCAGACAGAAGTTTTTCGGTTGTATCACTAGAAAAGTTCCCTTCAGTCTCTTGTATTTGTCTCATAGCACCATCTAATCCGCGTAACATGTCATCAAAATTTTGAAGATCATTTTGTTGACTATTGTAAGCCTCTAGTTTTTCTAACGTATCACTGATTTCTTTTTGACTTTTTTCAACCCCTTCAGAAATTCCTGATGATGAGGGATAATGGATCGGAACAATATCATTAATTGAACTGATAGTCTGTTGTGCTAATTCATTTGATTGATTAAAACTGTTACTATACCCATTAATTTTTTGCTTTACATTATCTAAATAACTTCCATAAATTTTCGTATCTGCATCACTATCAACAGAACTATTAAAATCTTCTATTGCTTTTTCAAATTGCATACTTAAGCTTTCTGCTGCGACCATACAACCTGAAATAACACTTCCATGAACTCTAGATAAATGGCCTTTAATTCCATCAGCAGCAGCACCTTGAAATGAATTAATCTCACTAAAATCCGCTATCTTTCCTAATAATGATTCAAACTGTTGATTCAACTCAGTGGCACTTGCTTGAAATCTACTTTGAAGTTCTTTTACTTCTTGTAACTCTATATTTTTATCCACGCTTCTCCCACCCTATTTTAATTTTTCATAGCATGATGAATTGAACCGATCCTTAATTGCTTCTCAAGTTGTTCGTCTTTTTCGACTATTTTCTCCCCAGTTTGTTGTATTTTATTTAAGTCATTTTCCAATATCTGTTCGTATTGTTGCACCTTTTGAGATAACTTTTCAATTGCTTCACAATATTGAATCAGCCTAGTCAAATTCGTACGACTCAACTGCATACCATTAAATTTAGTCTTACCTAAATCACTAGCACCACTTTTCAAATCACTTACTTTCGCGTCAAATACCCCATTATTTAATTTAATTTCCCCCATTTATCATTTCCCCGCCTTCTGTACTTCTACTTGAATACTAGCGTCAACCATTGAAACACTTCTACTTAAAGAAAGAATACTGGACTCACATGTAGCGATTTCTCTTTCAAGCCGCCGTATAGCTTGATCGATGTCTTCTTGCACTCTCCCTAGTTCTCCGATAAACTTCCCTAAATTCGAAATGACTTGTTGTTCATACGTTTCTTTAAAAGTAGTTGCTCTTTGCCCTTTCCAACTACTCTCGTTTATTTCTAAAGATTTAAACTGCTCTTGATTTTGTTTAATTGCTTCAAGATTATTTACAAATTTCCCCTTAGCGGTTATTAGCCTTCGTAGTTTCATTTGTAATTCAGCCAATTGCCCTTGTTGATGACCTATACTACTTAACAAACCAGATTTTTGACTATTTAATTCCTCTATCCCCATGCAAATCCCCCCTTAAATAGTTGGCACTTTAATTCTAGTAGCAAAACGATTTTCAACAAAATACCCTTCAAATGGATTTAATTTTGTACTACTTAAATCTTTATTAGATACATCGAAGACCATTTGGCCTGATGATTTTCTAAGTAAAATAACATGAGATTGCGTTTTTATTGTTTTTGAAACTAAATCGTATCGACTGTCAATTGAATCAACATCACAGCCAATTACGAAGTGGATGCCCATAAATGCACCATTTGTTATTAATTCCGCTAAACTATATATATCGCTATCTTCTAAATTACTTAAAATATCATTTACATCTGCGATTACGATTACAATCGGCTTAAATTTCTTAATAAATTCTGCCGGGTTCACTGTTTCACTTGATGCTTCCTGCTCCTCTTTAAACGCCGCTTCTCTCGATTTATAAGCATTTGTAACTTGTTTAATCGTTTTCTCAATTCCTGTTTTTTCAGCTACATATAAAGCAGAGCTCTCTCTATAGTTTGAGAAATTGCGTGTTCTTGTATCAATTAAACCTAGGTCAAAGTGACCACTGTCTGCTAACTGTTGAAGGAATTGATGAACTACATTTTCAACTTCATCTTTCTTAATTCCCCCTACAACAATATTAGCCGCTTCAGTTAAATCTATTTCAAGAGGCGTAACGCTTTCTGTTTCTACACCAAATGTTAGTTTGCCTGCTTCAATAATTTTTCTTGTTTCTGGCCATGCAATAAACTCTTTGTATTCCAGAACTTCAGGTACCATAGGAATTGCTTTCGGTCTTTTTCCATCCCAGAAGAAATCCATCTCTTTTCCTTCAGCCTGTATATTTTCAATTCGAGTAAGTACATCTTCTCCATCTGTCGGTAAAGCTGTTTGGAAGATTGTTGGTTCGTCAATTTTAACTAAACCACGCCCTGCTAATTCTTCAATTTTCAACTCTGTTCTTCCTACAATAGCTCTAGATTCTGCCTCATCTATCATATATAGAGCAATTTGTAGTTTAATATTTGTATTTACTTGTACTCTCAATGCATTTTGACGTGTAGCCGTAAGCATTAAATGAATTCCTACCGCTGCCCCTTCACGTACAATTTGTGCAATAATGCGTTCAAAGTCTTCGACAAATCCAGCTTCTCTAACAGCATCATAGTTATCTAACGTAATTAATATTGTTGGTAATACTTCTTTACTAGCTCTCTCATACATTTCAAGACTTGCAACGCCATATTTACTTAGCAATTGCTTTCTATCTTTTAATAAGTCTTCTATGCGACGAAGAAATTTCTCGCATTTTTCAACTTGGTCTAATGTAATGATGTCTGCCACATGCGGTAAAGATTTTAATGGCATTAAGCCATTTGTTCCGAAGTCTAATAAATACACATGCAAATGCTCCGGACTATGCTGACGAGCTACATCCATAATGACTGATTGTAAGAATGTTGATTTTCCGTAGCCTGGACTTGAGAAGACCGCTACGTGCCCGTCTTTACTAATATCTAGTGTTAATGGTGTTTGTGATTGTAATTCAGGCTGATCTAGTAGACCAACTGTTGCTTGTAATGGTTTCTTTTCTTTCGTCCATGCTTCTTTGAACTGAATAGCGTGTAAGTCTTGTAAATATACGCTTTCTGGAAGCGGTGGTAACCATGGTCTAGCTAACGCTTCAATTTCATTTACTTCTGCGTAATCGTGAATGTAGTCAATAACAGCATCCAGTTCAGATGGTACGCTTATTACTTCTTTACTGCTACCAAGTCCACTTAAGTCTTCACTTAATATTTCATATTGTCCTAGATCATTTATTGCATAGATTGTTGCGTCTAAATGTTCTTTATCCTCTTTGTTTTCTACATAGTCTGCTCCGCTCCAAGCTGATTGGAATAGTTCATAAATTTCATTATTCCCAACTTGTAAGTAAGCACGTCCTGGTAATGTAATTTCAGCAGCATCTGGCGTTTTTAAAATTTCATTACTATCTGACGTATTTTGAACTTTTAATGCTAGTTTGAATTTCGAGTTACTCCAAATTTGATCATCTACAACACCACTCGGTTTTTGCGTAGCTAATATTAAATGGATTCCGAGTGAACGACCGATACGTGCTGTTGAAACTAACTCTTTCATAAATTCTGGTTGTTCTGACTTCAGTTCCGCGAATTCATCACTAATTAAAAATAGATGTGGCATCGGTTCACTTACTAAACCTTCTTTATACAGTTTTTGATACTGATTAATATGGTTTACATCATTTTCCCCAAATAATCGTTGTCTTTTTTGTAATTCAGCTTTAATTGATGCGAGTGCCCTCATACTTTGTGCTCCATCTAAGTTCGTAATTGTCCCTAATAAATGCGGTAAGTTTTTGAATAAATTCGCCATACCGCCGCCTTTATAGTCAATTAGTAGAAAGGCTACTTCGTAAGGATGGAAATTGACTGCTAGAGATAAAATATACGATTGTATAATTTCCGATTTACCTGAACCTGTTGTACCTGCTATTAATCCGTGTGGTCCGTGTGCTTTTTCGTGTAAGTTTAAGTTTACGATATCTTCTTTACCACGTAATCCAAGTGGTACAGCTAAAGATTTATGCGCTGCATTTTTCTCCCAACGACTTGTGATATTCAGTTCTTTTACTTTTTCAACGCCGTACATTTCTAAAAATGTTACGCTTTCTGGAATACTATTTTTTAAGTTTTGCAAATGATTTAACGGTGCTAATGCTCGTGAAACATCTTCTAAATTGAACCCTTTCGGTACGTGATTGAGTTTAAATTGACGGTTAACAAGCTCTCCTTGTTCTAAGATGATGTTCCCTTGTTTTGCATCTCTTATATCAATTACCGTTTTCACATGCTCCGGTAAACTTTGCATAACATCTTGTACAAATACAAGTGATACACCTAATTGACTCGGATCATCATTAAAGAATTCCATAACAACATGGTCTAGTATTAGTTTTTCATCTGTAATGAGAACGACGTAGTGCGGTGCAAAGTACATTTTTTCATTCGTTGAACTTTTTTCATCTAGTTTTAATTTTCGTTCTTTCAATATTTGATACAAACTATTTAACACTTGATCACGGCTACGATCATGATACACAAATCCACGTACATTTATATCGCGAACACTTCCATGAGGTAACCAGCGCATCCAATCCCATTTTTCTTTTTCTTCTTCAGGAAAAATAGTAATAAACTGCAAGTCATAATAACTATGGAATAACGCGGTTTGTACAACTAATAATTGTAATTGTTCTAACACTAAAGAGCGTTGTCCAATATAGCCAACCGGTCCATTAATCAAATCTGTTACAACGGGTACATCTTCCAAAGTAAGATAACGCTGTCTTAGTTCACGTGCTATATCAATTAATTCATCTTTCGTTTGACTAAATTCTTCTTCATTAAATTGGATTTCAAAACTTGTATTAGCTTGTCCTGTCCCAACGCTAAATGTTAAGAAATCATGATGTAGCATTGTTTTTTCATATATACGTGGATTTACTTGCACAGCCATATTACGTATCACTTCAACATTTGGATTATGATATTGTAATGCATGACGTTGCTTTTCACTTTCTGCATGTAAGTCTTTCGTTTTTTGTTTTATATACGCTCTATAACTTTTATCACGTTCAACTATGTCAATTTTATATTGCTTTAAATTTTTTATATAAGATGTGACAGAAACAATAATCGTTACTAATGTCATCGCAATCGATGCAATAATAAACATTCCATATTTCATAAAGATAGCAAGTAATACTGTTACGACAATCATGACAAGAGAAGGTGCAATGATTCTTGCCAAATGCTCAGTCGGTTTTGACGGCATACTTGAAGGTTTTGCAATTGTCATTTTCTCTTCTGGTTCACGGTAAATAATACGTGGTGAACGATGATAGTCTGGATAACCACTTTGATAATTCGTTTCGGATTCTACTAAAATAGGTAACGTAGATGTAACGTTCTCTTCTGAAGACAATACTTGAATATCTTCACTGCCTATCTCTACTAAAACACCATCAAAATATAATACGTCTCCAGCTTCTAACATAACGCTATCTTTTAGCTTCGTATAATTATGAAATACAGCTCCGTCATATACGTTCACTTTAAAAGAATCGTACAACGTTTCACGAGATAGCATTAAATCCACATTTGTCCCGGTAATAGAAATATCATCATAACTGTTTTGACTTAATGTAAGAGAATGTTTCGTTCCTATATCAAACACTTTAGTTGTACCAATAATAGATATAAAGATTTTCAAACTCACATCTTTAGTTTTTCCAATTTCAAATTCCTTATTGAACTCTATTAATTGATTTTGTATCATCCAAGCATTTACTTCATTATTCCACTTTAACTCTACTTCTTGTTCTAAGCTTGGATTCGTAATATCATTTGTCCACTCTTTTCCAATCGACACTATTGATTGCTCATTTGGATGTAATGTGCACTTATATATTTTGTCTCCATAAGTCAATACTAATAGTTGCTCCATCCGTGTTCACTGCTCCTTTTCAACTGTCTCATCAAGTGCTTGCTTACTCTTTTTTCTCTGTGCTTGACGAGTCTTTATCGTTTGATGATTTGCCATATTTCTTTTGGTATTCATCTAATTGTTGTTCATATGTTTTTAACTTTTGATCACGTTCTTCTCCTGACAAGTCAGGATTATTTTTCAGCGATTCAATTTGTTTAACAAGGCCGTACATAATAAGCTGCGGATCATCAAGAGTTTTAGCTAAATCTAATGATTTATCAAAATCACCTTTTCCGTTATACATCCAATACAGCAAATACTTTTCATCACTTTTTAAACTAATATTTTTCATAATCGATTTCTTTTGATCTTCACCTAGTTTTTCAGCTGTAATGTATGCAAATGCTAATTCATATTTAGATGCAATCGGTAATGATTCAAATTCCTCTTCATTTAATTGCGTAATTACTTTGTCATAATCTGTTGCTATGAAACTCGCATTTGCTTCTAATAATTTATTTTGATAAGGAAATTTTATAAAAGTGAAATATATTAAAGGAGCAGCTAAAATAACTGTCGCCGCTATGAAGGAAAAAGCTAAGTATTTAAACGATTTATAGCTCTTTTTAGGTACTAACTGCATATTTTTTTCTGTTTTTGTTTGTTCCTTCTCAAAGCTATCATCAAGAAACTGCAGTAATGCATCTAAGCTTTCCATTTGAGCAACGGTCTGTTCAAATGTTGTTTCTTTTGCATCTTTTAGTAACCCAGCATATAAATCATCAAAATTGTGCTTTTCGGAGAATAAAGCAATAATTAGACACTTGTATTGCGTTAAAAATTGCTCTTCTAACAACGGGGTTGGTGGAACAATATCTCGAATTCCTCTATGTATAATACTTGGCATTAAATTCGCATTAAAAACTATATTGCCTGGATGTAAAAAGAACGTAATTCGTTTATTTAAATATTTACGAAATTGCGCAACGTTTCGAAGCAGTCTCAATTTCTCATTTCTTCCAAAACGGCTAAGGTCGTCCCACTTATATAATTTTTTGTCCACTTGAAATAGAAACGTAAACATATCATCCGTTTCTTCTATCGTTAATGGTACAAAGTCAGATGATGCGCCCGTAATTATATCGAATTGACGGAAGTCTTTTATACGCGTTTGAGATTTGGTCATCTCCAATTTCCAATTTTCTTTTTCTATGTGAAATTGATAGTTCATTCCATCAATTTGAATTGTTTTTTCCGTCATGTTTATCCTCTTCTCCTTTTCTTTATAACCAGTAATAACTTATTTTCAAAAAACTACAAGTAAGAAATATTCTTTATAAAACTTGTAAAATATCTCCGTCTGTTATTTGGTGATCAATTAAACGATCATTATCTGTTAAAACAATTGACTTATTTTTCACTTTCATTACAAAATGTGAACCTTCATGATTATCAATCTTTAACGTATCTAATAAATTTTTCAATAAATATTTAATAGATTGATGATTCGGAATACGCAAATCATATGTATTTCCATTCCATTTACTAAAATCTACCGTTACATTAATATGCGTTTGTATTGCCATTACTTTACCTCCAACTTTTTCGAAGAACCGTATAAATGCCTATACAAATAAGTAAAACGCTACCGCCTAACAATATAATTATTGTTGTGCTGATTGGCTTTTCATTCATTGTTTGATTACTTGCTACTTCATCAGCGCTTTTTCTTACAACGTAATCACTGCTAAACAAACTATTTTTCGTATCTTTAACACGATTATTTTCTTTTTGTTTTATAAAAAGAGAATCTCTTAAGGATTCCATCTCTTTTTGTTCTTTCTTTTTCTTTTTTTGAATTTCTTCTTCTATATCTTTATTAAATAACTCAATTGATGCTTTATCTAATTCTGTTTCCTTATGTTCCTTTTTATTTTTTTCTTGGTCTTTATCTTCAAAGCGGTCTACTTTAAACTGAATCTTTCCATCATCACCAAGATAACTGTCCGCCGCGCTCCTAATCGGTAGCGCGACAAACAGTAAAAGGAAACAAATAAATGATAACTTAACCACTATGCTCCATTGTTTGATCATTTACTTCTTTTTCCTCCCATTTCTTGTGCCATACAAATAGATTACTAACTAATCCTATAATGGCAATTACAAACAATACGATAAAAATAACTTTTCCTGTATCTTTACCGCTAATAAAATCATTTAGAAAACCTTCTATATATTGAAGCGGTGAAAATTGACGCAATTTACCTACAGAAGACATTTGGTCTACTTTACTTCCAACTGCTTCAGTTAAAAATAGATACATACTTAAAAATACTAATAAAATAAACATTCCTACCATTTTTATTTGTCGTAGTAAGTATGTTGAAACTAATACGAACGCCATCATAATGATTGTGATAAACGCAATCCATAGCAAACTTTGATCCTGACCGAATTTTAAAAGACGGCCTGAAATGATTCCTATACTGATTCCTTCCACAATCGATATTCCAAATGCTACTACTGTAGTTGGTACATTCATATCAATTAAAGAGAATCTCTCTTCAAAATGATCTGATTGCGTTCGTTTCTTTTCTTGATTCGCAATTGCATATGCTGTAAATAACGCAACAATGAAACAAGTTAATACGATTAAGTATGGTGTAAAAGCATTACCAGCTACAATTACCCCATCATTTTGTTTCTGAACTGGACTAGATAAAAACTCATATAGCATCTCATTTTGACGATCTCCAATACGACTATTCGCCAAAATCTTCGTAAAGTTTTTCGAGAATGCTTTATCATCTTCCATTTTCTTCGTAAAATCATTTAATAAAGAATCTGCTTTCGAAACAATTGTCGTTCCGCTATCTTGAATTTCTTTTGCTTGTCCATTGATTTGGTCAAATGTTTTATACACATCATCTGATGTCGCTAAACTATGCTTCGAACTTTCTACTAATGACTGAGTTTGCATCGTTAAAGATTTAATACCAGAGTCTAACGATAATACAGCGGTTTGTTCACCTGCATTATTAGTCGTTAATACTTGTTGCTCTTCCACTAACTTTAAGCTACTCTCACGCCATTTCGCTAAACCTTTTACATACTCTCCTAAATTTTGATTCATACTAGTCGCTTGCTGCATCGTTTCATTTAACTTCTCTGCTAATAGCATTGAATTTTGATCTGCACTAGTAATGAGCTGCTGGTAAGAGTCCATTTTTTGTTTTAAACCTGTCATATCTTGCTTTACTTCACTCGTAATACTAGCTGAAACAAGATTTGAAATTAAATCTATTACACTTTGCTTATTTAACATATAGTACAATGAATGATCGGTAGCAATCGTATCTAAACTTCCCTCTTCAAGCTTAGACCCCACATCATTCGTTCTTAAATCAATCCCATAATACACTTGATACAGACTCATTAAACCTTGATAACTTTGAACGGTCTCCACCGCTTCTTTAATTAATACATTAGATGTACTATCTGTTAACGTCTCAGTTTTTTGATGTACAACATGATTATTTGTACGTTCGATAACTTTTGAGCCACCACCTTGATTTTGGTTTCCTCCGTTATCTGTCCCTGTTCCGCCTCCTGGGTTTCCTCCGTTATCTGTTCCCGTTCCGCCTCCTGGGTTTCCTCCGTTATCTGTCCCCGTTCCGCCTCCTGGGTTTCCTCCGTTATCTGTCCCCGTTCCGCCTCCTGGGTTTCCTCCGTTATCTGTTCCCGTTCCGCCTCCTGGGTTTCCTCCGTTATCTGTTCCCGTTCCGCCTCCTGGGTTTCCTCCGTTATCTGTCCCCGTTCCGCCTCCTGGGTTTCCTCCGTTATCTGTCCCCGTTCCGCCTCCTGGGTTTCCTCCATTATCTGTTCCCGTTCCGCCTCCTGGGTTTCCTCCGTTATCTGTTCCCGTTCCGCCTCCTGGGTTTCCTCCGTTATCTGTTCCCGTTTCGCCTCCTGGAGTTCCTTCGGTGTTATTATTACTCTGTTCTGTCTTTTGAATGATAGGCTTTTTAACAGTGTTTACTAGCGGTATTATTCCATACTGCGTTTTATTTACTACATTTTCTACCTTGCTGTTATCTGTTTTTGTTCCTTCATTCTCTTTATTTGGTTCTTCTTTTTTAGTTTCTTCTTTTCCAGTAATAGTTTCTTTTTCATTTTTTCCGTCCAGTTTCCATTCCCACGTTACAGGAGAGAAAACATCGATTTTACTGTTTGGATCTATCAGTTTCACACGTAGGCTAATTCTTAAATCTCCATCATTACGTGCGGATATTGCAACTGTTCCGTTTTGCAAGAATTCGCTTGTACGGTCCACACCATCAATTAACAGCGAATCTGTACTTCCATATAGCTCAAAGCCACTAGGAATACTTACAGTCAAAGTTTGTGGAGATTCCATTCCAATTACTTTCGCTGTATCATTGAATATAATTCCATACTTAGAAAGATTCGCCTTAACTTCTTTCATTGCATTTCCTAAAGATATATTATTTTCAGGGTCATAATATAAATTATTTTCTTTATTATATTTATTCGTAAATTGGATTACGTTTTTCAATTGTAATTTCGTTACATCAGGCAAATCACTTTGTACGATTTCTTCCATGTTTAAACTAGGCAACTTCTTAATTAAATCTTCAATTTGTTTCTTGATTCGAATATCTGGTTGTTTCATTAACGAATTTATAACTACTTCATGTTGTCCATCATTTGAAATAGACTTTTGTAATCGTTTAAGGATCGTCGATTGAATGTCACTTTCTAACTTCCCTGCAAGTTCTGTATCATATTCTGACACTTGTTTTTTTACATCTGTTAAATACTTTTGAATTGTTGAAGCATCAGCTAAAATATTAGGATCTTTCTCTGAAAGCGTAAACTGATTTGCGATAATTTTATTCGCAGATTCTAATGCACTTAACTGCTTTAAAACATCGCCTGAATTCATATCACTCATATACTGATTAAATTGATTAGTAAAATTATTCGCTAACAGATTATTATCAGTTTGTATTTTTTGAAAGTTATTAAATCCTTCTAAATACGTATTATTAGATTTATTCCCTTCATCTAAAGCTTGACCAAACCCTTTTAAAACATCTTGGAACCCTTTAAAACTATTAACAGAAATACCAGTGTAATCTTGTACCGTTTTAAATTGGTTTGTGTAATTTGCCAACGGGCTATGTACATCTTTTTTATACATAGTCGTTTGATTGGTCCCTTTTTCAATTATTTTACCTATATTATCTTGTGCACCTTGCAACTTACCGATAACACTTGCAAAATAAACGTCGATGATTTGTTTATTAAAATCTTCTAAAATAGCAGAAGCTGTATTTTCTGCCTCGGCTTTCAAATCTTTATTCCCAGTTGCATTTACTTTGTAATTTAATGTTAATTTCTCTGGAAGTTCTGAATCAATTGCAACAGCCTTTCTAGAAAAATCGTTAGGTATTACAATCATCATATTGTAATTATTATTTTTCAAACCATTTTCTGCTACACCACGACTTACTACGTACCATTCTTGTTTCGTATTTTTATTTACATTTTTAACAAATTGATCTCCAAACGCTATTTTATTACCTTCAAATACAGTACCTTGATCTTCATTTACCAATGCAACTGTCATTTTTTGCGTGGTATTCTCATTTGCTTTCTTAACATTTTGATTTAACGCTAAATAGGAGACCCCTGTTGATAACACAAGAGCTAAAATAATAAACAACAAGATGCTCCACTTGAACTTTTTCACTACCTATCACTCCTGCGACTGTGAGTCTATTAAGTTAAAGACTTCGTATCTTACTCTAGTTTTAAAGTAATTTAGCCATACAACGTATAGTTGCATGGCTAAATTATATAGTTCTTTTTATCTGTCTTATTGTAGACCGAAATTACGAGAAAGATCTTCGTCATGTCTTGCAACAGCTTCTGCAGTTTTATTAAGCTGCATATTAATTTCTTGTAATAGCTGTGCGAAGTTTTGTACTTTTGGCTTTAATTGATTGAACTGTTGATCAAAACCTTCGAAAGCACGACCTTCCCATTCTCCTCTTAATTCATTTTGTAAGTTTTGTAGTTGACGTAAAATGTCCTCAATTTGATTTGCACCTTGTCCATATCGAGTCGCTTTCGATTTAAGCTCCTCTGGTGACATGCGAATTTGTCCTGCCATGAATAAATCCCCCTTAAAATTTAAAAATAGTAAAATTAACCAAAAATCAATTCTACAAATTGATTATATCAATAATTTAAAAATTTCTAAACAAAAAAATGGTATTTTTCCAAAATTTCTCTTTCACTATAATAACACTATATTATATAATACTAATTTATTGTTTTTTAGGCATACTCTATAAATCGACTATAAATTTAAAGAAAACCTTTTATTCCATATGTCTTTAAGGATTTATCCATTTTAAATCCCAGCAATAAAGTGTTCACTAAATCATTATTTTGTCCTATTTCATTTATGTAAGTTGATTCTATTTATAATGCCGGATACACCATTTGCAAATGCGCAACATATTCTCTTTCTCTATTCATTTTTCTCTTCTCCCACTCACAATATTTTTCTCACTTCAAAGTCATAATTACCTGTCTTTCAACAAAACCAAACTCTTCGTACATCTCTTTCGCAAAATTTCCAGCAAATACATTCAAACGAATTTCTGAATAATTCTTTTTTAATTCCTTAATACCAGCCCCCATTAACTTTCTTGACAACCCTTTCCCGCGGTACTCTGGAAAAACATACAATTCGTATATAAACCCTAGTTTTTCATGAGAAAAATAGTCCGTATTTTCTCCTATTAATATCCACCCCATTACATTGTTTTCTTCTTTAACGACTAAATAATATGCTCCCTTTTCTACAATCGGCCTTGTAATTTCAATCGCTTTCTCTGTACTTAACTGACAATTCCCCCTCGTGCCTTCAAAAAGCGATTGAGCTGCATATTGTATTATTTCATCCATTTCTTCCCGATTTGCCTTTTCTATCATTTTTCACAACTCTCTTCTTTAATAGGCATTAATATTGCTCGTTCAAGTTCCTCCGACTCAATTACAATTGCGATCAATCCCTTTTCCGTTCTCGTCTCATGAAATTCGCCCTTCTCCCAAAACACAGCCTGTCCCGCTTTCATCTTCACTTTTTCTTTATCTTCTCCACATACATATCCTTCTCCGTCCACAATAAGAAGCAGTTGCGATACAACTGCTTCATGATATCCGATTATTCCATTCTCTTGTAAATGCATAGCACCGATATGTACATTTCCTTTATGATTTAATATTTTCGACATTATGAAATTGGATTGAAATGCTGAGATTTGCTTTCCTACTTTTTCACCAAAATCAAAAATTTGCATTACGGGTCCTCCTTATACGTATAAAACCATCCTTACTGTCTGCATCATATGTCCATCAAAATCTTCTTCAAATTCCTCTAATTGTGCAAAACCTTTCGCTTCATAAAAACGTTTTCCTTTTTCATTCGCTGCTTCTACATGAATGTATAGTTTCCGAAGTCCTTTTAATTCCGTTAACCCTTTTTGTAATAAAGCACTTCCTACCCCTTTCCCTTGCTGATCTGGTAACAAATAAATTGCTCCTAATTCTGCTTCGTTTTGCAGTCTAACTGGAGAGAAATTCGCAAAGCCAATTACTTCTCCCTCTTCTTCCGCAACGAATAAATGTGTATTTTCGAGA
Source organism: Bacillus sp. GbtcB14 (assembly GCF_019091205.1). Taxonomy (NCBI): domain Bacteria; kingdom Bacillati; phylum Bacillota; class Bacilli; order Caryophanales; family Bacillaceae; genus Bacillus; species Bacillus sp. GbtcB14. The sequence goes on from NZ_JAGXJT010000002.1 coordinate 206,340, forward strand.
CGATATTTCATTTTTTCATCCGAATAGGCCTCGTCTAAAAAACTGTCTTGAATCTCTCTCGGAATAATGCCTTCGTATGTATCATGCCAAGCTATTTTCGCTACGGATTGTACAGCATGAATATCTTCTTGCTTCATCTCTCTAATTACATATGTCATCTCGTTGTCCCCATTCTCTTTAAATTATATTCTGCTAATATACTAGAAGAAATGGCAGAACCATTTTCATAATTCACCTTAATTAATTTTAATTTCTCAATTGAAGCTATTGCGTAATCAAATTTTTCATATATATATTCCATTACACTTAAAAACTGATTTGCATGTAACCTATTTGCAATCGTGCAATGCGGAACCCATTTTCCAGGCACATAATATGAATTTAAATTATCATGAAAAGTTTTAAAATAATCATGATAAGAATGATGAAACCTTATCAATTCATCGGTAATGGTCGGTGCTAGAAAAATCGTTCCATTAGTAGGGAAAATTCCAACAGAAGGAAAAGTGACCCCAGCCATATTTTCTTGAACAGCTACAAACTCCTCTAGTTTCTTAGTATATAAATTAACATCTAACTTATTGTAATCAGCTAATGTAATATGAGGTTCGACTCCTGCTAATTGATTTGTGCCAATGATATTTGTTATTTCATTTTGCAATTCTATAATTTTATTAGTAAACACACGATCAAATGTAGCAATCATAACATACATGCTTTCTCACCCCTTCGTTACACATAGCGCTTCCCATTCTTCACGAATCATTCCCATTCGAATAGAATCATAGTACGTTCCGTTATAGTATCGGCATTTGCGCATTCTACCTTCTAAAGTCATTCCTATTTTCTCCGCTACTTTCATCATTCGTTCATTACCAGACCAAGTCGTGATTCCTACCCTACCAATTTCCATCTTTTCAAATAGTAAATCTCGATATAGAGTTAAAGCTTCTGTACCGTAGCCACCATTCCAGTAATTTGGATTGTAAATAACAAGCCCCATCTCCAACCAACGCGTCGGTTTATATTCCCAATAAAACCCGACTGTCCCTATAATTTGACCGTTATGTTCTATAATTAAATTGGATAGAGGTTCTTCTTTTAAACGGGTTTGCATCCCCTCTTTATAAGACGGGTATTCTTGCATTGAAAACGGAAAATACGGTGCATCCCATTTTTTCCATTCTGGATTTTCTTCTTTAAATACAAGATCCCATAATGTTTTTATATCTGATTCTTTAATTGTACGAATTGTAACTTTATCCCCTTTTAATATTACGTTTTGCATAATTCCCTCCTACAATCCTCTTTATTTCATATATAATTATAATATTTTTTCAGAAAAATCAAAACTAATATCATTTATTATATTGTATAATTTTGTTATAAGGTATCAATTAAGGTACGTCACCATTACTTAGTTAATAAAAAAATAGGAGGTTACATCCCTCCTATTTCACCTTTTCTATCTCAACTAAAATCCCTTTCTCTATCCAACCTTCTACTCCATCTTTTTTTATTAAATCATATCCTGAACAGCTGTTATCAATGAGAGAAACCATGTCCCCTTTTCTTACACTTATTTGTGCACAAGAAATATCGGTTTTCACTGTGTATTCACCTGAATCAAGTTGCCTAATATATTCATTTTTCACAGAGAGTAATTTATTCGTTTCTCTTTGCTTACATACCGTATAATCTTTCATCTTCTCCATAGGCTCTATGTAATAATACGGATATGTCACCCCGCCCTGCATTTCTGAGTTCGCATTAAAATCTGCTATTACTTCATACTCCGGAAAATAGTCTACATATGTATAGGAAAACGTATCACTTGCACTTTCCCTCTGAATGATAAATGCGTTTAATTGTCCTGCTTCTTTAATCGCATTTCCGCCGTCAATCGCAATAATCTTTTTCTCCTCATCAATAACTGGATTGTTAGACGGTGCTTCATCAGAATAGTTCACAACAGGCCAATGACCTACAACTACATACTTATTTGCGCTATGTGTTTTATTGAAAAACTCCGGCATTGCTATCGCATTTTTTCGTTCTGTTTCTTTCCAATCCTCTCTATCTTCAAGGCCAGCATGTACAAAGATATAATCTTCTGTTTCAATCGCTGTTGGTAATTCTGTTAGCCACTGTATTTCTTTTGAAAAATGGCTCATCAATATGTTTTTCACTTCACAAATATCACTTGCTTCATTAACGGTAACGTTCAATTTCGCTAACCATTCATTAAAAATTGTATTCTTCCGCGTACATAAATAATGTATTAGCGCAGGATTTTCATTTACTAGTGCTTCAACTACCACTTCACAATTCCCTTCGACTACATAAACGTTTGGCTTGCTAACTACCAAATCCATCACATAGTCTACGACGCCAACGCTATTTCTTCCTTTCTCACATAGATCACCATTAATAATTAAATAATCTTCTTCTTTAAAATTAACTTTATGTAATAATTCCTTAAAAAGATCTAATTCTCCATGAATATCAGAAATATTGATGACTCTTACATCATTTGGTATAGATAATTTCTTTATTTTTTCCAAGTATAAACGCTCCTAACATTCTCCAAATTCAACATTGCCTTGTTAAGTTCTAATATTCGACAAATTATAATACTAGACCTGTTCCTAGCTCCAATCCATAAGAGAAAGTAGGTTCCATATATTTTTACACACGGAACCTACTTCGTATTATAGATTATAGCTCTTTATAAAAAGAATAACTTACCTTACTATAGCCCTCTCTTTCATAAAAACGATGTGCATCCATTCTTGGAAACGCAGATGTAAGAACGATAGAACTGCACCCTTTTTCTTCCCCCCATTTTTCTACATATGACAGCAGAACCTTACCATATCCTTTTGATCTGTGAGCTTCCGCAGTTACAAGATCATATACGAAAATATGTTTCTCATTATAAAAATTCGTACAAATCGCTACACCAGCTAGACTAACAGCTTCATCCTCTTCATTACGTAGCGAAAATAGTTTATAGTTTTCTTCTTGCATTTTTTGAAATAAAGAACTTGCTTCTTCTTTTGAAAGTTTCGTTCGTAACTGCTGTAGTACGGGAAATACATCATGTAAATCCGCTTCTGTTACTACTGCTTTAATATTCATTATAATTCTCCCCTTACTATTTATATAATTTTCTAAATGTTATATCATCATTATAGATAGCAACTGCCCTTAACTTAAGTGACAGTTTTATTCTTTTTTATAAGGCCAGTATAAAAAGGAGCGTATACAAATGGATCTGACTATCCCATTGCAATTACAAAGTAAAATACCCCTTTACTTACAAATTTACGAATATATGAAACGAGAAATCTCTCATGGATCAATACGTGCCGGTACACGCCTTCCTTCTCACAGAAATTTAGCTATGCAACTTAATGTGAGCCGTATTACAGTTGAATCTGCTTATCAACAATTACTAGCTGAAGGTTATGTAGAAAGCAAACCGAAACGCGGGATTTTTGTTGCAGAAGTTGATATTGATGTCATTCAAGCGAAACATCAAATTGCGTCAAACAGTGCTAACAATAAAGAAAAAGAACAATATGATTATGATTGTAGTCAAGGACTTATTGATCAAAAAGCTTTTCCGATAACAAGCTGGAAAAGAGCATTACACGAAACTTTATTTCAGTACGAAAATGAATTATTTGCTAAAGAAGATCCACAAGGTGAGCTCGTTCTACGAGAACATATTTCAAAGTATTTATATCATGCTCGCGGGGTACATTCTTCACCTGATCAAATTATTATCGGAGCAGGTACGCAGCCTCTTCTTTGGCTACTACTTCAACTACTTGGTTCAAAAAAAGAATACGGAATCGAAAATCCTGGATTTCACCGTATACCTGCTATGATTCAAAGTTCGGGCCTTCCCGTTCACCCTATCCCTTTAGATGATAAAGGGATTCATATTTCCGCTTTACGTGAATCGGGTTCCAATGTAGCATATGTCACCCCATCTCACCAATTTCCACTTGGAATCATTATGCCGTTATCTAGAAGACTCGAGTTATTAAAATGGGCGAATGATTGTAACGGATATATTATTGAAGATGATTACGATGGGGAATTTCGTTATATAGGAAAACCCATTCCTTCTTTACAAGGATTAGATTCAAATGAACGTGTTATTTATATGGGAACTTTCTCGAAATCTTTTTTACCTTCTTTACGAATGGGATATATCGTTTTACCACCTCATCTTTTAAGAGCCTATAAAGAACTTGGTGGTATGTTTAAACAAACAGTTTCTACGCTGCAACAACTTACCTTTGCCACCTTTATTCAAAATGGTGACTGGGAACGCCATATTAACCGAAGTCGTACGTTATATAAAAGAAAACACCTTTCTTTAATTAAATCTATTACAAATGAAATGGGAAATAACATTCATATACTCGGTGAACAATCCGGACTTCATATTGTACTCCACGTTCATAATGAGATGAATGAACAAGAACTTATTCATGCCGCTGCTAAACAACGCATTAAGTTATACCCTCTTTCCACATACGATTCTGTTCATAATGCACGGGAGGAGTCGTATATATTGCTCGGTTTTGGCAGTATTCCAGAGGATTGTATCGAAACTGTTGTCAAATTACTGAAAAAAGTCTGGTTCCCTAAATAAGAATAGCTCCACGCAAGTTATACTTACGTGGAGCTATTTTCATTCACTATTTTTCTGATCTCGCTGCCCTTCCCGGACGTTTGACACCAGTTGTTTCTGTTGAATAGGAAGCTTCAATGATAGCAGTTGGATCTACAGAGAGAACGAGATCTTTCATTTTCGGATAAATGAAACGGTTTGTAATACAATAAATAATTCTCTTTTCTTCTCCTAAAAAACCACCTTCTCCATGTAGATACGTAACAGATAATTGCAATTCTTTCATAAGTAGATCGCCTATTTCTTTATTTTTACCAGAAATAATCATAACGCTCTTTCCTTGATTAATACCATCTAATATGAAATCAATCATCTTCGTAACAATATAGAAAATTGCTAATGAGAACATCGCTTGTTCAATTGAAAATAAAATGGCAACAAAAATGAAAATAACAGCATTTACAGCAAGTAAAAATGTACTAATCGGCACTTTAAAATGTTTATTCATCCAAACAGCTAACATTTCTGATCCATCAATTGCTCCGCCCATTTTTACTACAATCCCTACACCAACACCAAATAGAACTCCTCCATAAAGAACAATTAACAATTCAGAAGTTGTAATTGCTGGAAATGGTTTTAAATAAATCAATCCGAGTGTTGTAACAACATTTGCATAGGATGTACGGATAAAGAACTTCTTCCCCATTACTTTTGCAGTAAATAATAAAATCGGGATATTAATTCCTAAGAACACTCCATACAGTGGCAACCCTGCAACTTTATTCGCCATAATAGCAATGGCCGTTACCCCGCCATCTACTAATCCATTAGGTGCTAAAATAAGTTCTAATGAACCAGCTACAATAATTGACCCAATTGTTAATAATACGTATTCAAATAATCTTTTCATTCATTACCCCCAAAACTTATATATTTTCTTAGTATTATTTTAACGTAATTTTACTACTAATTCAAAGATATGAGTTTATATACACAAAAGTTTCACCTTTACAGTGATTTTTTATGTAATTTATTTAAAAAACACACTTACGTATTACAGTAAGTGTGCTCCAAACATTTATTTAAGTTTTAAATATGAATTCATCCGCATTTTAAATATTTCATCAACTGCCCTATTATATCCACCAGCATTTCTAAGAGACTCACCAACTTTACGACTATTTGCTTTAAACGTCACATCCTCCATTACTTGTTTTACAGTCTCACGTAACAATTCAGAAGTTAATTCTTTACGATTAATCCTTATTCCAGCCCCTACTTCAGTCACTCTTTTCGCAACTAAAGGCTGATCTCCTGTTACCGGAATTACAACTAACGGGACACCGTAATATAGTGCTTCACTCGAACTATTCATACCACCGTGTGTCACGAATACGTCAGCATGCTGTAAGACTTCTAATTGCGGCACGTAATTATACAACTTAAAGTTATTCGGAATGTTTTCAAATTGATTTATATTTATCTTCTTACCAACAACTAATACGACTGTCGCTTCTACATCTTTAAACGCTTCAAAACATTTTTCATATAGCTCCGGTTGTTCATTAAAAACTGTTCCCATAGAAACGAAAATCAATTTTTCATCTTTTAAATCTTCCATAGGAAAGCTGTCTACTTCTTTTCGAGTAGCAATTGATGGGCCGACAAACTTATACGATTCATCGAATACATCTGAACGCGGCTGGTATTCTTTTGAAGTATATACGATAGTAATATCACCAGGATGATTCATAATATCATACATACTATTACATTTCATTCCATACTGCCTATTCCATTTTTCCATTCCCGCTAAACAAGATTGATATAATGGATTCGTTTCATCTACTTGTCTTGATTCTTGCTCATCATTAAAAGTAATGTACTGATTAAAAGCAAATGTTGTACAAGAAGAAACGCTAGGTAATTTTAAAACATTGGCTATAATACGTCCTACGGGAAAATGATTATCGTATATCAAATAATCGTATTTTTCCCCTTTTGTTTCTTCTACAATTCGAGTCACAATACGCTCTGATGCTTCAATCATATGAGATAGCATCGTCAAAGGACTCCCACCTTCATTTACTCGTTCCATAATATTAATTTGAGAGAGAAAATTCTCAAACACTCGGAATTCTGCACCTGTTTCTTCAATCTTCTTTCTATAATCTTCAATACAATACGAAACAACTGTCTCCCCTCGCCGAATTAACTCACTTACAATAGCTAAAGTCGGATTAATATGACCTTCTCCAGGGAAATTTATTACGAGTACATTTGCCATCATATTCTCTCCTATCTAATATAATTAATAATTAATTATATTAATTAATTTAAAACTATTATAAAGGAATCTATTCTACTTCTTCATATATTTCTCTTCATTTTATTATTGAGAAATATTTTTCAAAACCTACATTATAATCCTCATAAAAGTACGCTAAACTCTTCATTTACTGAAAAATACAAGATTTACATTCAGGCATTTTTACAGGTGTATCATCAAAAACATTATTTTGATAATTCATACAAAACTAGAAAAATATAATTTCCACATCAATTTCTCACAATAGATTTATTTAAGTTCTATGTTGTCCTCATCATTATCCACTTGGAACATATTCTGTTATATAATGAATTTATAGAATTTACAGAATAAAGGAGTACCTTCATGCTACAACAACTATTCACTTCACCTATTTTATCTGTTCAAACTTTACATCCAGGTTATGAAGACCATGCAAGCGATGTGTTTCTTGTTAAAACAGTAGCTGAAGAGGTTATCGTTCGTTCCTCAAAAATGACTGAAGAACCAAACAATGATTTTTGGTGGGGATGCAAAAACCTTTTTGGAATTGATCCAAGGAGCGTCCATCATTTAGAAACTGTACATACATTGCTGCAAGAACGTACTAATCTACCCATACCAACAATATTAGAAAAACATATTTTAAATGGCCGTGAATTCGTTGTAGCCGAAAAGTTAATAGGTAACACAATTCACTCTTTTATCGGACAATCTGATTCCATTTTATTCTGCCTTGGAAAAGGACTAGCAGAAATTCATTCGTTTCAAGCAGAGTTTATCGGAAACCCATCAAGTACTTTCCAAGTTCCACTAGAAAAATTTAAGTCTCACATATTAAAAGTCAGTAAAGAACTTGTAAATAGGTTTTATTCCGATAATGCGAGCATCCGTAACGCATTTCCTACTTTTGAGTCACAGCTTTCTTCCTTGCCAACACCAAGGGAATCTACGCTCATTTTAATTGATATGGACCCTACTCAGTTTTTATCAGATGGCGCAACTATTACGGGCTTAGTAGATACAGAAGCCTATGCAGTTGCTCCTCGGGAATTTGATTTTATCGGCTTAGAATATGTATTTACAGAAAAAGAGGCTCATGCTTTTAAACAAGGTTACGAAACTATTATGCCTATTCCTCATCTTGAAGAATGTAGGCCCCCCTATCGATATTTGTACCGATTATTATCTGTTCAAGGCAGTGTGGAGTTACAAAAGTGGCTAAGTCATCCATCCTATTTTTAAATAAGAATGTGAGGGGTTATGAAATGAATATTGAACAAAAGAAATCTTTAACAGTAAACGAAATTCAGCACATGAAAAATTTAGCTCATATATGCGGACAACACGATCAAATTGATTATTCGTCAGATTTACATGTAAACTTTTTAACTACTCGTAACAAAGAAGAGATAAATGATTTTCTATTTTATGACGATACTCAATTAATCGGTGCATTAAGTATGTATGACTTTGAAAGACCAACAAAATTGGAGTTAATGGGGTTTGTTCATCCAAACTATAGGAAACAACATATAGGCACGACTCTTTTACAAACCGCAATGAAAGAAATACGAATAAGAGCGGCAGATGAAGCGCTTATTATTATGAACGGGGATTCTACTTCTGGGAAAGAATTTGCAAAACATATGGAGTTACCCTATTTATATAGTGAATATAGTATGGAGTTCAAAGCAAAAGAAGTTCAAAAAACAGCACAGAATACTATACACCTTACTCTTGCATCTTCAGAATCATTTCTTGATCTTATTGAAATTTCCAGTAAAGCTTTTGGAGATTCAGTAGAAAATACCACTACATGGTTACAAAAGATGATGAATTCATCTTCTCATCAAGTTTATAGTGCTCGTATCGAGGAAAAAGTGATAGGAACGATTACAGTTTCTGAGCAAGAGCAATCTACTACTCTATCAGGATTCGCAGTTCATCCTTCTTATCAAGGTAAAGGATACGGCCAAGATATTCTTAGGTACATGGTACATACCCTTATTACAGAAGGAGTTTCAACAATTGAATTAGACGTTGAAACAAAAAATAACAATGCTTTAAAACTATATACACAATGTGGTTTTGAAATTAAAACGAAGCATGACTATTATAATTTAATGAATTTCGAGGTGAATACATATGTGTAAAAAACCAATTTATTCTAATTATGATATTTTTGCAGACATTTATAATAAACATTGGGGACATTTTTCTGAACACTCCTATCCAGCCTATCATAAACTCGTTTTACAAGATGCACTTCCCCACTCTCGTATATTAGACCTTTGCTGCGGTACTGGTCATCTTACTAGGAAACTACTTGATCATAATTTTGTAGTAACTGGTATAGACGGTTCTGCTCAAATGATTGAACATGCACTTCACAATGCACCAGATGCGTCCTTTATCGTCGACGATGCACGTTTTTTCAAAGTAGATGAGCCTTTCCACTATGTCATCTCAGCCGGTGATAGTTTAAATCATATACTGCAATTAGATGAGCTAAAAGATACTTTTCAACATGTTTATTTAGCATTATATGATGGAGGTACATTTGCATTTGATATGAATATGGAGAAAAGTTTTCTTGAAAATTGGATTGCTTCGTTTCATATTTCAGCGGAAGAATATGTATGTACGATTGATTCTACATATGATAACGAAAATAAAAAAGCAGAAATGAACTTTATACTATTTCAACATGATATAGATAATAATTGGACAAGAAGTGACTTTTCTTTTGAAGAAGCTTGTTATTCCAATGAAGAAATAATTTCTTCGTTGAAATCTGTAGGTTTTAAGAACATTCAATTACACGGTACAAATAGAGCTTTTTTCATTTGTCAAAAATGAAAAAACTGAATCATAACGATTCAGTTTTTTCTTAATATATTTACGACAGCAGTCGTTTCATTATTTTCTTTATAAACACGTGGAATTCTTCTGTCTAACATACATGTAACTTCATAGTTAATGGTACCTAACATATCCGCTATTTCTTCTACTGCGATGTTCTCTTCACCTTGTTTACCGTAGAATACTACTTCGTCTCCAACTTGTACTGGCATCGCTTTTGAAACGTCTAACATGAGCTGATCCATACAAACACGGCCAATAACAGGTACTCGAACTCCATTTATTAATGCATGCCCTTTATTAGATAACTGACGATTATAGCCATCAGCATAGCCAATTGGTACAGTTGCAATCCATTCTTCACCAGTCGTTACATACGTATTCCCATAACTTACACCGCGATTCTTCTTCGCATGTTTAATATGAGCTATTTTTGATTTTAATGACAACGCAGGCTGTAAAGAAACAACCGAATGATCTACCTCTTTTGAAGGATACATTCCATAAATCCCAATACCTACACGGACCATATTTTGAAATGTATTGCTGAGTTCCATTGATCCGGCACTATTTGAACTATGAATATATGGGATATGAATCCCTAATTCTTTTGCTGTATTGATAGCTTTTTCAAATAAACTTGTTTGCATATTCGTATATGATTTATCAATTTCATCTGCAGTAGAGTAATGCGTAAATATTCCTACTATCTCTACATACTCCATACGGTTTAATTTTTCTAAAAATGGTTTAACCTCTTCTTCTTGTAAACCGATACGACTCATTCCTGTATCAATTTTCACCTGAATTTGCGCTTTCTTTTGAAGACCGTTTGCGATTTCATTTATACCTTGTAAATCTTCACTTCTATAAACAGTCATCATAACGTCATATTGAATTGCTTCTTCCGCAGCTGCTACTGATGTATAACCTAAAATTAAAATCGGCACGTTAATTCCTGCTTCTCTTAACTCTATCGCTTCATCTACAAATGCAACTGCAAGCTGATTTATTCCTGCTTCAATAGCAGCTTTCGCAACTTCAACTGCCCCGTGGCCATACCCATTTGCTTTTACAGCAGCCATCATTGCAATATTTTCATCATTCACACGCTTTTTAAATTCTTTTACATTATGTTTTACTGCATTTAAGTTAACTTCAACAATTGTATCTCTTCCATATTTCAAACTCATTGGTCTAACTCCTAACTCAATAATTGCATTCCATTCTATTTCATGTTTCATATGACCTTTTACAATATAATACTTTTCAATATGCTAGTCAAACTACTAGAATTTTCGGAATTTTGAGTATGATATAATACCCTTAAGAAACTATTATATACGTAGAAGAGGAGAATTACAATGTTTGTACAATCTGCCTTACATCAACTAAAAATTGCTGTTGACACTTCTATTCAAATGCTTAACCAATATAATGAAGATAGTTTAAAAATACAACCAATTCACTCGAAGCGATCAGTATTTGAAATGTGTGCACATCTTTCTCTTATTTGCCATGCGGATTTACTCATTTTAAATGGTAGTACGGAAAAAGAGTTACGTACCTTTTATTTAGAACATACACCAGAAACAATTGCGTACATGCAACAAACAATGCTTGAAGGGTTCAACCTTCTCTCTAAAACATTTCTTTCCTATTCCCAAGAAGAATTAGCAGAAGTTATGACTGCCTATTGGGGTGTTTCTTATTCTCGATTTGAATGGTTACTTGAAATTCTCTCGCATTTTTATCATCATCGTGGGCAAATTCATATTTTATTGTGCGAGCATATGAAAGATCCTAACATACCTTTATTCCAATAAAGGCATGTTAGACGACATGAAACTTCTCTAAAGCAAATAAAATACCACCTTCACTTGATTTCTTTGTAACGAAATCCGCTCTTGTTTTTAACTCTTCTCCGCCATTCCCCATCGCAATTCCTAATCCTACATATTGCAACATCTCAATATCGTTTCCACCATCACCAAAAGCAATTGCTTCTGATTTACAAATGTTTAAGTGATCCAATACTTTTTGAATTGCGGTGAGCTTCGATACTTTATTATCTTCCAATACATTTATGACATAACCATGAAAACGGTCGAATGTAAGCATTGGGTATTTTTCAATAAATTTTTGAGATTCTATTTCATCCGCATACAGACATAAACAATAGATCTCTTCAGACAAATCCTTGCTTTTTTCAGGGTACTCCCCTAAATTTAACGTCTCGCTAAGCGCTTGCATTACACGCTCATTATCTGAGGCTATTCCGTTCATTGTAAAACCCTCAGTAAAATAAGAAATACCGTGCCCATGTAATTCAGCAAACCCCGAGATATCATGAACGATTTCACTTGAAAGAACCGATTTATGTATAACTGTTTCTCCACACTTGATATGCGCACCATTTGCAGAAATAATTGTATGTATGCCCAGCTCTTTAAATTGCAAGCATAAGCTATATGGTCTCCCTGTTGTAACAACTACGTGAATTCCTTTATCTATTAATCTTTGTATCGCTTCTTTTGTACTTTCGTGCATACTTCTATCAATCTCACTTAAAAGCGTACCGTCAGCATCAAAAAACACTACTTTGTACACGGGTCTTTATATCCCGTCCAAATGATTCGTATCATTAATGAAATGCACCGTTTTTTGTTCCCCATCAATTTCAATTAAGCTTATTCCCGTATCGCCCATTTTAAAATAATAATCCATTGAAATTGGCATTTTGAAAAACGCACGTAATAGACTATTTATTACACCACCGTGTGCAACGATTGCAATTCGGTCATATGTATTCTCTGTCACGATTTTAGAAAAAATCCCTTCTATTCTCATTCTAAATTCAATAAATGATTCCCCGTTTTCAAAACGATCATGAAGAAACTTTGGCTCTGGATATTTCTTTGCTTCTTCAAATGATAAACCTGCTTGTACTCCATTATTGAACTCCATTAATTCCTCTTCTAGTTGAATTGGGCATCCAATTGCTTCAGCTAACGTTTCACCAGTTTCACGAGCACGTTTTAATGTACTTGCCCAAATGAAATCTGGCGGAAAATCTGCTTTCACTTTCTGTACAAGCCTTTGCACTTGTCGTCTTCCTTTTTCTGTTAATTCAAAGTCAGCTCGTCCTTCATGTACATGTAAAATGTCCGCTTCGGATTCACCGTGACGTATTAATAATATTTGCACTTGTTTCCCACTCCCTCGTTTAATATTCACAAAATTCCATTATATCATATTTTAAATTTTCTTTAACAAAAATATATTACTTTGACAGTTTTTTAACCCATCTAGTAAACGTGTTACTCCACTTAACAATTCCAAGCACTCTAAACTTATTATTCTTTCAAAAGTGACAAACAAAAAGTCCTATCCATAATGGCAAAGGACTAATATTTTTTATCCTACTCAAAAATAAAAAGAGAAATGGCATCCCATTTCTCTTTTTCACTCTTATTGTTCTTTTGGTGTATCTGAAGAAGGCAATTTCTTCGCTTGTTTTTCTTTAAAGATTTCTCCAATTGCCCCGAGAGTACCAAGTGTTTCAATTGCATTAGACGGAATAAAGACTTTATTTGCTGGTCCTTTTGCAACCTCAATCAATGATTCAAATGATTTATAAGCAAGTACGCGTTCATCTAAATCTGCTGCACGAAGTAATTCAATTCGATTTTGTTCTGCTTTTGCAATTTCCTCAATCGCTCTTGCTTCCCCTTGCGCTTCTAGTTCCTTTGCTTCTTTTATACCTTCAGCTTCTCGAATACGTGCTTCTTTATCCCCTTCAGCCATTAAGATTTTACTTTGCTTTTCCCCTTCAGCACGAAGGACTTTATCTTGTTTTGCAGCTTCAGCTTCTAAAATGATGGCACGTTTATTACGTTCTGCTTTCATTTGTTTTTCCATTGATGCTTGCACATCTTTTGGCGGATTAATATCAACAACTTCAACACGTTCAATACGAACGCCCCATTTTTCTGTTGCTTCATCAAGTGCTAAGCGAATTTCTGTTGAAATTTTTTCACGACCAGATAACGTTTCATCCAGTTCCATTTTACCGATGATTTGACGCATCGTTGCAGAAGTAATGTTACGAACACCATATTCATAGTTCGAAATACCATATGTCGCAAGTTCTGGTTCCACAATTTGATAGAAAATAATTGTATCAATTTCTACTTGTACATTATCTTTCGTAATTACCTTCTGCGGTGGTACATTCGTTTGCTGAATACGTAAGTCGTGATATACGCGAACGCGGTCTACAATTGGGATTAAAATATTTAATCCTGGCTCCATAATACGCTGGAACTTACCAAATCTTTCAACAACTCCAACTTTTTGCTGTGGAATAATTTTAATTGTTAATGCGATAAATGTAACAACAATTAGTGCTAAAATAATGGTTAATGTCAATCCTACTACCATATTTATTCACTCTCCTTTTTTACTTGTAATATAGTACTATTTCTCTTTATAACAATAACTTTTTCTCCAGCATCAATTGGATTATCCGCAATAGCTGTCCAAGTATCTCCATCCACCTTCACAATGCCATTCGCTTCATTTGTAATCGCTTGCATAACGATCCCTTTTTTACCGACTAGCATATCTACTGTATCAGTAAAACCTTTTGCTTCTCGAAAGTTTTTTGAAATTCTTTTCGTAAAGAACGTCAATGTTAAACTTACAATTGCACCAGCAACAACTTGTAACAGTAGTGCTTCAGGAGCAAACAAAGCAATTAGACCTCCGACAACAGCTCCAATTCCAAGCCAAAGCATGTAAAACGTAATCGACAACATTTCCGCAATAAATAAAATACCAGCTATTATAAACCAAATTACCCAAGCAGCCATATGCAACCCTCACTTTCTTTCTCATTTTCTATATGTATATGAAGAAAAGAATGGTTTATCCGCCCTTTTTAATACGTGGGCGCTTACTACAAGCTATTGTACATATTCACTGTTATAAAAAGTATTAATAAAATACTATATTAATATATTCTTCATTATACATGAAAATCCCTTTCAAAAAGCGACAAAAAAATGAAATTCTTTCGAAAATTTAATTTTCAATTTATAATTATTTTAACTACTAAAATATTATTTTTTAGAAAGGTGGTGTGCTTGTTGCAAAGTCGTTCATTAACTTACTATTTAGGAGCGAAAATATGCATTACTCTCGCTGACATCGTATACATCATGATTATTACAACTCATATGTATATCGCAACGAAATCAGCTACATTAACCGCTCTTTTTCCATTAGTACAAGTCATAACTAATCTTATAGCAAATACATCTGCACCACTTATAATGAATCGTTTTTCATCTTATTCATTACTTTTCACACTACAATGGACAAAAATTGTTCTATTATTTTTATTAATGATATTATTCCCAGCCCTGTCCACAAACATTGTAGCACTATTCATTTTCATTTTTTTCATTTCTTTATGTAGCGGCTGGAGCGCACCGTTATTATACGGTATCCTTCCTCGCCTTACACGAAAAGAACAATTAGTAAAAGTAAATAGTATTTTTTCCTTTTCCATACAAATTGCGCAAGCCGCTGCTTATTCATTTACAAGTGTTATAGTTCTTCTTATCGGTGCTGCTTCTACACTCATGATGAATAACATTTTGATGATTTTTGGATGTTTTGCACTACACCTTGCATTACATTCCATACATACTGAACGAGTAATAGAGCCTTCTTCTTCAAAAGGTGCTGCTTTATTGGAAGGTTGGAAACTCTTATTTCAGAACCCTTCTCTCCGCACTGTTACATGTATGGACTTAATTGAAACTTTCGCAGGGACAATATGGATCGGTGCTATTACAATGGCTTATGTAACAACTATCCTTCATAAAGGAGAAGAATGGTGGGGATACATTAACACAAGTTATTATGTAGGGACGTTAATTGGCGGGATATTAGCGTGGAAAATGAGTACATACATTCAAAATAATTTAATACGCTCCATGGCAATAGGCTCTCTTATGTTTAGTATTCTTACATTTTTATATGGTATGACAAGTAGCGGGTTTATTGCGCTTTTTCTATGCGTTCTAATGGGGCCATGTTATCAAATTAGAGATATTTCTCAAACAACAGTGTTACAATCTAGTGTTCCCCCTACTTTATTATCAAAAATGTATACAGCTCATGGTGCACTCCTCTCGACAGCTTCTGGTCTTTCTATGCTTAGCGTTGGAATTATTACCGACCTGTTCGGTGTTCGTACGATTTATATTCTCGCTTCTATCCTTATATTGTGCTCTGCTTGTTTATCATTTAACTTATTTAAATATGATAAGACAGAGCAAAAAGATATTTCACTTTAATTAACAAAACAAATAGGACAGGAATTCCTGTCCTATTTGTTTATTCTTTTTATGACAAATTGGGAATCTTTCTATGCTTTGTCGCTTGTTCAAAAGCGTATGCTAGTTTAATCAAGGTCCCCTCAGAAAAAGCAGTACTTGCAAGAGTAATTCCAAACGGTCTCCCGTTATCCATATATCCCGCTGGTATCGCTATAGATGGATAACCTGCCTTCGCACATATAGTGGAGCCGATATAGGAAGGGAATAGAATCGCATCAAGATTATATTTTTTCAGTGTGAAGTCAATGCCTTGTTCTTGCGAAAAATATATATCTTCTAATCTTGCATTTAAATATTCAGAATTTCTTAACGTATTAGGAAAACCTTTTCTTCCTTCTAACTTAGTTTGCCCATATTTCAAAGCTCTTTCTGCTATGTTCTCGTTAAACTCCATTAACTCCGAAATAGAATGCACTGGAATCGTAGAAGGTAATGTAGAAAGATAGTTATCTAAACTATGCTTTAGTTCATAAAGCGGTACTCCCCAGCTCCATTCTCGATGAAAAGACGGAATATCAATATTTTCTACTACTGTCGCTCCCTCACTACGCAATACTTCAATTGTTTCCTGAAACAATTTTTCATCATACTCACCAGATTCATAATAATCTTTTGGCGCATTACTATATCCACCAATCTTTGCTCCATGTAAGCCATTAACATCAAGATATTTTGTATAATCATGTTCTGCTATACCTTCACTTTTATGAGTAGCTACATCTTTCTCGTCTAACCCAGTTAAACTCCCTAGTAAAATAGAAGCATCTGTTACTGTTCTAGCAAATGGACCCGCTGTATCTTGTGAATACGTAAACGGAATAATGCCTCTACGACTAATTAGACCAACAGTCGGTTTAATACCGACTACAGAGTTTTGAACAGCTGGACTTAAAATAGAAGCATCCGTTTCTGTCCCAACAGATACTACTGTAAAATTAGCAGCAACTGCTATCGCAGATCCTGTACTTGAGCCACCAACAAACATATCATCCTCACCTGTACCGTAAGGGTTTATTGTTTGCCCACCTCTTGCACTATATCCAGCCCACATGTCAAATGACATTGCATTTGCTAATTCTGTCATATTTGTTTTCCCTATTATCACTGCTCCTGCTTCTCTCAGTTTCGTAACAAGAAATGCATCCTCACTACTAATATTTTGTTCTAGAGCAATCGTACCTGCACTTGTATGCATGGAATCATTCGTTTCAATATTGTCCTTAAGTAACACAGGTATACCATGTAATGGACCTCTTATACCTTTAATCTTTCTTTCATAATCTAATGCTTCTGCAATAAAGACAGCATCTGGATTGATTTCTAAAATAGAATTAATTTTTGGTCCATCTTGATCATATTTTGCGATTCTATGAAGGTAATACATAACTAATTCTTTTGAAGTTAATTGCCCAGCTTCCATCGCCGCTTGTATATCATGAATATTTAATTCTTTTTGTAATCGTGCATTAAACTGAATCTCCACCTTCATTCTCCTTCTTTAAAAGTTTTTATTGCTAACATGTATCTATTACTTTTTCATTTTCTCCGCTCCTCACTTATACGACTACAACCCCTTTCAAAGAATTCAACTTACTAATGTAAAACCCTTTTATTTCCTGAAAAATAAAAAAAATCTGAAACGAATGGATTTTCGCTTCAGACTCTTTTATTACTTTACATATACCTCATCTAACAAATGTAAAAACTCACCTTGTTTCCCGGCTAATTCAGGGCATTTTGCAATATCAATCCATTCGTAGCAAAATACTAAACCCTGATCTTCCTCACCAGCACTTACAATATGTTCCCAATCATCTTTTACATCTGTTAATAACGTTACATGGAAGAAATGACGTTTTTGATATTCTTTTTTGTCTTTCACAAGTATGATGTAATCGGATAGGAATCTTTCTATGCATAAATGGCGTAATCCAGATTCTTCTTGTACTTCACGTAAAAGTGCTACTTCTAACGTTTCCCCTTCGTCAACTGTTCCCCCTGGTATTTGTATACCAGCTTCAGGTATATCACGATGTTTAAAAACGAGCAGTTGCATAACTCCTTCTTTTTCTCTTGTTACATATGCGTGTACTTTTTTCTTATATAACACCGTCATAATCCTTCTCTCCCCTCAATTGTTCACTCTGTTACTTCTTCAAGTGTCAGTTGATTTTCATATAAATATGTAGCTTGTGGATTTCCCACATACCTCACATGCCATGGTTCATATCGATAACCTGTAAGCGATTCTTTCTCTTTTGTATATCGAATGACAAAACCAAATTTATGGGCATTTTCAGAAAGCCACTGCCCTTCTTTCGTTTCGCCAAAAATTGTCTCTAATTGAAACTTAGCAGATTGCGATGTAATATCCATAGCAAGCCCCGTTTGGTGTTCACTCGTACCAGGAACTGCACTCGACATTGCTGTTTTTGCTTCTCCATCTTGTTTTTTATACATCGTATTTAATGCTTTTTGTCGATCAAAAGATCTAAATCCAGAGACTGCAAATAAAAAAATACGCTCCTTATCAGCTTGCTGAAACATTTCCTCCAGCGCCCCAGCTGCCTCTTTCCTCATTTTTTTCTTTTCTTGATCACCTTCACTTGAGTAACGTACTTTCGGAATAACTAAATCTGGCGGTCTATACCCATCTGGTAAACGCCTACTTTTATTCACAAGCACAAGCATCGAATTTGGATTACTAATTACCGCAATATCTCCATCCATATTCGCAATCGTTTCTTTCGCTTTCGGAAATATGTTATTTACATTTACCTCGCGCGCCTGCTTATCCTTATACATTTTATAATTGATTCCCGCTACTCCAACAATGAGTATCATCGCTACGATACCAAGTAGTGTCCATCTTTTTTTCATATAACGACCTCTTATTTTAATAATTTGGCCATTTCATACTCATCGATGTTCTCTCCATCGATAATAAGAGCAGCTCTTTTGACACCTTCTTTCTCAAATCCAGCTTTTTTATATAGTGTCTGAGCTCTTGTATTGTGGGCCATTACCGTTAATTCTAAACGCCATACATCATGTAATTTTGCCCACATCTCAACCTCTTTAAACAATCTCGTCCCAATACCTCGCCCGCTATATTCTTGCAAAATACCAATTACAATACCTGCTACATGCCTTTTTCTTTGAATATGATTTCCATTCACTAAAATAAACCCTACTATTCTCTCTTCTTCAACTGCTACAAATATTGTTGCATATTCATTTTCTATAAAGCGATGAATCATTTGTTCTTGTTGCTCGACTGTAAATGTTCTTTCTCCTGGTTCGTATAACATAAATTTCGTTTCTTCGTCTAGTTGCTTACTTAATTGCAAAAATGATGCTGCATCTTCTATTTTGATCTCCCTAATCACTTCAATCACCCTACCAGTTTCATAATAAAAAGTTTTCCTTGTAAAAAGATTTTCTCTACTTTCCCGAAAATCCCTTTGTAAATCTCCCAGTATAATTTGACAAATTTCGATATTACTATAACAACGACAAATTATGTCTATTCTGTGACGCCTCATCATTACAAAAAAAACGCAAGCATTACACTCACGTTTTTTCAGACTCTCCCACTCATTTATGTTTCACTTTATCCATTCACCTTTTCCGCCTGCCAGAAATATTCACCAAACGCTTTAGCAAGTACATCAATCGATCGATTTAGTTCTTCCTCTGTATTATCTACGCCACCAACTTCAATTAATATCGCTTGTCCTGATAAGTCTTGATTGTAGACACCATTTCCTGTTTGGAATCCTTTTTGAATGACTCCACGACTAACGCCTGGATACTTCTTACTAAGCGTCTCATGTAAAGCTGTTGCTAATTGTAAGTTTTTTTCATAGTTTTTGTTGCCTTTCCCTACTACAAACGCAAGCTTTGCATATGATTTATCACCAATTGCTTTTGTCGTGACATCTTTCCGAGCACTATCACGATGTAAATCAAAAAAGTATTGTAGTTCTTTATTGCCGGCCATTGCTTCTTGCACGATTTCCCGTGACATTTTGTAAGAACTATTACTATTTAACCCTTTACTAATCAACTTTTGACCGACATCAGTCTTATCGTTAGTAGCTCCGATCCCTTCACTTTCTAATTGTTCACGAAATCGGTCGCCGACTATTGAAATATTCGTGACGGAACTTGTCGCTTTATTCGGATTTGGATCGTTTGCTAAATTTAGTAACGGCAAATAAGATTCCCAACTATGCGAATGATAAATAAACGCAACTTGTCTTTTCCCTGTCGTTTGAGCCGGTTGCTTTTTCTCTTTGTTCGTATCCGGCTTTGGAGCCTGTCCACCTTCTCCAGTCCGTTCTTTCACTACTTCTTCAAGTGGGACGCTCGACTCTATCGGTAAGTTAGAATAATTTGTCCCTTCACCCGCAATAACAATTTCTGTATCGTACTTACCAAAACCAGGTAGCTCTTTGCCGACAAAACTGCGTACATCGTTAAAACGAATATTCGTAGCCATAGAAAAGAGAAACGAAGAAATTGAAAAATTTTGATTTAAATTTCGATATTCCTGTGTAAAATAATGATTCTCTTTCCCAAGAACATACATGTAACCATTCATCGATAACTCATTTAACCAATTATATAAATACGTTGACTTTGTCTCTTTCATAGAAGTTACCATCATACTAATAAGAACAAAAGTCGCTAGTACTGTAGCAATAATAAATAAAACTAACTTACGTACACTCGTGAACTTCACATAAAAAAAGCCTCGATTCATACTATCACCCTCTCTATTTCAAGTTATGTACAAGCTCTAGAGAATAGACCGTCTAAATTCCGGCTATATTGTTAATGAGGTGAAATGAATTGAAGCTACTAATAGGAACATTACCCATTGTACTATCATTTATTTTTTATTGGCTTGCTAAGCATCCTACAATCCGTGTTACGTTACATATTTCAGCGTACTTAGCACTTTATATACTCGGTACAATTATTTCTATTCATATATATGATGTTTTAATAAAAAATTTAGTTTTCATGACAAGCATTCATGGAATTTTATTAAATCCATTTTTTCTTATCTCAGGAGCGTATATAGGGATATACACTTTATACTTACTTTTGTCTTACATGATTACAAATATAAAAAATGGAGCGTAATAATATGCAACCACCGTTCATCTGTCATACATGTAAAAAAAGAATTGCGCGAAAGAAAGATCTTATTACTGCCACATGGTACTTCCGCTTTTATGTATTTCACAGTGATTGTTTTAAACGCCAACAAGTGTTCATCTCACGATTTATCCCTGTGAATACACTTTTTAATTTCTTTCTTATTATATATGGACTTATTTTTGGCAGCATTCTTATGGTTACAGAACCATCTATCATATGGCTGATTTTCTTATTTCCCATTTTATATCGGTTTCTTTCCTATTATTATGTTGAACGTTTTTTCTCTACATAACGTGTAGACTGTCCTCTAGGAATACTTAAACATTCCCACTCATTTTCTTTTAACATCTTCCCAATGTAAATAATCTGTCCAATATGCAAAGCATAATGAGCAATTTGTCTTTCAATTGCTTGCATGACAGTATGTGCTTCACCGCGAATATATACCGTCTGTAATAAATGTTCCGGCGTTATCACATGCATCGTTTTAAAAACATATTCCCATCCTTCATTCCATGCTGCGAGAACATCTTCCTTAGAATGATACCCACCTTCAAATTCAGCATCTCGGTTACGATCTATTTTTTCACCATCAGACGTTAAAAAGTCCGTCCATCTAGAACGCATATTACCATGCAGATGCTTTATAATAACCGCTATACTATTTGTTGCTTCATGAGAAGACCATTCAATCTGTTCATATGATAATTGTGAAAGCACCCGTTCTCCTTGCTTCTTTGTTGCTTCAAAATTCGAAACGGCACATTGTAGATATTCTCGTCCGATATCCATATTAGCCCCTGCCTTTACACTAACTAATTTTCGTTCCATTTGGTAATTCCATATTAGGCTGAAGTAATACGACATCACCCGCTTCAGGTACTCCTCCTAAAACAAGCACTTCTGATTTAAATCCAGCTACACGTTTTGGCGGAAAATTTACAACAGCAACGATTTGCTGACCGATTAAGTCTTCTGGGGTATATCTCTTCGTAATTTGAGCACTCGACTGCTTAATTCCAAGCTCTCCAAAATCAATTTCTAGTTTAATTGCTGGAACTCTAGCTTTTTTAAATTCCTCTGCATGTGTTACAGTTCCAATTCTTACATCCAAAGTTAAAAAATCTTCAAAATTAGCCATTTTATCATTCCTCCCATTTATTACTTAGACAAAATACAAAAATCCCCTTTAAAAAAAGAAAGGTGCCTAAGCACCTTTCTTTTGTAGTTCACTTGATTCATTTGATTTATAGAAGAAGAAACCGAGAATCCCGCCAATACATGATGGGATTAACCATCCTATTCCTTCTTTATATAATGGTAACATTTGTAATACGTTAGAAATCGCGTCAATTTTAATTTTCGCACTTTCTAAACCGTTAAAGAAACTAATTAATAATGCGCCTAAAATCGCTCCAATATAAATGGTATTACGCTTCCCAATCCATTTATGGAAGTAAGAAAGTACGATTAATACGATTGCGACTGGATAAATGATCATTAGCACTGGTAAAGTAACTGCGATTAATTGTGTTAAACCTAAGTTAGATACAATTAGACTAAACACACATACCATCGTTACAATCATTTTATGCGAAAGTTTTGGGAATAAGTTTGTAAAAAAGCCCGCACAAGCAGATGTTAATCCAACAGAAGTTGTTAAACAAGCGAGTATAATAACAAGTCCTAATAAAATTTTACCACTTGTTCCATATAACTCATTTACAACATTCGTTAAAATAAGTCCACCATTCTCCGATACCCCAAGTGATGTACTTGTTGAACCAAGATAAGCAAGTGATAAATAGATTAACGTTAAACCAAGTACAGCAATAATACCTGATACTACTGTTGTTTTTGCAATTTGACTACTCTCATTTATCCCTTTAGAGCGGATAACTTGTACAACGACAATTCCAAATACGAGAGCACTAATTGCATCCATCGTTAAATATCCTTGTATAAATCCACCAAAGAAAGCATTTTCTTGATATGCCGCTAGCGGCGCAGCTGGTTCTCCAATCGGATCAATAATTGCCTTTCCGACAATAACAGCAACAATCAATACTAACAATGGTGTAAGAAATTTTCCGAACCAATCCACTAATTTAGATGGATTTAATGATAAATACCACGTTATTCCGAAGAAAACTATTGTGAATAGAAATAGCATGTACCATTCTGAAACCAATGCCTCTGATAAAAATGGCTTCATACCCATTTCAAATGAAACGGCTCCCGTACGCGGAATCGCGAAAAATGGTCCAATCGCTAAATAACTAATCAATGGGAAAATAAACGCAAATATAGGGTGAACTCTAGAAGATAGCGCTTTCAAGTCCCCCTCTACAAACGCGACAGCTGTTACAGCTAATAGGGGTAATCCGACTCCCGTTACAAGGAATCCAATTGTAGCAACCCAAACATTCTCTCCAGCTTGTTGCCCTAAAACAGGTGGGAAAATTAAATTTCCTGCTCCTAAAAATAGTGCAAATAACATTAAACCAATTGCTACCGTATCACCTGGCCTTAAACGTCCCTTCATACTTTTCATTTGCATAGCACTTTTTCATTGTTTATCTCTATTTTCACAATATGCTATGCATCCTCCTCTCTGCTCAAGATGATAAAATATGCCCCTTACAAAGCAGTGTCTTTCTCCATAATTTCTCCATTCCCCTTAATTCTTACTCTAACTATTAATTTTTGATTTTTTTGAATATTTAACCCATTAGAGTGGTATTGCGTGGAGTATAGTTGTCAGACCTCTTTGTTTTTATCACACATATAGTAACATATTTGGTTGAAAAATAAAAACATATTTTCAAATTGATTTTTTTGAAAATCAAAATTATCTACATTTTTTATTCTTTTACACAAATATTGTTACAATCTCTTCTTTTATCCTATCGTTATTTTCAAATAATTTTATACGCGTAACATAGCAAAAGCCATCCAACATAATTAGATGGCTTTTGTATGTTATTCTATCGTTTCAACTTCACGTGGATTTTTCATCTCTTCCACATACACAACTCTAAATCCATGATCTTCTAAATCTTTCAATAAAGTCTCTAATTCACGGTCATTAAACTCTTCTCCTAATGTAAACATAATTCTACGAACTAATAAGGCATCATTATCAAAAGTCATTAAACTTTGGATACCTGTATATTTTTTTAATACTGTCGATAATTTTTGAATGGCCCCATTATAATCTTGTGTTCCAATCATGACAGAATATTTACTAGAATGAACCCCCCAAGCATCTTCTAATAACTCAAAAACTTTTTTATGCGTTAAAATTCCAAGGAAGACTCCTTTTTCATCAACCACTGATAAATAAGGTAATTTTTTTATTGTAAAAAATACTTTAAAGAACGAAGAATCTTCTCTGACATATCCTTCTTTATCGTTTAATAATTGTAATACACTCTCTTCCAGCGAACCTTTATATTCTAAAATATCTACTTTATATATATTCCCTAAATATTTCTCTTTTTTTTCATCTAAAACTGGTACACAACGATAGCCAGTTTTATTTAAATGCTCCAGCGCTTCCCCTATTGTAATTGAACTTGAGCAAAATAAAACTTCCCTTTTCGGCACATAATTCCCTTTAATCCTCATAAACAGCCTCCTTATGTTAAAATACTTTCTGTGCCATAACTATATTATATTTTCAGAAAAAAATAAATAATTTATTTTATTTTTCTGAAAATTGTTCATTTTCTTGTCATAATTTATTCACGTTTCATTCACCTATGTCCCCCTACTATATCAAACATTCTCTCTAAACTTCTTTAAGAAAATATATTGTAACTTACGCCGAAAAAAGCTAAAATAAGAATAAGAATTTTCTGAATATTCTAAGAGCAGGTGATTACATGTCTTTATTGCGCTCACATATTTGTAAATTTATAGTTGGTGTTCTCATTATATTTATCATTAGTCCTATTCCTGCATTATTCATTACACATAAATATTCATACTTAACTGGCTTTATAAGCATTTTTCATAACTTCGCACAGCTTTCTTCTATGACAATTCCAAAGATTGATTGGATGCACGAATCTATCTTTTTCTCAGCAAATCAGATGGTACATACTTCTAATCATTCAACGCCGTTATTCCCTTACATATGGGAAATATATTTTTTATCGATTGTTCGTTTTACCTTTACTCTTGCAATCGGATTCTTCATCAGTTTAGGGATTGGCCATTTATTTTTTAAAGCACCTCATTCGGTTAAGAAGTTTACTTCTTTATTAAAATGGATTCCGTACTCTTTTTGTACTGTATTATTACAATGCTCAGTCTTATTACTACTTCTATACATCGCAAAATTGATAAAACTTCCTTACTACTCATCTTTTATCATCGTTTGTAGTACTTCCATGGTTATCGTTATGCAAGCAATAAAAAAATGGATTCCTTTCTTAAGTAAAACAAATGAATATGAAATAAAACAATCTTCTTTCCTTGTAGATACATTATTTTTGGCGCTTACCTCGAATCATAAATCTATTCTAGGCTCCATTATTCTTTCATTCGTTTTTATGGAATGCGTTTTTCACGCAAGCGGACTATTGCAATTTATCGTTCAATTCGGCGGAAATACACCTGTTATTGTTACAATTAGCTTATTACTTTTGTATATCCCGTATTGCATACTCTCATTCCTTCAAACACTATGGACGACAAATCACGTTAAACAACAATCATACACTTTAACGAGAAGTATTCCAAAACCTTAATTTGAAATAACCCTCTAGAATCTGAAAGTAGGGGGTTATTCCTTTTGTATAGCGGACAAAATAACAGCAAATTCAAAAACTATTGCAGAAACATACCAATATTTACCCTTTTTCTTTGACTATTCTTTTCGTTTGGATTTATTATAAAAGTATAACATAATTGCAGGAGGTGACATCTTTATTCCAAACTACGGAATAGAGAACACACTTGGACATATTAAATATTTTTCTCATCTTTGTACTCATCCTTATTTCCGGCTTTTTCGTTGCATCAGAATTCGCTGTTGTAAAAGTACGAAAAAGTCGAATTGACCAACTTGCAAACGAAGGCAATAAACAAGCTTTAGCTGCAAGAAGTGTCCTATCTAATTTAGATGTTTATTTATCAGCTTGTCAGCTCGGGATTACGATTACTTCTTTAGGGCTTGGTTGGCTTGGTGAACCTACTGTGGAACATTTACTACGACCGCTCTTTGAAAAGATTAATATTACTGGAACAATGGCGAATACTTTATCCTTTATTATTGCTTTTAGTTTTATTACATTTTTCCATGTTGTATTAGGTGAATTAGTTCCAAAGTCTTTCGCCATTCAAAAAGCAGAAGCAATCACACTTAAGTTTGCACGACCACTTATTTTATTTGATAAAATTATGTATCCATTCATTTGGCTACTTAATAGTACGGCAATCTTTTTCACAAAACTACTCGGTTTAGAGCCTGCGAAAGAAAATGAACTTGCCCATTCTGAAGAGGAACTACGACTTATTTTAGGTGAAAGCTTCAAAAGCGGCGAAATAAACCAAACCGAATATAAATATGTAAATAATATTTTTGAATTTGACGACCGGGTCGCGAAAGAAATTATGGTCCCTCGTACAGAAATGATTTGCTTATCTACTGAAAGTACGTTGGAAGAAAATATGGATATCGTCGCAACTGAAAAGTATACACGCTATCCGATCATCGAAAAAGATAAAGATGATATCATCGGTATGATCAATACGAAAGAAATATTTCATGATCAAACGAAAGGCATTCATAAACCACTTGAATCTTACATACATCCCGTACTAACGGTATTTGAAACTGTTCCAATTCGCAAAACATTAGTACATCTACAAAAGAATCGTGTTCAGATGGCAATCGTTATGGATGAATATGGTGGTACTGCTGGGCTTTTAACAATGGAAGATATTCTTGAAGAAATCATTGGAGAAATTCAAGATGAATTTGATGCAGATGAATCACCTATGATTGAAAAACGTACGCCGAAGCTTACTGTTTTAGATGGGAAGGTGCTCATTTCTGAAGTAAATGATATATTTGGCCTACATATTGATGATAGCGATTTAGATACAATTGGAGGCTGGCTCCTCTCTCAAGCAGTTGACTTAAATATTGAAGCTGGTTATTCCATTGAATTTGCCGGTTTTCAATTTAAAGCACTAGAACTTGATGGACATCAAGTGAAAAAAATTGCGGTACATAAATTAGACACGAAGAAGGAGTTATAAAGTGACAGTATTATTAACAATATGTATCATTGCCTGTTTCATTGTTTCATTTCTCGCCTTTATTTATCCTATCATTCCAGGCATCCTTGCTGTCTGGGCCGGATATTTCATTTACCATTTTGGTATAAATGGCGGAGAACTAACAACTTCCTTTTGGATTATTCAAGTCATTTTCACACTATTCATTTTCGTTGCTGATTTTATTGCAAATGGATATTTCTTAAAGAAATACGGGAGTTCTAAATCGGGAGAACGTGTCGGTATGCTTTCTATCATTGTCGGATCTTTCTTCTTCCCACCATTCGGTTTAATTATCATACCGTTCTTATCGGTATTTATTACAGAACTCATGCATAAAAAAGCGCCAAAAGACGCCTTTTTAGTAGGAGTCGCTACTGTAGTTGGTTTTTTAAGCAGTACAGTAGCGAAAGCAATTCTCCAAATCATTATGATTATCATCTTCTTGTGTTATATCATCTTTTAACCATCCCGACTTCGGGATGGTTTTTTAATATGCAATACCTACTCGACTATTTTCATATATGTTTTTCTTACATAGATCCCATGCAAAGTGTGCTGTATCACCCACTGTAATTTTCGATCCACCTTCTGGCAATATATCTTTTTCAGTTCGATATACCTCTGTCGCCTCACCATCTATTAAATGTGTCGGACAAACAACTGTCCAACATAAATTATTACTATTATTTAGTACCTTATATGCAGCCAAATGATCTTCTGCTGCTGTTGTCGTTTTCCTTTTTGATTCCGTTGATTGAAAACGATATAAATTTAGATCTGTTCTTGCTTGTAAAATACCAGCTGTTCCTATTGTAATGATCTTATGAACCCCTACTTCTTCCATTTGCTTTATAATATGTGGCATACTCTTCGCTAATGTTCCATTTTGATCCGTTCCAAGCGCACTAATTACTATATCGCTTCCTTCTATCGCTTTCTTTATATCATTTTCGTTCAATACATTACCTTCTATCACTCGTAACCTTTCATGCTGTATTTCTATTCTATTTACATCACGCGCTAATGCAGTCACTTCAGCTGAATCCTTTAATGCTAAATTAATTATGTTTGAACCTACTCGTCCTGTTGCTCCCAATATACATACTTTCATTTGTTTTCCCCCTCTTTCCTTCTTTCTCTATTTTTCAATAATCTTAATCAATTTACAACAAAAAAGCTTCCTCATTTATAAGAGGAAGCTCTATTATTATTTTATTTCTTTTCTTTAGAATCCGTAGACTTCTCAGTTCCACTTGTTTCTTTATCCTTTTTATCCTCTTGTTGTGTTGTTGTATCGTCTTCTTTCTTTTTGTCCTCACCTTTACTACAGCCTACCATTAATAAAGAACTTGCAAGTGCCATAGCAGTTAATGATTTAACCCATTTGTTCATTTGCGTTTCCTCCTTTAGATAGAATATGTACAACCCCATATTACTCTCTATTTTTAAAGGAAAGATTGAAAAATAGTAAATAAACGGTAAATATTTGTAAATTTTCTGATAATAAACATAGCTACCTAGTCTTTTTCTCCATGAAAAGTAAAAAACTAAGGCCCTATCTTTCCGCCTTAGTTTCTTATGCAAACTTCTCATTTTCATATACATGTTTGATCTTATACTCTTTCTTCACAACATATTGCCATACACTATAGGCGTAACGGTTCATTTTCAAAAAGCAGTTTTCTAAAAAAGAGCGGAATTCTGGATTTGCAACTTCAACTGCCACTTGAGCAAACTTTAGTGCTAACCGTTTTAAATGCGAAATATAACAAGTTGCAATATAAATATCCCCTGTATATTTACTATCAGTTTCCTTTTCCATTTCATGAAAATGAAATGGAATTGGTTCACAAGTTATTTGCTGTACATTCTCTCCTTCTTGAAAATTCACTTGTTCATTATATGCTTGCAACATATATGGCAAATGAAGCTGTAATAGCTCCTTTAATTCTTCGTCTCTTACCTCTCCTGTATACTCCCCAACCTTATATATAAGCATATAACTATATCTCATTAATTCTTTCATACAATCCATGAAAGTGCCTCCCTTCTCTTTTGTCTATATGCTATAAATATGATGCTATAACATTTGCTATTCTTGCTAATAACCAATCCCATTTACTAATTTTCTCAAAATCTTCTTCCGAAAATCTTTTTGATTTATGGAAGTCTTCTTTTAATCTGTTCCATACGTCAGCAACAACTGTTTTATCATATATGACACAGTTAGATTCACAATTTAAATAAAAACTTCTATTATCAAAATTCGCTGTACCTATATCAACGACTTCTCCATCAATGATTGTTACTTTCCCGTGAAAAAAACCATTTCGATATTGATAAATCTCCGCTCCAGCATGGTTCATCTCTCTCAAATACGGATAGGCAGCTTGTTTTAACAATACTGCATCACTTTTAAATGGTACGAGAATTTTCACATTGACACCGCGGTTTAATGCATCTTTTAACTCTTTCATCATTTCTTTACTTGGTACAAAATATGGCGTAGCAATAACTAAAGACTTTTTAGCCTGCTTTAAAAGCGCTCCATATTTTCTCCATAAACCTTTTCCATCTGAAAATAAATATTGATATTTCACATTCCC
The DNA here is from genome assembly GCF_019091205.1 of Bacillus sp. GbtcB14. Taxonomy (NCBI): domain Bacteria; kingdom Bacillati; phylum Bacillota; class Bacilli; order Caryophanales; family Bacillaceae; genus Bacillus; species Bacillus sp. GbtcB14. The sequence goes on from NZ_JAGXJT010000002.1 coordinate 236,649, forward strand.
TATTGCAGGTAAACTCTCATGTACAGGCATTTTTTCTCCCGTATCTTCTTTCCAGTCAGCAGCGAATTTTCTTTCCATATCCGTTGCGCCATTCCCATTGACTCGTACATGATAATCACGCCACGGACCAAATTTCGGATCTTGTCCAAGATACTCCTTTCCAATGTTAAATCCGCCGATGTATGATACTTTTCCATCTATCGTAACAATGCGTCTATGGTTCCGTTGATGCAGCGAATAGAATATACGTTGTAGTTTAGGCTTTTTACTAAACGTAAACTGGACACCATTACTTTTTAGTTGACGAATTATCTTTTTCTTCAGCTTATATCCACCTATTCGATCAACTGACAATTTTACTTCTACTCCACTCGATGCCTTTTTCTCAAGCAACTGCAAAAACTCTTTGCTTATTTCATCTTTACCTACAATATAAAAATGGACATATATGTACTTTTCTGCATTACGTATATCCTCAAATAATTTCGTATATAACTCTTCACCGTTCGTATAAAGTTGAAATTCACCTAATCGAACTTGTCCTAATTCATCTTCACTAGCCATTTTTTTCCCCATTTCCACATCGATGTTCATCCAAATGAATACACCTATTAAACAAAGGATTACAACGAAAAAGTGTTTCATGGATATTTTCCTTTCTCCACTTACTGTTATTTCTATATCTTCCCTTTTTTAATACATTATCATTCAAGAAAATGCGTCATTACATGATATATGTCCATATCAAACAATAGCTCATTTGCATATTGTATGTTGTATCTTAAAATAAAAGGAGGAAATAACAATGGGCTTCGCACATGGTAATGGATTCGCGCTATTAGTCGTATTATTTATCCTCTTAATCATCGTCGGTGCTGCTTGCTTCTGCTAAGTAGCTATCGTCAGATGATATGTGGATGAAAAAACTATAAAAGCGGACACCTATTTTTAGGTGTCCGCTTTTCATATGAAAACATTTCGGTCTGTTATAATACCGTTAACGACTACAAATTCAACTCAAAAAGTTAGTAATGTAGCTACTTTCTTACTCTCTGCCTTACGTATATGACGTTGTTCGGCACGTAATACTGCAATGCGATGTAATTCTTTCTCTTCTTCTGTTTCAGGGATTACTCGCGGCACAGGAACTGGATTATTCTCCTTACTAAGCGCAACAAAAGTAACAAATGACGTTGCTGCTATACGCTTCTCACCTGAAATTAAATCTTCTGCTACTACCTTCACAAACACTTCCATCGAAGTTCTACCCGTCCAAATTACAAAGGATTCATAACTAACACAATCTGAAGAACGAACAGGATGTAAGAAATCTACCCAATCCATAGATGCTGTGACACATTCTTTTCTTGCATGCCTCGTTGCTGAAATAGAAGCAACCATATCCATCTCGGCTAATATCTTTCCACCAAATAGCGTATTGTGATCATTTAAATCTGTTGGAAATACTCGGCTCGTTTTAAACACTCTAGACTCATTAGCTGTTTTTCCCTTTACTTCAGTCATTATTATCACCCCTTTGATTATTTAATCCGCTATTTGCAGACATTAAGACTCCCACTACAAGGTTCAACTGGAGCAAAGAAGTTCAAGTAAGAGTTCCATCTCCCATGAACACTAGAACAGTATGAGCTTATTATCACTACACGTTTAATATTAACAACATTCAGAACTCTTAGTCCACAAAAAAGAACCGATGTGATCAATCGGCTCCTCTAAATACATATTGTTCTTTTGGCTGTTCAACTTTATTCCATTTCGTTACTTCTAAAACAGGGATATTCGCATGGAACGGCTGATAAAATTCAGTAGAAATTTCTCCCTCTATTTGAATCCAATCATCATTTTTCCATTCTACCCCTTCTGGTTTTTTCACTAACATACCATATACACCCGAATCCGCTACACAATGTATAATACCGAAGCGGAATAAGAAATATTGTTCTTTTTTAGACGAATCATCCTTGAACACAAACCCTTTAAAAGATAATTTTTTCCCAGTAAATTCGCCAGGATAATTATAAATCGTTTCCATACCTTTTAAGAAGTCCTCGTCTTTTAAAGCAATATTGTCTTTCGTAACAAACTCTTTCTTCCCTTTTTCCATTACACCACGGTATCCTTCTTTTCCGTAATAAATACTCGTGTCCGGTCTTAGAAATTGCCTTGTCATAAACGGATCTTTACTTTCTGCTTGTGCTACTGGAAAATGAAATCCCTTCGCTTTAACAATATCCGAATCTAGTGTCGCAATCGGGAAAAATAATCCTGAGACAATTGGAAAACAGAACAAAGTATACGAAAATGTTCGTTTCCACCATGTATTTTCATCTTTTGAATGGTCGTGCCCACAATGACTATGATCACATCCGCAATTGTGCTGTTCTTTTTCTTTTTCTTTTTGATGCTCTTTTTGGAAAACGATAATAATTTGTACAATCGTTAAGAAACCTAGAATAATTGCTGCTGTTTTTGATAAATAGGCATACTTCATATTGATATACTTCGTAATATTACCTGAAATATGAAGCTGCGCGATTAAGATTGTAAAACCTAATAATATATATGCTCGAAACATAACCTACCACCCCATCGCATAAATGAGTAGTGAGCTTGCATAAACAACAAGTGTAACTGTAACTGTAACGACAATTACAAATTTCGTTTTAAATGTCGCAAGCATCATAAACATATTTTTAATATCCACCATCGGTCCGTATACGAGGAACGCGACAAGTGATGCTGTTGAAAATGTACTTTGGAATGACGAAGCAATAAATGCATCCGCCTCTGAACAAAGTGATAAAATGTAAGCTAGTCCCATCATAACAGCTGGTGAAGAAAACGGTCCTTGTCCTATAGCAAGAAGTGTTGAAGTTTGCACGAACGTTTGAACTGCAGCTGCAATTAACGCACCTAACACTAAATATTTTCCCATCGAGAAAAATTCCTCAACAGCATGCGTACATACATCCCACATTTTTTTACGTAATGGACGCTTATGATTCACTTCTGGGAAGTGATCATCTCTTAATTGATGTTCTTTAAACATAAATGATAATATAATTCCAACGATAATTGCTACGATAATCGCTACAATAGAACGATACCATACCATGTGCATACTACTTCCGAAGGCAACGTATGTTGCAAATAATACGACCGGATTAATAATTGGCCCCGTTAACATAAATGCAATCCCGGCATATGGCGGAACCCCTTTTCCGATTAAGCGCCTTACAATCGGAACAATTCCACATTCACAACCTGGAAACAACATACCTAAAAAAGTAGCCATTAAAACGGACAGAAAACGATTTTTCGGCATCCATTTTGCTACCATATCCTCTGTCACAAACATTTGAATAAATCCTGAAATAAATACACCAATAAGCACAAAAGGAAGTGCTTCGATCAATATGGAGATAAAGATTGTATTCATCTGCAGGAATGCTTTCGGTAATTGAAACAATTCCATGATGTATTTCCTCCAACTTTTCATTAACAATATGTAATTTTAACCCCATTTTATGAATTGGACAAGACTTATACGGAATTCACTCCCTTCATATACATTACATTTTATAAGTTATATTCTATTCAAAACTTTGGATTTCATAGCAAAAAAGCTGCTCTAGCGCAGTTATACAACTATGCTAGAGCAGCTTTCTTATCGTTAAAAGTAACGTTTCTTCCAAAATACAAATGCTAAAGCGCAAGATAATGTTAAACATATTATAAGTACAATTACAAAACCTTGAGCCTCACCTTCAAAGGGAACCTTTACATTCATTCCAAAGAAACTAGAGACCATTGTTGGTAACGATAAAATGATTGTAATAGACGTTAACAGTTTCATAACACTGTTTAAATTATTCGATATAACAGAGCTAAAAGTATTCATCATTCCACTTAAAATGTGACTATATATTTCCGCCATTTCAATAGCCTGTTTATTTTCGATTAATACATCTTCTAATAAATCTTGATCGTCTTCATACATTTTTAAAAATGTACTATTTCGCATTAATTTTTGAATTACAATTTTATTCGCCTTTAATGATGTTGTAAAGTATACTAAACTTTTTTCAAGGCCTAACAATGTGAAAATCTCTTTATTTTTCATCGACTTATTTAATTGATGCTCTAAATCGATTGTTTTTCTGTTAATTTGCTTTAAGTATCTTAAATAATAAGTAGAAATCGTATATAAGAGCTGCAGTGCAAAGCGTGTCTTTTTAAACGTATAAAATTCTTTAATACGTTGATTAATAAAACGTTCAAAAATTGGGTTTTCTTCTAAACAAATTGTCACGAAGCAATCTGGCATTACAATCATACCTATTGGAATCGTGTCATAAATCGAATTTCCTTCTTCATCATGTCTAACTGTTGGAATATCCACGATTATTAAAGTATTATTGTCTTCCTTTTCAATACGAGAGCGTTCTTCATCATCTAAAGGGTCTTTAATGAAATCTAAGTCTACATTTAAAGTTTGTACTAGATATTGAATTTCTTCTTCCGTTGGATGAAGTACATTAATCCAGCAACCCTTTTGCATTTCCTCAACCTCTTGTAGTTTTCCGTTTCGGTCTGTTAAATAAATATTTAACATACTATCACCCCGATTCTTTTTACATGTAGGAATCTACCTCTCTTACATAACAGTTTTTGAACCGCCATTCTCAGCATATGAAACATACGTTTAAATTTCAATAGAAAAATTATTTTGAAAACGTTTTTATAAGAAAAATATTATAAACAAAGAAAAAGACAGAGTGCTCTCTGCCTTAAAAAGCTTATGTTGCCTTTATAACATATTTAGAAAGCATCCACAAGTTAAAGCCCACTGAAATCGTATAACCAGCGTATGTTGAAATAATAAAACTTACATAATCGAAATACGGAAGCAATACGATATTTAAAACTATCTTCACAATAATACCAATTACTAATCCTAGCACTGTTTTCTGTTGTTGATTAATTCCTTGTAACATCGCAGCTGTTACTGTAAAAAGCGAAAATAGTATACAGGCAGGAGCATAATACTGTAAAATAACTCTCCCCATCTCCGGATCATTTCCGGCACCAAATAAAAGAGTATATACTGGTTTTGCTAACAACATCATTCCAATCGCCGCTGGTACCGTAATACCTACTACTAATACATTCGTCCTCGTAAAATGTTTGTACAGTAACTTCACATTCCCTGCTGTATAGGCTTTTGTCATCTCAGGTACGAGAGACATACTAAAAGCAGTCGCAACGGAAACCGGGATAAGTACAACCATCTGGACAAGACCAATTATCGCATTAATCTTCTCCGCTTCTCCTTGCATATACCCTATTTGTATAAGTAGTTTATTAATTGTAAATGTATCAATCGTCTGATACAACGGAATTGCTAAACCAACCACAACAAAAGGTATTGAATATGTAAAGAGCTCCTTGTACAGCGAGAAGAAAGATTTTGTTGTTTGCGGTATACTTGCCATCTCTTTTTTCTTTAAGTGCTTTCTCCTTCTTATATAATACGCACTTAAAACTGTTAATCCACCTATCGCTCCCATAAAAGCACCGAACGTTGAAATACCAACAGCTAGCGAGACAGAAGCTTTTAAAATATATAAAACGACAAAGCTTCCTATTAATATGGTTAAGACCCGAAAAAATTGCTCGACAACTACACTTAGAGCAGAAGGCCCCATCGATTGAAATCCTTGAAAGAAGCCCCTTAATAAACTCATTACTGGTACAAGTATTAACGCAAAACTTACAATTTGAATATTATTAGTGACAGCTGTTATACTATTCCCCGTTTGATCATTTCCATCGATTACAAGTTTAGCTAAATGTGGAGCTAATATATATAGCGCAAAACATGAGATGACTCCCATTATTAACATAAAAAAGATACCACTCTTAAGTACTCTCTTAACGGTATGATAATCATTCAGTTGATCATATTTTGATACCATTTTTGAAACTGCAAGTGGTAGTCCCATCGTCGCAATGCTGAGCATAATCGTATATGGACGATAAGCATACGTGTATAAAACGTACCCACTCGTACCGACCATTGCTGTAAACGGTATAACATATATAAATCCTAACATTTTAGATATCATCGTTGCCATCGTTAAAAATATCGTTCCACGTATAAACGGTGACCCTTTCATCACATTCCTCCGCTACGCTTTATTATTATACATTATGGACAACTCTTTTTTTTTAGAACCGAACCGAAACAAATAAAAAAAGCCAATGAACAATCATTGACTTTAACGCGCTGCTTTTTTCTTTTTGAAATACTTTAAACCGAAGTATAGAGCAACAAAGAGAACAGCTCCTATAATTATGTAATGTGTGTAATCAGATGCATACTCTTTAATGTGTCTCCAATTTCCACCAAGCTTTTCACCTAAGTATATAAATAGTATTGACCATGGAATAATCGCAACCACAGTATACAGTGTAAATAGTTTTAATGGCATCTTAGCTAATCCTGCTGGAATAGAGATTGCATGACGTACGACTGGGATAAAGCGTGCAGAAAAGATCACTCCTGCTCCGTAACGCTTAAACCAACCTTCCGCTATGTCTAAATGGTGTTTATTAATAAGTAGATATTTCCCATATTTCTCTACAACTGGACGCCCTCCATAGTACCCAAGCCAATATAAAAAGATTTGAGCTAACGTACCACCGATTGTTCCAGCAATAACTGCACCAACAAAACTAATTTTACCATCCGCTACTAAAAATCCAGCATACGAAAGTACGATTTCACTCGGGATAATTTCAATCATTAAAGCTAGCGCTACTCCAAAGTAACCTAAGCTTGCAAAAAATTGCAATAACTGATCTATTATGCTTGCTAACATTTTATTTTCTATCTCCTTTTTTCTTCACATACCATCCCATTATTACATAAAGGTCGCATTCTGCCAATATCTTCATTCCAACAATATTATTGGCATAAGCATGATTAATCTATTAATGTTTCTTTCTCAGGTTCTTTCATGTAGGCAAACATTTCTTTAATTTGCTCTTCTGTATTTCTAGCAATCGATAAATTAGGCAATTCATTCTCGCCAAAAAACTCCACATCTTCTGTTTCAATACTAGTTTTCTTTTCGCCACCAATAATCTTACAGCTAATAAAAATTTTATATACGTGTGTTGCTGAAGGCGATGGTTGATGTTTTTCTTTATCAAATATAGCGAGTAGCTTAAAATCATCTACTTCATAACCCGTCTCCTCTAAAACTTCTTTTGCTGCTACTTCTGTTGGCGTATAACCGATATCGGCCCATCCACCTGGCAATGCCCATTTCCCATCACTTTTTTCTTTCACAAATAATAACTTTTCATTTTGAAAAACGACTGCTCTTATATCAACTTTAGGTGTTTGATAGCCTGTCTCACTTGCAAATAACTTCTCTACAACTTCCCAATCTGCCTTTGTGTAATGTGACATCATCGAAATGGAAATATCCCGTAATTGTTGGAAACGCTCTATATCATACACATCTTTAGAATACGTTAAACCCGCTTGGGCTATAGCTTGTATTTGTTTTACCCAATCAATCCATTTTACCTTCATGTTTCCACATCCCCCATACTCTTTTAAGTGAATAGTAAGTCAGTTTTGTTGATACATCTTTATTATACAAAAAAAGAGATTGATAATGTTCCAATCTCTTTCAAAATTAATCCAATTCATGTAAGTGGTCTTGTATATACTTTCTTCTTTTATTTATATATTCATCGATCATATCAGCTTCTTGATCAAATGTTTCTAATTTTTCTTTCATATATGGATCTTGTAGTAAATATGGACGAATCGATTCACACAAACCTTCTACTTTCGGCATCATAAACGAAACAGTAAATTGTTCTTCTAATATTTCTTCCAAAATACTTCGGTATTGCTTTCTAAATACAGGTATATCTAACAATCTTGCACTTAACGTATTATAACCTTGAATACGAATATATTCATGATTAAGCGGTCTCCCTTGTACATCTCGCCCCCAAGTCGCATCATAATCCCACGGTATCACTTCAAATAAATTTGTTTCATCATTATGATATAGTGCATAGTTATGAACGAAACCATCAAAGTTTTGTGTAAAAATAACGCCAGCTAACCACCTTAAATATTTATCGACATTTAGAAACTTCCCAATTTCTTTTTCATAAGCTTCCCTCGACAAAGCATTCGCTTGAAAGACAAATTCACTCAGTTGTTCTTCACTATTTTTATTCGAACATTTAAATTCATAACCCGCAAAGAGCTCGGTCTTCACATCTTTATCTCTCTCACTCATTAAAGAAAAATTCGCATCATCATCTATCGCATAATAAATAGAGCCACTTGGTAATCCTCTATTTTTCAAAAAGTTTTCATCAACTGATTCTAACTGTAAATATACACCTTGAATTTGACCATTAATTTTTATAAATACATGTTGTGATTTTGGTGAAAGCACACCAATATCGTGAAAAAAGTCTAAAGATAATTTATTTCGTATGAGAGACGGATCCATAAACTCCGAATTTAAATGAAACTCTTTCGCACCTTGAAATTTTTTTGGTTTATAAAACATAACATGATAAGATTTTTTCTCAAATTCACGAATATGAGCACCTCGGTATACGATATCAATGTCATACTTCTTTTTTCCATAAGTTAATTTTGCTGGCACTGGACTATCTGACCAAATGTCTTTTTTCAATTCCACTACGTACATTGGATGAATAAAAAAATCATATGAAGGTAGCATATTTTCTCATCCCTTCTCAGTTCTCTTCATTCAATGTATGCGCCTTGCCTTGTCCATACATCCGCTATCATCTATTTATATAAAATTACACTCTTGTCCTGTTCAGAAAGACTTCATATCTCATATCATGTTAAGGAAAAAGAATACCTTTTCAACTTAATACATGATAAGGAGGATTTCTATGAAACGTGATATTAGAAAAGCGGTTGAAGAAATCAAAAGTGCTGGGATGGAGGATTTTTTACATCAAGATCCAAGTGCTTTTGAGTGCGATGATGATAAATTATCTCATGACCGATGTACAACTGGATGTAAATGTACAACTGGGGGTAAATGCCCAAGAACAAGATGTACTCGAGTGAAACATTGTACGTTCGTTACAAAATGTACGCATGTAAAAAAATGGACATTTGTTACGAAATGTACTCGTGTACGCGTTCAAAAATGGACGTTCGTTACGAAAGTAACGCGTAGAAAAGAATGCGTTTTAGTTACGAAAGTGACGCGTAGGAAGCATTGTACGTTCGTTACAAAATGCATACGCTTTGAAAAGAAATTTTTCTGGACAAAACGAAGTTTCTGTAAAAAGTGCGAATTCTTCCCGCATAGAAACGGTCACTCTTGCGATGATTCATGCGATGACGGGCATAAGTGGAATGATTGCAAAGGCGGACATAAATTCCCATCTTGCAAAAACAAGAAATTCGATCACTTCTGGTATAAAAAACGTAATTGCTAGTTTTTATGCCTACAAAAAAAGGCCGTTTTGCGGCCTTTTTTACTTTTCTTGAAAATGACTTATATCTGCGAATTGCTTCACATTGCCATTACCTTCTTCAAATTCTATTACGCTAAGACTAGCACTATGCATAAATGGATCATCCCACACATTTTCTATTTCAATACCCGCAAAATGTCCTACAAGTAGTTTTGCCGCTGCCGCATGGGAAACAATTAATATACTTTCTCCTTTATGCTTTTCTAAAAGAAGCTGTATCCCCTCAATTACCCTTTTATAAACAGACTCAAAATTTTCTCCTGATGTTGACTGAAAAAGATGTGGCTCATACCAAAACAATTGTATTTCGTCTGGATATTGCCTTTCTATATCATCGACTGTCTGTCCTTCCCATATACCCATGTTAATCTCATAAAAATGCTCATCCGCGATTATCGGTATATCACGTTCTCCCTTTATTAACTCTGCAGTATGAAGGGTTCTTTCACTCGGACTACTATAGATCGCATCGATAGATAAATCTTTCATTCGCTCTCCTAATTGCTTCGCTTGTAGCATACCATTTTCAGTTAAAGCAGAATTTTTCCGCCCTTGCATTCGCTTCGCTACATTCCATTCCGTTTCACCGTGCCTTGTTACATATACAGTTGTTTTCATTTCTCATTCCCCCTTACCATGTTGGCCGCAATTCCCACGGTTCTACTCGTCCTACAATCCATTCATCACATTTACTCTCAATTCCTTTTATTACCCCATCCGATATTTCTTCATGGGTAAGCCATCTCCCGTACGTATCTTCTAATATAAAACCTAATATTATTGTATGGTAGCTACACCGCGTACCTCCTATTCTTTGTGCGGGCATACGCGACGCTTCACTACCTAAAATATGGAAAACGTTGCATATTTCAGACGATAAGTCTAATTCTCTACAAATGAGTGATAACGTCCCCTTCGCACTTGCGTGTATCCATGCGATAACTAATGTTATTGGGCCATTCCGCTCAATTGTGCTTTTAATAGCTAGCTTTATATCGTCGTCATTATGATAATCTAACGAAAGGCATGTGATACTTTCTGGTGCAGCACTCTCCCGCTTAACATTTTCTAATTTCACTTCATCTCGTCCAATAATAGAAACATGCAACCCTTGCTCACAAAGCCACATAGAAACTCTCTTTAGCATTCCTGTTCCGCCAATTACTAGCGCATGCAACTTCTTTCCCCCTTAGTAAAATGCCATGTGAGGTTTATCTTCTTTATAGTAATTAAGTCGGTCTTGCAATGTCCCTGAATGAAACTCAAATTTATGGCCGTCAGGATCAATAAAATAGATAGACTCACAATCCCTTACATTCCGTTCTCTTCCTTGTAAAATATGAACATCGTTTTCTTCTAATCGCTGCAGTAGACGTTCAAAGTCTTTCTGTTCAACTGAAAACGCAATATGCGTATAAGATTGATGAATCTCATTTCTCGGAATATGTGTTTCTTCATTAAGTGCTACCCATACCCCACATATATTGAAATATGCGAGTTTTCTTCCTTTAACTAATAATTCTCCTTCTAGTACTTTTTCGTAGAATATAATAGATTGTTCTAAATTAGACACTGAAAAACAAAGATGATTGATTCCCTTTAACAACTCTAGTTCCTCCTATACAAATAAAAGATGAGCGAAAATTCACTCATCTTTTATTATACTATTTTTTTGTAACATATGCCCATTTATAACTAAAGTCCCCACCGAACGTATGATTCGCAATACCTTTTACGTATGGTTTCTCTAAGTATGCTGTACTTTGTTGGTACGTAGGAGAAATCGCAGCGTCTTGACCAATTAAGATTTTTTCAGCTTCCGCAAGTGCATTCCAGCGTGCTTTATCATCCTTTAATAACTCTCCTTTTGATTTCGCTACTAAATCATCATACTTCGGGTTAGAATAATCCATTTCATTAAATGAGCTTCCAGTAACAAACATATCAATATAAGTCATTGGATCTGGATAGTCCGGACTCCATGCCGATAATGAGAATTCATATTCAAATTTCTTTTCTAATTCTAGCTTCTGCTTATATGGTTGTTGTTTCAAATTCACTTTAATACCAGGTAAATTTTTCTCTAACTCTTCTTTAATAAAGTCGCCCACTTTTTTACGGCTACCGTTATCATCATTTAGAAATTCTACTGTAATTGTATCTTGGCCAAGCTCTTTCTTCGCTTCTTCCCATAATTTTTTTGCTTTTTCTGCATTGTCTTTACTATCACGGAAATTTTTATTTACAGAACGGAAATCTTTCCCATCTGGTCCTGTCGTAAATTTCTCAGGTACTAAGAAATATGCTGGTAATGATCCGTCATTTAAAATAACATTGGCAATTCCTTTTTTATCGTATGCCAGATCAATCGCTTCACGAACTTTTTGGTTTTTAAACGTTGCATTTTTTTGGTTAAAACGTAAGAAATACATACGTGGATCTAACTTCGTTTTAAATTCATCTGGCTTATTCTTTTTATATTTATCAACGAATTCAGAACTTAAAATAACTCGATCTGCTTGATCACTATCATATAAATTTACTCCCGTGCTCGTTTCCTTCACAATATTCACATTAATTTCTTCTAACTTCACAGTATCTTTATCCCAATAATTAGGGTTTTTCTTTAACTGATAACTTCGTTCATGTTTCCATTCACTCATCGTAAATGGTCCATTGTATAATAGTTTATCTGCTTCTAATGCATATTTATCCCCTTGTTCTTTCACATATTTTTCATTTAAAGGGAAAAATGTTGGGAATGAAGTAAGTTCAAGGAAATACGGTGCTGGTTGTTCTAATTCTACTACTAACGTTTTATCATCCTTCGCTTTCACTCCTAATTGATCTAACGGTAATTCTCCTTTATTTACTTTCTGTGCATTTTTCACATCAAATAAAATGAATGCATATTCTGCAGCTAGTGCTTTATCTAATGTACGTTGCCATGCATATACAAAATCTTGCGCTCGAACGGGATCGCCGTTTGACCACTTTGCATCACGTAATTCAAATGTATATGTCTTTTTATCTTCACTAATCTTCACATCTTTTGCCATACCTGGAGTTGGCTTATTATCCTTGTCCAAACGATATAACCCTTCCATTGCATTGACAAAGGCACGGAATGATACAGAGTCTGTCGATTTTGACGTATCCATTGAAGGAATTTCTGCTGCTTCTAGTAAGTTTAATACTTGCTTATCTGCTGCTCCCTTACCTGCTTCTTTCTTCGTTGTAGATGCCTTCTCCCCATTTCCGCAACCTGCAATTAATACACTAGTTGATAATGCAACTGCAGCAATCGTTGTTACCTTTCTCTTCATTCTTCCTTCCCCCAATCTATATGTATAAATGAAAGCCAGTATAATATATATTATTATACAAAAGATTCAGATTATTTCAAATATTATTTTTGTACAGTAAAAAAAGAAGCGGATAGAACACCCTTCTATCCGCTTCTTTTTCTATTGCTTTTACTTGTAATCCATCCTCTATGTCAAATGGATTTTGAACTTTAAATATTTCGTCCATTATCTTCAAAAACTCTTCCTCATTTTTAGATTCTCCATTAATTGTAAGTGAGTACGGCTCAATCTCACCCAATTTATAATCAACAACAAACTGGATCGTCACCTTTTTCCTTGGCATATCAGGACTTTCTCCTTGAAACTCTACCAATTCTAATCCTTCGGTGCCACGATAATATACCCAACCTGGATTTCTAAAATAATTTTCAAACGATTCACCAATTGAAAAGAACGGATAATCATATAGTGAGCCTGCACGGACCTTTTGAATAATATCTCGATCAGTCGGGAAAAAGAAATGGCTGAAAAAGATACTAGCAACTGCTAAAATCGTAACAATTGTTGCTCCCATTTTACTCGTTCCACCACTATCACGAATGAGATACTTCTCAACCGATTCATCTTGAATCTCTCGTGCTTTTATTCGATATATACGCCTTTCTGCAAATTGATAATATAATCCATTCGCAAAAATCGCCATTCCAAATAAAATAAAAACAAGTAATAGAAACGTTAGAGGCACCATATTAATGATCGGCAGTGCTACGTTGAAACCCATATAATAAGAAAATGCATCGCATGCTAGTAATAACAATACAAACAAAGCTGCAGGTACATAATACTTACGATATCCAAGCCAACCTACATTAAAAATAGCTGCCCAACCATTCCAGCTCCACCTAGCAATCCGCTTATCTTCAAGCTCCCATTTCCTTTTGTAATACGGATATTGTCTCCCTACATATACTTCTAATTCCTTGTCTATTAGCGAGCTTCCTTCACCTTGTTCATTATGCAAGGTCCGCTGGCAACTTTCACAATTCAACTGATTTCCCTTGCAAAGTTGCCCACAATTTATACACTTCAAAACAATCCCTCTTCTCATCCATACGTCATTTCAAAATACCTTCGTGTTTTAATAACCACTCTTTCCTCCATAAACCACCCGCATACCCAACAAGCTTCCCGCTCTTTCCTATTACACGATGACACGGAACGATAATTGAAATTGGATTACGACTATTCGCTCCTCCTATCGCTCGTACAGCTTTCGTATTTCCGACTTTTTCTGCAATATCTAAATATGAAGCACTTACGCCATAAGGAATAGTATAGAGCGCATCCCATACATTTTTTTGAAATGCTGTTCCCTCAGCAGACAGCGGGACCGTGAACTCTTTTCTTTTCCCCTTAAAATATTCATCTAGCTCATTTATACATTGATCTATCGTTTCATTTTTATATTCTTCTTGTCTCTCATCAACAAATATAACAGACGTAATTCCTTTATCGTTCGCTGTAATTTCAAGCAAACCTAATTCACTTTCATAATAAGCCTGGTACATATGTCATCCTCCAATTCAATTCATATTAATTATTGTAACATGAATAGACAAAATTTTTCGTATAAGCGTTTTATTAGGGAAAACAAAAAAGAGAATGATACAATGTAAGAAAATTCAATCTAGGAGGCTATTGGATGAATTACGAACTTTTTTCACCTTATACAATTAAGGACGTTACATTAAAAAACCGTATCGTTATGTCACCTATGTGCATGTATTCATCAGAAAACGAGGATGGCCAAGTAACTAATTTCCATCTCGTTCATTATGGAACGAGAGCTGCCGGTCAAGTTGGTTTAGTTATGATTGAAGCGACAGCCGTGTTACCTGAAGGAAGAATTTCTAACAAAGACTTAGGTATATGGGATGACAGCCTAATTGAAGGCTTACATAAAACGACAACTTTTATACATGATAACGGTGCAAAAGCTGCCATTCAACTCGCTCACGCCGGAAGAAAAGCAGAATTAGAAACGGATGCTCTCGCTCCATCAGCAATTCCGTTTAATGAAACAATGAAAATACCAGTAGAATTGAATATACAGCAAATAAAAAATACTATATTAGCTTTTCAGCAGGCTACAATACGATCAAAAAAAGCTGGATTTGACGTTATTGAAATACATGGTGCTCACGGTTATCTTATTAATGAATTTCTTTCTCCACTTTCTAATAAGCGGACTGATGAATATGGGGGCTCACCTGAAAATCGCTATCGTTTCTTACGTGAAATTATTGACTCAATAAATGAAGTTTGGAACGGACCGTTATTCGTTCGTATTTCAGCAAATGACTATCATCCTGATGGGTTAACGGTTCAAGATTACGTTCAGTATACAAAATGGATGAAAGAACAAGGGGTAGATGTAATCGACTGTAGTTCTGGGGCTGTTGTGCCGGCACACATCGATGTATATCCCGGGTATCAAGTACAATACGCGAAACATATTAAAGAGCATGCTAACATTGCAACTGGGGCCGTTGGATTGATTACGACCGGGGCACAAGCAGAACAAATTTTAAATAATAACGAAGCAGATTTAATTTTTATCGGACGTGAGTTACTTCGCAATCCTTACTTCCCAAGAATAGCCGCCAATGAACTTGGCTTTGAGTTACAAGAACCGTACCAATACAAGCGAGCACCAGGGAAAATCCATACGAATAAATAAAACAAAGAATAATATGTACGACTACTTACAGAGAAATTAAAAGTATACTACAAGACAATGTATATTATTTCATAATATCATTTTAAGGTGTATCAACATTTTGCTTGATACGCCTATTTTTTTATGTATTTATCTCCCGTTCTGAATATGTTACAGGGTTAAAAATCAAATTCCACAATCGTGATTACGAAAAAAACAATTTCTCAGATTAAGTGAGAAATTGTTTTTTGATATAGTAGTATTTTACATATTAATTCGTTTGTTTCGTTTATAACTCCAACAATTTTAAGTATCATTTACAAATAGGAACGATGCGCTGGCCATGAACCTTGAAGCTTGCGAAGTTGTACAATTTGTCCTGTATGGTAAGCATCGTGCAAAAAAATGTTCTGATATTGTTGCCAAATTGGTAGAGAAGGAGTTAATTGATTTAGTTCTGCTTCTTGAAGGGATATTAATGCAGATTGTAAAGCATCATGCACTTGAATTGTTCGCAACACTGTTTGTTGCCAAGAGTCCTCATCATTACATCTACCTTGGACAAACGTTTCATCATTATTTTGTGGTGCAACAAATGTTTCATCTTCGTGTAAGCGGGCAAGTAGGCGTTCTTTAAAATGAAGTAAATGGTTTACAATTTCCCAGATTGTATTACTAGCCTTTCCTTCTGGTTGCCAACACGCTTGTGTAGCGGTAAGGTCCTTTAACGCATCTGATATAGGTGGATACCATGCTTCTTCGTAAAAAACTTGCTTAATTCCATTTTGCAACATTTCTTTTTTACTCATCCGTATATCCTCCTTTTGCAATCGCTCAAGCAATACAGAATAATACATATATATGACCTTTATATCTTCAGAACCCAATCACCTTCAGATTTCACTCAGACAAATATATAAATAGATTACTTTCAAATGGGAAGTATATTCTAATGATTTCTTGGCATTAAAAACAAAGGATACATGATAGTAGTATATTTTCAAATGAGGTGAAAAATTCTTATAAAACGAAATCATTCGTTAGTATAATCAGGCTCTAAAAATAGCATTGTAATAAATGAGGTCACTTGTCGTACAAGATTAAGAGTATTGGAGATGTATAAAGTGAAACTTTAATCCGCGGGGGGTTGCTGTCCACAAATAGCGGGATAAAAATGCGATTTGCATAATAAATTATCGTAAAAAAGGAGTGGGCTTCCCACTCTTTTTTACTTTCTTATAATTGCTAAACTACATGTATTTACTATTCATTCAAGATTCAAACTTTTTTAACACATGTTATTCTATCGTTGTAATTTCATTTGAGTTATAAATATAAATACCCGTTTCTTCTCGCAATGCAGTGATATACATCCCTTTCGCCACATCTTTCGCTGAAATTGGTTTATACTTTTTGAAAGCCCCTTTAAATATAAAAGGAATCATACGAGATAACTTTTCAGCCATTCGTTCACTGAAACGAAATTCTTGTCGATTTCCTACTAATAATGAGGGCCTAAAAATGTGAATACCACCAATCACTAACTTTTGTAATTCCTCTTCCATTTTCCCTTTAACTTGCGAATAAAAGAAAAACGATTTAGGATTTGCTCCCATTGAGGACACAACAAGGAAATTTTGTACCCCTTGTTTTTCAGCTAAACAAGCAGCTCGTAACGTATATTCATAATCTACCTTTTTGAAATTTGCCTTTGTTTTTGCTTTTTTGATTGTTGTTCCTAGACAACTAAATACGTCATCTACAGCAAAAAACTCTTTATATTCCTCTAACATCGAAAAATCTATTTGCTTTTGCTGTAACTTTTCATGTTGCCATTGCATTGGTTCCCTTACAAAAATAGTAACCGAATCGTAGTAATCTGATTCAAGTAATAGACGCGTTATCTCTTGTCCAACTAAACCACTTGCACCAAGTACTAACGCTGTTCGCTTATTCATATATGCATATACCTCTTATTTTACTTTTCTCTCCTTCAGTAAAATACAACTTTTAGGAGTTTCCTTCTCTCATTTTACCACAAGTAAAGCACTATGCGTACGCATAGTGCTTTACTCACTCTTTTTTCTCATCTCTCTCTCGTAATTTTGTTACTGTTGATGCATCTCCTAAATTACTTATTAATCTTCTTAAAAAAATTAAGACTAATGCTAATGGGAATACTACCGCTAATATCAATAAAATAGCTTCCATTAAGTAGCCCAAACACTCATCCCCCTCTACACCCTCCTTTCAAATATATGAACGTAACGTTGTCACATATGCATGCATTCCTAAAAATAATACATCCAAATTTGACAACTTTATAACAAAAACAAATCGGAATGATTATTATTTATTGCAACTTTATAAAAGATGTATTATACTAAGTTCGCAAACTAAAACGTAATTATTCCGTTTTGTATTAAAATGATATTTTTCTTCTATAATTGGGGAAAATATATCCGTAAAAAAAGAAAAGAGGAGAACTTCATGCCTAAAAGATTGACTATATTTTCATTCTTACTTATTTTCACTTTAATTTTTACTGGCTGCTCAAATAAAAAAGAAGGTCAGGCCAAGAAAGACGGAAAACTAACTGTTTATACAACTATTTTTCCTCTTGCTGATTTCGCAAAAAAAATTGGTGGCGACTACGTAACTGTTGAAGCGATTTACCCACCTGGTGCAGATTCTCATACATTTGAACCAAGTCAAAAACAAACCGTACAAGTTGCAAAAGCCGATTTATTCGTTTATAACGGTGCTGAATTAGAACCATTTGCTGAAAAAATGGAAAAAGCATTGCAAAAAGAGAATGTTAAAATTGTAAATGCATCAAAAGGTATTGAACTGCGTACTTCTACTGAAGAGGAGCATCATGATCACGGAGACGGCCATAAAGAGGATGAACATCATCACGATAAAGACCCGCACATTTGGTTAGATCCTACTTTAGCAATGAAACAGGCAGAAAAAATTAAAAATGCACTTGTAGAATTACAACCTGACCATAAACAAGAGTTCGAAAAAAACTTCGCAGCACTGCAAACAAAATTTACTGATTTAGATGATCAATTTAAAGCAGCTGTTGCGAATGCAAAAACGAAAGATATTTTAGTTTCTCATGCGGCTTATGGATACTGGGAGCAACGCTATGGCCTAAAACAAATTGCTATCGCGGGTATTTCAGCTTCTGATGAACCATCTCAAAAACAGCTTGCTGACATTACAAAAACAGTAAAAGAACATAATCTACAATATATTTTATTTGAAACTTTCTCTACTCCAAAAGTAGCATCTGTCATTCAAAAAGAAACGGGTACAAAAATTTTGCGCTTAAATCATCTTGCTACTATTTCTGAAGACGATGCGAAGAACAATAAAGACTACTTCACTTTAATGGAAGAAAACGTAAACACATTGAAAGAAGCTACTAACTAATCATTTTTTTAAAGAAGCTGCATATGTCATGCAGCTTCTTTTTTATTTGTTCTTACTTGACTTGACCAAAATAACAAGTAAAATTATCCATATTAGCTTTTAAGCTATATTAATTTAGAAGGTGAGTTGGAATTATGACTCTTCACATTTGTGAAGTAACAGAAAAAAATTGGCGTTCAGTAGCTGCTTTAAACGTCGCAAAAGACCAGCAGCAATTTATTGAAAGCAATGCGTTTTCTCTAGCAGAATCATTATTTGAAGGAAACGGAACGTCAATAGGTTTATACGATGGAGAAACACTTGTAGGATATGCAATGTACGGATGGTATTCGGAAAAACGTAAAAGCGTATGGTTAGATCGCTTTATGATTGACGAGCAATATCAAGGAAAAGGATATGCAAAACGTTTCCTTCGCATACTCATTCAATTCTTACAAGATAAATTTGAATGTAAAATAATTTATTTAAGTTTACATCCAGACAACAAACTCGCAATGGGATTATACGAGTCATTTGGCTTCCGCTTAAATGGCGATATTGATGACGAAGGCCCAGTTGTAGGTGTTGTAATGGAGTTATTATTAGATGAACATACAAGCCTGTGAAAACAGGCTTTTTATTATTTATTTATCAATGTCACATTTTCTATATTTAATTTCTTCTCCCTATGTGCTTCGCTTTTGCAATCTAGTATTACCTCCGTAAAATGCTCATTCGATTGAATTAAATGAATTACTTGATTGTTTAAATGAATTATTATTTCTTCTTCCTCATTTGTAACATCTGAAAATAGACAACTAATTATTTCTCTATCTTCATTTGTTATTTCTCCATACAGTTTCACCGCAATTATTCCTGAAATGCCCTGTTCCACACTATTTGGATACATATATTTCTCCATATATTCTCTGCTCTTTTGATCGTCCATTTGTTGTAGAAAGAATTGAAACGGCATCCCCTTCATCGGCTGTATGTATGCATTTTTCCATGGCATAGTTTTCTTAAACAAATTAAAAACCCACTTATATTGTAATGGTTCTGGTTTTGTAATTTCAATTCCACCTTCTATCATTTTTTCATACACTTTATCTATATTTTCAACATCAATTGCCAATCCGATAAGTCCTCGATGGCCAGCATAATATTTCTGAACCCACTCTTGTAGCCAGCCACCACCATCTTTTGTTTTTACTCTTACTAATTCTAAATATTCTTTTCCAATCCATACGTTAGATACTTTAAAGCCCTTCGTTCCCTTTCCCCATTTCGGAACATATGGAAGTCCAATAGAATGTACGTTTTTAATCATTTCCTTATTTTCTTGTATTTCTTTATTTACATTTACAACAAGATGATCGATTTTCATATTCTTCCCACCATATTTTTATTTTTACAATAGTTTTTCTAACTTATGAATAAATCGAAGTTGCATCTCACATTGTTCATACATATTTTCGAAAATAAGTTTCACATACTCTGGCACATGATCTTTCAGTCTTTCTCCTTCCCTCATTTCTTCATAAGTAGCTAATATTTCTCTTTTCTGTTCATCTAGAGCTTCTAAAATCTCTTCTCTCATCCCCTCTTCTTCTGAAAAAAAAGTTAATGCTGTATATAAATGTTTCGGAAACACAACTGATGACTTTTGAAACGACTCCTTTAATAGTCTTTTAAATTCTTGACTTCCCTTTTCTGTAATACAATATATCGTTTTTGAACGTCTACCAGTCATTTCAATTGCTTTTACTTGAATTAATTCCTCATTTGTCATTTTTTTTAGCGCGTGATAAATAGAAGCCGGGAACACCTCTGCCCATTTACTACTTTGCACCATATGTAGAGCCTGCTGTATTTCATAACCAGATAGCGACTCCCTTTTAGTAAGCAATCCAAGAATCATTAAACGCACTTTTTATCCCCCTACCCTAAAAATACTAAATGTTTAGTATTTTTAGAATACTTTAATACAAATTCCAATTTTAGTAAACAAAAAAGCCTGCAATATACGCAGGCTTATTTCACACACTCTTCAAAATGTTCTTGGAACCATTCTTTATTAATATCTTTTCCGATAAACACAACTTCACTTACTCGTTCTTCGCCCACTTGCCACTCTCTATCATATGATGCAGCAAACAGTGTATGCACACCTTGGAAAACGATACGTTTATCTACTCCATCAATCGATAAAATTCCTTTGTAGCGATATAAATACTCTCCTAGCTCTTGAACGACAGCTGACATCCACTCATTTAGTTTTTGTAAATCTAACGGTCGCTCTTCGCGTAGTACAAACGACTTTACGCCTTCTAGATGATTATGCTCTTTATGAGGATAAATTTGTAACGTATCTTTCGTTTTAAACGTTTGAATTTGTAGTAACGATGGAATATCTACATCACAGTTAGTCGCCTCGATTAACTTTGCAGTTGGGTTAATACCTTGCAGTTCCTGCAATAGATTTTCCTTTTCACTTTCATCCACTAAATCTAATTTATTTACTAAAACGACATCAGCAAATGCAATTTGTTCCTTTGCTTCTAGTCCTTTTTCAAAATGTTTATGTATATGGTAACTATCTACTACTGTTACAACACCGTTAATTTGGTATGCAGATTGAATCACAGGATCTAAAAAGAATGTTTGAATAATCGGACCTGGATTTGCAAGACCAGTCGTTTCAATTACTAATCCATCAAAATCCATTTTCCCTTCTGCTTTTACGTCCAATAATTGTTTTAAAGCGACAAGTAAATCTTCCCGTACAGTACAGCATAGACAACCGTTTGTCATTTCCATAATTTCTTCTTCCACATTCATAATCAACTGATTATCAATACCAATTTGCCCTATTTCATTTACAATTACCGCTAATTTCTTACCGTGATTCTCTGTTAAAATACGATTTAATAATGTTGTTTTCCCTGACCCTAGAAAACCCGTTAATATTGTTACTGGAATCATCCATTACATCTCCTTATAGCTATATGTTTCTACATTATAGCATACAGAGAAAATCGTTTTTGTAGCAAAACATATTTATTGTAAGTACGACACTGTAACTATATAATAATACATAGCAAGAAAGCCTTTTCAAAAAATTATTTATTCCTCAAGGGGGTACTTATAATGGAACGAGTTCAAATGGCCGAAACACTAGAATTTTCTCGTATTATTCAAGGTTTTTGGCGTTTAGCAGAATGGAATATGACGAAACAAGAATTACTTTCTTTTATTGAAGAATGCATGGATATGGGGATTACTACTTTCGATCACGCTGATATTTATGGTGGTTATACGTGTGAAGGACTGTTCGGAGAGGCATTACAATTAAAGCCTTCCTTACGTGAAAACATGCAAATCATCACAAAATGTGGAATCGCTCCCCCATCACCAAAATTTCCAGAGCGATATGTTGCGCACTACAATACAAGTGCTGAACATATAATAAAAAGCGCGGAAGACTCATTACAAAACTTACATACAGATTATATTGATGTACTTCTCATTCATCGCCCTGATCCATTTATGGATCCAAATGAAGTAGCAGAAGCGTTCTCACGCTTAAAGCAAGAAGGAAAAGTCCGTCACTTCGGTGTATCTAACTTTTTACCTTCACAGTTTAATATGTTAAGTTCTTATTTAGATTTCCCGATCATTACAAATCAAATTGAAGTATCTGCAATGCATCTTGAGCATTTCGAAAAAGGAACAATTGATTTATGCCAAGAAAAACGAATCAATCCAATGATTTGGTCGCCTCTTGCTGGCGGAGAAATCTTTACTGGTCAATCAGAACGTGCCGTACGTGTACGTGAAGCTTTACAGAAGGTTGCTACTGAACTAGATGTTACTAGCATCGATACAGTTATGTATGCATGGCTGCTTGCTCATCCAGCTAACATGATGCCAATCGTTGGATCTGGTAAATTAGATCGTGTTAAAACAGCCGCTCTTGCTACAAAAGTTGATTTAGATCGTCAACAATGGTTTACAATTTTCGAAAGTTCTAATGGACATCCTGTACCATAATACACAAAAAGAAGAGCTGTTTCTTTACAGCTCTTCTTTTTCATATGTATTTCTAGTCATGGCAAATACACACATATCCCTTAATCCCTTTTCATTTACTGCTACACTCGCACTTTCCAATGTACCTTCTAACTTAAATCCTAATTTCTCAGGTATCGCTCTACTCTTCTTATTTAAAGAATCACATCGAATTTCTACGCGGTTTGCTTTCAGCTCAGAAAAAGCATAATCCGTTATACCCTTTGCAGCCTCTAGCATATAACCCTTTCCACTAAACCTTGAATCAATCCAATACCCAATTTCAAATTGAGGTATATCCCAATTAATACGATGCAATCCAGCTGATGCAATAAATTCACCTGTTTCTTTCGAAAAAACTAGTAATCTTAAATCCTCACGCTGCAAAAATTGAATATGCGATTTTCTGATACTCACTTCTACTTCTTCCTCTGATTGCTCTTTTTGTGCAAAAACCATCCATGGTTTTAATTCTTTCATAGAAGCTTGAATTGCATCGTATACAGCTTTACCGTCACCCGGTTTCGGCATTCGAATAAATAGCCTTTCAGTATAAAATTCAGAAGGAAAATCGAATAATAACGGATTCACTTTCAACACTCCTTTTAATTCTTTTATATATAATAATATCCATCTCAACCTATACAGTAAAGAAATTTCTGAATTTTACACATTTTAATTATTCACCTCTACCGCTACACGAACTCCAGATTCAATCGCACCTTGTATCCATCCATGATATAACGTTGTATGATCTCCAGCGAAGAATATTCTTCCTTCTGGTTTGACAATCGCTGGTTGTAGCTCAGATTCTTGACCTGCCTGAAATAGCGCAAATCCTCCAAGTGCATATGGATCCAATGTCCAACTTTTTGATATGCCAGACATGAACTCATCATATACTTGACCGCCTAATATTGTCGCTAAATTTTGTAATGTGTAATAGATACGATCTCCCTTTGATAACCCATCCCATAACAACGCATCATAAGACCATGTATAGCTGCCTAACATCATAGCAGGTCCTTTCTTTCCAATTCCGTGACTTGGATAATAGGCATAACGAATTGGTAAATCCGTTATAATTCTCCCACCTAACTGTCCTTGTTCTTCCCAAAATCGACTTTTAAATTGAATTCCTATTTTCGTTGCTGGCATATAATGCAATTCACGAATTGCTTTCCATTTTTCATGAGATATAGAATCAAATGGATCTACTTCCACAAATCGCATTGTCGAAAATGGAATTGTAATAATAACTAAATCCCCTGTAATACTACTATACTCAAAAGTTTCCTCGTTCCGGTAAAAAGCTGTCACACCGTTATCGTGCTGATGTAGCTTCATTAATTTTTGATTATATATAATATTTTCTTCTAATTGTGGTAAGAAAGACTTTGGTAATCTATCATTTCCGCCTACTATTTCACAAAATCCACTCTCCTCCTGCATAATGTATAAAAAGCGTAGTGTCTCAACAAATGACCTTTCTAAAAAACCTTCTAAATCTAATAGGACACCGATCATCTCAATTGTTACTGGCGAGAAATACGTATTATATTGATAAGGATGATACTTTAAAAATTGTCCTGTAGAGTATCTCCCAAAATCCTTTACTACAACATCCCAATTTTTCTCTGGGTTCTTTTTTATAAAATTTATAATGGGCTGTACCGCTAGCAATAATAGCTCTTCAGACGTTTTCCCGACCTCATTCATTTCTACAGGATACTTTAATATACTTGGATCTTTTTCGTATTGTTTTAATGTCGTTTTTCGGCCATTTACGTAAATAATATCAGTCTCATTCCTATTAATAAACGGGCTCACCTGTAGCCCAAATTTTCTTATATATGCCATCGTTAATGTGTGCGAATACGGAATTCTCATTGCTCCAACATCTAAATATAATCCGGTATCTTCCATTCTAACCGTCTCTATGCGGCCACCTACCCGGTTGTTTGCTTCAAAAATCTTCACATCATGTCCTGCAGCCTTTAATAAAGATGCCGAAACCAACCCAGCCATACCGGCCCCTACTACTATAATTTGTTTCGAACGTGTCGTCTTCTTTAACCCTTTATTTATAACTTTTAACGTTTCATCCATCTCAGTGTTATACATTATATCTTTCTGCACAATTCCACCCCTTACTTCATAAAATGGGCATTAGTGGTTTAGTGCATTTTATTCATAAATTCCTATAAACATAACAACATAGCAAGTGGAATATTCACTAAAAGTACATAAGAGGTAGCTTTCACATCTCTTCACGCTTCGTATAATATAGCAACAGCAACGAAGGAGTGGTTGAAAATGAAAAAAACTTACGACTACCACGCTACAAAGAAGTATTTAGAAGGAAAGAAACACCAACTATGCAACAAACTTAGTTGTAAGCATCTATCTAAAAAAGAGCGTGAACAACTAAAACTTGAGATTGATAACTACGAATATATATTAAATTTAGTCGAAATGAATCATTATGAACGAGGCTTTCCTCGTTAAAAGTGGATAGGTGGTTTATCAACTTTTTATTTTGAGCATTTTATTACGCATTTTTCGTAAGTAAATATATAATAGGATGTACATTAAGATTGAGAGGTATATTCTATGATCAAATTAAGTGTATTAGACCAATCACCTATTTCAGATGGTAGTACAGCAGCCCAAGCTTTTTCACATACAGTTACGCTTGCGCAAGAAGTTGAAAAACTCGGATATACACGCTTTTGGGTATCTGAGCATCACAACTCTGTCAGCCTTGCTGGTTCAAGTCCTGAAATACTTATTTCTCATATTGCAGCAAAAACGGATCGTATGAGAGTTGGTTCAGGTGGTGTTATGTTGCCGCACTATAGCCCATATAAAGTTGCTGAGAACTTCCGCGTTTTAGAAGCGCTTTATCCAAATCGTATTGACCTTGGTGTCGGCAGAGCACCTGGTGGTATGCCAATTGCAACTCGCGCACTGCAAGAAGGAAAAATGATCTCACTTGATCAATACCCAGAGCAAATTGCAGATGTTGCAATGTACTTACATGATCAAGTACCAGAAAACCATCATTATGCAAATTTAAAGGCTACTCCTGTCATTCCAACATCTCCCGAGATGTGGATGCTTGGTTCTAGCGGAGAGAGTGCAATGATCGCCGCAAGACAAGGTGCTTCTTTTGCATTCGCACAGTTCATTAACGGATACGGTGGCCCTGAAGTAATGAAGGCTTATCAGGAACAGTTCCAACCTTCTTATTTAGGAGATAAACCAAAATCAATCGTCTCTATTTTTGTTATTTGCGGAGAAACGAATGAAGAGGCGGAAAAAATTGCTTCTAGTTTAGATTTATCGATTTTATTACTAGAACAAGGAAAGCGTACAACTGGTACTCCTTCTATCGAAACTGCACAAAATTATTCATACAGCGCTTATGATTTATTTCGTATAAAAGAAAATCGTCAACGTATGATCGTTGGTGATCCATCTTCTGTGAAAGAACAAATCGTAAACTTAAGCAAAGCGTACAATACTGATGAATTTATGATTGTCACAATTACTCATCGATTTGAAGATAAATTGAATTCTTATCGCTTACTAGCAAATGCTTTTCATTTATAATGAAAAAAGGGAGATACATCAATTATGATGCATCTCCCTTTTTTACTACTTATTATGTTTGTCGTCTATATATTCAATAGCTTCTTTTAATAGTTCATCAAAATCCTCAGGATAATCATGTTTTAAATTAGGTACAACTTTAAACTCATGTTCTATATTCTTATCTCTTAATAATTGTACAAGTTGCTGCGTACATTCGAAACAATCTTCATCTTGATCCCCGCACACTATATATCCCTTTATATTTTTATCTTGTAGCACTTCCAATAACTCATGCCATTCTTCAATCTCTGGAAGCCACGGCGCCATAAAAATAAAACCATCTACATCTATATTTTTTTGTAAAATCGTATACAAAGCTACTCTTGCACCAGCAGAAAAACCACCAATTATTACACTTTCTACTGTATGATTTTTTATAAACGTAACGTAATGCTCTTTTAATTCTTCTTCCCCTCTATGTATATCATCCCACACAAACCCATCTGAAAACTGAATTTGCGAAGATTGTGGTAAAGCTAACGTATAATCTTGTGTCAAAACAGTTTTCCAATATGGTTCTATTATCCCTATATTTTCTTGATCACCGTGCATTGCAATAAACAGTTTTTCTTTTTTCTTACTGTCTATATATTTCACGTCTGCTCGTTCTGTTTTCTTTGCTAATTCTTCTCTTTCTTTACATAATTGAACCATTTTTTGAAACTCTTCAAATTTATGTAGTGGTTTTAAATCGTCGTCGGAAATTAAATACTCATTTCCATACCAAAAACCCTTTTCTATAATAGCTTCCTTCATTAGATGTAGCGCTTCTTCTTCAAGTCCTGCCGCACCCGCTAGCGCATATTTAAAATTATATATTTGTGCCTCATTCCCCACTATACCTTTCGCATGCTCCATTATATAAGTATACGCTTCCAAACTTCCTTTATTTGCGTAACGATGTAACGTTTCATTTAATAATTGAATATAAGTCATACTATTTTTCATACTCCCATTCCCCCGTAATCTTTTATCATATTTAGTTCTCAAACCTTTATACCATTCTGTAATCACTATATATAACTCGAGCTAACAATACTTAATCATTACTCCTCTTCGTCCAATAAGTTTAGTGTAAAACGGAATAGAACGAAATTTCAATATTTTCATAAACAAAAAAAGACAACAATATATTTATTGTTGTTTTCAATACATCTACCCACTCTTTTGTTTTTTTCTGTCTGGTTTACTTGAAACTAAATAATGTTTTTCTGAAATATATAAGTCTCTTTTTAATATACGATTTAAATACGGCCCTAATTTCATCCCGCATATAAGGCGATCTTCACTACCTTCAACGATTGGAAACATTTCTTTTTCTGTTACGTATTGATCTACTGCTTTTTGTACGATATCAATTTCTTTAACTAGGTTTAGATTTTCTTCTGTATGTTCAAATACCTCAAGCGTTTCCTTCGTAATAAGAAAACTATTTGTTGGAAATGCAAGTAAATACGGTTTTAACAAATCATAATTTACTGTATAATCATCATTTACTAATACTGTATAAACAATATTAGCATTCTTTTCTAGAAACTTAGCCATCGCTTGTTCTAATTCATCTTTCGTAATTTCACGCTCTTCTTTTCCAGTTCTGAAAAAGCGAAACATCGCATCGCCTCCTTTTTACTATATTATAGCATAAAAGAAAACTGAAAAATTACAAAAAAAGCCATTGAAAGAATTTTTCAATGACTTTTTTCTTTATATACTTATATTTATTTTAAGAATGCACTTAGCATCCATACATGTTGTTCTAATGTTGTATGAATCGCTAACAACATGTCCGCTGATGTTTCATCGCCAGCTTCACCAGCAACTTCCATGCCTTCTTTTAATTCTTGAATAAGTGCAGAATAATCATTCACTAATGTTTGCACCATTTCTTCTGCAGATTCCTTGCTTGTCCCTTCATTCACACTAGATGTTGCAAGATATTCTTTCATTGTTGCTAGCGGTTTACCTTCCAACGCTAGAATACGTTCTGCTAATTCATCAATATTTGTTCCAGCCTCATTGTAAAACTCTTCAAATTTCTCATGTAACGTAAAGAAGTGTGGTCCTGTCACATACCAGTGATAATTATGTAGTTTCACATATAACACATTCCAGTTTGCTACCTGCTTGTTTAATACTTCAACAACATTTGTTTTCGTACTCATACAATCCACTCCTCTTATCATTTCATAATGTTTATCTTTTAATAACCTAATTACATGTTACCATACATTTCCTATCCTTTCGAACGATTGGCTCATATGTAACAAAGTTTTAACACCTTTAATACTTCCCTAATATCTTTTAATTCATGTATGTTTTCAAACACTTCATACGTCTAATTGTCCAAGCTCATACATATGCATAATAGTAAATCAAGCTCATCGTAGTAGAAAGAGGGATAACATGGACAATCAACAATGGCAAGTAGCAAAGAAAGTCGCTGCTACTTATATAGGAACAGTCGTTGGAGCTGGATTTGCTACTGGACGAGAAATTGTTGAATTTTTTACAGTGAACGGATTTTATGGAACAATTGGCATATGTGTAAGTGGATTTTTTTTTATTTGGCTTGGCACAAAGATGATGTTACTTTCATCACAAATCGGTGCATTTTCAGCGCAAGAATTTAACAAATACTTATTTGGGGATGTAGTTGGAAATGTTGTAAATACACTATTATTACTCGTATTATTTGGTGTAACAAGCGTTATGTTATCAGGAGCTGGGGCAGTATTTGAAGAACAACTTCGTTTACCAAGACAACTCGGCATTTTCATTACAGTGATCGCCTGTCTCATTATAGGTAGTCGCGGATTACAAGGGGTTTTTGAAGTTAATACACTTGTCGTACCTATTATGATGATTTTCATTATCGGACTTGCTATTACAACTTTTTTTCACGGTACAACTCCTATTAGTAACACTATCCCTGCAGAAAGCTGGAATATGAAGTGGATTACTAGTCCTATTACATATGTCGCCTTAAATCTTTCTCTCGCTCAAAGCGTTCTCGTCCCGTTAGCCAGTGAAGTAAAAGATCGAAAGGCCATTCTATGGGGCGGTATTTTAGGTGGTGCAGGACTTTCTCTAATTTTATTATGCAGCCATTTAGCTATCTTATCTGTCGACCAATTTTATCAATATAACATCCCAATGGCTGAAGTCATAAGAAAATTCAATGCAACTTTTCATTTTTTCTTTGTTCTTATCATTTTCGGTGAAGTGTTCACAACTTTAGTTGGTAATGTGTTCGGAATGACAAAACAAATGCAATCCATCACTAGATGGAAAAGTAACAATATTATTTTCTTCATTTTACTCATAAGTTATTGCTTTAGTTACGTTGGTTACAGTGAATTACTCCACATTCTATATCCTATAATCGGATGGGTCAGCATCATTTTACTTCCGATTATCGCTTTTAAACAACTTCAAAAGACATAAAAGAAGCATCCATGTTATTGGATGCTTCTTTTATGTTCATTCACAATCATCACATACTTCCCAGTACGGACCCATTTCCAATGCCAAATATGGTTTTAATTGCAACCGAATCATCCGACTAGGCATGCGTTCTAAAATGAATTGAATCCCTTCTTCCTCTTCGTCTAATTCAACTTTTGAAATCGCAATTCTTTGCATCGTCGAAATAGGCATTCCATCTTTATATAAAGTGATTTTCACCTCATCATATTCATTAAAATACAATTCAACACTCATTTGATTTTTCAACATTTCATCAACAATTTCATATTTATCATTTCGTTCCTGGATTATATATTTCCAGCCGCCTCTACCTTCTTCTTTCGGAGCTGCTTGAAATAATGTCATCAAATCCTCGTATAGCATAAGATAACCCCTCTCTTACTAAAAAACGATGAGTATTTTATATACCCTTTATCTCTATCACTATCCATATGTATTGTACCATATATCACCGTTCTTACCGTATTCATTTGCTTCATAAACGCATATAAAACACCTAATTTTCTTCCTCACTATGTGAATTGTCTCATATTTCATTTCTTAATATCATCATAAATATTTAGAATTATACTAAAATTCAATTAACTATTTCTTTGTCCATCCTCCACTTATTATTTCCTTGCAATAACAAAAAAGAAGAGTGACTTATAACACTCTCCTTAAAAGAATTTCCCAGTAGCTGCTAACGCTAATACTAGTATTAAAATTGTAAATAATAATGAGACAATGAAACTAAAAATAGGTAATGCTTTCTTTTCATTCTTCTTAAAGAGTAACTTTAAACTAAGAAAGATGTTTACTGGTACAAGTATAAAATAAAAATATTTAACAATTTGCACCGAACTATTCGAAAGTGTTTTTAAAATAAACACTTCAATTAGAAAGACAATAAAAAATGAAATACTTAACCAAAATGAGACATAACTAAGCCAAGAATGTCTTTTAGTACCCCAATAAACTCCCATAGTAATCTCCTTTATTTGCATTTTATATGAATATAATTATACACAAACTTAACAAATACCTCTATTTTTCGACAAATATTATACAAAATATACCTTTAAATAGTATAAAGATACTCTCAATCTCATTTCATTTCATTTTACATAATAAAAACAGACTACTCCAATAGCATACTGCTATTTTGGAGATAGCCTGTCTTATGTTAAACTTTAAATCTTTCAATTAACCCTTGTAACTCTTCAGCCATTTGAGATAATGTACCAGCCGCAGAACTAATCTCCTCTATGGACGCTAGTTGTTCTTCTGCTGATGCTGCAACGTTTTGAGTACTCGTCGCATTATTCTGTGCTGTCATTGCAATTTGACCTACTGAAATAGACACTTCATTTGCACCTTTTGACATCCCGTTAGCCGTTACAACCATCGTTTTAATTTGATTTGCAATTTCATTTGTAGATTGTAAAATCTCAGTAAAGTTTTGCTTCGTTTCATTCGCAATAACAAGTCCAGATTGAACTTCTTCATTTACATGACTCATAGATTTTACAGTCTTACCCATGTCATCTTGTATTTCACATATTAATTTACTAATTTCACTAGAAGATACGCTAGACTTCTCCGCCAATTTACGTACTTCATCTGCAACGATTGCAAATCCTCTTCCGTGCTCTCCTGCTCTTGCAGCTTCAATTGCCGCATTCAAAGCTAGAAGATTTGTTTGATCTGCAATATTTTGAATTACTTCTAGTATGTCACCAATTTGTTTGGATTTATTATTTAATAACTGTATAACTTCATCTGATTGTGAAACAGATTCTGCAATAGACTGCATTTGATTTACTGTTTTTCCGACTAGTTTCCCACCATCTTCTGCTTTTTCACGAGTATGAGCAGAAGCCGTACTAATTGATGATGAACTATTTGCTACGTGCTGAATTCCTTCTGTTACATCAAATAGTAACATTGCACCATTTTCTACACTTGTCGTTTGCGTTGTTGCCCCGCTCGATATTTCATCCATTGCCATTGTAATTTGCTCAGTCGCTTCACTCGCTTGTCTTACACTTGCCGTTAGCTCTTCTGATGCTGCTGCAACATGTCCAGCCGAAGTATTAATTCTCCCGATTAACGTTCGCAATGCATCAGTCATCTCATTAAATCCTTTTGCAAGTTGACCAATTTCATCATTAGAATGAATTTCGATGGTTTGCGTTAAATCTCCCTCACTTATTTCTTTAGAAGTAACAACTAATCTTTTTAATGGCTTCGTTATAGAAAGTGTCACAAAATAAATAAGTGCCCCGCCTATAACTAATGAAATGAACATAACAATTAACATATTATAAAATACAGGCTGCGCAGCTTCAATTACTTCATTTGAATACATCGTCCCACTGATTTTCCAACCTGTTTTTACATTTGTAGAAAATACCATTTGTTTTTCGCTACCGTCATACATATATGAAAAAGCACCATGATTATCTTCATAAATTTGCTTCGCCCAAGAATCAGATGCTTTTTCTCCTGATTTCTCTTGAGGATGTGCAATTATTTTTTGTTTCCCATCTAAAATGAAAGCATATCCTTTTTTACCAATATTGATTAACTTTGTTGTTTTTAATAAATTATCTAAACTTAAATCTACCGCTACAACACCGTTTTTATCTTCTGCTTGTTTTGCAATCGTTACGACAATATGTCCATTTCCTTGTGCCTTATACGGCTCAGTAATTACAATACCACCTTGTTTTGCGACTGCATCTTTATACCAAGAACGTTCTGTTGGATCATAGTCTGCTGCCATTTGTATATTTGGTTCTTGCACAAATTTCTTATCATTCCCAGCAACGTATACTTGTTCAACATCTTTATTCAAATTGATAT
Source organism: Bacillus sp. GbtcB14 (assembly GCF_019091205.1). Classification (NCBI taxonomy): domain Bacteria; kingdom Bacillati; phylum Bacillota; class Bacilli; order Caryophanales; family Bacillaceae; genus Bacillus; species Bacillus sp. GbtcB14. Next base: position 269,745 of record NZ_JAGXJT010000002.1, read on the forward strand.
ATTGAGATAACATTTTTCTTAATTCATCTTGATTATCCCCTTGATACATATTACTTTGAATCACCCGTGCAAAATTATTGACATCATTAAATTTTGCATCAATCATTTGATTGATTAAATTATCTAATATTTTTATATTGTCGTGAGCACTGCTCGTAATTTGTGATTCAAAATTCTTTTTAGCCGTTTGATAAGACATGCCTCCGATAATAGAGACAGCCGCAATTAAAATGACAAAAAATGAAATTAGTAGTTTTTTTGCTACTTTCATATCACGAAACCAATTTAATAGTCTACCCATTACAAACCTCCTGCTTTTCAATTTCAAAAGTTAAATTTAGTGAATTATACATATTTCCCATTCCCGAATTATTATTTTCATAACCTATTATGATGAATACTTTGTAAAGTTTAAACAATTAATTTCCCTTTGTCTATATATATGAATAATATTATTATAAAATTTACAAAAGCAAAAAACCAAAGGGAACCACCCTTTGGCTTTTTACATTTTTTTATGCTGTTTAGAAATCTTTTTCCACTTATCACGCTCTGTCCTTGCAAGAACAGCATCTTGTTTTCTCTTAAAATACGCCAGTTCTCTTTGTAGTTTTTTATAGCTTTGCAAACGATTTATCGTAATAATTCCGTTATCAATTGCATGATGCACTGCGCACCCTGGCTCATTTTCATGCTTACAATCCCTAAAATGGCACGTTTTTGCTAGTTCTTCAATATCAGAAAATGTTGTTTGAATTGCATCGCTTCCTTCCCAAAGCTGCAGTTCCCTCATACCAGGAGTATCAATAACTAAACTACCACTCGGTAATCGGAACAATTCACGATGCGTTGTCGTATGCCTTCCTTTACTATCTTCTTCACGAATATCTCCCGTTTTTGCTACTTCAATTCCTATAAGCGCATTTAGCAAAGTGGATTTTCCAACCCCGGATGATCCGACTAGAGCAATTGTTTTCCCAGAAGAAACAAATTGCTGCAACGATTTAATACCAGCATGCTCTAAACTATCAACAACGAAGATCGGAACACCAATTGCCACAGCTGCCGTTTCTACAATTTTCTGTTCCACGTCTTCACATAAGCTACTCTTTGTTAAAACAATAACAGGCATCGCACCGCTTTCATACGCTAATAGTAAATAGCGTTCCATTCTTCTTACGTTAAAATCATGGTTAAGTGCATTCACTAAAAATAGATAGTCTACATTTGCTGCTATTACTTGTTCTTCCGTTCGAGTACCAGCCTCTTGTCTAGAAAAAGAGCTTCTTCTCGGAAAAATACGATGAATAATTGCTTTCTTTTCATTCTCTATTTTCTTTATATACACCCAATCACCAACAGCTGGATAATCTCCCTTGGTTACTGCTTCATGTCGAAACTTTCCAGACAGCTCTGCCATATATTCACCATCATTACAAATAATTCGATATATATGCTTATGCTCAAGTAAAATACGTCCTACTTCATAGTTCTCAACAGCTTGTTCTTCAAAAAAAGAATCCCAGCCGAACGATTCTAAAATATTTTGATTCAAATTGATATCCTCCCTAGTTTGAACTCAGTGGAAGGATTGTGCGCTCACTTATAGAGTATCGCCCTTTCCGTCCACCTTTGTATTTGGTTTACTATTCATATAAGTTAATTTCGCCATAATACATCACCCCGTTCTAATTTTAATTACTCTCATTATATGGAATATCCCGTTAAAAAGCTACCTTATTTAACGTAATTTTCAAATAATTTATTTTTTAGCATTCTAATTTGTCCACGATGACTAATTTCATCTTCTAGCACGTGAAACCAAAGGTAGTGCTGATTATACGCTACGCCATTAGGCCACTTTCTTTCTGACATTAGCCATTCATCATCCTTTTGTCTCAAACACTCTATTGTTTCCTCTCGAATTTTCTGTAAAAGTTGTACATAATACTGTATATCATGACCACGGATTGTTCTCCCTGCTTCCCCTAAATACAGAGCGTCTTCCCATATTTCTAATTCTTCTTTTGTAAAGTCGCGCTCTTGAAATGAAATAAGTTGATGGGCTTTTTCTATAGCTGCTATATGCTTCAATAACGCTCCGATGGAATTTCCCCCACTCGGCATAATTAAATCTAATTGCTCAACTGATAGATCTTTTATTTCCTGTAATGTTACAGCCCTCGTATGCTCCAGCATGCTTACTAATTCCCCTATATTTTTTGTATAACCATCTACACTTCTTATTCGATAATCTATATTCATCTCACGCGCCCCTTTCTACATTCATATTAAGGAATAACCTCTTCATATAATAGACTAAAATATATCAGATTTTTCTGTTATAATTAAATTGAATATAGAAGAAAACCAAACAAACTTTCTCAATATGCTTCTATGAAATATTAAAAGGAATCAATATAAAATAATCGAATCTTATTCACTAAAAGGAGTGGATTCGATGGAAATGTATCAATGGCTAACTGCTGTGCTCGTTGGTGGCATTACTGGTTTCGTTTCCCATCTTATCAATAACCAAGGCAAGTTATTGCTTCCACGCCGTTTGAAAACTTTTTTTCACTTTGGGTTTTTGACTGATATTTTCACTGGTAGTCTAGCTGCACTGCTTGGACTCGTTCTATTCGATGTCACCTTAATAAAAGAAATTATAAAAGTATCCATTGTGACTGCTATTTCTGGTCAGACTTTCTTACTACACCAAGCGCTTGGTGGTGAGCAAGCTAAAAATACACAAATTGGGAAAGCTGATGAGAAGATTCAAGAAATTGACAAATTATTACGACGTTAGTGTATACTTTCTTTAAAAATTATTGCTATAATAAACAATAAATATTTTCTATTGCGTCGTTTGTCAGAAGAAAGGGTGTTTCGTATGACAAAAAAGAAAATAGAAGATTTCTTAACAAACACTGAAAAAGAGGAACTGCTAGAAAACTATAAATGTTTACGAGAAGCCCGCACAAAAAGCGAAGCTAACTATTTTGGTGAGGCAGTAGACCATCTATTAAATAAAGTAAAAAAACGAGTTATTGAAGAAGCTGGAATACATGATGAAAACGCAGCAACTGTTCAATCAAAAAGAAAAGCACTGTTTTAGTAAATTAACTAAAACAGTGCTTTTTATTACGGTATTTTTCACATTACTTTCACATCTATTTCACAAATATAAGTAGTCCTATATGTTAAACTAAGTATATCCTTTTCCAAGGAACTATATGCCGATATATAAATCCCTATCTCTTTAGGGATTTTTATTTTTTGGATTTCTCCGATTTATTTTTAAAGGCTTTAGGATACAATTCCTGTTTCACTATTTTCATTAAGTTTTTCACTTTTTCTAAACAAAAATAAAGCTCCTATATATAGTAACGCAGTAAAGCTACCTATAAGTATAAAATTGTGAGATGCTGCAAATAACATTCCTGCTATTGCCGCTCCAATCATTTGACCGATATACATAGAAGCATTTGCAAGCGCGGCTCCTGTCCCTCTTGCTACACTAGACATGTTTTGTAAGTGTCTCATCATTAATACAAATAAAATTCCTGTCACAAAAAACAAAACAAAAAACAATAACTCCACCAATATAATGTTCTTTACATGAGGAAGTATGACATATAGCACTGCTGTAAATACAATTCCACCATAAAAAGAAAGGTTATAACCAATTTTATTTACGATTCTAGGACCAAAAATATTCCCTGTTAAATTTCCTAATCCTAATACGAGCATAGCTGTTCCTATTTCATGAACTTGTAAGCCAAATTGAATGGAAAGCCATACGCCAAAGAATGAAAATGCTGCAAAATTACCAGTTTGAAAAACAAAATATGCAAAATAAGAAAGTGAAACCTTTGAATCAGTAAGTAATTGTTTATAACGCTTTAAGATGTTTGTTTTACTTCCACCTATATGAACCGGTTGTATTTCTGGTAATACTACATAGATAAGAATGACAAGTAGTGCTGATAATAGACCAATAATGAAAAATGGTGTTGTATAGTGTATCATTGCCAAATACGCCCCAACTGGCAGCCCTAAAATTTGGGAGATTGATAACCCTGCTGTTGCAATTCCAATTGCCTTTACAATTTGCTCTTTCTCTATAAGAAGCGGAATAGATGCCCACACTTGTGGAGATACAAAGGCTGCACTTACACCTGCTAAAAATCTAAATGCTAGCATCCATAGAAAACTCGGTGCCATTCCACATAAAAACGTACTTAACGCAAAAAAACTCATTCCTATTACCATTACTTTTTTTCTGTTTAAGCCATCTGATATAGGACCAGCAATAAGTGCAAATCCAGCGTATCCTAAAGCATATGAACTCACCATCCATCCTGATAGCTCAGTTGAAACATGATACACCTGTTGTAATGTCGGTAAAAGTGGTGAAATTAAGAAAGTATCTGTACCTATCATAAACATGATCGTAAAGAATACAGCTAGTACTCTTTTCATTTAAACCTTCTCCTTTTATATAAAAAGAGGGAATTACCCCTCTTCTCAACTAAGCTTCTAAAATAGATTCAATTTCTTTCATTACCTTTTCAATCAATGAAACTTCCACAGCTCTTACACTTTCTCTTATTTGCTCCGCTCGTTTTCCACCAGGAATAACAGTATCAATTCCTTTTTGGTTTAATAGCCACGCTAAAGCTAAATGTGATACTTCGATATTTTTTTCTTTAGCTAATCCTTTTAACTTCTCAACTTTTTTAAAGTTGCTCTTATATGTATTTTCTTCAAATAGATTTACACTTTGACGCCAATCTCCTTCGTTCAATTTAAAATCTTCTGTATATTTTCCACCTAGTATCCCAAAGGCAAGAGGTCCGTATGGAATAAATGAAATACCTGATTCTATACAATACGGCAAAAGTTCTTCCCCAGCAGCACGATCCAACACATTATACGGTGATTGTACAACATCTATTTGTCCGTGCTGATTCGCTTCTTTTAATTGCTCTACGTTTACGTTTGATATTCCAATTGCACGAATTTTCCCTTCTTCTTTTAGGCGAGTAAGTTCACCAATTGAATCTATGTAACTTGTTTCTGGATTTGTAAAATGTAAATAATATAAATCAATATAATCAGTTTGTAATCTTCTTAAGCTATTTTCCACAGCATTTCTTAAATAGCTTCGTTCATTATTAATATAAACCTCTCCATTTAATAACGGCTGTATTCCACCTTTTGTAGCAAGTACAACTTCGTGGCGTTTTCCTTTCAATACTTCTCCTACTAATTCCTCTGATCTACCGAAACCGTATGAATCTGCTGTATCAAAAAATGTAATCCCTTGCTGGATAGCTTCTTCTATTAATCGTTTTCCTTCTTCCTCATTCACATCAGCATATAAATTATGTCCCCCTACAGCGTTTGTTCCTAACCCTAACTTTGAAATATGTAGTCCTGCCTTTTGCAATTTTGTATACTTCATTTTTTCTCCCCCTATATTTCTATTGTTCGAATATAATCGAACAATAGAAATATATCACTTTATATGCTATAGTGCAACTAGAACAACTTATACAAGTAGGTGAAATAATGCGAACACTATACCATCCGAATCGAGAAGAAATTCAATTCTCTTCAGTCTTATATGCACTTAGCGATCAAATTCGTTTACAAATTGTAACTATGCTACTAGAGAAACATGAACAATCTTGTGGTGCGTTAAACATTCCAATTGCGAAATCAACTTTATCTCACCATTTCAAAGTTTTACGTGAATCCGGTGTTATGTATACACGCCTTGAAGGAACACAGCGTTTCATTTCAATTCGTGAGGATGACTTACATGCTAGATTCCCCGGTTTATTAGACGTCGTAATACATGCGACAGAACCATACTAAAAAACATCCCATATGATATGAGATGTTTTTTTTAGATCTTTCTATTCTTTTCTTTTCATAAAGTGAAACTTCAATCAGTTGGGATTTTGTTCATCACACACTAGGAATACATGCGTTTCATTCTTTTTTACTTTATTTTTGTACTGGCCTCTTTGGACACTTTAAGGATTTGATTACATTTTATACACACCATTAATATAGGACCACCTACCTGTTTCAATTCCTGTAGTTGCTTATGCTCGCACTTCCCCATATTATTACCTCCCTTATCATTTAATTAGGTCATTTTGTAATTACTATAACTACTAAGTCCATTCCTAATTTAAGGTCTGAATAAAACGTTTAAATGCCGATATCCCTTCTTCATCTCGTTTAAAAACACCAGCATCTTCAAGCGCCTGTATAAATTTTCTTCCCACTTCTTCTCTTATAATCTCCTGTACATTTTGTTCATGTATCCGATTGTCATATTTGATTTTTAATTGTTCTGCCCATCGTATATGAGGCGTTGGAATATCACTTGGAATGTGAAGTAAGAATTTCTCTACTTCCTGAAGCTCTATTTTTAATCGAGCAGGAAGTACAGCTAACCCCATTACTTCAATCAGACCGATATTTTCCTTTTTAATATGCTGTATTTCCGCATGGGGGTGGAAAATACCTAGTGGATGTTCGTCACTTGTACGATTGTTCCGCAAAACAAGGTCCAATTCGTACATATTATTCCGATAGCGAGCAATCGGCGTAATCGTATTATGCAGAACATCATTCGCAAATGCAAATATATGAACAGAAGGATCACTATATCCCTTCCACCTCTCTAATATGTACTCCCCTGCATTTACTATTTGTTCTATGTCGTTACTTCTTAAGCGAATAACTGACATAGGCCATTTAATAATAGAACATTGCATTTTTGGAAAGTTAGTGAGTTCAAAAATTAGGTCGTTTGATGCATTAGCCATAGCAAATTCATAGTTTCCACCTTGATAATGGTCATGTGTAAGAATAGATCCTCCTACAATTGGCAAATCTGCATTGGAACCAAGGAAATAATGCGGGAATTTTTCTACAAATTTTAACAAACGTAAAAATGTTTGACGGTCAATTTTCATATCCCGGTGTTCTGAAGACAATACAATACAGTGTTCATTGAAATATATATACGGAGAATACTGTAGAAACCAGCTTTCATCTGTAAGATTCATACGGATCATACGATGATTCGAACGTGCTGGATGTCCACTTCTTCCTCTATATCCTTCATTCTCAATACATAGTAAACATTTTGGATAATTTGTACTTTCCAATACTCTCTCTCTAGCAATTTGTTTCGGGTCTTTTTCCGGTTTTGATAAATTAATTGTAATATCAATGGGTCCATATTCCGTATTTACTTTATAATTTATATTTTTGGCAATTTGCTTCATTTGGATATAGTTACTGTTTTTACTTAACTCATAGAAGTAATTTGTCGCAGCCTTCGGATTTTGTTCGTATTTTTCATAAAACAGAGAATTGATAACGGACGGTTTAGACATAAAAACATCCATAATTGCACTTGCTAAAATCTCCTTCTCGTCCATTACTGCCTCAATGACTTTATGCATACAAGCATATTCAATTAACTCTTCCAATAACTCCGGAATTGCTTTCTTTACGGGCGCTGACGCTTCCACTACAAAGTCATCTAAACGAAGTAAGGAAAGGATTTGATTCCTTGTATATATTTCATCTTCTTTTTCAATCAATTGGACTTCAATAGCACGATTGATTAACTGCTGGATAGCTTGATATATCATCAGTATATACCTCCTCTAACCTTATAGCGGTTTGTATTGTTACGATGCAAATTCTATGTACCTTTTATAATTTTATGAACAGGCGTATGGGATAACCACCATTCTAATATACATTTTGTTTTCTCCAAAGAAGCTATTAGCATACTTGAATCGCCCATTTAGCAAGCTATTTTGTTACATTATACGTACGTAAAAACACTTCTACAATCAACATCTTGTCATATTTTTTAGACATCTTGCTTTTCATTTTTAACATCTCACTAAACACATAAAAAGTAACATTTCTGGAAGAACGATTTCAGACGATTCAATGAACACAATAAGGCCTATCTCCACCGAGATAGGCCTTTCATTTACGATATTACACTAGCTATAAAACTACCTTTAACTTAAACCCTGCTCTTTATCTCTGTGTCTGTCCCCCTGCTGCTAGCCTTTCAATACGTAAATTATCTAAAATAAACGTACCTGCTCCGGTATCCCCGTTTAAATTCGTTCCATCACTGAAAATTCCGACATAAGTTTGACCGTTCTCAGAACCTGTCACAGTAAACTCTGCTGTTTTTGTATCAGTAGATGCAGTAAGGGTGTTATTCACACTCAATCCCTTTGCACTCGCAATGTCTCGAACATCAATTTCTTGATCCCCTGAAATAAAGCGGAATGCAGTTGCTGTTGTTTGATAGTCAAATGATACTTTATAAGTTATGCCAGGTTCGAAACGATAATTTTGAGGAATAGTACGGTACAGCAAACCTTTATTTCCAGTGTTCACTTTAACGGACCAATTCCCACCTAATACATCGTCGACTAATTTTTTACCTGCCCAGCCTTTTTGCGTATATGGAGCATGCAGCTCAGACAGATGAATTCTGTTGTCTTCTACCCCTTCTGTGTTACCAATAACGAATGGGTAAATACCTTGTACTACCGATTCAAAATCTTGTTTAAATTCCGTCGGTGAGGCATAATTTTTTAAGGACTTTTGAACGATCCGAATATCATCAAATCTTGTGTTTCCTTTTCCAGCATCACGGCTGAGAGTTAATTTAGCTTTATTAGTTACAGCTGTAAAGCTTACTTGCATGATTTGCATTTTGCTATTATATCCATCATTTGAGGCATGTGAATCTGCCTTGACATAGTTCTTTTGCAGGCTGCGAAGTGTGTAATTGTTAACGTCTTCTTTCCCACCTGTTACTGTAATTCCGGCCTTTACATCACTATTGTTTTCAACATATACCTCTGCTACATATTCTTTACCTGGTTCCAAACCAGTAAGGACACGGGAAACAGTTGTATCTTTTGACGGACTATCAATATTCAAGTAGTAATCTCCACTACTTACATTACGGTTGCTTCCAGTTTGATTCGTTCTAACGGCGCTTACAGCTTTGTTATCACCTTGAATAGTTGTATATGCACTTACTTTTCCTGTATTGAATCCCGTGTCATATATATGAGCACCCTTGCTCCAATCATAGTCAAGGATTTCCAAACCTTTATCTCTTTTTGGTACAACAACATAAGGAGTTGCCGCACTAGCTGTCAAAGTTACCTTATTATTTACGACCTTGACTTCTTTCATATCTGCTCTACCGAGATCTGTCAGTTTATATACATAGACACTAGATACATTCTTATATTCATCTGGAAGTGTCCAAGTAGTTGTACCACCTTCCAAATTCCAGTGATATAGTTTTTCAGAATCAGAAGTTGGATTTTTAAAGTCTTGTTTCACCCAAGGAATTAAATAAGCGTGGCCATCAAGTATAACATTTCCATTTAGTGTAATAACACGCTCCCTAGAATTGTCTTTTCTAGTTACATCGACAACATCACTATTACTTGGGTCTTTCAATTTTATTTCCTTTTCTAAGTTTGTCTTACTTTTATCCCCTTCTACAGCTGTCCAATTCGTTACATAATATTTTTGTAAGAATTTAGTAGGTAGATTTGTATCAAATGTCATGCGAATAAAATTATCAAAATTCTTATCAGATTGCCACCCTTCGAAACCAGCTAATTCAAATCCACCAAGCAATGGATGATCAGCAGTTCCTCCTACTTCAGGCCAATTCAATACCCAAGAATCTCTTTGGTGATTGCTAATAAAGCGTAGTACTTCTGAGTTGATACCTTTGCTTTCCGGTCCACCGTAGTTTTTATCGGTAGCCCAGTGTTGCCACGTTGAATAATTGGCCATAGAACCACCAAATTCCGTTGTTAGTCTCCAGCCCCTATCTTTAAATTGATCTGCTATTCTATTTGATTCCCATTGATTTTGATACCATACATCCAAATAAATAAAGTCAAGATCAGGAACAGCAGTTTTCAATTCGTCTAGTCTTTTCGCACGCGCTCCAGAATACAAATCTTTTAATTTATTAATTGTATAAGATTGATCTAACCATCCCCATCCTAAAGAACTTGGACGATCAATAAAATCATTATTGAAAGCTTTCGCTTCAGGATAAGTTTCTTGCGCATTTATATGGACACCAAATTGGGTATTATACTTACGCCCCTCTTTAATAAGCGTATTTAAATCTTTAACGCCGCCCATACGTTCACCCACATCACCATAATCTGGATGACCGCTGTCATGTCCTTCGTTTGCATATCCTTTTAATATTACAGCTTGCCCCAATTCATCTGTAGCAAGAGCAACCTTTTTAACATTATCTGCTGTTTTTAAGAATGGTTGTTGTGCTTGTGATCCGAAATTCATTGCAATACGCATTCCAACATTATTGTTTACATCTTGATATCCTTTAATATCTTGCATAATATCACGGTATGCAATCGCCGCATCTTGCCAATCTGTCTTATTATCATTATTCAAATCTTTAGCAATAGCTATTTTAATAGTTGGTTTATTTTTTTGTGGTTCTGACATAAAATCTCTTTGGTAATAGAGTGCACTAGAACCTATCCCCATTGCCTTAGCACCATTTTTATTTACATATCGATTTGCAACTAAGTTTTTATAGCCATCCACTTCTGAACTGGACCATACACCCGCACTCAATTCGTCAGTTGACAAAAATGCAGTGTAATTTTTAGTAGATGTACCTATTTCCCCCATGGAAGAATCTACGCTTACATCCACATCTCCTGATTTCCTAACATCAGTACTTATATTCGTTAATTTAGCTTTGGCACCTTTTTGCTCCGAATTTACTGAGATAACGTTCATATCAGCAAACTCAACTGTTTCAATTTTTGCACTACCATTATTTTTAATTTCATCGAAACTATAAACAACCTTATTATCATTCACCTTCAAAGATACTTTAAATACAGCATCAATGTTTTTCATTTCATCCACAACTTTTAATGTATATAGCGCTTCACTATCGTTTAACTTTTCAAAGTTTACTTTAGGATAGTAGAGTCCGCCATTTACTTTCAATCCGTAAACAGGAGCTTCCTGTCCACTCATTACTTTATCGCCAACTTTGTATTTCACAATCCGCGGGAATACTTGATCAATTGTGACGTCCATATACTTTGACTTTAATGTATCTTCTACTGGTGGAGTATCTGGAGGTTTTGGTGCACTATATTCCTTTATTTTGACATTTGAAATCGTAATATCGGCAGCACCTCGGCTTTTTTCAAACCCTAGTAAGCCCGCTTGATCTACACCACCTGTTAAAGTCCAAGAATCTATCTTTTTACCATCAATGTATAACGTTGCAACATCGTCCATGAATACTAAGCGTAAATGGTATGTTTGTTTTGCTTTTAACGGCACATTTGAAGTCATCGACGTCCAATTGTTTATAGGTCCAAATGTTTCACCAAAATACTGATCGTTCGTATCCCCTGTTCCCACATATGTGTATGTAGATGGATTTTGAACACGATAGATTAATCCAAAGCGATTCATTTTATCAGTATTAGTAGTAACATCCGCTTCAAAAACACCATTTTTAATCGCTTTCATTTGGTTGTATACAATTCGATTCTTTTGGGTAGATGTAACACCAAAAGTTGCTGAACCATCTTCATTATAGGTAACATTTCCGTCGCCTGAGATAATTTTAAGGTCGCCTTCTTCCAGTTTATTATCTGTAATGTCGACAAGTTTTTCATCTCCTGGATCTGTACCTCCATCCCCAGGCGCATTTCCTAATTCAATGAGTACTTGACTGTTTTTACCTCCAAAAGCACCAAGTTTAACCGCTTCCTTACCTGTAAGGAGATTATTTACATCATTAGATAAAGTAACCGGTCCAAATAAATCTTTTCCATCTAATGTAATATTCAAAGTGGTTTTATTATAATCAATTTTAATAGAGTGCGAAGTTCCAGCCTCTGGAAGTGGAACATTCGGTCTCGTTTTTAACCAATCACCTTTTCCTTGATATTTGTATTCATAGAACCATCCAAGTGAGTCGTAGCCTACAAAAACGAAGTTATTATTGTCAATATAGTGAGGATAGAAACCAAATCTAGTATCTTCTCCACTGGTTTCTGGAGTAAAGGTATACGCCATCGTTCCCGATTCTTTAGCGATTTTATTTTGGTCTTGAAAAATTGCAGCTTTAGCCCCATTATCATTTCCGGCACCTGCTCCAAGCCTTACATAGGACTTCCCATTTTGTTCTATTATTGCATTGATTTCGTTTCCTCCAGATGAAATTGTAACCCATGGATTAGACACATTTGCTCCTACATGTAATGGCACAATCATGCTAACTAAAAATGTTGGCACAATTAGCACAAGTGCAAGAAGGGTATTAAAAGCTCTCTTGAAATGCTTACTCTCCAATTCTTCTCCCCCTTTGAAATTTAAATTTCAGTTAAAAACAATACCTGCACATTCATTTTTAAAATATACCAAAACCTGAAAGGTACCGCTTTTACTTATCTTTAGAATAGTTTTTTTCAAGTGCCCACTCAATAAAGATATTGTTTCTTTTTTTAGTTATATTGTCTTTTTAAAACGCTTACAAAATAAGGGTAATTTCACCTTTTTATGTGTATTTTTGAATCTTACTAAATTCAATCGATTTGATTTTACACGATAATTAATATTCTTCGGTTTATATATACGAAAAAGTTATCCCCCTCCCCTTAGTCATGATTACTACTACCTTAACTGTTCTGGGCTTTCACCCCAAAATGTGTGACCATATTGAACGCATAAAAAAATGAGCAGACGAATGCCTACTCATTTTTCTTCATTCCATTTAAAAAGTCGTTCTAGTACAAATATATGTTCAAGAAATGAAGGCCATATGGAGGAAAAGATATTGTACTAACTTTGAAGCTCAGCTGTTACTTTTACTTTAGCAAACCATGAGTTAGCTGTCTCTTTCAATACGATATTTAGTTCTTCAGTATTCCTTTTACCAATATCTTTTAACCAATCACGACCTGCTTGTTCACCGCCTATAGCAAACGGTATAACACCGTCTTTCCAAGTTGCCCGACCACATAACACCCCGTTAAAGGTAGATCCGGAGTCTTTAGCAAATTTTAATGTTTCTTGAAATAATTTTGCGCTTACTCCTGCACTCAGAAATATAAATGGCAACTCGGTTGCTTCACTTTGTTCTTTGAAATAGGAAGCTGCCTTTTCTTTACTGTAAACAAATTCACCTTCTGTATATCCTTCCACATAGTTCATATCTACTGGAACTTCTACTTTTAATACATCTACTTTATATTGAGGTTTCGAGAACTCCTTCATGGCCTCAATCACTTTATACGGTTTTATTTTTGCGTATGCTTTACTTTTCACATCATCATTGTCAGCATCATAAGTAACAATCTCTAAGAAAAATGGTATGTCTTCAGCTACACACTCTGATCCGATACGTTCCATATAGACATGTTTATAATTATTAATTTTTTCATCTTCATTGACATCATAGTAGAGTAAAAATTTAATAGCATCGGCACCCGCTTCCTTTAATCGTTTCACTGACCATTCTGGTAATAAATCCGGCAACCGACCTACTTCTGATGCATCGTATCCAGTTTTTTCATACGCTACGATTAAGCCCGATTCTTTATCGCGGACCTTAGCCGCTGGCAGACCGTATTCAGGGTCCAAAAGAATCGCTGTAGCAAATGGTGTTAATTCCTCAGAAACTAATTCTTTGAAACGGATAATACCCTCCTCTCCAACATGACTTGCACCGCCAGACGCAATCATTTTTTTTAATGAACCACGTTGATCAATAGCCAATGCTCCAATTATGCCATTTTCAGCAGATAAACGTTTTAGAGCTTCCAATTTATTTTTGGTTAGTTCTAACATCAACATTCTCCTCTATCAATCTATTTTTTCAACTTTAACGAGATCAAAGTATTGTTTAAACTTATTCACATTAATATAACCAGTTCCAGCTTCCATCGTATTTAACATTCCTGTCGTCATCGCCGTTTTAAGAACAGTCTCGATTGTTTTATGTTGATGTAGTGCCACAGCTAACCCGGCAACTGTCGCATCACCAGACCCTACAGGATTGACCAATTCTATTTTTGGAATCGTAACTCTGTAATAATCATCGCCGTGCCTAACAAATGCACCTTCACCACCCATTGATACGATAACCCACTCAATTCCAGTAAATAGTTCATGGTTTAATGCTTGCTTCAGATCTATGCTTCCCGCTTCCATGTTTATGCCCAACAGCTGAGATAATTCCGCTATATTTGGTTTAATGGCCAATGGTTTTTCTTTATGCACCATCGCTTGTTTCAAAGATTCTCCTGACGAATCCATAATTACTGGAATTTCATTTTTATGACAGATTTCTAGCATTTGATAATAAAAATTAGTCGGTAACCCTTTCGGCAAACTGCCTGAAATTGTCACAAGTGAAACTGTTGTAAGTAAAAATTCGAATTTCTCTAAAAAACTAACCCCTTCTTCATTGGATAGTGTTGGACCAGATTCTAAAATCTCTGTTTGCATCCCTTCATGAAGAATGGCAATACAATTTCTTGATTCTTTTTTGATTTTCAAAAAGTCATTTGGAATATTGACTTTATTTAATTCTTGAATAATGTATTCACCAATCGTACCACCAAGCACACCTGTCGCTAGGACAACTTCATCCATTTGAGCGATCACTCGCGCAACATTCAAGCCTTTTCCACCAGCAGTTTTATGAACCGTTTCCACACGGTTAACAACATCTAACTTTAATTCATGAATCGGATAGGAAATATCGACCGATGGATTCATGGTGACAGATAAAATCATTAGTAATCCCTCTTTCAGAAAATTGTTTAAGCTTGAAAACGACATACACCATCAAGATAAGTAGCAATTACATCCATCGTTGGCGTAATCACAATAAAGTCCGCAGCATATCCCTCGGCAATCTTCCCGCATTCGCCATCGAGCTGCATACTTTTGGCTGGTGCAGTACTCGCCATGTAAATCGCTTCCTCAGGCGTGGCAATTCCCCACTCGACGACATTTTTGACAGCATCTTTTAATTGCAAAATGCTACCTGCTAAACTTCCACTTTCCAAACGAGCCATCCCCTCTTTTACTTTCACAGGAAATTCTCCCAGTTGATAAGTTCCTTCAGGCATACCTCCAGCCATCATACAATCGGACACCATTACTACCTTTTCTCTGCCGCGGATATTCATTAAAACATTTGAGGCAACAGGATGAACATGATGTCCATCACATATGATTTCGGCAAAAACATCTTTTAGATTCATGGCCGCTCCGACCATCCCTGGCTCACGATGGTGTAATGGACTCATTCCATTGAAAGTATGAACAAAAATGGAAGCTCCTTTTTCTACCGCTTGCTTTGCTTCTTCATAAGTTGCGTCACTGTGGGCCAACGCCACAGCAATTCCTTCCCCTACAGCATATTCAATAAATTCCGCTGCCCCTTTTCTTTCAGGTGCAATCGCGATTTTTTTAATAGCATTATTTGATAATTCCTGCCAAACTTTCAACATTTCAACTGATGGGTCACAAAAATATTTCGTGTTTTGTGCTCCTTTATGCTTTTCAGTAAAAAACGGTCCTTCTAAAAAGATTCCTTTAATTTTTGCACCTTGCACTTTTGTGTAGTTGGCACCAATCATTTCAACGACATGATTTAACGATTCTATTGAGGATGTTAAAGTTGTCGGTAAAAAGGATGTAACGCCGCAAGAAAGAAGTCCTACCGAAATTTGGTTCAGCCCCCCAAAACTATTGTCCATAATGTCGTGATTTCTAAATCCATGAATATGTGTGTCTACTAGGCCTGGAGCGATCCAATTTCCTCTATACTCAATAATTTCTGCCGTGTCCTCTGGCCTAGTTTCCGAAAAAACACAGAATTTTCCGTCTTTTATTTCTAAAAATCCAGGCCCCGTAACCATCTCCTCAAGAAAAAACTTATCTGCAAAGATAAAAATAGACATATATGTTTCTCCTATCCTAGTTACTCATATTCGTAGATGGTAACACCTTTAACGACACGGTTCACTGTTCCTGTCGGTGAAGGTGTATCCGGTGTATTGCCTACTTTCACGGAAGCTAACAGTGAGACAGTCTGCCCAATCATGACAAAAGGTAATGCTAAGTATGCATCTGGTACAGACTGAGCCTCTCTGCCGAATACAAATCTGTTTCCAGCATAATTAGTTTCTCCATCAACCTCGATGGCACAAATATAACTGGCAACGTCGTCCTGCTGCATTTCTTTTAACATATCTAAATCATATTGACGTGTATACGGATGGTTAGAAACAAACACGAAAACTAATGATTTTTCGTTTACAAATGATTTTGGACCGTGCCTGAATCCTAACGGTGAATCAAATGCGGTAACAATTTTTCCAGCTGTCAGTTCTAATATTTTTAATTGTGATTCTTTCGCTAAGCCTTCTAAACTACCAGAACCTAAGTAAATAATTCGGTCAAAATCAAAATCTACTATCTCTTTGATGACGTCTTCTCTTTGAATGACACTTTCACCCATTTGATGAATTTTTTTCACTATCTTTGATTTTTCTTCGGCCGATATAGAATCAAAAACGAGTAATGCTGTTAACGCCATGCAAGTATAACTTCCTGTCATAGCAAATCCTTGATCATTCGATTTTTCAGGCATCAATAGCAATAAATTTTTTTCATTATTCACGGCCCGTTTGGCTAATTTACCGTCTTTCGCACAAGTAATCGTTATTTGATACAAATCCGTTACTATTTGCTCAGCTAATTGTACGGCAGCAACACTTTCCGGGCTGTTCCCGCTTCTTGCAAATGAAACGAGTAAGGTTGGATAATCCTTTTTGAAAAATTGGTAAGGATTCGAAACTAACGTGGTTGTCGGAATACTTAGTACTTCCCACTGTTGTTCATCGACTTTTTCTATTAAATAAGGGGTGACTGTATCACCAACATAGGCAGATGTTCCAGCGCCTGTAAAAATAACTCGAACCCGGCTGTGTTTCATTACTATTTTTTGCAAAAACTCTTCAATTCCCTCTCTTTTCTCCATATACAAAGCACAGGTTTCGGCCCATAAATCAGGCTGCCGTTTTATTTCCGCTGTTGTTATCGATGCACCTAACAAAACTAAGTTTTCTTGACTTAATGTAAACATATTTGTCCACTCCTCTACCTATTTGCCATCATGCTCTCCATAAAAGAAGACTGGTGCGCCCCATTACATACCTTCAAATACTCGTAATCCTGCACCAGTAACTCCATTATTTTGTGCCAATGTACTGATGCTCATCTGTTCCAAAAGATGTTGTTGCTCTGGAAGCTGATACCTTTTCAGCTTCGCTTTAATCAACTCTAGTAGAAATGGATTTTTCACAATGACACTGCCACCAAAAACCATTTTATGCGGATCTAATAAACAGGAAATCTTATAAAGACCTTGAGCTAAATAATCAGTTACCTCATTGATGATGGACTGATATTCTGGTACCCCATTTATATAACTAGCAAAAACATCCTTTGTTGAAATCGTATCTACCTGTAAGTCCCTTTCGGCTATTCTCTGAATCCCTGGCCCAGCAGCAATTTTTTCTAATCGTTCATTGCCCCCTCTCGTGAGGACGGGAATCAAACCTAGTTCTCCAGCAAATCCTGCCCCTCTAAAAAATGAGCCTTTATGAATAATAGAACAAGATATTCCCGTACTTATAGTCACGTAGACAAAGGTTTCATCCTCTTTTACATGTGCTGCTCTCCATTCCGCATAAGCCGCCATATAGACATCATTGTCAATCGTGATCCGCTGAATACCAAATTTCTCTTGCAAACGGACCGAAATAGGAAACTGCCTCCAAGGTAAATTGTTTTGAAAAACGGCAATTCCCTTCTCGAAATCCACTTTTCCCGGTACCCCAACACCAATTCCCTCGATATCCGCGATGGAAATCGATGATTTTCTGAGAACTTGCTCCACAGCTTCTACAACTTTACCAAACATTTTTTCTCGGTCTGAAGGATCACTTTTTATTTCCGCTCGTTCAAGCAGTTCGCCTGTGTCCGAAATGACTCCCGCTGCAATTTTCGTTCCCCCAATATCAATGCCGACTGCCTTTTTCATTTGTCCGCACCCCTAGGTTTATATTTGAAGTATTGAGTAATTTTCTATAATTGTTATCGTTGAACATATATGTGCGATTCCTTAATTAATTCACTTGCCCTGGTTGATTTATACGTATTTCCGATTGTAGTCATACAGTAGCCCTAAGAGACCAGCTAATCCAATCAACATCATACCTAATTCGAATTTACCAGCTGTCTTTTGGTAGATGATAATTAAAGACAGGCATACGATAAACACAACAATTTTAATAATGAATACAATATTAGTCTTCATTTGAAAAATCCTCCCATCTGATTTCACTAGGTGCCAATACCACTTCTTTTTTGTTTCCTTGCCCGTCATATACAACTGTCTTTTGTTCGATCATCGAGTTGTTAACAATCGCCATTTTTTGAATAGATGGATATGCATGGACTTCACAATAAATGTTGCTCGCATGATACTTTTGAAATTCTCCTTCTTTATTAGCAGCATAGTATAACGCGCGCATCAGAAGACGTGTATTTTCTTCACTGTATGGCAGCCCTGCTATATAGACTGCTCTACCTTCTCCAAACGGATGACTTGAAAGATGAACTTCTCCATTTGAATATTCTATTATTTCGGTTTTATCTGATAACGCATAAATGTTTTTCATTCCTTCACCAAAATCAAATTGGGTGCTGTCAGTAGAAATAAAGTGATTTTCAACAGGATTAATAAAATATTTATCTGTTGATAAGCTAAATCCTAATTCTTTGTCAACACCTAAGACGTTCGCCAATTGAAAATAATGTCCTTCATGCTGATAGGCTGTCGGTTCGCCAATACCTATGAAACCTCCACCGTTATACATCCAGGCCCTAATTGTAGTGACTAACTTTTCATTAATCCAATTAGCCCCTCCTGAGAAAGCTGTGCCTACATCACCGGCATTAATGATAACGTCAATACCCTCAGGTATCCCCTCGTTAATGACATCATCAAAACTAATGAACGAAACTTCCACAGCAGCCCCGCTCAAAGATTCCAAAACACCTAAATAAGAATAAATTTGTTTATACCATAGAGCGTGAGCAACCATATGTGTTTGCCAAGTTCTCAACTTGCCCCAAGAATTCAAAATTGCAACTTTAAGACCGCTGTATGGTTGAACACCTTTAATTGTGTCATGAATTTCACGAAATTCCTCGGTAACTTTTTCAATATAGGAGATAAATTCCGGGAATTGATAAGCTAGACTTAAATAACCGCCATAGCCGATACGATCAACAGGGTTCCGTAATAACGCTCTGCGTGCCGTTAACCAGTTTTCATTCGCTTCAATCGTCGGGTTGTTACCTTCGTAAAAAGTGTCTGGGAAGAAATAAGGTAAGAAACGCCCTTCTGTGTAACGAACATGTGGTATATCTGCAATCATACGTAGTGTGGCTCCGCCGCCCACACTGCCTACAACTGCGTCCAATCCGATATTTTCAAAGTATTTCCCATATGGTTCTGTACCAATCCAGTTATCACCAAGGAACATCATTGCTTCTTTTCCACTTTCATGGACAATATCCACAAGTTTCTTTGCTTCTTCAGCAACGAACTTATGAACAAAATCTATATAATCTAAAAATGCGGTAGTTGGAATTCGAAACGCAGTATTATAATAACCTTGATCAACAATGTCCTCTGGTCTTAAGCGATAACCCTTTTCTTTTTGAAAAGCATCCAAAGCAGCAACTGAAACACTAGCACCATATCCGAACCAATCGACAAATTTCTCTTTACCAAGATTATTGAACACAAGGGTAAAATGATAGAAAAATGTTGTAAACCTGACCACATCTGTATCTTTATTTTCTGTCAGCCATTGTTTTAAATAGGTTTTCATAAATTCATTGGAATGTGGCCGCCTGACATCAAAAGGAATATCATGTGGCTTATCGCCCCAATTATTAGTAATATGATTGTACATTTGGGTTGGATCCCAAATCGCATAAACTAGGAATGAAACCGTATATTCATGCCAAGGAATCGCATTCGTAATCAAGACACGATTTTTTTCGTCGTTTACTTCCCAATCATTAGCGTCAACAATTTCTCCTGTCGTCCGATCGATAACCTCCCAGTATTTTTTAGGACTGTGAGTGTAATCCGGCTTTAATTGTTCCTCAAAGTAGCCCTTCATAAAATCAATTTCAAGGCTGTCAGTAAGCGCTGTATTGAATAAGCTCATTAAATAAAGCTGCTGGCATTCATCCATGTGCTTCTCTGCAAACTCATTGTGAGCTCGAGCAACAAAATAGGTCGTATAAATTTTCGCATCCAATTGTTTAATATCATCGTCTAGTTTCGTTCCATCACTATCGCGAATCGCATCCGCACCCCATCGTTCCATCAATTCTTTTGTTTCCTTAAGAAAATTTTCTTCACTCGGTAAAGTAACGCGGCCTTTTTTCTTTTTCATGTAAATCCTCCTCTAATCCTTTAAACCACCAAGGGACATTCCTTGTGTTAATTTTTTTTGAACAATGATATATAAAATCAAAGTTGGCAGCATGACAAGAACCATACCTGCATACATTTGACCATAGTTCGCAGCAGATTTCTGAGCTGCCATCAAGTTCATTAACCCAACAGGTAACGTTTTATTCGGTCCCGGGATTAATGTTAAGGCAATAATATATTCGTTCCAAAAGGCAAGAAAATTAAATAAAATAACGGCAATAATACTTGGACGAGCTATCGGAATCATGACTGAAATCATTGTTTTGAAATATCCTGCACCATCGACCAACGCCGCTTCCTCATACGTAGATGGAAGTGATTGAAAAAAACTAGACAGCAAGTAAATGGTAAATGGTAATGCCGTCGCCGCATATACCACAGCTAAAATAAATAAATTGTCTAGTAAAAATCCATCACCCAGTTGGCCTCGTAAAAAGGTATCCCCGTCCAATAACATCAAGAAAATTGGAACAACAATGTAGTTCACATTGATGAATAATCCAGCTTTAAAAAAAGTATTTATTAACTTGCTTCCTCTAAAGGTATACCTTGCCAACACATAGGCTGCTGGTAAGGCCACAATCAATAAAATGAGCAGAGCCAACGCAGTTACCATGACTGAATTCAACATATAGGTACCCATGTTTGCTTTTTGGAAAGCATCGATAAAGTTTTGAAAATAGAAACTTTTCGGCATGGCCCAAGGACTTCCATAAAACTCCGAGTTTTTCTTCACTGAGGCTAAGAAAACCCATGCAACAGGAATAATAATAGAAATTGCTAACGTAATCAGTGCTACATATATAAAACAACGATATATCACTTCTGTAGTCATACCTTTTTTGGGCTTAACTATTTTTGGGGCTTTATAAGCTGCTTCTACAATCATTTCTTTTTCGGTTTCCATCATTTTCGGATCTCGATAAGCTGTTTCTGTAGTCATTCTTTTTTGTGTTTCCATCGTTTTGGACCTCCTTAATACTCCAACACTTCCCTTTTAGTGACACCGCTTATAATTGCAGATAATGCGAATGAGAACAGGAAAATTACCACCCCAATTGCCATACCGTAACCGTAAGAAGAATTCGTGTAAGCCTGCTTATACATGTAGCTTAAAAACACTTCCGTCGATCCGTCAGGTCCCCCGCCAGTCATCGCTTGAACGAGTAGAAAGCTTAAATTAATCGTACTAATAACGAAGAAAGTTAAAGTCGTCCGAATGTTATTCCAAATTAACGGTAACGTAATACTGAAAAATTGTCTGACCCGTCCAGCACCTTCCAAAGCAGATGCTTCATAAAAACTTTCCGGAATACTTGCCATTGCCGCCATATACATGACCATATAATAACCAATCGCTTGCCAAATGAGTGCCCCGCCAATGCTATAAATGGCAATCTTTTGATTACCGAGCCACATCTTTTGAAGATTTTCAAGGTTAAATAAAGCAAGTATATTATTTAACAATCCTGTAGTCGGATCATAAATTGCAGAAAATATTCCCGCGATAACTACAACGGATAAAATATTAGGGAGATAAAAAATAATTTGAAAGAAACTTTTACCTTTTATTTTTTCTCTCGTTAACAAAGTGGCAAACAAGATCGCCATCACCATCGTGATAAGTGTAACAATAACAATTAATACGATACTGTTTTGAAGAGATCGAAAGAAATTCATATCATTCCATAAAATCTTGAAGTTTTCTAATCCAACAAATACCTTATTATTAGAAAATCCTCCCCACTTATATAAGGACATCCTGAATACCTCAATTGTAGGAACAATCATAAAAATGGCTAATAGTAGTAGTGCCGGTGCAGTGCAAACAAAAATAAAAATTCTTTTTTCTGTTGTCTTATTCATGCCATCACCTCAGTTAATAAGTACAACGGTGAGACTAGCTGCTCACCATTGTACGTAGTGAAAACTAATTTATTTTAATGCAGATCGTAATTGGTCACTTACTTTTTCAACAGAGCTTTGCCAATCTTTCACCTTTTTATCACCAGAAATAACACTGTCAATCGTTCTAAATAATGTATCTGGCATACTTACACCTTCAACGGCTTTCGTTGCAGCAAAGCCACCTATTCCCACTTTCACTCCATTATCATAGATACTATAGAATGATTTATTTTCACCTGTCAGTTTATTAGAAAGGCCTTTTATAGGCTGAATCGCACTCGATTCAGCAAAAATTTCAGCTGCCTTATCCGAGTAAACAAACGTCATGAAATCTTTAGCAAGTTGTTTATTTTTAGCTGCCGAAGGAATCCACATTTGTTCAAAGAAAGTAAATGCATAACGGTCGCTATTAGCATCAATTGTTGGTAAAGGCATCATGCCCCATTCAAACCCTTTAGATCGAGGAGCTTCTTTCATTTCACCAACTACCCATGTACCATTTGGCATAAACAAAGCTTTGTTATCGAGAACCAATTGTTGATTTTTCTTGTAGTCTTTATCATTTGCATTCGCAACAGTAGTTGGTTCTGTATATTTTCCTAATTTTCCGATAATTTCAAACGATTTCGTTGCTTCAGAACTTTCCCAAACACCATCTGTATATTTCATAGCTTTATTAAACAACTCAGGTCCACCCACCCCTAGTAATAAAGAGTAGAAGAATGTATCAAAGTAGCCTGTTGTAGGATAAGTAAATAATGAAATTCCTTCTGCTTTCGCTTTATCTCCCAAAGCCCACATCTCATCCCAAGTCTTCGGCACTTCCCAACCTTTTTCTTTTAATAAGCTAGCATTATAGAATAATCCAGTTGGACTATAGAACATCGGTGCCATATAAATTTTGCCGTCATTATAAGGATTAGTCGCAGGTGTACCAGTAAGCCCCGGTACTAACTTATCTTTGACTTTAACATCTTCACCATAAACATTTTTATCAAAAACATCAGTAATGTCTTCTAATGCTTTATCTTTAATTAAAGTTTCTGTTAGTGCCTGTTTTCTCCCAGTTGCCAACAACACAACATCCGGATACTTTCCTGCTTTCATATTTGAGCCTATGACATCCTCAAGATTTTTGTCCACTGTCAATTTAACATCAACTTTTGGATTAGCAGCTTCATATGCGTCAATTACTTTGCTCCACATCTCTTTACCATAAGCCGATTCAAGTGTTGCCACATGAAGGGTTTGTTTTTCACTGGAGCCTTTTCCACCCTTAGAGTCATCAACTTTTGTAGTATTACCTTGGCAAGCTATTAAACTAAGAGATAACAAAGCCGTCATTCCAGACAACAAAAACTTTTTTTTCATATCTATCTTACCCCCATCTCCTAATCTTCCTTTCATAATGAAAGCATACAAAATAGATAACGCTTTCACAATAAACATCTTGTTCTGTTTTTTAGATATCTTGCTTTTTACTGAATATCCCACTAAAATCTTTATAAAATAGATAAAAAGTCTACGAAGGAGGGATTCATTTGTCCAATGAAGTATATGAGATTCCACAATTTCAACGAAACCATCTTTCAGTAAAACTTCTTTATATAACAAAATCAAAATACGATAAAGATTGGCATAGCACCATTCATGCGCATCACTTTACAGAGCTATTATATATTACCAAGGGCAAAGGAACTTTTATCTTTTACAAAGAAGAGATTCCCGTCCAAGAGCACAATTTGATTATCATCAATCCAAATATCGAGCACACAGAAAAGTCTGATACGAATCACCCACTCGAATACATCGCACTTGGTATTCAAGGTCTGTCCTTTTCATCCATAGAAAATCCTAGTCCAGTCACCATTCATAACTATAAACAGGATCAAAAAAACTTCCTCTTCTACCTTCAGCAATTGGTCGAGGAAGTGGAAAACCATCAGGAAGATTATGATTTAATTATACAAAATATTCTGGAAATATTACTACTTAAAATGATGAGAAAAAAATCTTTTAATGTAGAGAAAACATCTACTCAAAAAATCAATAAAGATATTGAATTTATTAAAAACTATATTAAGCAGCATTTTCACGAAAATATTAGCCTGGATACATTAGCTCGAATTAGTCATATAAACAAATATTACCTATCCCATTCTTTCAGGAAATTCGTCGGCGTTTCGCCTATTGAATACTTAATTCAAACTCGTATTAGAGAAAGTAAAATATTATTAGAAACTACCAATTATTCGATTTCTAATATTTCAACTATTACCGGGTTTTCTTCCCAATCATTCTTTGCACAATCATTTAAACGAGAAACGAATCTATCTCCTTCACAATACAGAAGCGCTATAAATTCTAGCAAAAATATACCAGATTCTAGTGCGAAAATTTAGGGATAATTACAATGAATCTATACTTATTTAAAATATTGTTACTATTATTTTAGAAAGGGTAGTGTTCCTATGATTCAACAATTAAAAACATATTATGGTGAGGATATCAAAATCAATGAAGTTGTTCTATCTGAGGATTATAGCTGGTTTGTAGTTGAAGGAAACAAAGTTGGGATTCGAAAAACTCGATTACATCAAAAGGAACATCAATTGCTTTCATTCATCTTAACGCCCATTCATACTGATACATTTTATGAAACAAAGAAAGAAAAATCGTGGTATGAAGTATTATATAAAAATAAGAACATCCCTATAGTATTTGTTCGTTTTTTACACTTCTTCACAACGCATCCTATAGTAGAAAGAGAAGAATTTCAATACGCTTTACAGTCTATGTTTCCTGTCACCACTACAACAATATGGGAAACTTCGCAAACCGGCGTGCTCGTCTTAGAAGAAAATGTACCAGAATCTGTATTGCAAGCAGCCCTTGATACACTAGAAACAGATTTTTTTATATCCCTATCCTTTTTTATGGGAAGACACTATACGCAAACAAATGACATTGCTCAACTATATCAATGGGAGCGAAATTTATTTTCTCTGCTTTCTCCCTATTTATCGCAAAAAATTACATACATTGAACAACTACTTCCTTATCAATTAATGATCTCATTACCGAAAGAAGTAAAAGAAAAATACACGAATCAATTATTAGCACACCTTTCTAATAACAAAGAACTAATAGATAGTGTTAAAGTATTCTTCCAATGTAATTTAAATGTATCACTTGCAGCTAAACAATTATATTTACATCGTAATACTTTACAATATCGAATTGATAAATTTATTGAAAAGACAGGAATTAATATAAAAACTTTTGAAGGTGCAGTAGCAGTTTATATGGCGTTTCTTTCTTTAGATATCTCGTGAAACTCTCATGAAAGGCGTTACAATATTCATTTTTTCATACCATCATCGTTTTATAGTCTCTCTTGCGTGACTCGGACACTCTTTTAACATATTTTTTTCTGAAAAAGTAATACTTTCATCCCATATCTATAGATGAACTTAAGTCCTACAGATGCTTTCTCGTATCTTAAATCTGTAAACTTGCATAAAAGCCTCCCATTCTTTTGTGCACAGTGCCAATTTACTTACGCTTCTAATGATCTTATAATTCAATCAATTAATCAATAAGGAGTGAATATGTATGGCCGAACTTGTATTAGATCATATTTTTAAAGTGTATGATAATAAAACCACTGCTGTTTCTGACTTTCATTTACATATTGAAGATAAAGAGTTTATCGTATTTGTCGGTCCTTCTGGATGCGGAAAATCAACAACTCTACGCATGATCGCAGGTCTAGAAGACATTTCCGATGGTTCGTTTTATATTGATGGAGAGCGTATGAATAATGTCGCTCCAAAAGATCGCAACATTGCGATGGTATTTCAGAATTACGCATTATACCCGCATATGACTGTTTATGACAATATCGCGTTTGGCTTAAAACTACGCAAACTTCCAAAAGATGCAATTAATCGCCGAGTAACGGAGGCAGCGCAAATATTAGGGCTTGAAGATTACTTACAACGAAAACCAAAAGCATTATCAGGTGGACAACGCCAACGGGTTGCACTAGGAAGAGCTATCGTCCGTGACGCAAAAGTATTTTTAATGGACGAGCCTCTATCGAATTTAGACGCAAAATTACGCGTCAGTATGCGTTCAGAAATCTCCAAACTTCACCACCGTTTAAATACGACCACTATATATGTAACGCATGATCAAACAGAAGCCATGACAATGGCATCACGCCTTGTTGTTATGAAAGATGGGCTCATCCAGCAAGTCGGTACTCCAAAAGAAGTATATGATACTCCGGAAAACATATTTGTTGGTGGATTCATTGGTTCTCCAGCTATGAATTTTTTTACTGGGACATTACAAGAAAACTATTTTCACATGGAAAATAATCGCTTCAAAGTACCAGATGGCCAACTAAAAACATTAAAGAATCAAGGGTATAATGGACAAAAAATCATACTTGGCATTCGTCCTGAAGACATTCATGATGAACCAATCGTTCTTCAATCTTCTCCTGAATCCACAGTCGAAATTACAGTAGAAGTCGCTGAATTATTAGGTGCTGAAACGATGATTCATGGAAAACTTTCGAATCAAAACTTTATTGCACGAATTAACGCTCGTTCCGAGATTAAAGCTAACGATACACTTCCATTAGCTTTTAGTTTAGCGAAAGCACACTTTTTCGATATCTCCACCGAACAACGTATTCGTAATAATTAATGGATGAATTTTCTCTAATTTTGAACAAACTGGCCCAGTAAAACAAACTCTTCTTTTTAATTATATGCATAGCTTCTACTTCAGAAAAAACAGATATATCTGTATCCAACAATTCGTGAAAAAGAATGAAATACTAGATTCCCAAGTACATGTGACAGAACCATACGAAAAAACATCTCATATTCATATGAGATGTTTTTTCGTATTTACTATTCTTTTAATAAATCTATTAATCCATTCCCTTCAGATGTACGTTCATACCCTAAAGGTACAGTTCTTTTAATAAGTTGTGCATATATTTCTGGCTCTGATAACTTTCTACCATATTCCCTCTCACACTGCTTAATGAGTAATGCGAGCGCTCCAGCAACATGCGGTGTCGCCATAGAAGTTCCACTTAATACCGCATATTTCCCTTCAGGATACGTAGATAATATTTCCTCGCCTGGCGCCACTAAATCAATTTCTTGATTCGAATTACTAAAACATGCGATTTTCCGTTCTAAATTGACAGCACCGACTTCAATTACTTCTGCGTACGCACCTGGGAAATCTAGTTCCTCCGTGTTATCATTACAATCTCCATTATTCCCAGCAGCACATACGACGAGAACATCTTGCTTTACCGCGTTTTGAATTGCTTCATGTAATTCCGGAACGTCTTGCGGGCCACCAAGTGACATTGAAATGACTCTAACTCTTTCTTTATTAGGCCCTCTCCAATTTACAGCATAATGAATCGCCTCAATAATTTGCTCATAACTTCCAGAACCATCTCCCGCTAAAACCTTTAATACTAACATTTTAGCAAGTGGTGCGACTCCTAAAACACCGACACCATTTTCAGTCGCTGCAATTGTCCCCGCTACATGAGTACCGTGTCCGTTATTATCAAGATAAATATTTGTATCCCCTTCGTAATCTTTCGTGAAATTTCTTCCGCCGATAATGCGATCCTTTAAATCTATATGATTCACATCACAGCCTGTATCTAATACGGCAACAACAATATCTTTTCCTTTCGCACTCTTCTCCCATACTTGTGGAGCATGAATGAGTTGTACACCTGGTGGAATTTCATTTACTTGTTCAACCACCTTATCTACTGTAAAAGGAATCAATTGTATACCTTTTTGTTTATTCGCTGTACTACTATTCATCGTAATCCCTCCTGAAAATATATTATTTTCATTTCAGACCACTTTTGAAAAGGTTTAAATGTAACATTCGTTTTATTCGTTTCGTTTTCCTTCCTTAAAAATATTTCTCAATATAGCTTACTAATTTTATACTACTCTTTTTATTTATCTCGTAATTTTTATTCACCAAAAATTCAATTGGTACAACCAATAACCAAAATAAAAGGACCAATTTAATGGTCCTTTCATAGTTTTTAAAGAATGATATGAAATTTTAAAAATAAAATAAATTAAGACTAAGCCTCACTCTTATTTAAAAACTTCTCTATTTCTTTTATTAAATGTTTCGCTCCATCTATACTAACAGTAATGTTTCCATTTGCTAATGATATGTTTTGATCTGAAACATCACCTGTTATTTGACAAGCATTGTAAGGTTGATATTTTTGTAAAATGATTTTTTCTTCTTCTACGAAAATTTCAAGTGGTGATTTGATTTGTATTCCTAATACTTCTCGTAACTCTTTAGGAATAACAATTCGTCCTAATTCGTCTACTTTTCGAATAATTCCTGTTGCTTTCATATTACTCCCCCCTTACTTATTAATATTTTTTCCACCTCGCTCTTTCCATTTTATCACTTTTTGGTAATACTTGTCTCTTTTTAGAAAATTTTGTACTCAAGTTAAAATAAAACAATTAACGCATACGTAATCTCTCTTTCAATTGTTTTAAATAACGAGATCGTATCAGTAAGAAATATACAACTTGAATTCCTAAGAAAATACTTAATACAATTGCATTTTCTTTAAATAGTGAGTACTCAAACATCTGTCCCAGTGCCGTTAACGCTACTGCTCCATGTAACGTTGCAACACCTATTGGAACGAAGAATAACAGTGCCAATCTGATTGTAACCACTTTCGATAATTCCCCACTCGTTAAGCCGACTTTTCGAATCATCTCAAACAAACGAGTATCATCCTCCAAATCTGAAAACAAGCGGAAGTAAAGGAAGCTTCCTGCACATACGAAAAATACTATACCAATAAAGAAACCTACAAATAAAATTGGTCCTGCGATTTGTAAACTTTGGTTTTGTTCGTACTCTTCTGCACGAAACGTTGCGTGTTCTTCATAAGGCTTCATCTGATTAGTAAGTTCTTTACCAACCTCAATTTCATCTTTCGTTCCTTCCGTTTTGTATACATAATCTTCTTCCTCTTTAAATCCATCTTGTAATGCATCATACTGATTTTTAGAGATTACATAAACGTTTCCTCTTAGTATTTTGCTTAATGAAGAAGTATTAACTTTTTTCACTTTTAAAGGTTCATTCATATTTGGTAACGTAATTTCATTTCTTTCTTTCATCGGAGGTCCTGGTATATCGACTGACAAAAATAAAGCGTCTTTATTTGATACCGCATGAAAGGGTTCTCCTGTTAACTTTGCATATCCCTTATAGTCTGATTCTTTTATAAAGGTGGCGCTTCTTAACGACTGCTCCTCTGTTTTCTTCGTCGAAATTTTAGTTTTTGAAGCTGCTATATTATATTTCTTTAATCCTTCGTCAATCATTTGTATATGCTGTGATTCAATATTATTCCCTTGCTTAGATTGGTAGTGAAATGCAATTGGTCTCTCCATAATCTCCTTTGTCATTGATGTAAAGCCAACTAATGTACCTATTGCAGAAAACGCCACAGTTGAAATAATGGTTACAATAAAGAACATTCTGGCGTTGTCTCTCATGCGGTAAGCTAAATCTGATAACGTAATAATATTTGTCTGTGTCCAATAGAAACGTTTACTTTTTTTACATAGTCTAATAATAAAGACACTTAACTGCTTGTACAGCAAATACGTACCAATAATGACTACCGTTGTAACAGGAATCATCATAATAAATACCATTGCACCATGTGACATCAGCGCCCCTGCATATCCCGCACTAAGTAATATGACTGCTAATATAGAAGAAATAATAGACGCTTTCGGTTCTGGCTTCGCTTCTGCTGATCCTCTAAACAATTTCATAATTTTATTTTTTCGAATCATTCCTGCACTAAACAATGAAATGATCATAAATAACACGAAAAACATAATACTTGTTACAACAATGGCTTTCATTGGTATGTAATAAGCTAAAGAAATATCTAATTTTAATATCATCGGAGCTACAAATATTAATATGCCAGAAAACAACATTCCTGCAAGAATCCCAAAAATAATTGCCCCTATCCCAATCATAATATTTTCAAAGAAGATCAGACGCTTTAATTGATATTTCGTCATACCTAACATCATTAAAATTCCTAATTCACGCTTTCTCGTTTTTAAAAACATTCCCATCGAATATAAAATAAAGAAAAATGTAAATAAGTAAATAATGGACTGTGCAAAAGACATACTTACGAACACGTATTGCCCCAGTTCTCCAGCACTTAATGCCGGATGAAACGCAAAAAATGAATACACAAAAAAGGCCATAATGGCAAATGCACTACTTAAAAAATATGCTGAGTATGTTCGTCTATTTCGTGTTACATTCCGGTATGCGAGTTCTCTAATGTTCATATTACTTCTCCGCCCTTCTACTAACTATGTTTTTATATTAGTAAAATACGGAAATACCTTCCATCGATTCAAATGACAAAAACCTTACATTATTGAAAGGTTTCAAAAAAATTGCTTATATGAAACAGTTTCATTATAATGACTACATTCATATTCATACACGCATCCTATTGTATATTCGTTAGTTTTGCGAAATAATAAAGGATAGAAGTATGTACCAATATACATATAAACTTATTTACCGTTTTAATATGAATAGGAGGAAACATAATGACATTACAAGAACAGATTATGAAAGCATTACATGTTCAACCTGTAATTGATCCGAAAGCAGAAATCCGTAAACGTGTTGATTTCTTAAAAGATTATGTAAAAAAAACAGGTGCAAAAGGATTTGTACTTGGCATTAGTGGCGGACAAGACTCTACATTAGCTGGACGTTTAGCTCAGCTTGCAGTCGAGGAAATTCGTAATGAAGGTGGTAACGCAACGTTTATCGCCGTGCGCCTTCCTTATAAAGTGCAAAAAGACGAAGATGATGCACAATTAGCATTACAATTTATTCAAGCTGATCAATCTGTTGCATTTGATATCGCTTCAACAGTTGACTCTTTCTCAAACCAATACGAAAACTTATTAGGTGAATCATTAACAGATTTCAATAAAGGTAACGTGAAAGCACGTATCCGAATGGTTACACAATATGCAATTGGTGGACAAAAAGGTCTACTTGTTATCGGAACAGATCACGCGGCAGAAGCTGTAACAGGATTCTTTACAAAATTCGGAGATGGTGGTGCAGACCTATTACCATTAACCGGATTGACGAAACGCCAAGGACGCGCTCTATTACAAGAATTAGGTGCGGACGAGCGACTTTACTTAAAAATGCCAACAGCTGATTTATTAGATGAAAAACCAGGTCAAGCTGATGAAACAGAGTTAGGTATTTCGTATGATCAACTAGATGACTATTTAGAAGGTAAAGCAGTTCCAGCTGACGTTGCAGAAAAAATTGAAAAACGTTACGCAGTGAGCGAGCATAAAAGACAAGTACCAGCGTCTATGTTTGATGATTGGTGGAAATAAATTACATAAAAAAGAAGCTAATCTCATTAGCTTCTTTTTTATGTTAACGATATATTCCTACTCTTTTCTCTAGTAAGTCCTGTAAACAATCCTCATGTTGTTGATTAAACAATGGTGGCATTTTGCTTAACGGGAAAAACTTCAAATCCAACGTTTCATCACCGTCTACTTTTTGCTCTCCTCCGGCAATCGAGCATGAAAAGAATATTAAAATGGACTGGGCTTTGTCTCCATTTGGATACGCTTGAAAATATTTTGTATACACCCCGATAAGTTCATTTATTTCTACATCATAGCCTGTTTCTTCTTTTATTTCTCGAATCGCTGTTTCAGCGGCAGATTCTCCAATTTCCATTGCACCGCCAGGGAATCCCCAAGCATTAAAATCACCTCTTTTTTGCAGTAATACTTCTCCATATTCATTCAACACACAACCACCCGCAAAGTTTATGAGAACACAGTCGTGCCCTACTTTTTCACGTAATTCTTTTATATAATTAGCCATCCTCTTCCCCTTTTCATACATCTTCAATCATTATTTCTTATCTTTTTCAAGCAATTCAATCATTCGGTCTAGCTTCTTATTCATATTAATTACATGTTGTTTTTTTGCAGCGCTGTTTTGCAATAACCTTCTAACAAACAAAGTAAATGATAGGAAAAACAAAACGATAAGTCCGATTACTAAACAAGTATATATCAATGTAAAAATATTACTTTCGAACAAATCCATTCAGATTCCACATCCTTCCTTTTTATATTTTATCACACAATTCTGTTTTTTAAAGCGATACATAAGAAAAAGAGCACCTTTCCAAGATGCTCTTCTTAATTAATAAGTAAATGTAATTGCCGCTAATGAATAATCTGCCATCGCGCTATAAGGTGCTACTTCATAAGATACACGTTTTGCACCTTTTGGCCAATTTATTTCATTTAACACTTTCTTTATATCTTGCATTGTTCCATCCATAGACTGCTTATATCGTACTTCTACCTTTTCTGGCTTAGTAGCAAATTGTTGCTGTAATTTTTTCTTAAATTCACTGTAATTGTCTGCCCCGTATTGTGCAGACAAATATTTTAAATTTGTTTCTTTCAACATTTGTTTGTATGCAGTAGTTTTTGAACTACCCGCTTCTATTTTGTTTGTTAATTCACCATAGTAACTTGTAGTTGCTGCCGGATATTTACTACGATCCCAGTCGTGATCTTTACTTAATTGCTCGTCAGACATATTATAATATGAATACGTTACGCGCCCAGCTTTATCTGGTACTGGATCATCGAATGTCGTATCAAGATGATACCATTTGTTTTCAATGTTTACTATATTCCATGCGTGAGCTTGTCCATTTCCTGTACCTGTTACAATATGGTTTTGGATACCCGCTTCTTTTAGCAATTCATATGTTAATAACGTATATCCTTGGCAAACGGCAGAACGATTCGCTAATGCTTCATATGCTGTATACGCTTTATAAGACGTATCATAAGATACATGTTTTACAACGTAATCATGAATAGCTTTTACTTTCTCATGCTCATCCATTCCAGGTTTTACAATTGAACCGATAATTGCTTTTACCTGAGATTTCACATAATTTGTTTGCTCTTTTGATTCACGGTATTTCACTTCCAATGTAAACGTATAGTTTCCTGGTAACCCTTTAATAGAATATTTAGTAGAGGCTACATTATATTTTACATACTCATCTGCATCTACAATTTTATTAAACTCGCCATACAATTGGTCCATAACATTTCTAGCATTTCTATCTTTTGTTTTATATGTGATTGTAATATTTTCTTCTCGATTATCAACCTGTTTTTTTAATTCTTTTCGGAAATTATTTAATAGCTTTGCATCTGATTGCGTTGTCGCTACAGACGGATTCGTAGCTGCATAAGATACCGTTGACGCGTGTAAGCCTCCCATTACTATAGTTGAACAAAGCAGGGTAGCTGTCACATACTTACTTGTCTTTCCCATCTCGTCACTCCTTATATTCTATAACTATACGAAAAAAGTATCGTATAGTTTCAGAGTATACAATACTTTTTCGTATAGGTCATATGAGATTATGCATATTTAACATTGTAAAAAGGTTGTTCTTTTTACAAGAACAACCTTCTTCATTAACAAGTTTGTAATACACAACATGTATTTTCAAAACGTCGATTTTTTAAGTCTTCATTTCCAATACAGAAATAAAGCATTCCTAAATCTCCCCACATCATATTACAATTTTTAGTATCTGAATCAATTTGGAATAAAAGCGTCATTTGTTGCGGGTTTATGTCCATATATTGTGCAGTCTCGTGCAATACCTCATCTTGTACAGAGAATGGCTCACCAAACATTTGATGGTTATCGTAATTGTCTGGGATTAGTTCTTCAAGCAATTGTAAGAATTGATCTGAATCAGCCTCATCTTCAATGAAAAGCTCTGGCAATTTATATGTCAGTTCAAAAGTAGCTGCACACTGGTTATAATTCGTTTCGAATTCATCTGCTCTTCGTAATTGCTCTACAGAAACATCATAATAAAGTACACGTCCCGCTTCAGTTGGTTTCACATCTTCTTCAAAGTAATTTTCAATGCTAAAGAAATATAACATCCCTGTCTTTGGAAGATTGTGATTCATACTAACATTTTGTAAATCATTTAAGTTAAATTGAGCGATAAACTGTAACGGATTTCCTTTGTGCGTTGGGTATTCAAATGCAGCTGGTAAATCAGGAACTCCTCCCATTTTCGAACTACCTATCGCAACTGTTTCCTCCTGCTTTGGTACGACTTTTATACAAGGAAATACAATATTAATAAGTTCCTCTTTTAAATGCGTCAGCCCATATTTATCAATTAATACTTCAATTTGGTTATTCATAAATTCTCCTTATATTTACATATTTATTTGTATCATCGCACAAAAATTATACTCCATTCTTTGTAAAAACAACAAGCCTCCAAAAAAACGGGCTCTTCCTCCATACGCGAACAAGTTTAAAAAAGCATAGTATACATTGTTCCTACAAACACGATAGTTCATTATTTCTTCCAGTACATTTTCCCCTCGTTCATTTCTATTTTTAATTTAAGGAGGAATTCCACATGGGTTA
This sequence comes from Bacillus sp. GbtcB14, assembly GCF_019091205.1. NCBI lineage: Bacteria > Bacillati > Bacillota > Bacilli > Caryophanales > Bacillaceae > Bacillus > Bacillus sp. GbtcB14. The sequence continues at coordinate 305,020 of NZ_JAGXJT010000002.1, forward strand.
CGGATATAGTTGCGGCGGTTACGGTTACGGCGGCAGTTGTGGTGGATGTGGTTATGGAGGTTTCGCTTTATTAATCGTTTTATTTATCCTTCTAATCATCATCGGAGCTAGCTGTTGGGGCGGCTTTGTAGGCTGCTAGTAAATTTTAAAAACTATTGTAAAAAAGCACGTACAATACGTGCTTTTTTGCCATTTTCAAATCTTTTATTCGAAAGGAAGTATGATTGATGAAGATTGATGGTGTTTTTGAAGGAGGCGGTGTACGCGGAATTGCGCATGTAGGGGCAATTTGCGCGTTAGCTGAAAAAGGCTACGAATGGGAGCGTGTAGCTGGAACATCAGCTGGTTCCATTATCGCTGCACTCCTAGCAGCAGGATATTCTTGTTCAGAGTTAAAAACAATTATAACTGATATTGATTATAATAAATTTACGAAGAAAACCTTTATTGACAGAATCCCGTTTATCGGCAAAGGATTAAGTGCATGGACTACTCTTGGTATTTACTCTAATATTTTTATAGAAGAATGGATTGAAGAATTACTTCGAAAAAAAGGAGTACACTTATTTACAGATTTACCTGATTTAAATAAGCTTAAAATTATCGCTTCTGATATAAGTAATGGTAAAATGGTTGTCTTCCCCGATGATTTGCCGAACTACGGATTTTTAAATTATCGCTTCTCTATTGCTAAAGCTGTAAGAATGAGTACTACAATCCCCTTCTTCTTTGAACCTGTAAAATGGAGAACCCCTAAATGGAAGAAACCTTGTTATATGGTTGATGGAGGGATTTTAAGTAATTATCCTATTTGGATTTTCGACTCACCTACCTCTCCTCGCTGGCCGACTTTTGGGTTTCATTTCGTAAAAGATGAGATTCAAGCTGATCCTGCCCACTATAACGAGCCTATCTCCATGTTTAAAGGACTATTTAAAACAATGATGCAAGCCCACGATTTACGTCATTTAGACAAGGAATCAAAAACAAGGACAATTACAATTCCAACAGGGTCCATTACTAGTACAAACTTTGAGTTAACAAAGGAAGAAAAAGAGTGGCTTTACAATTCTGGTTATAACGCCGCAAATAAATTTTTACAATCTTGGAACTTCAGACAATATATTGATGCATATAGAAATGGAAATCAGGACCGAACAACAAATCGGTATTTCCGTCAACTTGACTCATAAAACTATTACTTTTCATATGAGAACACGTAACGCTTTCAAAAAAAATAAGCCTAGTAATATCATATATTACTAGGCTTATTTACTTCCTACATAATTATTATACGTTGCTTAAGGGTACGTTAACCCTTCCGCTTCCTCGGCAGTAATAACGGTGTATCGATTTCCTGTTCTCAATCCTAACAATTCTGCTTTTTCAATTGCATCCTGCTTCGTCTCCGCATAAGCAGCTAAATATTTTTTCCCATCAATAATTTGGCAAATTACATATTGTTTCATTACTTTCTCCTCTTACTTTTTCATTAATTGCGCAAGTTTTTTGATACCTATTTCAATTTCTTCTAACGTTCCGTATGAATAGGATAGACGCAAAAATTGGTTTGCACTTCTATCATACAAAGTACCTGGATTTAATAAAATCTTTTCTTTCAATGCTTTGTCAAATAAGCTACGGTTCGAAACGGGTACATTCATATGTAACCAAATATAAAAACCACCTGACGGTTCATACCAAGTTGCTATATCATGACAGTATTTCTCTAACATTTGTATCATAAAATCTCTGCGTTTTTTTAACTTAGTTCTTACAAACTGTAAATGTTCATCATACAATCCATCTGCAAACCATTCCGCTGCAATTTGCTGGGATATAGAACTTGAACCATAATCTGTTTGCATTTTTATGTCTGCCAATCTTTGAATGACTGGCTCTGATCCAACAATCCATCCAATTCTTAATCCTGGACTAATGACTTTAGACATACTCCCGATATGTAGTACAATTCCGTTTTTATCATATGCTTTTAAAGGCTTTGAAACAGGCCCATCAAACCATAAGTCTTGATACACCGCGTCCTCTATAATAGGCAATCCAATTTCGTTACATATTTCCATCACTTCTATTCGTTTCTTTGCGTTCATACTAAAGTTCGTCGGATTATGAAAAGACGGAATTGTATATAAAATAGATGCATTAAATTGCTTCTTATATTTTGTAATATATGATGCATGTATACCATTCTCATCCATTGGTATTCCAATTAAACGCATTCCTGCAGATTGAAAAACGTTAAGCGAATATAAATAAGATGGTTTTTCTAATAAGATGGATGCCCCTTTTGGAAGAAGCCCCATAGAAATCAGTTGCAACGCTTGAATTGCTCCTGAAACAATTAATATAGAATCAGGAGTTACATATACACCATGTCCCTTTAAATAGTCCGCAATTTTCTTCCTTAAATAGAAATTCCCTTTCGGTTCTTCATACCCAAGTATCATGCTCGACTTTAAAAGCTTATTCATAATATCTTTCATCTTTTTTTCAGGTAAAAGACTTGGTGCGAGCTCACCTGTTCCTAAACGAATTACATGTGGATAAAATTCAGCTTGATTAATCTCTTGAATAGCAGGCAGATTCGGATAATGAAGTCCTGTTTCTACATAAGACTGCCAATTAGGCGGGGGTGCGTACGTTGAAGCATTATTATTTATAACAATTGTCCCTTTCCTTCCATTCCCTTCAATGTATCCCTTTGCCACTAACTCATCGAAAGCCATTACAATTGTACTCCGGTTTACCCCAAATGTATGTGCCAAATCTCTTTGTGAAGGTAATTTCGTTCCAATAGTCCATTCTCCATTAACGATTCTTTCTTTTATATACGTTTCTATTTGTTTATACAGAGGAGTTGTTAGAGACATATTCGGTTTCCAAACAAATCTTTCCATCATATCACCTTATATTCTTTTTGGTTGGTAACCTCCCCAACCATATGGATGGATACAAATTTTCATTTCTTCTATAAAATATACACTATCATAATGAAATAAAATAGGAGGTAATATGATGAGTGAAGCAATTATTCATGGTATCATTCTTGCATTTGGCCTAATCATTCCATTAGGTGTCCAAAATGTTTTCGTCTTTAACCAAGGTGCAAGCCAACCAAACATTTGGAGGGCAGCCCCTGTAATATTAACTGCCTCTATATGTGATACGTTACTCATATTGATTGCGGTGCAGGGTGTCTCCCTTGTACTCCTTACTTTTTCTTGGCTAACTAACACGTTATTTATAATTGGATTTTTCTTTCTCCTATATATGGGCTTTGTTGTTTGGAGAAGTAACCCTTCCAACGATATAAAACAAGAAAACAGCATGCCCTTAAAAAAGCAAATTCTTTTCGCTGCATCGGTTTCGTTATTAAATCCACATGCAATTTTAGATACAATCGGTGTAATTGGAACGAATTCTATTCAATACATAGGAAGTGAAAAATGGGCTTTCACACTTGCAACTATTATCGTTTCTTGGATTTGGTTTATAAGCTTAGCTTTAGCGGGGAAATTTTTAAAAAGAATAGACTCAACTGGAAAGACAATCGTATTATTAAATAAATTTTCGGGTCTCATCATTTGGGGTGTCGCACTTTATATGTTAACACAAGTTATGTATTCTTAATGAACGAAAGAGAATTGCATGATGTTCCATAAAACATCATGCAATTCTCTTACAAATTATGAAGTAGGTTCTGTTTTCTGTTTTACGGTCTTTGCATTTTTTGCTGGTTTAATCCAAATCATTGCTATAACAGCACCAATACCAGCGAAAATACTTGTTAAATAAAACACTTCATGGTCAGCACCTTTCATGAAAAAAGAATATAGAGGTGGTCCAGCTGCTACACCGATAAATCTCATGGAACTATAAAATGACGTAACTGTCCCCCTTTGCTCCTTTTCAATCCCTTGTGTAATTAGGGCGTCTAAACATGGGAGTGCCATACCAATTCCTATCCCCATAATAACGAGACAAAGAAGTAGTAAATAGATCCCTTTTATAAATAAAGGAATGATGACTGATGCAGCTGCCATTAAAAAACCAATATAAATACACTTCTTCATAACGTTTTGATTATCTCCAATTTTTTTACCGGCCATATATGAACTAAGTGATAGTACAAGTAACGGGATAGCAAGTACACAGCCTTTCCATATACCATGAATGTCATACTTTGATTCCAGTATCGTCGACAAATAAAAGAGAATTCCGAATAAAATAAGCATAATAATTGCACCTAATACAAAAATGGCAATTAACCATCTTCCCTTTTCTCGAAACGTAGAGATAATAGATTGAATAAACTCTTTAAGTGGTGGTACTTCTCCTTCTTGTTTCTTTGCCTTTACTAGAACAAGTAATAAAACAATTGATACTACGCATAAAACTGGAATCGCCCAAAATGGTAAGAACCATACAATGGCAGCAAGAGCAGATCCTAAAATAGGGCTCAGCACTTTTCCAAATGTATTGGATGTTTCAATGATTCCTAAACCTGCACTAACTTGTTTTTCATCTTTGTATAAATCACCAACACAAGGTATAACAACCGGCATTGCACCAGCTGCACCAATACCTTGAATCGCTCTACCAATCAGTATCCAAGTGTAGGGATTATCAACTTTCCATGATACCCAACCAGTTACTGCTCCGCCTATAGCCGCAATCAGCAAACTCGGAACCATTACCATTTTTCGTCCCCATCTATCTGATAAGTAACCAGCAATCGGTATAAGTAAAATGGCTACGATGGAGTAAATTGTAATTATCATGGATACTTGAAACGATGAAATATGTAATTTCTTTTCGATAGTCGGTAGGATTGGAATAAGCATTGAATTCCCTAATGTCATAACAAGTGGAACTGATGCAAGCGCAATTAAACAACAGTTTTCTTTTTTTAACATGTTGGCTTCGGAACCCTTTCATCGTATATTTCTTACCATATAATAGCCCTGGTGGAACGTAATTTTTCATTCCACCAGGGCTATTACATCTTTACTACTTCCCATTTGCAACAAAAGAAATTGGGGAAAATATAGTATTATTCCTATTCTTTGAATCCAGTTCGCAATATATCCATACCAATTAATTGAAAAAAAAAGAAAGGAAGAATCCTTCCTTTCTCCTATAACCTTCTACAATTAGCGAGTATATCCGCCACCAAGTTGTTGTTCTGCCATCGCTACTAGACGTTTTGTAATTTCACCGCCTACAGAACCGTTTGCACGTGAAGAAGTGTCAGCTCCAAGTTGTACACCAAACTCTTGTGCAATTTCATATTTCATTTGATCTAAAGCTGCTTGTGCTCCATGTGATGCTAATTGATTAGAATTACGATTTCTAGCCATTACCAATCACCTCCTTATTTATATATAAATTGTGTTAAATTTTAATTTAAATACATGGTAATTTTTGGTTATTTATATTTTTAAAAAAAGAGTCTCTACAATGAGAGACTCTTACATCATTTTATATTAAGAAGTTACTACTTCTAAATTTCTATTTGTTAATACTTTTATTTCTTCTTTTAATATATCCTTCGCATGATGTCCAAACCATTCGAGTGAAGCAAAATGGTCAGTATCTCTCACTTCCTGAATAATCTCATCATAATTTACCACACCTTCAAATAATGGAACCATACCAATTCGACTTCCCGCTGCTGCATATACATTATTAGGTTCAAATACATGTAAATAATCTGCTGACGATATATTCTTAAAATGATAATGTTGTATCCACGGCCTTAGTCGATGGAAACTGTCTATTGGATTTGCACCAGACTCCCATATATGAAGAAAATCAAGGTTTATTTTCAAATTCGGATGATTTACTTCCTTTAATAATTCTAAAGTAGAAGGCAACGTATCCGTTAACGTATTTGGATGTGTTTCTAAAAGTACATACATATTATGCTGAGCAAATAAATCACAAATGTTGCGAATTCGCTTTACGTACTCTTTCCTTTCCTGTTCCGAGAAATCTTCGCTTCCCTTTTGTCCAGCAAACGTACGAATTTTGTTCGTTTTAAACCAATTAGCTAGTATTGCAAGTTGTGCACATTTCTCTATCGTTTTTTCAAAATCTGCCGATAATGATATGTCTAAATAATCACTGATCATCGTAATTTCCAAGTTTTTATCCTTTAAACAATTCAATTCTCGTTCTGTCGTTTCATACTCTTGTATATACAAATTTTGTGCATGAGTCCCCCACAATTCAATGCCCTCAAAGCCGTTTTCATATGCAAATTGAACAATATCAGTAAATGAAATTAATTGATGACGAAAGGAAATAGTACATAACGAATATCTCATAGGTTTGAACTCCCTTATTTTAAATTCAGCTAGCTTTTTAATACGCTAAGACAGACTGGTTTTTTTCTATTTCTTTCCATAATAAAAACTGTCTCTCTAATTCAGCCTTAATTTGCAGTTCAATTGCATTCATTTCATCCAACTTTTCAACAATTGATAATAACATACCTTTATTATTCGTCATTGCCATTTTAATTGCACGATACTGTACATTTGTAAATCCTTGTACAATATCTTCTATCCGATCACACCAATAATCAAATTCTTGCTCCGAATATTGCAACGTTTCACGGAAGTATGCAAAGGCATGTTCATAACTATATTTACGAATTGCAAGTACTGGTATTTGTTTGACTGCCGCTACAAGACCAGAAAGCGAATAGCCTTCTTCTTCATTTGCCATTTTTATAATTAAATTTTTCAGCTCCATAGTCAGTTCATTGTCGTTTCTTTTAAAAGTTTCTATGAAATAACTTGCTACCATTTCTTCTGTTGGCTCCTGAATTTCTTCTATATCAATGAAATACCCTCCACCAAATGGGTTATCTTGAACAGAGTGAAGCACTTTTTCTCTTTCCATATTCCCTTCCCAGCGAAAATCAGGATCTAGCATGAACCATTCTTCTTCTTTCTCCGTCTTTGATATCATCAAATAATGCGGAAACGGTTTTTGATGGAATTTATTTTCCCTCTCTGGCAATAGAGACATATCTACCATTACAATGACATAGCGATTCTCTGGCTTATTTTCTACTAATTGTAAAAACGTTTCTACATTGTTATCCTTATCTTTTGCATGATCATACCATTCGTTCACTTTCATGCCATACAACTTTTCATACCATAATAAATAATTATCATGGTTAATATTTTCGGAGTGATACGATATAATACCGCCTTCTGTTATATCAAAATCTCCGTCCCATAGTCCAAAATAAAAGGGACGAAAATCTATATCGCTACGCCTTTTTATAATTTCGCAAAAACAACTCACTAAACAGTGCACTTTAATTGAAGTCACATTCTCATCCACTTTCCTAAAGATTAATTATTCACATTTACTTCATATACCGGCTGTAACTCCTCCATAAAATCAAGTAAAGATCCTACAGTAAGAAATGCTTTTGGGTCTACCTCATCCTCTGGAACGCATAGCTTTAAATCCATTTCTATGTAAACTATGAGTTGTAACATCATTACCGAATCTATATATAAATCTTGGTTCAAACGCATCATTTCTTCTAAATGCGTAACGTTTTTGAGTTCCATCTTACCTGTCATAATTTTCAACACTTCATTTTTTAACGTTTCACGTCTCATGCTGTAACCTCTCCCATCTCTAGTAACTTTCTACTTACTTTTCCAGTTTTATTTTTCGGGATTTCAGTTACACTTTCAATCTCATGCGGAACTTTATAAGATGGTAAATGCTGCATACACCATTCTCTTATTCGCACTGGATCAATATGAGAAATTACTTTCGCTTTAACAATTTCGCCCATTACGGGATGTTTCCCTCGATATACAATTGCCTCTTGCACACCTTCTAATCGAAGTATTATTTCTTCTACCTCTATCGGAAAGACTTTTAATCCTGAAACGTTAATCACATCATCCATGCGTCCCATAAAATGAAGACCACGCTCAGATTTATATCCCAAATCTTTCGTAAAAATTTTCTTATCGTTCATTTCCACTACGATTTCTTCAGGCATATTTTCATCTGAACCTACGCTTATACTCGCATGAGGTAGTGGATTTCCTAAATCTAAATGGCTTTTCATATCATGACATATACTAATACAACCTGCTTCAGAACAACCGTATTGCTGCATCATATATGTTGTCGTTTCTTTTAGTTTATAAAACAATGCTTCTGGCAAAGGCGCTCCAGATGTCATAATTTTATGAAACTGAAACGTTCCTTGCGGGAAACTCCCCATAATATGTAACATAAGTGGTACCGCATATATGATATGTTTTTTTGTATTGCGAACTATATTTAATGCGAATTTAGGATTTTTATTCGTAATGATGATAGGTTTGCTTCCCCGCGTAATTGCAGATAACGTACCACATATTAATCCGTATGAATGTGAAACAGGAGCCATAACGATCGGCACTTCATCTACTTCACAGTTTAAAGCTTCATTATAAGCAGTAATTTCTGTATCCACTTCCGTCCATGCTCTACGAATCAGTTTCGGTGCTCCTGTTGTTCCAGAACTATATTGCAATAAAGAGGGCTCTTCTAGTAAATCGTTCACTACTTCTAATTTCGTAAAATCGCTATATTCTCCATATAAAATCCCGGTACAATTTGCACGCTTTGCCATTTCAATAGCCGTTTCTTTTGGTGTATCTTCATGTATAAGTAATACTGAGGCTGTCTTTTCTTTTAAGAAAAACACAAGCGTAATAATATCGAATGGATCTTTCAGACAAAGCGCAAATCTATTTCCTGCCGCTTCTTGAAATTGTTCCGTTTCCTCATAAACTTGTAATTTCAAATCAAAATCACTTTTGCTATACTCTTGTTTATTAACGATTAGCATAATTTCCCCCTGTAACAACTGATTTTTGTTTGTTAAGTTGTCTTGCTCTATACAATGGATTTGGAACTTCATGAACAAGCGATTCCACATCCATATATAATCGACGCTTCGTTAATTGCTCAGCATAGAATGTAGGAGTGTATAGCTGAATACTTTCAAATCTATCTTTCAAGTGTGGATATTTTCTAAAATGATTTTCAATTTCTTCGACCACTATTATCCAAAAACTTGCTTCTTTCCAATCATATTCATCCGCAAGTATGAAAGCTAATTCTCCTATATTAAATAAGAACAGTGCATCTAGTACCATCTCTTGTAAACATCCAATACGATCCATTTCAAAGAAATCATTCATTTTTCCATTTGCATATGTTTTATGCATTTTAGTAAAATCCGGACATTTATTCATTTCTTTTAAGAATGGACGATAAAACTCAAGTCCTTCATGGAAATCCTTTAATGCAATACGGACAGGTAGCCCTTCTTTATGAACTAAAATCATATTTTGTCCGTGTGATTCTAGCGCAATCCCATACTCTACAACAAGATGTATAACTGGTATGATCGCTTTTTGAATCAGTAATCGTAGCCAATTTTCTATCCCATATTTGTTTAACCATGCATCAATAACTGGTGTTCCGTCTTTCTCCTTTGCATATAAGCCGTTAAAGGGAACCGCATCCTCTTGCTCATCTAAATATGTATGAACGCTTTCACGCCAAATGCATCCTAATGAACCATATGTGGCTTTCTTATTCGTATCATACGTTACACTCGAAAATTCCTTTAACAAAATAATGCGCGATTCATCCCTTAAATAAGAATCCTGACTTACGACATCACTTAACCAATTCGATATAGCTGGTGCACTCACAACTGAATATGGTTTCAGCGTACGGAGTGTTGAAGTGTTAAGTATGTTCAGCGATAACTTTACATATGGTCTCTTTGGATTCGTAACATTTCTTAACGTCCTCATCGATTGTTGCGCGCAATAATTATCCACTGATTGTCCTAAATAAATTATATTTTTATCCTGTATATGATCAGCGTAATTTGGAATGATAAAATTCTCCCACTGCCAAGGATGAACAGGTATAAACACGTACTGTTTTGGATTACATCCCGCACTGTGAATTCGTTCCATATACATTTCTAATGTATGCGCGCCTATCTCACCTTTTAAAATATTGTCATAGATCATTTCATTTTCATAACCTACAGTCGCATATTTCTTATGAGCTGCAATCCATATGAGTCTTATTGGCCTCATAAATTCATATCCATATTGAAAATTGTCACGATATTGAAACCCAATGCGCGCTTTATAGCTAGGATGATATGGATGACCGTCTATTAAATGGCTTTCAAAGTCATCATACAATCTTTGGGTATATTTCACCTTATTATGTCTTTCATATTGTGCAATCGTGTCTTTAAATATCGTTTGTTCTAATTCATGAATAAAAGAATCTAATTTCGTTTTTTCCACGTTAACAACTCGAAAAACTTCTTCCAAAAATTGTGAGACTGATTGTATTTCTTGTTTTTCCTCTTGAACTCTTACTATTAATGAATCTATAGAGATACGTCCAAATGTCATTCGTTCTCTTCCGTAACATTCGTACGTGGCACTTTTGTTGTCTTCATCAAGTCCTTGTATAAGAAAAAGAATTTGTTCTTCGTTTTCAATGCGAACTGGTGTAATGATCCCCTCATAAATTAACGATTCTACTAATTGACGTAACACTCTTCTTCGCACTGAAATGTAATCTTCTGATTCGAGCGCTTTCAATATTCTCGTATGATACATATCCACTCTCATAACTCCCTCCGCCTTACGAAAAAATACCATTATTTGTATTACGTGAAATTTTAACGTTATTTATGAACGAACAGCCACTTCTCTAACGAGCGGATTCTGTACCTGTACGTAAATTGCTTGTTCTAAAGGATTACTTAACTCATCGACATCGAAAAATCTCGTTAATAAATTTGCTTTACATGCCAACTTATCCTCTTCTAACAATTCTCTTAAAAAGGTAGAAGGTTCACGGTTATAAGGAAGGAACGATTCAAGTACAGATCTTAATTCAGAGAGAAGAAATTCCTCCTTAATTAATCCTGCTGTGCCAAAACCGTTAATGAGACCAAACATATGATTAAAAATTAAGTAGTAACGAAATCTCTCATCTACAATATAATCGTCATATAAATTTCCAGTACGCTCTCCAATGCCAGCCAACTCATTATGAAGCATCTCTTTCATTGAATTACAGAAATAAAACCCTTGATTATCACGGAAATAATATTTGACCGGATAACCATCCTTTAGCTGAACAACGCTATTTTGCTGATGCGCTTCTAATGCAACACCATAACGTAAGTACATCCATACCATCGGCTTTAAAGAAATATTCATATATCGTCTAAACCAATCTAAACTTACTTCTTCACAGCTTCTACCTTCTAAATCTGCTAGTCGATGAATAATATTCGATAAACGAGTACGTTCCCCAGGTATAGCATCTTGCACTAATCCAGCAATTAAAGTAGCGTCATTTGCATGTTCACTATAAAAAGGATTCTCTCGTATAATTACTTCAAATCCAGATTCTTTTGCCCCGTAATGTAATGTAATAAATGCTGGATCACAAATAAAATCAAAACCTGGAAACTTCTCTAACACTTCACCAATTGCTGTATTTAGCATTTCCTTTCCTTCAAGACCACTCTCTAGTTCCTTCAATTTATTAATACGCATTGAATTTGTTACTTTTACTGGAAATGAAAACTTAAGCATATATTTTGATTGAGGATGATATAACGTCCTAAGTGATGATGTTGCCATATAATACTTACCGACAGGGCCGATATATTCAAGTACTCCTTGATCTATCCAATCCTGTACGTATGATTGGTGTAATAGCCATTCTGCCTGAAGCGGATGAATTGGAAGTAATGAATATTCATCTTCATTACAATACTTCGATATAAATTCTTTACAAACCATCTCATCATTACGTAACTCTTCTTTTAAAATTACTGTTGTAGAATCTAACAATAATGATTTTTCATTTACTATATTTTTATGTGCCCTAAAATAATGAAGCTGACATTCTCCTTTTAATTCTGGAGAATACATTGCGCTTTTCCATTCCAAAATACCTTGTCTACTCTTTGGGGTTGGATGCGTTAAATGTCCAAATAATAAAGATTGCTCCGCTTCTATAAAGGATGTATGGAAACCGTATAATGCAGATGTATCTTCTATTCTCTCCTTTGTAAATTCTTCAATATTTTGACAACTACGAATAACTCGAAGCATAAGTTCAGCAGGATTCGTCCCTTCTCCGTAGTTGATAGACATCTCTTTTATTAAGAATGTAATAACTGTAACGTAATCTGCTTTTATAACATTCTTATTTTCTCCCATTTGATAATAAAATTGTTCTCCAAACAAATGGCGATCTGTTGCTGATTTATATATAACTTCTCCATACAAAGTAATGTTTTGTGCCGATAACCGACAGCATAAATAAGTAGAGCAAGTATCTCGTTGAAATGAATGGTAGAAAATATCCTCTATCCTTTTATCCTCTGTAATCCATTCTCCACTTCCTGTTTCTCTTAAATAACAATTTAAAAAACTTTGTATTGTTGCATGTTCCGCGATTTGTTTCGCATGCTGCATACTTGTCCTCCTCTTTATATGAACACTATCGAAATTTCATATTACAATCTATAATTGAATATCGTTATCAATTAAAATTCTAATTGAATATCATTATCAATTCAATAGTTTATTTCAGAATTTTTGAATCCGAATAAATATTTCTTTTTTTCAGCCTTTCTTTAATCTAATTAAAAATACACAAGAAAAATTCTCACTTTCAAACTACATACTTACTTTTTTCATTAGTAATTCCCTTCGAAATAGTTAAACAAAAGAGGTATACCTAATTTGGTATACCTCTTTCAAATAATAAGTTTACATAATAATATTATTTATATTTCTCCAACAATACGCTGTTTCTTCTATATTTAGTCTTTTTAAAAATTTCGTGTCAATTTTTTCTGGATTATATTTTTCATAAAACTTTTTAGAAGGATTATTCGTAACAACCCATACTAAAAGTGATTGCATATCATTGTTTATACATTCCGATAGTAAAGCTTGAAATAACTTTTGTCCTATTTTCATTCCTTGATACTCTTGTAAAAGGTAGATCGCATATAATTCCCCGTCACAATTATATGCACCACTTCTTTCCACTCCCCCGTCAATGAATCCAATTATCGTTCCATCTAACGCCTCTGATACAAATCTATATTGGTATTTATCTTCTTGCTGAAAAATGTTTTCCCATTGTTTTTCTCGTTGCTCATATGTTATATTTTCTAAAATTTCGTCAGCAAATATCCCTTTATACGTTGTTTTCCAGCTATCAACATGCACCTTCGCTATACCTGGTATATCATCTTTTATTGCTCTTCTAATATGTATTTCCATCATTTCTCCCCCTTGTTATTCATCATTATATCAATTTATTCCCTTAAAAATCCAAATAAAAAAAGAGTGAATTCACTTCACTCTTTTTTTCACAATTATCTACTTTCCACTTCAACTGAAACAACACGATCAATCTCTTTCAGGGAACTATATAACTCTGTTGTATATAAATCTTCTGGAGCTAAAATAACCATTTCCAGTTGCTGAAATGCTCCACTATCTATATCTTTAATTTTCACTCGTTTCACATGCATACCTAAATTTTTGATTTGCTTAAATATACCATCTAACTCATGATGCTCTTTTACAGTAATTTTTATAGATAAATCCTTTTGTCTTAATGAATACGGACCTGCGATTTTCACAAGTTGTGGAAGTACGTTAATTGCTAAAATAATTAAAATCATAGCAACCGTCGCTTGTAAATAAAATCCCGCCCCAATTGCTATACCTAAAGCTGACGCAGCCCACACCATAGAAGCTGTCGTTAATCCAGAAATAACGTCATTACTTCTTCGTAAAATAACACCTGCCCCAAGAAAACCAATCCCACTCACAATTTGAGCAGCTAGACGCATTGGATCCATATTTGTATGCCCTGGAACAGAATATACATGTACGGCTTCAATTGAAACCATCGTAATTAAACAACTTGCTACAGAAATAACCATACTTGTTTTCACACCAAGCGGTTTATTCTTTAGCTGCCTATCTATCCCGATGAATAATCCTAAAAAGAGTGCTAAACCTAATTTGAGTAAAAATTCATATGACATATTTCCATTCTCCTTACTTTACAATGTTTCCCTTGGAATAATTCACTATAACTCTTTTATGATATCAATTCCAGCCTTTTCTATTCATTTAACGTAAAAAGCCGAAAAAACATTTGTAACGATGTTTCTCCGGCTTTTTATTATGCTTAAGATTCTTCTTTATTTCTGATTTTTAATCTTAATCTCTGCATCTTTGTAGAATGCTAACTTACTGTCATTATACTCTTTTGTAAAATTGTTAAATTGCTCTTTTGATTTTTGTGCTTCCACAGTTGATTCATTAACAGCTTTAACTTTTTCGCCAATCTCTTTTAATTTCGTTTCTTTTACTTTTAATTTTTCATACAGTTCTTTTTCAGTCGCTAACGCCTTCGTATAATTTTCATTCATCTTCTGGAATGCATCATAACGGTTTTTATACGACTCTTCTACTGCTTTCGCTTGTTTTTGTAACTTCTTATCTTCAAGCTTCTCTATATTTCCTTGTACAGATTTCGTTTCTTTCTGAGCTTTTTCTAGCATTTCTTTCTCAGTTTTTAATACTTTTTCACGGTCATCTACATTTGCAGTAGCTTGCTCTATCTTCTTCATAACAGCTTCATTATGATCTTTACCTTCTTGTAAAATTTGAGAATATAGCTCTTGACCTTCCTTCTCTAACTTCTCTAACTTCTTCGCTTCATCAACTAATGATTTTTCTTGTGTTGCTGCTGTTTCAAAAGCTGTATAAAGATTTTCTTCTGGTTTTTCACCGAAACAACCTGTTAATAGTCCTACTGATAGTGCTCCAACTACTGCTACTTTTCCATACTTCAACGTTCATTCCTCCATTACATACGGTTATCATGCCAGAAATTCACTGGGAAGTGACTCTCTTCATGATAAGCTTCAAACTCATAACCCTTTTCTTTTAACCCTTTTAAAATTGCTGGCACAGCAGCAACTGATTGTGGGTGAATGTCATGCATTAAAATAACTTCCTGTGGTTTTGTTGCATGTGTTATTACGTTTTGAGCAATTTGTGCTGCCGCTGCATCAACTTGCACTTTGTTATATTTCCAGTCTAATGAATCAATTGTCCAATCCCATACTTTAAAACCGCCCTCTACCACTTTATTTCGAAGACCTTCATTTAATCCAGGCATCGAACCGTATGGTGGACGTGTTAATTTAGGTGATTTTCCAATAATATTTGCGATTAAGCTTTGATCTTCTTTCATTTCATTTACATACTCGCCATTTTTATATAACTTTGCAAAATTATGTGTCATACTATGCATACCTACATAATGACCTTCTGCATCTTCACGTTTCACTAAATCCGGAAATTCTTTTACATTCGCTCCAATTAAAAAGAACGTCGCCTTCGCATCATGCTGTTTTAACATATTTAACAATTCAGCCGTATATTTCCCTGGGCCATCATCAAATGTAAGATAAGCAACTTTTCTTTCTTTCCCATTAAAACGACTTGGTGCCGTTTTATTCATTTCTACTTTCGGTTGTTCACTTGCAAGCTGTACTACGTTTTCTTGTTTTGCAACAGCCTTTGCTGGTGAAGTAATGGATTGAAACATGAAATACCCAATAGCTACTGCTGCAATCGCTATTAAAACGACTACTACTCGTTTAATTTTAAAAGCTTTTTCCATTCTATCTAATTCCTCTCCCTATTAATCTTATATATAAATCACCCAATATAATTATACATCTATTTATTTTATTACACTATATAAACAGACCTATATATGTATTATAATGGGAGTTTTATCAAAATGGTTGTTCCGATTCCTTCTTTACTTATAAAACTAAGTGTACCTCCATGAAGATCTACCATTTTTTTTACGATAGCTAAACCAAGACCGGCACCTGTAGCATTGTTATTAATCTGGTAAAATGGCTGTTCTATATATGATAAATGCTCTTTAGCAATTCCAATCCCTTCGTCTTTCACCTTGATTACTGCTTGTCCTTCATTTTTAGTCGCTTCAATGTGGATTGTACCTTTTTCATGTGAATATTTAATAGCATTTTGAACAATATTCAAGAAAATTTGTTTTAGCCTATTTCGATCTCCCATCAATTCAATTCTTTCTATCGTATTAATAAATTGAATTTGTTTCTCTTCAGCGTTAGGAGTTAATTGCCAAATCGTCTCCTCTAGTATATCGTATATTTGTACCTTTTGTTTATATAAATTGAAATGATTTGATTGTAATCTTGAAAAATCTAGCAATTCTTCTACTAAATGAATCAATCGGTCTGTCTCACCTGATATAATTCCCATACCTTGCTTTATCTCTTCTTCCGTTAAATGATCTATCGTTTTTAACGTCTCACTCCAACCTTTAATTCCAGTTAAAGGCGTTCGTATTTCATGAGAAATCGAAGCAATGAATTCATTTTTCATCTGTTCCGCTTTTTCTATTTTATTAGACATATGATTTAAACTATGTGCTAACTCACCTAACTCACCAGGATAATCCTCTTTAATTTTCTTCTTTAATGTACCTTCTGCAATTTGTGAAGAAGCATGAATAATAGATTCGATTGGTTTAACAAATGAATTCGCTAATCGTCTACTGATTAAGAATACAATTCCTGAAATAACAATACCTACAGAAATAGTAAACATAATGATTTCGATAATCTTTGCATTTACATTCGTTAAAACAGTCGTATATTTCAAAACACCTATCGTTTGTCCTTGATGAATAAGTGGACTAATCACTTCTAATTGTTTCACATTTTCTTTCGTAGTAGTCACTTGATGGTACATTTCTCCTTCTAGTAACGAATACGGAATAATTACTTTACCTTCGACCTTTTGTCCACTTGACGACTGTATAATCGTACCATGTCGATCAATTAATTGTAATTCAGTTCCTTCTAACTGAAAGCTCTCAATTATATCCCCGCTGTATTCTTGCAAACGAATAAAGTATAGGGAATTGTATTCAGAGAAAAATCGTGTACTTGTCTTCGCATGAGATTCTATATATTGCACAATACCATTATAATAATATCGATAAATGGAGACTGAAAATACGACTTCAAATAATACAAGCATAAGTATAATGACCGTCATAAAATATAAAGTCACTTTTCTTTTCATCTTATACTTTCCTTCCACACATATCCTTTTCCCCACACAGTAAGAATAAATTCAGGTTCTGATGGATTACATTCTATCTTTTGACGTAACCGCCTCATATTTACATCTACTACTTTCGTCTCACCTACATAATTCGTTCCCCAAATCATATTTAAAATTTCATCACGTGAAACCGGCTTTGAAGCCTGATTCATTAAATACTGTAATATCATATACTCTGTAGGGGTTAAATCAACTAATTGTCCACTTTTATATAATCTTTCTTCTATAACATGTAACGAAAACGGGCCAGATGTGATTGTATTCACTTGTTCATCATGTACTTCTATTCTTCTTAATAACGATTGTATACGTGCAGTTAATTCCACTGGACTAAACGGCTTTGCGATATAATCATCTGCACCAATTCCTAATCCTTGTACCTTATCTTCATCTTGTACACGTGCGGTTAACATAATAATACCGATTTTTTTATTTTCTTCCCGGATAGCTTTACAAACTTGAAAACCATCAATTCCCGGTAACATTACATCGAGCAATGCTACATCAACAGTATGTTCACATAAAATCTGTAACGCCTCTTCTCCCTTACTTGCTTCTAATACATCAAATCCAGCACGTTTCAAATTTAAGACAATAAAACTACGAATAGGCATTTCATCTTCTAAGACTAAAATTGTTGGCATAATTTCCACCTCCCTACTCTTGTTGATAATCCGCTAGCGGTTTTACATATGCTTTTACTTTTTCAAAATGTGGTTGTTTCGGTACGGCATATACGTGAGAAGCCGTTTTGACTGCTGCCTCGTATCCTTTTATTTTGAACCATTCTTTCCGCTTAAATATATGGACTTCAAGCCATAGTTCATTTGTCGTAGTATCTATAAATTTTTGAACATCTGATGCTTCTTCCTGAACTGGAACAGTTATTTTTCCAATTAACGTTTGCGGGATTTTGACAAAATAACCTTTCTCTATATTTACATATCTTTCTTCTATCGGTCTAACCTCATCTTCACTCCACTGAATATAACGTTCAAACATCGTACTCTCTCCGTACGATACCTCTTCCCAACCTTTTGGACGCACTGTACGAACAAATTCAATAATGCCGTCTTCATTAATATCTTTGCTCTCCACTACATAATCATTGAATAAATCTTCTTTCCCATCTATAAGTAGTGTCTCATAATGATTCTTATCAAATTTTGCTACATACGTTATCCCTGAATGAGCGCCAACTCCTGCATCAATTACAACCGCCTTTAGTGATTTAGAAATACGCCCCATTTGTATTCTTTGAATGCTATTTATAAATGGATCGAATGATACTTCAGATAAAGTTTTAAATTGTTCCATGAACTCAACTGTCAACTTCTCATCTTTTTCATACGTAACAAGGCTTATATCTTTCAGTCCATTTTTATTTAGATCCTCTATGAATAACTTCGTATAACTTCGATTATATATTTCCTTCATATCTTCATTTTCTTCCGAAAAAACATACATAACATGTTCTAACGATTCACGATTGACAGAAATTCCGATTAATAACTCTCGCTTCCCGTTCCCTGTAAAATCACCGACTTCAACGATATCTACATCTCCACCATCAAATCTATGCGTGGACTTTACTTTCCAGCCATTTCCGATTTCTTCATAGACAGCTAAATATACGCTATGATCTTCATTCGGTAATTTATAAAATAAGATGGCTTCTTTCTTATTATCTTGTTTAAAATCCATTGACCAAATCATCTGTTTATCTTTATTAGACATTGGAGTAAGCAATCGATAAGTAACAGGCAAATCTTTATCTATTTGCTCTTTTAGTTCATTAATCCATTTTTCATTGGCAGGAGCACCCATTAAACTTGTTGGAGCTTCAGACATTTTACATCCAGTCAACATAAAAATGATTCCCATAATGCCTATCCATTTCTGCATATGATATCTTTCCTTATTACAGATTTTCAATATTTCTCTTTACTTTTTGCTTCTCCAATATTCTCATACATATGAGTATAATTTTTCTAAAATAAAAAATCGTTACAGAAAAGTTACAAATCCATTTCCATAAAAAAAGATTGGCCTCCGCCAATCTTTTTTACTATTCGTTTCGAACTGATTTTGGCGTTACACCTAGATGTTGATTCAACTTATTTGAAATATCTTTTACATTTTTTTCATTTGGAATGTAATAATAAATACCACCAATACGTTTATCCGTTCCTTCTATTTGCATCTTTTCCATTTGCAGATCTGATCCTGCCATATTTTTCGTAATAGCAAGCATATCATCAAATGTTAAATTTGTTTTCATATTTTTATCAACTGCATCAAGTAAAGAGCCCATTTTACTAATAGATTGAACAGACATTGCTTTTTTCGCAATTGCTTCAATTACAAGTTGTTGTCTTTGACCACGCATTGTATCACTGTCAATTTTACGCGTTCTCGCAAGTGCAAGTGCTTGCTCTCCATTTAAATGTTGGAAACCTTTTTCTAAATGGATCATACCTGCTTGGTCTTTACTATCTTGTTCTGTGAAAGTAACCGGTACATCAATATCGATACCACCAAGCGAATCTACAATTTGTACAAATGACTCGAAGTTAAACTTCACATAATAATCAACTGGAACATTTAAAAATCGTTCCACTGTATCTCGTGTACTTTCAACACCACCAAATACGTGTGCGTGTGTAATTTTATCTAATTTTTTTCTAGATGGAATATAAACACGTGAATCACGTGGAATACTTACTAATTTAACTGACTTATCATCTTTATTAATTGTCGCTAATAAAAGTGCATCTGTCCGAACTGCTTCGCCGTATTGGCTTTTTCTCATTTCACTTCCGTCTACACCCATGATTAATATTGAAATATTATCCTTTAAAGGTTCAACTTCTTTATCACGCTTTGATGACTTATCAATTTTTGCATACGCATCACTTACAACAGCTTTTGCTTTGTTATATATAAACGATCCATATCCTACGCCTCCAAAAATAAGTAGGAAAAATGGAATTAAAATGAACCATTTTATTGACTTTCGTTTAGAACGTTTTTTATTGCTTCTCGTGTTTTGTTCTAATTCAGAGCTCATGTTCATTCTCCTCTCTTTCTCTTTTCCTAGTATAATGTATGTCTAGTAATCTTCATATTGAATTTCCTTTCAATCACCTTACATTTTTGTAAGGTTACATCATGAATCCAATATGTATTCCATTTCACATTATACTCTCGTGCTTATTTTTGGCAAGTCACTGTTTATCAACTTCAAAAATTCAACACTTCAAAACATTCAAATTCACAGATTTATCATTCTGTTATTTACAGGTAGTAAGAGGCTCGAATTTCAGTAAGAATAAAAGTCAAATTTTTGCCGTAAAAGCTCGATTAAAGGCTAATAATCAGTGAGAGATGAACACCCCCACTGATTAAAGTTTCACCTTATTATTTCTCATTTGGTGTGTATATCATTTGCTTCCCATTATTATTAATTAAAGCTGATTTTGCTTGTATTTTCGTTTTTTCTATTTCTACATCTTTATTTGAAAAATTCACAATAATTTTAATATCTTTTCCATATGAAGCAGATTGTACTAGCTTATCTTCTGACAGATATACAAAGTTCGTCATTTCTTCTTTTACTGCTTTTTCATGAACTTCATTCCAAACTTTCAGATGCTGTGTAATTTCTTTTTTATGCTTATTCCACTCTACTTCATCTAAATGGTACAACGGAGGAACATTATACAATAACTCATATAACATACGATTTCCAACTTCATCTTTCACCTTCAAACTTCCCCATTCCCAATGGTGCGTTGTAATAACGGAATCGTTGTATACTAATTTATATAATGGTACCGAATATACTGGATTTAAATATACTTGTTTATATTCTTCTTTCAACGGTACTTGTTTTGCATATTTTTCGGGAACATTTTGATTTGGTGACCAATATCCACCTACATAATACGGGCTTGTTTTGTTTTTTCTCATATCTTCATCGTCCCATTTAATTACAGGTGTTTCAATTCCATGAGCAAATGCAATCGTACTACTCGCAAAATCATTTCCGCCCTCAGAGCCAACTACCATACCTTTTTCTTGTGCAATATAATCCATTCGTTTTAATCTTGCTTGTAAATCTTGTTCTTGTGTCGTTAAATGTTTTGTTGAATAATCATCATAAATTTCGCCCGTCGCGTCACAATCAATAAACCATGAATTATATTTAGGGCCATTTTGTAATATATCATTCATTCGTTCTTTTACACTAGGAAGTGATAATGTCGGATTTAATTTTCGCCCTCTACCTAAAAACCCTTGTACCTTTTCTCCATTTTTCTTAGTTACAGTAGCCTCTTCGTATAATGATGGATCATTAAAGGAAGCTGTGTTCCAATTTTTATCACCTTTTTCGTGAATGGAATGATAAGAATCATACGGACCAACTAAATATCCCATTTTCTTAGCTTCTGTAACAAAATTAGGTTGCATATATCCTTGTTCCCAGTTCGGTAGACCAATCCACGCCTTGTCTATCCCGGCCTCTTTCATTTCCTTTATAATATCCGTTCCATCTGCATTACCCCATTTACTTACTTCTTCAACTGCATCACCGAGTACTGACTTTAGTAAATGTTTATTTAAGCTATACAGCTCTGTCTTCGATAAGTGATCTACACCTTTCTTTACTAACACACTAGCTTCCTGATCAACTTTCGGGAAAATATCATCTTTATACAATTCCTTCATTGATAATGCTTCGTTTACATAACGCAAAATAACATTTTTTTGATACTTATCAATGAAATCTTGTTTACTTACTTGTTCAAATACATTCAGCTCCCCAGGCTCTGAACTATTCTTTTGAATAAGCTCTTTTATATGGCTAAACAGCGGACTATTTATTTGCTCCCTTAGCTTTGGCCAATTTACATTACTTTCTGATAAACCATTTTGATTCCAAAAATAAAAATGACCTGCACCGTAAAGTTTTTCAATTTCTTTATTTTTTCTTGCCTTCTCTTGTAATGTTTTAAATTCACCTTTTTCAATAATATTGTCCTTGTATAGTTTTGCGATACTTACTGCATCATTATTTGTCACATATAATTGAAAGCCATATGTTTTATTTTTATTTATACTCGGGAATTCATGTGTAAAATCAAACCCTATTTTCGGATCTGAATGAAATTTCAATTCATTATTAAACATATTATTCGCAATATATACGATCGAATATTTAGAACCATTTAATGCAAAAAACTTCATAGAAAATGATTCAGCAAATGAATATGCATCATCCTTTAAAAACTTCTTCCAATTCTCATCATTACTTGGAATTTGCTTACCTTCCCATAACGGAAGTGTATAATTTTCAGCTTGTACTTTCGGCCATGTAAAACTTTCTGCACCAGTCGATTCCACTTCAATATTTAAGTGATCTTTTTTCTTTTCTAGATTCACTTTTACTTTTTGATCTGGATATTCCCAAGATGTGCGATCCTTGTCTTTTTTTACATTCGACACCTTCATTTTCGGTAACGGCTGTGACGCCTGTTCTTTTACACCATCATGTTCTACGGTTAACGTGAAAGTCTCTGGATTTACATCGTAAGTAAACTCTTTATACGTCGCTTTCTTTATTTTAGACTCTTGTACAGCATTGCTACCTTTTACATCGCACCCGACTAAAGTCGAAAGTGACATAGTTGTAAGAAGACATATTGCTATCATTTTTTTCATCTTCTGCACCTCCACCACTGAATATACAGGTGCTTTGTTACAGGAATGTGGCAAAAATCCGACTTTGAAATAGAATCACGTTCTGTTTGAGTAAAGTTGCAACAGCACATGAAATTACGCTAAAACAGAATTCTATTTGTATCGACGTTTTGATAAAGAATATCGACTTAGCTGCAAAATATGAAATTAATATCCTACCTATTAATAAAAAGCCGTCCCAAAAACCTTTGGGAACAGCTCTCTTAAAAGTATAATATTAAGTTCATTTCCACTAATTATAACTTCAAATAACTCCAGATTTCTTCACCTGAAAAAGTAACTGTATATAATATACCCTAGAACTAGCACTAAAATTACTAGCGCTGTACCTTTCCAATTCATACCACCTGTCATATCAACTGGACTACCTGATTCAGCTCTGTTTAATCCATCCTTTAAAGAACCGGTAGGGTTATTTTTCAATTCACTTTGCCTTATACGCTCTCTTTTTTCTTCTGGTGACTCTTTCTTCATACGATCACCTCCAAATGAATACACACTTTACTAAATTATACATTATTACTTTTCTTTTATATGCCAACTGAAAAGATATTTACAACAAAAAAAGCTAGCAATGCTAGCTTTTTATAGCCCTATATGTTCTTCTTTATTTACAGTAATTCCTCTATGATCGATTTCTAGCTCACACACTTTCATAGACGTAAATACTCTCGCTAATTGCTCAGCAATTTCTTGACGTTTATCATATGGCGTTAATATAAAAATGGATGGACCTGCACCACTAAGCGCTGTGCCGTATGCGCCAAACTCTTTTGCACATTTACGAATTGAGGGTAATAGCGGTACGAGTTCTAAACGATACGGCTCGTGAAAATGATCTCTTTCCATCATTTCCCCTACAACTTCCCACTTCTTTTGACAAAACGCAGCTACTAATACGTTGCTGATTGCACTAGCCTTAACTGCTTCATGAAACGGAAACATATCTGGTAATACAGATCGGCTTTCCTCTGTATTTAACTCTTCATTCGGAATAAGAGAAATTACGCCTAATTCCTTACTTTCAATTCTTACAACCGAAACGTTCTTTCCATCAAGTGCTCCGATTACAGTTCCTCCTAATATAGAAGCCGCAACATTATCTGGATGCCCTTCAAAATTTGTTGCAATTTGAACTTTTTGATCAGTCGTTAAGTTCAAATTGCCAAGTTGATTCGCAAGCTCTATCCCTGCTACAATTGCTGATGCACTACTTCCTAGTCCTCTTGTTAGTGGGATATTACTAGTAACTTCTATTATATAGGGTGATAAAGTAGGACTCACTTTACATGCCGTGCTAACGATTAAATTTTTATCATCCGTCGGAATTGAATCATCAAAGGAATGGATTACTTGCCATTTATCAGCTTTCTCTTTTACTACTACATTTAAATATAATGACAAAGCTATTCCTACTGAATCAAATCCAGGTCCAACATTCGCTGTACTAGCAGGAACACGAATACTTAATGGTATCACGACATAATCACCCCTTTAATATGTTCTTTAATTTGTTCTATATTATTTGAAACACTTGCAATGTCTAATGTATTAGAAGAAATTGCGATATCAGGATCTTTCAAGCCGTTTCCAGTTAAAACTGTAACAACTGTCTCTCCTTTTTTGATTTTTCCAGATTGAACATGTTTAATTACACCTGCTAATGAAGCATTTGATCCTGGCTCAGCGAAAACTCCTTCCGTTTTTGCTAATAATCTATACGCATCTAATATTTCTTCATCTGATACCATATCTATTTCACCGTGAGACTGTTCAGCAGCCTCTACTGCATATGGCCAACTTGCGGGGTTACCGATACGAATCGCTGTTGCAATTGTTTCAGGTTCTTCAATGACATGTCCTTTTACAATAGCAGCTGCTCCTTCCGCTTCAAATCCGTGAATTCTCGGCTTCTTATAGCCTTTTTCTTTCTCATATTCACAGAAACCTTTCCAGTATGCTGTAATATTCCCTGCATTCCCAACAGGAATAGCGAGAACATCTGGCGCTTTTTGCAATTGGTCACAAATTTCAAATGCCGCTGTTTTTTGCCCTTCAATTCGGTACGGATTCACTGAGTTTACTAATGTAATCGGCTCTTCCGCAGCAATATTTCTTACAGCCTTAAGTGCATCATCAAAATTTCCTTCTATTGAAATGATTTCAGCTCCGTAAGCGACTGCTTGCGCTAATTTTCCATGTGCAATCTTTCCTTCCGGGATTACGATTATACATTTCATTCCAAGGCGTGCCGCGTATGCTGCAGCCGATGCCGAAGTATTACCTGTTGATGCACAAATAATTGCTTCCGAACCTTCTTCTTTCGCCTTCGCAACAGCCATTACCATACCACGATCTTTAAAAGAACCTGTCGGATTCGCACCTTCGTACTTACCGTATAACTGAATCCCTAATTGTTTTGATATATTTAATAGCGGAATAAGAGGTGTATTTCCTTCCATTAAGCTAACATCAGGTGTATTTTCATTCACCGGTAAATAAGAAGCATACTGTTTTAATAATCCTTTATACATATTGTTTTTCCTCCTCAATAATGTAATAACTGTTTATTTCACTTGCGACATTTTCTATCGCTCCTAGAACCCGTTCAAATTGATACTTTGAAGTTTGATGTGTCACAACAACGACTTCTGCAAGTTCACGATTTAAAGGTAATTGAATAACTTCTTTTAAACTTACAGAATAATTAACGAAACATTCTGTTACTTTTTGCAACATCCCAGGTTCATCTCGTAATGAAATACGTAAGAAATATTTTGAAACGACTTCTTCATCCCCCTGTAATTCATACGGTTCTGGTTCTTTTAATGCACTTTTATTTTTCTGAACTTGATTCATATTTTTAACGATTGAAATAATATCACTTACTACAGCAGAACCAGTCGGCAATTTCCCAGCTCCAGGTCCGTAAAACATTACTTCTCCTACCGCTTGACCGTGAACATATACTGCATTAAATTCATTATTTACATTCGATAATGGATGATGGCTTGGTAAAAGTGTCGGTTCTACACTTAAATGAATGGCTGATCCTTGTTTCTCTGCTTTCCCAATTAATTTCATAGTAAATCCTAATTTTTCTGCCATTTGTAAATCTTCTTTTTCGACCTTTCGAATCCCTCTTACTTGTACATCATCTAAAGAAACATTCATCGAAAAACCTAAGTTTGCAAGAATCGCTACCTTTCTCGCCGCATCTAGCCCATCTACATCTGCTGTTGGATCTGATTCTGCAAAGCCTAATTTTTGTGCTTCTTGTAAAGCCTCCTCATAAGACCAGCCTTTTTGACTCATCTTTGTTAACATATAATTTGTTGTTCCATTTACAATTCCCATTATTTTTTCAATTTGATCTGAAGCTAATCCGTCTGTTAATCCTCTTAACACCGGAATACCGCCTGCTACACTTGCTTCATAACATAAATCACAATCATTATCGTTCGCCAGTTGGAGAAGCTCTGCACCGTATACAGCCATTAAATCTTTATTTGCTGTTACGACATGTTTCTTATTTCGTAAAGCCTTAACAATATGTTGCTTTGCTTCTTCAATTCCGCCCATTACCTCTACTACAATATCAATATTTGAATCATTTAGAACTTCATCGACATTACTTGTTACTACGATTCCATCAATACAAACATCACGTTCTTTTTCCAAATCACGTACAACGACTGTCTTTACTTTCACTTCATATCCTGTATCAAGAGCGATTTTTTTATAATGTTCCTTCAAAATATGAACAACACCACTTCCGACCGTACCTAAACCTAATACCCCAACATTAATAACATTATTCATCTTCTAATCTCCTCCTAGAATTTTATTTTTCGCTTCTATCAATCACCTTGCTCTGCCATTTTCCCGTGCAGGTGGTGGTTATTTCCGTACGTACAAATCGTTTCATGTTACAGCACCTCCCTTCAAAATAATAAAAAACACACTCATCCCTAGGAAAGGGACGAATGTGTTTTCGTGGTTCCACCCTTGTTCCAACCTAGACTTATTTCCTTCTAGATTGCTCAAGTTCAGATAACGGCTGATACCGTCAATAATTACTAGATTACTCGTTCACTATTGAAGTTCAAAGGTGGTAAGATCATTTTTCGTGTTAGGAAGCTCACAGCCTTGGCTTCCCTCTCTGTAAACCGTAAAAATGTTCTCATGTCCTTATCGTTACTTTTTCGTTCATATATATTTGTTAATTCATTATACTCGCATAAAACACAAAATCAATACTATTTTTTAATTATTTTAAATTTTCAATCTTAAATGATATAAAAAAACACACTCATCCCTAGGAAAGGGACGAATGTGTTTTTCGTGGTTCCACCCTTGTTCCAACCTAGACTTATTTTCTTCTAGATTGCTCAAGTTCAGATAACGGCTGATACCGTCAATAATTACTAGATTACTCGTTCACTATTGAAGTTCAAAGGTGGTAAAACCATTTCTCGTGTTAGGAAGCTTGCACCCTTGGCTTCCCTCTCTGTAAACCGTAAAAATGATTTCGTGTCCTTGTCATTACTTTTTCGTTCATGTCTATTTGTTAACTTATTATAGTTATCAAATTTTTAAAAAGCAAGCCTATTTTTACTAACTATTTTCAAAATCATTTTTTATTATATTTTACAATAACATTTTGCAATTGCCGCTCGATTTACCTATTTTGTTATTTCTCCAGTTTGTAAATCCATGGTTCATATATAAATATCCTATTCTAAAACACGTAGATACTTACCTTACAAAGATATATCAATAAAGTTTTTTAATACAATCTTTTCGTATAACTTTCTTCTAAAGAACGGGCGACATCTTCTTCAGAGGTGTTTACTTTCGCATGCTCCAGCAACATTTTTGCTGCTGAAGGTAACTCTTTTTTATGTAACCAAGATTCTGGATCCCACATATTAGAACGAATAAACGCTTTTGCACAATGAATATAACACTCTTCTATTTCAACAACAATTCCAAGTAACGGATTGCGTCCATTCGCCTGCATTTCTTGCAAAATGTCTTCATCGTTTGTAATGTACGCTCGGCCGTTTATTCGGAGCGTCTCCCCAAGTCCAGGAATAAAAAAGAGTAACCCTACGTATGGATTTGAAATAATGTTCAAAATGGAATCTATACGACGGTTACCTGGTCTTTCTGGAATAATAATTTGATTATTATTTAATACGTATACAAATCCAGGTGCGTCTCCTCTAGGTGAAGCATCACACTCTCCTATTTTATTTGCAGTAGATAATACTAGAAAAGGAGATTTGGACAGAAAATCTATACAATGGTAGTCTAGTGATGAAATAACTTTTTTCAAAGCTCGCTCACTTGGTTGCCCCAATATTTTCCGTAATTCTTCCTCTGTTGAAATACTCGATTTTATTTCTTTACTCTCTATCCCCACTATTAGTCACTCCCTTTTTCTTTATTTTCCCAAAATTCAATACAAATATTGTATAATAAAATTTGCAGAAAGGGGAATTAAAATGACAGAGTGGTTAACGATATTTGATTCTGAAAAAAATACACTTGGAAAGAAATTACGTGATGAAGTGCATCGTGACGGTGATTGGCACGAAACATTCCATTGTTGGTTTGTAGAAAAAGATGATGAAGATATGTTCTTATATTTCCAATTACGCTCTAAAAATAAAAAAGAGGCTCCGGGTATATGGGATATTACTTCAGCTGGACATATTATGCATGATGAAGATGTACAAATTGGCGGCCTTCGTGAAGTTGAGGAAGAATTGGGGCTTTCCTTTCAAACTACTGATTTAGCATACAAAGGAATCTATAAAATAGATTATGAAATTTCAAACCTTACTGATCGTGAGTTTTGTCATATGTATTTTCACAACGTAATGCAACCACTTCTATTTGCACCAGGTGAAGAAGTAGACGATGTGATGAAAGTACATGCTACCTCTTTTCTACAACTATTAAAAAGAGAGATTTCATCTTTTACGGCTATTTCTGTTTTAAGCAATAAACCGATAACGATAACATTTGAAGATATTTATCCATATGATCTTGAATATTATGAATTTGTTGTAGAACAAGGAAAAGAATTGCTAAAAAATAATAGTTTATAAATAAAATAGGACCCCTAGCTTATAATATCCGGGGAGTCCTATTTTATTTATCATCATTGTTCAAGGAGCTTCAACCTTTTCTCTACTTGTATAAATAAGCGAATAATTAACAACAGCATAACAATCATAACCGCTATCATTGTATGCGGATATCTAAACAGTATACTAATAACACTTCCAATTAACATCATGATGAAACCATTTTGTTTCATCACTTCTGCACTATACCTATTACCCGCATCCCATAGTTCCTTATTTTTCATAGATCGCTTCGTACGATAACCATATGCCGCGTTAATATCTGTCGGTGGATTTTTTTGAAGTATAAGTGCCGCAAGTATAAATATAACACCAATCAATATGCTCATTCCTATGTTTACTAGTGCCTCAATCAATTATCTCCCCCCTACCTTACACTCTCATTATACGACACAACCCTATCGTTTCCAATTTATAACATATTCAATTTCTTTCTTTCGACGTCTGAAACATACTTGGAAGTGTTACAAAACGTGCCCCTTTCGTTTTTAACTGCGGAATGATTTTGTCTAGCGCATCTACAGATCCTTGTAAATGCCCACCTGGAGTTGAATGCTGCAGGATGACACTACCTGGAAATGAATTCCCTAACACATTATTTGTAATCGTATCGGCACTTACACCTTTCCAATCAACTGTATCAACACTCCACTGTACAATCATAAAATTTTGCTCTGTTGCCCACTTCAATTGATTTTCAAGTATTTCACCGTACGGTGGACGAATAAATTTCGGTGCATAACCAGCTAAACGATTTAATATTTCTTCTGTTTTTATAATTTGATTACGGTACTCAGCATCAGTTACTTTCGCTAAATTCGGATGGCTATACGTATGATTGCCAATTACATGCCCTTCATTCGCAATACGCTTTACTACATTCGGAAACTTTTCTGCATTTTCACCAAGCAAGAAGAATGTAGCTTTCACATTATGTTGTTTTAACTTATCTAAAATTTTTGGAGTAAATACTAAATCTGGTCCATCATCAAATGTAAGAGCTACTTCTGCTTTATTGTATGGTCCTGAAAATGCATACGCATATTTTTCGACCCATGAAAATGGTGTCCATGACCCTCGATCCTCTTCTTTCATTTGGGCTTCATAATTTTGAGGAACATGTAATGCGTATGGCATCGCATTTACATAGTCTCCATAATAAAATGAATGATATGGCATATAAGCATACGAAATATTGCGTTCTAACCCCAAAGGAAATGGAACGAACATTTCTGGTGAATAAAAATAATACATGATAAAAACCTCCCTAAAATTTCATATGTGATTCATCTGCACTTTGTTAGAGAAATTCTTATTCCTGAACAAAAATAAGACTGTCCATAATTAGGACAGCCTTACTGATTTATATACTTAATAAATTACTTTACTATCTTTCGGTAATTTTCTTACATGCTTTAAATAACTCGACACTTTGTCATCGTCATCTTGCGGATATTGATATTCATAAGTGTTAGCAATTTCGTTCGCAACTTTCCTAAATAAATCACCCATTACGAAAAATGAATCCCAAATATTTTCATATTCTGCATTTGAAAATGTCCTTTTAAACTGCTCCCAGACATCTTTTTCAACATATTGTTCGAAATACTTTCCAAACTTCCCTGCATTAACTGTAAAGTCTGTTTTCATACCAATATGCGATTCTAGCATTACGATGAACATATCTCGCACCGGACCATCAAGCATCCCTTTCACATAAGAAAGTTCTTCTCTCCATAACCCTTTTGCCACATTCGTACTACACCACCAAAATTCATTACAGCAATCTAAAAACTCTTTTTCTGTAGGCATTTTTATTAAGTAGTCTTTATCGCTTACTGGTGGAAATTCAACAATACAATTATCTTTATCCAGAAGCAGTTTACTTAAACTATCTTGTCCAACGAACTTATTTATCAAATCAAATGGAACGAGCGTTAAATCAATCCGATTCCCATCCATGAACTGCATTAAATACGGAAATTTCCCGTCTTCATCAGCTGGAAGTAACGACATTTCTTCCGGCATTTGAACAATCATTATTTCTCCAAATCTATGAATCCAATTATGATTAGAAGTAAAAGATTGTATATCATGTACAACATACATAATATCATAATCTTGAAAACAGTCTTTTTTCACATTTGGATTTACACGTGATCCATTCATGATGACTGCTCGAATTCTTTCATCCTCTTTTGCTGTATTTATAATTAAGTCTAGCATTTCTTTTTCAGTTCTCATCTATTCCTAACCTCCAATTTTTATACAAACTTATATTGTTATGTACGTTGGAGGTCCACGAGCTAACTGCGTTGCACACAATACATGTTATAATTTTTGAAACTTCTTTTTCATCCCTTTTACCTCCTTACATCACTCTTTTACGACTGCCATTACAAATCCATCATACCCTTTACTTCCGACAGTTTGAAGCGCTGTAGCACTTACACGAGGCTCCGCAGCTATTAGCTCATAGAAACGGCGTATCCCTTGTACACGAGGGTCATTACTAGTATTGTCAATAACTTCTCCTTCACGTACTACGTTATCCCCAATAATTACAGTACCAGGGCGTGATAGTTTCAGTGCCCACTCAAAATAAGCAGGGTTATTTTGTTTATCAGCATCTATGAAAATAAAATCAAATGGTTCATACTTCTCATTTTCTATTTGTTTTAAAGAATCTAACGCTAATCCTACTCGTATTTCAATTCTATCATTCAAATTGGCATGCTCAATATTGCTACGTGCAATTTCAGCATGCTTTTCACTTGCTTCTAATGTAACAATTCGTCCTCCAGATGGCAATGCTCTTGCAAGCCATATCGTGCTATATCCGCCTAGAGTACCAATTTCTAAAATGTTCCGAGCTCCTTGAATTTGTACTAATAGTTGCAAAAACTTCCCTTGCGTTGGCGATACATCATGTGCTGGTAAATTAGCTGCAACGTTTGCTTGAAGAACTTCTTCTAATGTAGAATCTCTCGGTATTAATACATCACTCATATATTGATCAACAGCCGTCCATTTCTCAATCGTACTCATGTAAATACCATTCCCTTCAATTTCTCAATACTTTTTTACCATTCACTTTCGATTATACCGAAAATTTTGTCTCATATACAAAAATAAAGAAAGGACATCTCCTCCATTACAGAATAGATGTCCCTTCTTTTGTTTATACATTTATCCCTTACGGATTAGTAGACCAAAGTCCAGCTGATTTAATAAATGTACGTTTATTTAATTTCAGCTGCGCTACGATAAACTCTGCAATATCTTCTGCTTGCATTACTTTATCTGGGTTTCCATCAGTTAATCCTAAATCTACAGCCATATCAGTTGCTACTGTACTTGGCGTTAAAGCTGTTACACGAATGTTATGCTTACGAACTTCCATCGCTAACGATTCTGTTAAACCAAGAACACCAAATTTAGAAGCACTATATGCACTTGTTACAGGTGCACCTTTTTGTCCTGCTGTAGATGAAATGTTAATAATATCACCAGATTGTTGTTCAATCATGCTTGGTAAAGCGGCACGAGTTGCATAGTATACACCCATTAAGTTTACTTGAATGATTTTTTCCCAATCAGCAACGTCTAATTCTAAAAACTTACCGAATTTAGAAATACCAGCGTTATTAATTAAAATATCGATAGATCCTAAACCATTTTTTAACGTTTCAATTGCAGTCGTTACCTCTTCATATGAAGATACATCAGCAGTCGCAATAACAGCTTTTACGCCTTCTGCTTCTACTTCTTTCGCTACAGCTTTTAAGTTTTCTTCTGAACGAGCTAAAAGACCGACATTTACGCCTTCTTTCGCTAATGCAATTGCTACAGCACGACCAATCCCTCTACCTGCTCCTGTAATTAAAGCATTTTTACCTTGTAATAATTCTGCCAAGTATAACACTCCTTAATCATTTCAGTTGTTTATTATATTAAAATTGTATCTATGTTTATGTAAAAAGGCAATGATGCACTTTCATGTGCGTAGGTTACTTATAGGTAACTATAGAAAGTTTTTATTTATAAGTCTCATGTTTTTGCCATTATTCATGTAAAATAAAAATAAATCCAGCATAGGAGAGTGTATGTGTATGAAAAGAAAAAAATGGTTCTTATCACTAACTGCAGTCGGACTTTGCATCATATTTTTCGGGATATACTTTGCATTTGGTAATCCTCTAAACTATAAAGTTATAGAAAAAGATACTAGTGATTACCTTCATACTATAAAAGGCTACAAACAAGAAGATATACAAAGTATCACCGGAAAATATACTCCCCTTTATAATATCGGCTATTATGCAATAGTAGTATATAAAGACGAACCTTATTTTACATACTCTTATACATACGATAATAATAAAAAAATAATACAAGACGACAGCATTTTAGGAAGACATACTGAGTCATTTGAAAATCTTAATTTAAAATGGTCATTGTTTGACGAGTTAGTAGATGGTATTCATACAAACTTGCAAGGAAGAGGTTTAAGAGAAAAGAAAGATTATTCTATACGCAGCGTTCAATTCATTGATGTAGATGATGATAAAAACGGTGCAGAAGCATATGTTGACTTTAAGAAAGATAAAGAATCAGATTATTCATACCGTATGAATAGCGAAGGAAAAGCTTATCAATATAGTTGCAGTAACGGTAAATGTATTTTTAAAGAGAAATAGTGTTAGAAGATATCCCCCCTAACACTATCTCTCTTTATACTTAGGAATACACACAATAAATTCCGTACCATTCCCTTCCTCACTCTCGACTTTTATTTCTCCTTGATGAAGGTCGAGTACCTTTTTTACGATAGCTAAACCTAATCCACTTCCTCCATAAGTACGATTTCGTGAAGAGTCCGCTTTATAAAAACGCTCAAAAATATGTTGTTTCTGTTCTTCAGATATACCAATTCCAGTGTCACGAATACGTATTTCTACGAATTTCTCATATTCTTGTAACTGAATTGTAATTGTGCCACGACTTGGCGTAAATTTAATACTATTATGAATTAAATTAATCCACACTTGACTCATACTTTCTTGATCCGCAGTTATATGCACTTTTTCTAAATCAAGGTCTAATTCAATTTCTTTTTCAGCCCAGAGCGGTTCACTATTTAACACAGTTTGCTTTAACTGTTGATCTAATCGATAAGTCACTCTTTCTGGTGTATACTCTTCCGACTCTAAAAGAGTTAGTTTCAGTAAATTTTGGCTTAGTTTAGATAATCTCGTCGTTTCCGTTTCAATAATGGTAAGATAATGCTTTCGTTTTTCCTCGGAAAGATTGTTATCTTGTAGTGCTCTAGCAAATCCTTTTATAGAAGTTAAAGGTGACTGTATTTCATGAGAAACATTCGATACAAATTCCTGGCGCATTTTCTCCATCGCATTCAGTTCATCTGTCATATCATTTATACTTTTTACGAGTACACCAATTTCTCCATCATACTTTTCTTCATTTCGTATTTTTACGGAGAAGTCTCCTTTTGCAATTTTTTGTATCGGTTCAATAATAGTCCAAATCATTGCCTGTCGTTTTGGCCTCATTAATATCCCAAACAATGTCCAAATAAGAACAATAAATACAAAACCGACCATATCACTAATTAGAAAGGCAACAAACGACGATACGTTTACTTCAAAAGCATTCAATATACTAGTTGCTACATAAAATGCGATAGACCAAATTATAGTGAGAAAAGAAAAAAGCGCTAATACCGCCCCCGTTACTTTCAACACCTTCAACTTACTCATTCGTTTTCTTTTCCTCATTTACTTACCTCTAAGCGATACCCTAATCCTCTTATCGTTTTAATACTAAACTTCGACTTCTCTTCTTGAAACTTCTCACGTAGTCGATTAATATGAACGTCTAATGTACGTTCATTCCCTTCAAAATCATATCCCCATACATCTTCAATTAACTGCTCTCTCGAACAAGTTCTTCCTGCTTTAGAACCTAAAGTAAAGAGCAATTCAAATTCTTTTAGCGGTAATGTGACTGTTTGTTCTCCAGCTGTAACTTCAAATGTTTTACGATTTAACAGTACATTCCCAATTTGAATCGATTGCGACACTGTAATTTGGTAACGCTTCAATAACGCCTTAACTCTCACTACTAGTTCTATAGGATCAAATGGTTTTACAAGATAATCATCCGTGCCAAGGTGAAATCCTTTTACTTTTTGAGACGTTTCCCCTTTAGCAGTTAGCATCAAAATCGGAATATCATAGTACTTCCTTAATTCAAAACATACATCAAATCCATCCATATTTGGCATCATGATATCAAGAACAACCATATCAACTTTTACTTCGTCTATTTTCTGAAGTGCATCTAGTCCATCAATTGCCTCATATGTTTGAAAACCTTCTCGTTCTAAAAATACTGAAACAAGTTCTCTAATATGTGGATCATCGTCCACTATTAAAATGTTAGGTATCAAAGAAACCATTTCCTTTCTAATTCGCATCCTTTATAAAACTTTTAAAAATGAATCATTAGTGGAGTAAAAACCCCACTGATGATTCATTTTATACTACGCCCTCTTTAATTTTCAATTGTTGCGTTGCAAATTCACGATACATATCATGTGTCTGTAATAATTCATCATGTGTACCGCTTCCTGTAAGATTCCCTTTTTCTATAAAGATAATTTTATCTGCATCCACGACAGTAGAAAGTCTATGTGCAATAACTAACGTTGTTCTGCCTTTCATTAAGTTATTTAATGCCTTTTGAACGACAGACTCAGATTTACTATCTAGACTGGAAGTTGCTTCATCTAACATAAGAATTTGTGGATTTCGAAGTAATGCTCGGGCAATGGCAATTCGTTGTCTTTGCCCTCCAGAAAGCTTCACACCACGTTCTCCAACTTCCGTTGCGTATCCGTTTGGCAAATCATGAATAAATGCATCAACATATGCCATCGCTGCTACTTTTTCAATTTCTTCATCTGTCACTTCGCCCTCAACACCGTAACAAATATTATCACGAATCGTTCCATCAATTAACGGACTATCCTGTGAAACGTAACCAATTTGACGTCGCCATGACTGTAGTGAATAATTCTTGATTGAGTCTTTTCCTAATTTAATAGCACCGCTAGTTGGCTCATAAAAACGTTCTAACAGTGAGAATAACGTCGTTTTTCCGCTACCACTTGGTCCTACGATTGCTGTTATTTTTCCTGATTCAATTGTGAAATCAATATTGTTTAAAACTTGCTCTTCTTCGTTATACTCGAAATGTACATTTTCAAGAACGATTGGCTGCTTAGCATTTGTAACCTTCACACCAGTTTCATGATCTTCTACTTCATATTCTAAAATAGTATTAATTCTTTCCGTTGCACCAATTGCCTTTTGGAATTGTGTAAAGAACATAGATAATTGACTCATCGGCATTATAATTTGAACTAAATATAAAATAAACGCTACTAGTTCTCCTGTTGTTAATGCACCGCTAGAAACTCGCATTCCACCATATCCTACGATAATAACAAGCAATGCCATTAAAACAAACGACATAACTGGTGAAATTAACGCTTGCACTTTTCCCTCTTTCAAACCAAATTGTAATAGCTTTTCAATACCTTTATTTCCAGTTTCATATTCCTTTTTTTCTGTGTTCGAAGACTTCACTAAACGAATTTCTGATAACACTTGTGTTAATACACTAGTAAAAGAAGCCGTTTCATCTTGAAGTGCTTTTGAAATCTTATACATTTTTCGTCCAAGTGGAACTAAAATTAGTACTGATAATGGAATAACTGTTAAAAGTAACAGTGTCATTTTCCAATCTAAAACAAATAATACAATTAATGATCCAACAATTGAAATACCGCCTGTTAATAAGTTTGACAAATGCTCAGAAATTAATGTTTTCACAACTCCTGTATCATTTGTCATACGGCTAATTGTATCACCTGTTCTATTTTGATCATAATAAGTTACCGGTAATATAAGCACCTTTTTCCACAAACGTTCTCTCAGTCCAGCTACGATCTTCTGTCCTATATAATTTAGTAAATATATAGACAATCCTGCAGCTATAGTTTGCATAATAAAGAATGCAACTAGCCCAACAATTTGTCCTGTACTTATTGACGAAAGTGAAAAATTATCTACTAATCCCTTCGTTAACATCGGAATAAATAAACTCGCTCCCGTAGAAAGCAAACTCATTAATAACGCAAAAGCAAGAATCCCTTTCGGAGGATTTGTATCTTGAATAAGGCGTAAAAACTGCCTCCAACTCCCTTTTTTCTTCATTTCATTTTTAACTTCCATTATGTTCATCTCCTCGTGTTAAACCAAACTGTTCTTTCTAAAAATAGAATACAACACAAATGTAAACTGAATGTAAACACACTTTTTCTGTTTTTACAAAATATACATACAAACGCATCTTTACAACAGATATAAACATCTGATATTATTACCTAGTGCTAAATATTATTCTATGTCAATTATAAATAACTAATTTACAATACTATATAAATCTCCCGTTATTGAAAGGAGTATCCTTTTTGCAAACAAATATTCATTCCGAAAAGGAAACAATTATTTTTATTCATGGTTTAGTCGGCAATCGTCGTGCCTTCAAAAAAGAGCATAAACGATTTTCCGCCTCTTACAACGTTATTACTTATGACTTACTAGGTCACGGCGATGATAAAGGAGAAGCTATCGAATTTTCATTACAGCGCCTCGTTGATCAATTATTGAACTTATACGAAAAAGAAGGCATTAAAAAGGCTCATATTTGCGCTTTAAGCTACGGTTGTTATATCTCTACCATTTTTGCACAAATGCATCCAGAAAAAGTTTTGAGCATTTGTCATATTGGTGGACATTATAATAATCCTTCCCTTTTATATAACGTATTTCAAAAGTTTTGGGAGAAGCGAGGAGACGATTATTCTAAATGGCTCTCTCAATACGCAAATACCATTTTTCCAAGTGGCATACTAAAGGCAAATCCGTTCGCAGTCATTTCAAGAAATATTTATTATCGTTTTGGATTGCAATTACATTCATCAATTATTGCCCAATCATTACGACACCGGTTAGAATTCGATTTAAAATCTAAATTAAAATCACTTCCCCAACCTATACTATGGGTAATGGGTGAACATGATCATCTCTATAAATCTTGTCTTTTTGATTTAAAATCCATTCTTCCTAACGTTTTATATAAAGAAATTCCGTTAGCAGGACATGCAGCAAACTTATTTCGCCCTAACTATTTCCATGACCTATACGCTCGATTTTTAAATGGGAAGTTACAGTGAAAACTATTACATCCCAATTTATTAAACTATAAAAAGGCTTCCCAAGTTTCCCTGGAAAGCCTTTTCTCTATACGAAAAGTATATAAACTACTTTTTCTTAGTATGCTTTTGTGTAACCTAACATGTGCTTGCTCCAGTAAGAGTTGCTTACTGAACTAATACGTACACCAGTTGCATCAGTTTCTGCACTAATGAACTGTCCGTTTCCTAAGTAAACGCCCATGTGAGAAGGACCTGATTTATAAGTATTTTGGAAGTATACTAAATCACCTGGTTGTGGATTGCTAGTTTTTGTTTTAGAGCCCCAGTATCCAGCAACTGTTTGACGAGCACCTTTATGACCAGTTTGATTTAATACGTAGTGAATGAACCCACTGCAGTCAAAACCAGCAGGTGTTATACCAGCAGTTTTGTATGGTGAACCATTTAAAGATCTAGCGAATCCAGCGATTGAAGATGTATCTCCACCTGTTGATGGTTTTTGTACGTCTTTACCTGGTTGTTGAACGTTATTTGTAACGTTATTGTTATTTGTAACGTTGTTTACTCCGCCTTTTACAAACTTAACGAAGTCTGCACTTACGTAACCTGTGCGGCCGTTATGGTTAATTTTGTACCAGCCATTTTCAGCGCCAGTAACGTTTAATACTTTACCATTTGTTACGCCACCGATTACAGCGTTGTATGTAGCTGGGCCTGTACGTACTTTTAAAGCACCAGTGTTAACAACATAAGAACCACCAGTTTGAACTGTAGTAGTGTTGTTGTTTGTAGTTGGTTGTTGTGTTTGGTTAGATACAGCAGAACCACCTTTTGTTACGAAGTCTTTGCTTACGTATCCAGTTCCACCATTGAAGTTGATTTTAAACCAATCTTGTACTTCACCAACAACTTGTACTGTTTTGCCTTTATTTACAGAACCTAATACTGTATGAGATGTACTTGGGCCTGTACGTACGTTAAGTGAAGAAACGTTTACTGTGTAAGTACCAGTTCCTTGTTGAACAGTAGTTCCTGTTTTACCACCAGTCGTTACGAAGTCACCACTTACATAACCAGTTTGACCGTTTACAGTTACTTTGAACCAGCCATTTTCTTGTCCAATTACTTGTAGTACTTGACCTGATTTCACTTTAGAAATCACGTTATGTCCTGTACCAGCACCTGAACGAACATTTAATACATCAGCAGTTACTGTGTATTTTAAGTCAGATTTTGTTTCTACAGTTTTTGTTTCAGTTACAGTCGTTTGATTTTGAGTTTGATTTTGTCCATTAATTTCTTTTAGCGCCTCATTTGAAACTTGTGCCTGAGCAGAATCCATACCTGGAACTGCAACACCCACTACTGAAGCTGCTGCTAAACCTGCAATTACTTTTTTCATAAGTTGTCTTTACTTCCTTTCCCTACTATCCTCTTTAAAAAACTTATAAACTTAATACTTTACAATATTATCAAAGTAAAATATTCATTAAGTTCCATTTTTTAACAAGAGTTTTATTTTTCACACAGAGTTCATTTTAAATGAATGAAGTGAATTCCGTGTGAACTTCATGTGAACTTTACCATTAAACGCAATGCTTTTGCAATGATTTTTTCAAATTCCTTATGTATTTCATTGAAAATTCGACATGTCATTCATTATTTTAATATATATTTTTCTTTTTCTATCCAATTTGAAAAACTCTATTAATCTAATACAATGCAAAGAATGTAGTTCCTAGTAAAGTTCCTTCCATAAAAGCATACTCTAATCATGACAAAAAATGCTTTTTTTATCAACAGTATAATATTTTCAGAAAACTTTTTTTAAATACTATCTATCGTTTTTAAAAGATTTGACGATTTGTAAGATTTAACTTCAAAAATTCTGTTCTAATTTGACGAAAATGTACATTCCACTAACTATTTTTCACTGTATATGGAATTTTTAGGATATATATATTATCATATATATAGTGGTATCTTA
Source organism: Bacillus sp. GbtcB14 (assembly GCF_019091205.1). Taxonomy (NCBI): domain Bacteria; kingdom Bacillati; phylum Bacillota; class Bacilli; order Caryophanales; family Bacillaceae; genus Bacillus; species Bacillus sp. GbtcB14. The sequence goes on from NZ_JAGXJT010000002.1 coordinate 345,586, forward strand.
CTCCATACAAGTATGATTCACCCTACCCGGAAACCAATCGAACTTTTACAGGTTGATATTCTCCACGTAGCATTGAATTTTGAGATGGAAGTCTTATTGCCTGCAAATATAGGGATTAAAGAAGGAGGTATATTTATGAAAAACATAATAGATGATCCTATAAATAAAAATATAGAACTGTACTATACTTTTTTTCAATTCGTTTCAATTATTACCTTACAAAAAATATCAACTATTGAAATACGTAAAAACGAATTAAAAAATCAGATGAAAAATTCCTATCAAAAAAACCCTTACTATTTATAAAAGGTGAACAGATTATTTTTCTGTTCACCTTTTATCCCGCATTAACTGCACGTAAAAGCCCGATTGGTGAAGGCTAATAATCAGTGGGGGGATGAACAACTCCCCCACTGATTAAAGTTTCACTTTATCGTTCCTACATTATTTATAAATTTTCACACGGTTTTCTAAAGGTTGGTATTCTTTTTCACCTGCAGTTACCACCGGTTTACCAAACGGCATTTGCGCAGTGAGATTCCAGCTTTCTGGAATCTCCCATTCTTTTCTCACTTCTTCATCAATTAATGGATTGTAATGCTGCAATGTAGCACCAAATCCTTCAATTTCTAAAGCTGTCCAAATTGCAAATTGTAACATTCCTGAAGATTGCTGAGACCAAATTGGAAAATTCTCTTTATATAATGCAAAGTTTTCTTGCAGTTCTTCCACCACTTGACTATCTTCAAAATATAAAACCGTTCCATAACCACTTTTAAATGCATTCATTTTTTCTTCAGTAGATGCAAAGTTATTTTCAGGTACAATTTTTCGTAACGTTTCTTTCGTAATATCCCATAACTTATCATGTTGTTCTCCTAGCAAAACGACAACGCGAGCGCTCTGAGAGTTAAAAGCTGAAGGTGTATGTTTTACGGCATGATAAATCACTTCTTGAATTTTCTCATCAGAAACTACTTGCTCTTTACTAATCGCATAAATAGATCTTCGGTCTTCAATTGCTGAGTAAAAATCTTTTGCCATCTTAATTCCCTCCAATTTTCATTTGAGGCTTTTTCATATGTATACATCATGTTCGCCTCTCGAAACTTATCATTAATAAGTCTCTAACTTTATACTATCAACAAACAATACTAAACTCAAATAATAACACTCACATTTTTTACCTTTTTATTTCCTAATGCTAAAAATAAAAAGACAATTTATTGTTACCTATAATAAGTAACAACAAACTGCCTTTCTTATATGATGATCTAACTCAGTATTTCACTTAATTAACTAAGCCAAATGCATAAGACATTAGCTTATTTGTCTCTGTAAAACGCTTCGTTTTACCTTTCGTACCCATTACAACTGTAATAATACGAGTATCGCCTTGTTTTGCTGTACCCGTAAAACAATACCCTGCGCTATCTGTGAATCCTGTCTTTAATCCGTCTATTCCTTCTATATATAAAGCTTTATTATTTTTGTTTAACATATCATTTGTACTTATAACATTAATATTATTAAATGCTAACTGACTTTGACGTAAATGAGTCACTTCTAATATTTCTGGATAATCTTTTATAAGATGATACGCCAAGTTTGCTACATCAGCAGCTGTCATCTTCGTCTCACTTCCATCAGGTTCTTGTAGTCCTGATGCATTTGCGAATTTAGCATACTCCGACATTTTTAACTGCTTCGCTTTTGCATTCATAAGCTGAACGAAATCTTTCTCCGTTTTTGCCATATGTTCTGCTAAAGCTACAGCCGAATTATTTGCTGATTCAATCATTAATGCATGGTACAAGTCTTTAACAGTCAATACGTCATTAACTTGGACTGGGATTCTCGCACCCTCTGTTTGTGCCGCTTTCGCACTCATTTTCACCGGATCTTCCCAGCGAACTTTCCCATTATGTACATTTTCTAATAGAAGATATGCTGTCATCATCTTAGACATACTTGCTGGCGCAAAGGCTTCATTTTCATTATGTTGATAAATAATATCTCCATTACTCGCATCGATAATCATAGCTGCTTTTGCATCAATTTCCGGTGGTATGTACTTTGGTGGCACTACTTTTTCAGTTAATCCTGTTTTAGGTAGTTCTGCCACTTGTAAAGGTTGTCCCTCTACCTTTGTTGCACTCTTTTGAGTTCCTTGGAATAAGAACCAACATATCCCTAAAATAATGACTACTAGGATCGTCAGCCTTCCCCATTTTAACCGCTTCATTTCAAAACTCCTTTAGCAAACCTTTTATACACTCACATTTAACCATAACAATAATTACTTTATATCGTCAAGGTAAAAAGCATATTTATTCATCTAATACATTTATGATACACTGAAAATATCGAAATATAAGAATATTGATTGATAAATCATCGTAAATTGACTATTTAATAGAAAGGATTCTTACAATGTTACTTCCAAAACCTTTAAAATACGGAGACACAATCGGTATCTATTCACCCTCTTCACCAGCAACCTACACTTCTCCAAAAAGATTTGAACGAGCGAAATCTTACTTACAACAGAAAGGATTTCACATATTAGAAGGTTCACTAACAGGGCGATATGATTATTATCGTTCTGGCAGTATACAAGAGCGTGCTGAGGAACTGAATGCTTTAATAAGAAATCCTAATGTAACTTGTATTATGTCAACAATTGGCGGTATGAATTCTAATTCATTATTACCCTATATTGATTATGATGCTTTTCAAAACAACCCTAAAATAATGATTGGCTATTCAGACGCAACAGCTTTATTACTAGGGATTTATGCAAAAACAGGAATCCCTACATTTTACGGTCCGGCACTCGTTCCCTCCTTTGGAGAATTTGAGCCTTTTGTAGATTATACATACAAATATTTTGCAGAGATATTACTACATGATCAAGTGCTTCCTTACAACATAAAACAACCTTTATTTTGGTCAGATGAATTTATTAATTGGGAAGAGAAAACGAGAGAAAAAGAACTTAGACCAAATAATTGGATTTCTGTAACAAATGGACAAGCTACTGGACGTATTATTGGCGGAAACTTAAATACAATGCAAGGAATTTGGGGTAGCTCTTATATGCCAAGCATTCAAGAAGGAGATATTCTATTTATTGAGGATAGCTCAAAAGATGCAGCTACTATTGAAAGGAGCTTTTCATTACTTAAGGTCAACGGTGTATTTGAAAAAGTTTCAGGTATTATTCTTGGAAAACATGAGCAATTTGATGATTGTGGTACAAATCGCAAACCTTACGAAATATTATTAGAAGTATTGCAAAATCAAAGAATTCCTTTACTAGCTGACTTTGATTGTTGTCATACCCATCCAATGATCACTATGCCTATAGGTGTTCAAGTGAACATGGATGTAACCAATAAAACAATACATATTTTAGAAAAATGGAAGATATAAAAAAACGCCTATATTATAGGAAGAAAATATTATAAACTTTCCATTAGAAAACATAAAAAAGCTCCGTTCATCACAAACGGAGCTTTTTTATTATTGTCCTAAATTTTGGACCTTGTCTTTCAATTCACGAACTTGATCTACCGTCTGCATAAGCTCAGAGTTTTTAAATTGCTCTACATCCACTTTCCCTTCTTCTATCTTTGTCATCGCCGTATCAATTAATGTATTTAACTTTTCATTATATCCGACGATTTGCTGATGAAGATCCTTCGCTACATCCGGTGGCGTTAATTCATTGAATGCGGGTATATCTTGTTTAATTTCACTAAGCTTCGTTTCTAATTCGTTTCGAGCTTCGCTATCATTAACGGCCTTTTCAGCTAATGCTGGCGCATCATTTGCAAATGCACTTATTTCATTTACATAGTCTGTCGCTTTTTGAGCATAATCTATGGAATTCTTTCCTTGTTCAACTAGTGAACATCCCATTAAACCAATTGAAACTATACATACTAATAAAATTGATTTGATTTTCATTTTAAACTCCCTTCGTCATTATACTTGTCTGTAATCTTCTTTATCATAACTTCTAGCTAAATCACCTACAACCTTTTTCAAATAGCTATTTAACCACTCACATGCCCTATTATCGTTACAACATCTATTTCTATATGTACGCTAATAATATCTTCAATTATATCCATATATCCTTGTCCTATAGCTGCTCCATAGTGTAATGTAAGCCCCTTCTTTTCATACACTGACTTTGGCACTGAAAAAATAAATCTCCTCAAGTTTCTTTCATCAGCAGGCTCCATAATTAAAACAATTCCATCCTCTTCAAACATATACACTCGCCCTCCAACTTTACATTCACTATGGCTCAGTATTGCCTTTGTCAGCTAAATTTAAAACCAAAAAATAAGTTGCACATCGCTCTATAATTAAAATAAGAAGCATTAATTTTTTTTAAAAGGTTTAATGCTTCTTCAAAACTTTGATTTAACTGTCCATAATCCGTATTATGCGAATTATTTCAATTCCCCTCAATTCTTCATTTCTGGACAATATAGAGTACATCAGTTTCAGATAAACCAAATTTCCTAGCACTTCTCATTCCTTGTTTTTCAGCTATGTTATACAATTCCACCTTAAATCCTACATTCATTAATCGGTGTATAAATCCTAATCGATTATAAATTCTTACATGTTCTTCATGACCAAAAGCTAATCTTCTCAATTTTGGCGTTACAATTAATTCATTCTCTATAATACTATCTACATTCATTACGATTGGCGCTTGAATAATTCCCCATCCATTTGTCTTTAATACTCTATATAACTCTCTCATCGCTTTTTCATCATCTTGAACGTGCTGTAATACATGACCACATAAAATCACATCAAATGTATCATTTTCATATGGAATTGTAGTAACATCAATTTCCTGCATTAATGGATCATTCGGTTCAATATCTCCACATACATATGTAATGTTTTTATATTGCCCAAGCCAGCCTCTTAATTTCTCTTCTGGTGCAATATGAAGCATAGTAGCATTTTCACCTAATAAATTTGTTTCCATTTCAATATATTCACGATATAACCTTTCACGATCCATCGAATCACATACCGGACAAATCCCCGTATCTTTATTCCACATTTCAAATTTATATTTCGGAAAATCGTAATGTGCTGGCCAAGGAGAAAATTTTTCAAATTGTTGATTGCAAAATTGACAATAACATACATCTTTCTCAAATATACGATTAACTAGCTTATTTAGTCCTTTATCTATCTTTTCATTATAAATTTGATTTAATTGTCCATTTTTTACTGCATCCTTCATTAGGAACGCTGTATTTTCCAGACAATGAATTAAGCACTCTTTATAATCTTGCTCACAATTTAAAAACCCACTATTATACGCATCTATTATTAATTCCATCCATTCTTCCATTGCTCTTAACTTACATTGCATTTCACTTTGATTTTGCCCACCATATTGTCTAAAATAACTAAGAGGTTCCTCTATATAAACTACTTTTCCTTTCTTCATCATATCTAGCCATGTGGCAATATCATGAATAGCAGAATAAGCCTTCCCCTTAAAACAACCAAAATCCCCTCCAAAAAACTTCCGATTAAACAGAACTGTTGTAGGCCCCCCAACTACATTTTTTAAACTTTTCAACATATAATTCCCTAATTCTTCCCCTTCAAAAAGTGTAGTTTCTTTGGCGATTTTCATATTCAGTGCTGACGGTGGCAATACTTCTCCATTCTCATCGATTCGTTCCCGATATGACGTCACAAATGAAATATTTTCTATTCTAAAAAAACAATTCATCATTTTTTTAATCTTTTCCGGATGAAATAAGTCATCATCTAATAAAAAATTAATATAATTTCCATTTGCAAGTTCTATACATTTATTAAAGCTCTCAATTTCTAATGAAGTTTCATTTTTAACATAAGTAATACATTCATATTCACTTAAATATGGTTGAATCATCGCGTGAACTTCACCGTTCGTACTTTCGTCAGAGATTATTATTTCAATATTTTCATATGTTTGATTCAATGCACTTTTTAGAGCTAATTCTAAGTAATGAAGTTTATTGGAGGTAGGAATAAGTATACTAACTTTCGGTAAATGAGAGTTGTTATTTCTATACTGTTTTTTCTTTTCTATATTTATTTCCTTTAGCTTAATTTTTCGATAGTAGTCTAATGTATATAATGTTGATGGTGGAACAAATTTTCTTGCATAATCTAGAAAATTTGTTATTGCTTTATATAATTCTTTTTCCGTAGATAAAAAACCATACTTTTCTCCCATTATAATACTATGTGAAAAATCTTCTAATCCATCCATAAGTTTATTGGATTCATTCAACTGTTGACCTGAATGTAATCGGAAGTAACTAAGTGTCTCCGCTATATACACTGCTTTTCCCTTACTTAATAAAGATAACCATGAGGCAATATCCACGTTGCATAAATACCTCCTGTTATCAAACATACCATACGCTTCTTTCAAATCACTCTTTCGAAATAACACCGTCGTAGGTTCTCCTATATAATTCTTTTGATTTACAATTACCCTATTTCCTAATTCTGTCCCGTCTAAAATCGTATCATTTTCAAATAGACGTATAGTTGAATAAATATGTCGTAATTCTTTTCCTTTATCATCAATTACTTGACGATGGGATGTCACAAGTTTAATTTCATTATTCAAATCATTAACATAATATTTCATCATTTTTTCAATTTTATCTACATGAAACATATCATCATCCATTAAAAAGTTAATATACGCGCCGTTTGACTCGTTAAATAACATAAGTGCATTTTCGAATTGTCCAAGGGTTGACCTATTTTTTATATAAATAATATTTGAATGATTACACATATATTTTTGTATAACCTTTTCTGTTTCGTCATTCGTACTATCATCCCCAATGATGATTTCTATATTAGAATATGTTTGTTCTAACACACTACATAATGCTTGTTCAAAGTAGCATGGACGATTATAAGTAGGAATTAATACACTTACCAACGGAATTTGATCTATCGCCTCTTCACTTTTTCCAAAACGATTTCTCATCTTATTCCTCCACCTTTTCGCATAATATTTATATACGTACGCGACACAAAGTCACATGACTAAAACCATATAGAACTTTTATGCAAGTCTGAAATAAAATATCCTACTTTTTACTCCTATATATAAACATTCAATAATACAGTCCATTGATTAGCTATTTATTATCCATATAATTACTATTATAAAATAATGTAGAGCCAAATATTTAATCAGAGGGGCTTACCATCCGCAAATGGCGGGATAAATCTATACCTTAAAAAGAATAATATATATTTCTTAACAAAAAAATAGCTACACCATTAGGCATAGCTATTTTTACAATTATTACTTATTCAAACTATATTCCTTTATCTAACTCATAAAGTTTACGATACTTTTCATTTTCTTTCAGAAGTTGTTCGTGACTACCTTGCATCACAATTTGACCACGATCAAGGAATATTACTTCATCAACATGCTCAATTCCTACAAGATGGTGCGTAATCCAAATAACAGTCTTTTCTTCTGTTGCAGAAAACATCGTTTCTATTAAAGATAATTCTGTCTTTGGATCTAAGCCGATCGTAGGTTCATCCAGTACAATAATTGGAGCCTCTTGCATTAACGTTCTAGCAAAAGCAACCCGTTGTCTTTCTCCACCAGAAAACCTTTTTCCCATTTCATGCATTTTTGTTTGCAATCCATCTGGAAGAGAAGCTATATGCGAAGCTAATTGTGCTTTCTCTAAAGCTGTCCATATCTCTTCATCCGTAGCCTCTGGTTTACCGATTCGCACATTATTTCCAATTGTCGTATCGAATAAATGCGGCTTTTGATTCAATACAGAAATATATTTTGATAAAAGATTCGTATGAGCATGTTCACCATTCAATAAAACTTCACCATGTAACGGGTTTAGCGCACCTGCTAACAATTTTAACAAAGTAGATTTTCCTGTTCCACTTCTTCCTAAAATGGCGATTTTCTTTCCTGCCTTTATTTGCAGTGATACTTCTTTCAATACAAAGTCATTACTATCTGGGTAACGATACGATACATTATTTAATTCAATGTCTATATGTTTTGATGCAACATAATCTTTATCCTCATGTAATTCCTTTTCATCCTGTAAAACATCATTACCTTCTACTTTATTTAGACGATGAGCAGATTCTACATATGATGGAATTCGATCGATAGCATCTGAAAGAGGAATAAGCGCGTTTGTGACTGATAACGTCATTAAGACGAAAGCCGCAATAACGGTAGGTGCAATCTGTTCACTTGCCGCCTCATTTCCAGTCCATATAATCATTGAAATAACCACAATTCCCACTACTAATTGAATGATACTGTCCCGAATATGATTCCAGCGTTTCATTCTTTTTTCCGTTTTTAACAACTGATTATTTTGCTCTACATACTTTTCAATGAATTCATCTTTTCTACCACTTGCTTGCCAATCAGATAATCCAAAAACAGCGTCTGTTAATTGTTGGTACAAACGGCTTCTTCCTTGTTTTAAAGTAACATGATGTCGCTTCATTAAAAGTAATGATACAAACGGAAGCAGAAAGACAATAATAGCCAACATACATGCTGCAATAAGTGCAAATACTATATCAAATGCACCGATAACAAGTACGAATATGCTATATACAACTAATGCTAATAAACTAGGAAATATTGTGCGTAAATATAGGTTTTGCAAATGCTCTATATCTTCGGATAATATACCTAACATATCGCCCGTTTGAAATCGTGAACGGAAAAATAATGCCTGCGGTTCTACTATTCTGTATAGTTTTGTTCTCATCTTTTCTAATATGCGTAGTACGACATCGTGTCCAACTAAACGCTCTAAATAATGAAATACCGCTTGTCCTATACTAAACGCACGTGTTGCAACGATAGGAACATATACAGCCATTACATTTTCTGGTCTAAGAGCAGATTTAGAGATTAAATAACCTGAAATGAAAAGTAACATCGCACCTGAACTAACTCCAAGAAGACCAAGGAAAATAGTTAAAGTCATTCTACCTTTATTTTGTTGTATATAAGGTTTAATCCAGTTACTCATCTCTATCCCCTCTCTTTCCGGTGAAAATGTAATGCCTCATTCTTTAAAAGTTCTTCATACGTTCCGCTTTCTATCATTTCCCCTTTATTTAAAATAAGAATATAATCCATCTGTTTCATCCAGTGAAGACGATGTGTTGCAAGAAATACTAGCTTACCTTCAAACAGACGTAACATCGCTTGCTTTATTTCAAATTCAGTTTCAATATCAAGATGTGCTGTAGGCTCGTCTAATAAAATAATTGGCTTTTTACTTACAAGTGCACGCGCCATAGCGACACGTTGTTCTTGCCCGCCACTAAGCATACGTCCACCTTCTCCAATTCTTTCGTACATCCCATTCGGAAGCGATGTAACGAGCGAACGAAGACCAACTTCATTAATCACTCTTTCCACTTCTTCATTAGTTGTATTTGTCTCATAGAAACAAATGTTATCTTTTAATGAAAGCGGGAAAATATAAGGTTGCTGCGGAATATAAGCAATATTCTTTTGCCAATCTTCACGAGTAGACCCGTTAATTTCCACACCATTTACGATCATCTTTCCACCCGAAGGAGTTAAAAACCCTGCTAATACGTCGATTAACGTCGATTTCCCTGCCCCACTTTCACCAATTACACCTATAGCGCCGGTGCCTTTCCAAGTAAAATCAATTCCCTCTAATATAGCTTTTTCAGATTCATCACTCTTTACTTTTACATCTTGTAATTTCAAGTTACTAGAGGAATTCCATATTAAATCTACATTTGATTCTTTTTTTCCTATTTCTTTTTGTTGCTGTAAAATCTCTTCTATTTGCTCCATTGCAAGTTGTCCATCTAGCGTAGCATGATAATTCGCTCCAACTTGTTTAATCGGCAGAAAATATTCCGGAGCTAATATTAAAATCGTAAGGGCTGGCAATAGTACAATTGTCCCATCTATTAAACGTATCCCTAATCCGACTGCCACAAATGCGATTGATAAACTCGTAAAGAAATCTAATGCAAAAGAAGAAAGAAAAGCAACTCGCAAAGTACGCATCGTTGCTTTTCTATACCTTTTACTTACTTTTTCAATCTTTCCTTCGTGCTGTTTACTTTTACCTAAATACTTTAATGTTTCTAATCCTTTTAACGTATCTACAAAGTGATTAGAAAGAACACGATATGTTTCATATTGGCTATCCGCCATTTTCTGCGCTGCTAATCCTAGTAGGATCATAAATATTATTACGATAGGAATCGTTACAACTAAAATGATTCCAGATTCAATATCTTGCGTAAAAACATATAGTACAATTAGCCCCGGTACGATACTACTTCTAATCATTTTAGGAATTGTTAATTCAATATATGTTTTAAATTTCTCAATACCTTCTATCGATAAGGTAACCAAATGACCTGTTCCAGCAGTTTGAACATACCGTGGACCTAATGTGAAATATGCCTCTATTAATTGTTTTCGCAGTAGCGATCCTGTTTTTTCAGCGAAACGTTCCACTAATATTTGTGATACTCGAACTAGCATGTGACGTACTGCAAACGCGATTCCAAAATAAATCGTTTCATTTAACACAGATTGCACAGTTTCTCCTTGAAATAAAAACGTAATAGCCCGTGCTAAAAACACTGTTTGTGCAATAATACTTAAAGCTTCTAAAATGCTAATGATTGTTAACACTACATATAAAACTCGGCTACCAGGATACGATGGAAGTCCTCTTTTTCTTTTCATTAGTACTCCAAATCTTTATCTGACTTAACAGGTTGTCTAAACACATAGAAACTCCATATTTGACTTCCCAAAACAAATGGCAATATAGCAATTGAAAAATACGTCATCAGTTTTAGTGCATAATCTCCTGATGCTGCATTATAAATTGTTAAATCGTATATTGACCCTAACGAGCTAATTAAGACACGTGGGAACATGCCGGCAAACACACTCGCACTTAGTAAAATGATTGTTAAACTCGTCATAACGAAAGCCCAACCATCTCTTCTTCTTTTATTTAATACTGTTGACACACATAATGCTACAAAAGCTCCAATCGGAACCATAATCCACTCTGTACCATGACCAGTGAAAATATCTGTTTTCCATAACCCTACACCGGCAAAAATAAGAAGTGCTATAATTGCAAGTGGTGCAATTTTCAACGCGGCAATACGTGCACGTTCTCTTAACTTACCTGTTGTACGTATAGTAAGGAATTGTAAGCCATGAACAATACATAACAGAAGGAACATAACTCCTCCAAGTAATGCAAATGGATGAAGTAAATGTAAGAATCCACCTACAGCATTTTTCGTCTCATCAATTGGAATACCTACCATAAAGTTAGCAATCGCAACTCCCCAAAGGATCGGCGGTAGCAAACTTCCTAAAAACATACCCCAATCCCAAAAACCTTTCCATTTATGATTATCTATTTTCGCACGGAATTTAAAGGAAACACCTCTAATAATTAAAGCAAGAAGCATAAATACAAACGGAATGTAAAACCCGCTAAATAAAGTTGCATACCAGTGCGGGAATGCTGCGAACATTGCTCCACCTGCACAAACAAGCCATACTTCATTCGCGTGCCAAAATGGACCAATTGTATTTAAATATATTCTTTTCTCTAAATCGTTTTCCCCTAAAAACCTTGAAACTATACCTACACCGAAATCGAAACCTTCAAGTACAAAGAAGCCTACGAATAAAACTGCAATAATGATAAACCACAACTCATTAAGAGATAACATACTCTTCCTCCTTATCAAATGGATCATGGCTTTGAGAATCCTGTTTCGTTTTCTTATTTTCATGTCCTTTAATGACACGAACGAATAAGTAAACAGTAATTCCTCCTATAATTAAATATAGTGATGTGAATGAAACTAAAGAGAATAATACTTCTCCGAACGTAACATTTGGAGATACAGCATCTTCCGTTTTCATAACACCGAAAACTACCCAAGGCTGACGTCCCATTTCAGTCATAATCCATCCTACTGTATTACCGATAAACGGTAGTGCAATTGCATACACCATTAATTTTAAATACCAAGTTTTTTCAGCTAAACGATCTTTTCTTGATAAGAACCATCCGTATGCTCCTAGAAGAAGCATAAATGTTCCACTGATTACCATCGCTCTAAAACTCCAGAACATAGTGTGTACTGGCGGTATATAATCTCCAGGCCCATATTTTTCTTCATATTGTTTTTGAATTTGATTCATTCCTTCTACTTGACCACTAAATTTATCATATGATAATAGACTTAGCATATAAGGGATTTGAATTTCAAACGAATTTTCTTGCTTCTCTGCATCAATTTTCGCAAATACTGTAAATGGCGCTGGATCTTCACTCGTATTCCATAACGCTTCAGCTGCTGCCATTTTCATTGGATGTGTCTTAATTAATTGTTGTGCTTGCGCATGACCGAAGAATAATACTAGCGCAGTTGTAAGTGTTCCAACAATGATAGAAATGCGGAACGATTTTTTAAACACTTCAGTTTCTTGAGCTTTCGTTATTTTCCATGCACTCACACCTGCAATAAAGAATGCACCAGTTGCAATCGCCGCTGTAATTGTATGCGGGAATTGTACCCATAATTGTGGATTTTGAATAATTGCTAAGAAATCATTCATTTGTGCACGTCCATCTGCTGCCATTTCATATCCTACTGGCGATTGCATAAATGCACTTGCAGTTAAAATCCAAAATGCTGATAACATTGTTCCAATTGAAAGGAGCCAAATACATAAAAGGTGAACGCGCTTCGGCAATTTATCCTCACCGAATACCCATAAACCTAGGAATGTAGACTCAATAAAAAATGCTAATAAACCTTCAATCGCAAGTGATGGACCAAACACATCACCTACGAAACGTGAATAGGTTGACCAGTTCATACCAAACTGGAATTCTTGTAGAATACCCGTTACTACACCTACCGCAAAGTTTACAAGGAATATTTGTGTCCAAAACTTCGTCATCTTCTTATAAATTTCTTGTCCCTTTACCACATATAACGTTTGCATTAATGCAATGATAAAAGCTAAACCAATAGACAGTGGAACAAAAAAGTAATGGAAAATCGTTGTTGATGCGAATTGTATTCGTGCCAATTCGAGCGTTTCCATACTACAATCACTTCCTTCATAATTTTTTATATCGTATTTTCGATTGAGTTGTAAGAATAAAACAACTCAAATCTTAGAAATATAGAAAGATAAATTTGTTTATGTACTTTTAGAAAATATAAATTTTCAGTTTTCAAGATCATTACAAAAGAACTTTCTCATAAAATTTACCTTTTCACTATTTCAGTAGTGTTTTATCCGTTAATCGAATTGTATAATATACCTGCATAGTAAATTCAGCTGATTTTTGACGTATTATTGACATCATTTTGTCTGAAATATGTCTTTTGTCATTTTTTTGAATTAAATTTTTTTCATTAATAAAATGTATTTTTTTAATATAAGACTTACCTTCGTATCAATAAAATAATCATTTTTCTCTTCATACACTTGACTTTCGCGCGAAAAAATGTCCTCTAAATCAACGGAGAAATCAGTTAGTTTTTTGTCAAGAGAAAAATATATTTCTAAAATTCAAACACAAAATAATGTTATTCAAAAATAGAAAATCCCCTCCCTCTTTCTAGACTAAAAATTCATTTTTTCGCCATTTTTTCAAACCAAATTCATACATAAAAAAATACCGAGAATCGATTAGACTCTCGGTATTTTTCAAATTATTTTACTGTATGTTTTCTAATAGCCGGTAAAATTTCAGTAGCAATTAATTCGATGTTTTTCTCAATTTCATTAAGTGGTACGCCACCAAAATCAATTTGTGCCATAAAACGTTGTTGCCCAAATAATTCATATTGGTAAAGCATTTTTTCAATAATTTGTTGCGGGCTACCAACCATTAATGCGTCACGGTAATCTACTGCATTTGTGAATTGCTCTTTCGGATACCCACCACCGCGCAGTGTAAGCATACCAGCATTAATATGAGGATAGTATTCACTAAATGCATCTTGTGAATTTTTTGCTGTATAAAATAAACTCGTTGTTGCAACTGGCAAACTTGCTGGATTAAATCCACTTTGCGCCGCAGCCTCACGGTAAGCATCTACTGACCCTTTAAAGTTAATAGCTGGACCACCTAGTGTTGTTATCATCATTGGCACACCTGCGCGTCCTGCTTTAATCGCACTAGCTGGTGGACCACCAACCGCACGCCAAATTGGCAAGTTATTATTTTTAGCTCTCGGAATAACCGATGCATGTGCAAGTGGTGCTCTGAACTGTCCATTCCAAGTTACATGTTCCTCTTTATTAATTTTTAATAAAAGATCCATCTTCTCTTCAAATAATTCTTCATAATCATTCACGTCATAACCAAGTAAACTATATCCCCCAATACGAGACCCACGACCAGCCACGATTTCTGCACGTCCATTAGAAATCAAGTCAATTGTAGCAAAATCCTCATACACTCGTACCGGATCAGATGTACTTATTATCGTTGCTGAACTTGCAATTTTTATATTTTTCGTAGCTTGTGCAATAGCTCCTAAAATAACTGTATGAGCTTGCGTTGTAAAATGTGTTTGATGACTTTCACCGACAGCAAATACATCAAGTCCAGCTTCATCCGCTAACTTAGCTGTTTTAATTAATTCATGAATTCTTTGTTCTGCACTAATTTTCTCTCCGTTATGTGGATTTAAAACATGATCCCCAATTGAATATAATCCAAACTCTATTCCTTTACTTGTATCCATACGGTATTTTTCCATAGTTGCTCTCTCCTTTAATGAAGTAATATTAGTTTCTCTTCTAAAAATGTTTGTAAGTCAAGTGTATCTCCCTATTACTTACACCATCACTTGATTAGTCAATTGATGGTGTAAAAAAAAATTACTCTTGCGGCAATTCTTTTTTTTCACTATGCTTATGAACTTTCGTCATCAGCTCGTATAATATTTTCTGCTCTTCTTCATTTAATACATCATCAAAAAACGATGATTGAAATGCAAGTTGCTCTGGCAACGCTCTCTCTAAAGCTGCTTCCCCTTGCTCTGTCAGACTAATTGTTTTCGTTTTCCAGTCTTGTTTTCGTACTATATATCCTTCTTTTTCAAGACGAGTTAACATTCGAGAAATACCACCTTGTGTAACAGTTACCTTTTCAGCTAATTCCATTTGCGTTAGTGGTTGATACGTACGTATTTGTAAAAGCACATCAAATTGAGCTGTCGTTAAATCAAAACGTTTTAAAAACTCATTTGACATCTGATTACTTTGGTTCGTAAATCGTATTAAACGTAACCATATTAATGACCCTATCGTATTATCACGCATGTTTGATCACTTCCTATCGTGAATCCTACTATCACTTTACCACTCAAGTGATAGTAATGCAAGAGAAAATCACATTTTTTATATAACTCAACTTACTTTTACTTAACTAAAGGCATCACTCGTGTAGTATTAGGTCTACTTGCCATTCTCTACATCTCCATAAAAAAAGGATTAAGCTCCAACGCCAATCCTTATCATGCATTTATTTTTTGTTTTCAAAACAGTTTGTTTGAAATTCACACCATCTAATCTATTATTTTCTTTTATCGTACCGTAAATTCATTTGAGCATACCGTCTTCATGTAAAACCTGTATAAGTTTGCATAAAAAAACCTTGTTTACACCAATTGGGCTTTTACGGGATAAATCATTTAAGTTCTACTTTTACTTCCTCTTTAGACATAACATCAGGTCTATAAATTAATTCAAGATTAGAATCCCCTTTTTTCGCTTCAAACGTTATGGCTCCTGTTATCTTACCGTTTGGATCTACATCTTTAATTTTAAAAACGTTTTTATTACTAGTTGAAAATGTATGGTCAACAATACTTCCATCGCCTCTTTCAAGGTAAAAATCTAATGGGTTAATTCTAACTTTTTGATTACCAATATTCTCTACTGTAACATGAACAATAACAAACTCATTACCTTTTTCCAGCTTATCATATTCTGCTACTTGTGCTATTTGTACTTTATGGATTGTTAATTTTTGATTTCTAATTTGAGTAGTTTTTTCAACATTATATTCTCTTGTATCTTCATTCTTCGTATTTTCTTTTTTGGCACTACTTTGCTCTTCCTTCGTATTATTTGATACAGTTTTAGCTACTTCTTTCTTCTCATCACATGCCGATAAACTGAAAGCTAACGTCCCTGCTAAAGTGACTGTCGCGATTTTTTTAAACATAAATTCCCTTCCCCCAATGTGAAAATGATAAAAATCCCCAAGAACTATATATTATACTAACAGATAAATGAACAGTATATTGTCGCTATGTGTCGAATGTAGTAAGGCTACGTATAAGTATGAAATCTTACTTAGCTTCATCTCTCAACTGTTCGACATATGATAAAATCTTAACAATAATAAGATATCTACCTTACTTACGAACTCTTTATTCCCATAACTATGAGTATCATAAATTTTTAAATAAGAAAAAATTCAAATAAAATGATAAAATTAAACAAATCACTAATATAAAGGTGGGCAGAACATGCATATTTCTAAACAATTTATAAAACCATTCCCTGAATATGAAGACATATTTTATGATAGTTTGGAACAACATAAAAAGCACTTTTTACCCATTTGTTCTATAAACTTACAATGTATTGAACCGGAATTGGACGAATGGTTACATATTGTGTCAGCAAAAGAAATCCATGATGGTTGCGTGGGTGATTTCACCAAACCATTTCACACAAATTTTACGAAAGCAGATACATTAGGATTCGATGTCATTAATGGAAAATATAAATTTGAAGCGGATTGGAATTATTTCGAAATCGAACAAAATAATTCTGACATAATAGAACAAGCCTATGAGAGTAATGAAAGAGATTATCAAATCCGTAAAGAGTATTTTCAACGTAATCAAAAAATTTATCCTTATTCTAGCTTTGGAAAAGAAATAACATCTGTTGAAGTATTAGAACAAGAGTTTGCTGAAAAACAAACAAATGGCTGGGGATTAAATTATCCTGTTGTAAACGGTATCTTAGATGATGTTCGTTTTATGACAGAAGAAGGTGAAGAATTATTAGAAGACTGCGATAACGAAGACGAAATTTTTGACTTTACGAATCTTCTATATGTACCAAAAGATGAATATGGACATCCCTTTACATATGTTGGATTTGTTACAGGATATTATTTTCAAGCTTATGGTGCCGATCGTATTTACTTATTCTTTAATAAAGAATTAAGAAAAGCAGTAATTTGTTTTGAATATACATAAGATAATTAAGAAAAGTCCATTTTGAACATTATTACTTGAATCAAAATGGACTTTTTATAAATAATTTATTTCTATTTCAATTCTGCATCTACTGTGAAATGTGTAAAACCTCATATAATGTAATATCCTCTATCTCTTCAATTTCAGGCTTTACTTCATAAAATTCAAACTGACTATATCCCCACTTATCTGGGTTATACACTATTACATTCCCTTTACAATTTTCTGTATTCTGGACATTCTTATTAAAAAAGTTAAATTGAGTTTCAATCAATGAATTCTTTTGAGAAATACTCCCCACGTATTCAACAACATACTTACATTTCTTAAAATCATCACTTAAATTAACAACTAATGGAATACCTATATTTATTTGTTGCCACCCAAAAGATTGTAAAATATTATCGTAGTACCCTTCAAAGATAAATTTGTTCATTCCTTCATGGCCATTCCAAATATATAAAGGTGCATAACAGTTATAGAAATTCCCTTCCTTACCTGCTTCAGTAATTAAATATGCTTTGAAATTCAATTCTTGAAACCCATCCGTTTTATGCCCATTATCCTTTACCCTTTTTTTTATAATTTCCATGTCATAATCCTTTGGCAAAATGACCTTATATTGCATTCCAATCATGTTTATCACTCACTTTCTATCTTATATACACAATGATAAACCGATGATTGACTACCGTAAAATAGGTATAAATTATGTTTGATATCATTTATAATGATACCGTATAAGGGGCTGAGATATATGGAAATAAATGATCTTATTATATTCAAAACTGTAGCTAGCGAAGGTTCTATTAGTAAAGCTGCTAAAGAGTTAGGATATGTTCAACCGAACATATCTGAGCGTATCAAAAAATTAGAACAAGAATTAGAAACACCTTTACTACATAGAGATAACAAAGGCGTTTCCTTATTACCTTCTGGTGACATTTTATTAGACTACACGAATCAAATATTAACTCTCGTAGAAGAAGCGAAAGATAAAATTAAAACGAGTGGTTCTTCTTATATAATCGCGACGTCACAATCTATTTTGACTAATTATGTAAGTAAGCGTATTAAAGAAAATCTCCGAAATTATCAAATATATGTAGAAAATAGTAGTCATTTGCAAAAATTACTGCAACAACAAAAAGTTGATATGGTCATTACTTATGAGGATGATCCCAATGCTGCTTTTAAAAAAGTAGTTACTGCTTCAATTTCTGTAGGCTTATTAAAAGCGAAAGAAACACGAACCATTGACTATTCGCATGAACTCTTCTTCGTTAGTAATGACAAAAAGTGTCCTTTTAGAAATAAGACGATACAATTTCTAAAAGAAAATAATTTATCTCAGCGTCAACTTCAACAATTAGATTCTTATTCGCTTATAGAAGAGTTTATTCAGGACGGAAAAGGAATAGCCTTTTTACCGATTAATAATGATAAATTGGTACCAATTGAAGGTGTTCCAATTGAGAAATTAGCTATCCATTTTTTTATAAATCAAAACTCTTTAAAACAAATCCCTGATGAACTATTTGATTAATATAATAGCTGTAAACTAACTAAAATTGCATATACCAATAAAGTGAAACTTTAATCAGTGGGGGTTTTGTTCATCCCCCACTGATTATTAGTTGAACCAATCGGGATTTTAGGGGCAGTTGATCCCCCATCTAACTTCTTTGATTCCGCTGAATTTTGAGGTAGGGGTCTTACTGCCCGTTAATGCGGGATAAAAATCCCTCCTTTACAAATCTAAAAGAGGGATTTTCATATTCTATACAATTGATTTTTCACACGTTTTGCTCCACTTCTGCACTTTTCTCCTTCTTACTCCGTTTCATATTCTTCAGGCTCTTTACCGTTCCAACTAATCCTTTCGGGAAAACTAGCAATACGATAATGTACAATAAACCAAGAATAATCGTCCATCGTTCAAAAATCGGATACGCTGTAGCTAGTTCTGATAAATAATATTTCAGTGATTCAATAATGCCAGCTCCCGCAATTGCTCCAATTAGCGTTCCAACGCCTCCAATCATCGTCATCAATAATGCATTTAATGTCATTTCAATTGAAAATACAGTTGTATTTACAAAGCGTAGTGTGATAACAAATAAACCACCACTAATCGCAGCTACTACTCCTGCCACAATACTAGCAATAATTTTATAATGAAGAACTTTATACCCTAGCGCTTCAACACGTTGCTCATTTTGTGAAATTGCCTTTAATACTTTTCCAATAGAAGATTTTGTGAAAAGACGTAACAGAATAAAAATGACAATTAAACATATAAGCGTTACATAATAAAACGTAAAACGGTCACGGAATAAATCTGGTACACCAAATGTAAAACCATCTCCCCCATGAGTAAGCCCACGCCATTTTTCAGCAAGTACGAAAAACAACTGTGAAATAGCAAGTGTTAACATTGCATAAAAATGACTTTTCAGCCGCAAAGAAAGCAAGCCGATTATATAACTAACAATTGCTGAAATGATAATTGCAACTACTAGCCCTATAAAAAAGTTCGTTATAGATACTCCTTGCCGATCAAATAAAAGCGCTACACCATATGCTCCTATCCCAAAGAACATACAATGACCGAACGATACAATTCCTGTATATCCAAGCAATACATCAAAACTCATTGCAAAAATAGCAAAGATGAAGATTTGAGTGAACAAAATTAACAAACTTCGTGAATCATTTACGAATGGAAATACACTTAAACAAATGAGCATACATACTCCGAAGTATACTTTAATTCGATTTGATGTGTTGTTCACCATTTCACCCCTTTTCACCAACAAGTCCGTTTGGCTTTACTATTAAGAAAAATAGTAACATTAACATATTAATTGCAAGTGATAAATCCGGTATAAAATACGCTGTAAAAGCACCAGCTAATCCGACAATTAAAGAAGCGATTGCCGAACCTTGTACGCTTCCTAGCCCTCCAATAATTACTACTATAAAAGCTAAAATCGCATACTGCATACCCATCTCGGCAAAAATAACGCCTGAATAAGGTGCTAGTAGAAATCCTCCCAACGCTGCCATCCCTGCTCCTAATAAAAAGACGAAAGAAAATATCGCTTTTACGTTAATACCGAGCGCTTGAACCATCTCTTTATCCATTACACCTGCACGTATCATAAGACCTATCTTTGTTTTTTTGAGCAATAATAGTAAGGCAATGTAAATGATGATCCCAATTAAAATAACGAATAGACGATATTTAATTAATATAACGCCGTCAAATGTAAAGCTTCCTTGTAACCACAACGGTAATTTCGCACCAATTGGATTCGGTCCCCAAAATACTTTAATACATTCACTAAGTACAAGCATTCCTCCAAGCGTCACAAGAAGCTGGCGAACATGATTTCCATATACCGGTCTGATAAGGAACCTTTCTAAAATGAATCCAAGAAACATACCCATTGCAATTGCTCCAATTAACGCTAATACATAACTACCTGTCATATTAAATAGCCAAACTCCTGTAAATGCTCCCCACGCAAATAAACCACCATGTGCGAAGTTTAGAACGCTCATTAAACCGAAAATAAGTGAAAGACCTGATGCTAATAAAAAAATGAGCATCCCAGTTGAAATCCCATTTACAAATAAATTGATTAACACATCCATCCTTTTCACCCCGGATTCATGTTAAGAGATTCCTAAATATTTGTGACACATTTCCTTATCCTCTTTTAGTTCATGCATAAAACCGTTATGAACAATTTTTCCGTTATCCATAATATAAAAATAATCACCAATTTGACTAGCCATCATAAAATTTTGTTCAACGAGTAAAACTGTTGTTTTCTTCTTCATTTTCAAAATGGCTATCATTAATTTTTCTATCATAATGGGGGACAAGCCTTTACTCGGCTCATCAATAAGTAATAAACCATCACTATTTATAAATGCCCTTGAAATTGCTAGCATTTGCTTTTGCCCTCCGCTTAAGAGCCCACTTTTTTTGTGCCAAAACTGCTTTAAATCTGGAAATAATTCAAGCATCCACTCGATTTTCTCTTCTGCTTCTTCTCCCTTCCCTCTAGCAAGAGCGAATGTTTCTTCTACTGTCAGGTCGTGAAAAATGCCTTGATTTTCTGGTACATACCCTATTCCTTTCCTTGAAATTAAATGTGTAGATAATCCATTTACTTGTGTACTATCATAATAAATTTCACCATGTGCGATATGGTGAAAACCCATAACCGAACGTAATGTCGTAGTCTTCCCTGCCCCATTTCTTCCAAACAGTACAGTAATCGTTCCTTTCTCAACAGCAAGAGATACCCCTTGCAAAATATGAAACTGATCTAAGTACGTCTCTATATTATTCACTTGTAATAGTGCCACTATATAATCCCCCTAAATAAGCACTTTGTACACGCTCATCTTTCATAATTTCTTCGGGTAAACCTTCAGCCAATAACTCTCCATGGAACAAAACGATAAGATGGTCTGACAAACCTAGTACCATATCCATTTTGTGTTCAATCAGTACAATTGTACTCTCTGGATGTTTCTTAATATTTTCAATCACTTGTAAAATTGCCGGTACCTCCTCGACTGATATACCTGCCGTCGGCTCATCAAGTAGTAACACATTCGTTTTTAAAGCTAATAACATCGCAAGCTCTAACTTTCGTTTTTCTCCATGCGCTAAATCTTTCGCTAATACATGTTCTTTTTCCTGAAGTAATACCGTTTTTAAGAACCGTCTCGCCTCTCCTACTTGTTGTTTAAATTTTGCCGAACTCGGAAAAAAACTATAGTAATCTTGAACAAATGATTGAACACTTAAACGAACATTTTCAAGTACCGTTAACTCTGGGAATATATTTGTAAGCTGAAAGGAACGGCCAATTCCTAATCGAGTTCGATCTGAAATTGATAATTTTGTAATCTCTTGTCCTTTAAAATATACTTCACCCTTCGTTGGAGAAATTTGTCCACTTAGTAAATTAAATAACGTTGTCTTTCCTGCACCGTTTGGTCCAATAATGGAAATGAGCTTTCCTTTTTGTACTGTCAAATTCACATCCTTAATAACATGATGCTCTCCAAAAGATACACTAAGATTTTTCGTTTCAAGCAAATGTGTCACGAAATCCCTCCCTTTATAGCTTTAAGTATGAAAGAAATACGTATAAAGAGGGTATTCCCTCTTTATACAAAAACAACAGAAAATTCAGTCTATTTATTTTGAACTGGTGGTTCTGTCTCTTTCATCGTTAATTCTCGCTCTAATACTGGCACCGGATAGTCAACACCATCTTGCTTTTTCAATGTGATAGAATACAGTGTCTGCATCGCTTGGTGATCCTTTTCTCTAAACTTCATCTTTCCTTTCGGTGTCTCAAATTCCATTCCTTCCATTTTCTTAATCAGTGTATCTACATCTGTATCACCTTTTGTTTTCTTTAAAGCTTCTACAATAGAAATTGCCGCTGACATTCCACCTGCTGTAAATAAATCTGGCACCGCACCATTAAATCGTTTTTTATGTTCTTCCACTAACCAATCATTCACCTTATTTTTCGGGAGTGTATGATAATAAACAGAAAAACCTTGCATTCCTACTAACGCATCCATCGTTTTTAATGCCGGTATATCTGGTGCACCGGTAGAAATTTTAATACCTTGCGCTTCCACATTCATATCTTTCAACTGTTTCCAAGGTGAATTTGCACCTGCCCAAACGATAAATAAATAATCCGGTTTTGAGCTAATGATATTTTGAATATTAGCAGTGAAGTCAGTCGAATTTGTATCAGCATATTGCTCGTTTACAATATTTGCACCTAACTTCTTCGCTCCAGCTTTAAATGCCGCAATTCCTTCACGGCCGTAAGCATTATCTTGTGCTAACGTTGCTATTTTTACATCTTTTTTAGCAATTGCTGCAGCACCAGCGACTGCATCTTGAGATGAATTTCTTCCTGTTCTAAAAATATATTTATTCCAGTTCTTACCGGTAATACTATCAGCTACCGCCGGTTCTACAACCATTATTTTTTCATATTCTTCAGCTAATGGTAAAACCGCTAATGTATCACTCGAACTAGACGATCCGACTAAAAAATCAACTTTCTCTTCTTCTAATAATTTCGTAGCTTTCTTCACCGCTACATCTGCTTTCGTTTCCGTATCTTCTACAACAAACTTAATCTTCTTCCCTTCCACTTTCCCAGTTCCACCCGTTGCATAGTCTAACCCTAATTCAAATCCGTTCATTGTTTGTTTTCCATACGATTCTAATGGACCTGTTAATGATGCAAGAACCCCTACCTTAATCGTCTTTTCATCCTCTGTACTTGTTTTCTTTCCTGAACAAGCGGCCGTTATTAATAACGAACCTAAAACACAACCAGTAGCCATCATTCTTAGCCATTTACGTTTTTTCATCGACATTGTGATCCTCCCCATACTTTTCTTTCTGATAGAGTCAAACACGCCAAAGTTATCCATCCGTAATTATGACTTTTTCTTTGAATCATACAAACAAATCTGTTAAAAAATTTAATGAAGTACCTTTACATTCGCCACCTCTTTCCAAATACCTCCATTTAACATATATTCATCTAGTATTTTTCACCACCTAATTACAGTCGCTGCCCACGTATACCCAGTCCCTGCACTAACTACTACTGCAATATCTCCAGGCTGTAATTTTCCCTGTTCATTTGCAAAGTGAAGACCAATGCAAGGATCAAGCGCTGACATATGTCCATAATGATCTAAATATACAACTTGTTCTTCTTCTAGCCCTAGTCCCTGTATCAATTCTATTAACATAGAACGTTTTGTATGCAGTGGTAACAATACTTTAATATCTTTAGGAGTAAATCCACTTTTTCTTAAAGCCTCCCTAATAACCTTGTCAAAATTAGGGATTGAAACCCGGTCTAGACGTTCTTTCATACTATTAGGATCTATTACATCAATATAATGTTGTCGATTCTCAACTGTATCATAGCTCGCAACCTGCTTTGATCCACCTGCTGGAATACGTACATCTTCATGAAATGAACCATCTGTTATAATCGCACTTCCTAATATTTCACCATTGCTAGCATCTTTTTTCACTAAGGCTGCGCTTCCACCATCAGCGAAATTAAACATAAAACGTGAGCGTGGATTATCATAATCTACAATTTGAGATTCTTTACATCCACCTACTAATAATATATTTTCAATTGAGTTATCGGAGTAAAGCATATCTTTTGCGACTTTGAGAGCAATAGGAAAGCAAGAACTAACATTCATAATTTCAAAAGCATAAGCATTTTTCAATCCAAGTTCATGCTGAATTTTTGGGGCACTTGACCATACGTGGTAATCTTTATGTGGACTGCCAAAATAAATGACCACATCAATAGATTGAGGATCTACTTGTAATAATATTGGCTTTGCAGCAGCAATAGCTAAATCTGATGCATGCATCATTTCGTCTGCGACATGTTTTTCATATAAGCCAAACTTTTCTATAATAATTTTCTCAGGGATACCTGTTTTCTTAGATAGATCTGCAGCCGTCTCTACGCCTTTTGGGAAGAAAACACCAGTCGTTTCAACCCCAATATTCATTAGACCACTCCCCCTTCTTTTGGCACCATCATAGTCGCTACACCTGTCAATACTAAATCTCCTTTTTGATTATGACATTCAGTTATCAATTTCAAAACTCTCTTTTCTTTCATAAATTCTTGCACTGTAGCCGTAGCTGTAATTGTATCTCCTATAAAAACTGGTGCTGTAAATTTAATAGTTTGTTCCATATAAACGGATCCTTTTCCAGGTAAATGAATCCCAAGCAATTGTGATAATAGACTAGAAGTTAGTAAACCATGTGCTATTCTTTGATTAAATCTAGTTTGTTTCGCATACTCATGATCAATATGAATTGGATTAAAATCCCCACTCAAACCTGCAAATAATACAAAATCTGTTTCTGTTATTGTTTTACTACATGATGCCTGTTGACCAGTGCTATACATCGTCATCTCTTCACCTGCTTTTCAATTGATTTGCTAACTGTACTTTTTGAATTTTACCAGTTGCATTTTTGGGCAATTCCTCTAGAAATACAATTTCTTTTGGAATTTTATATTTTGCTAGAAATAAACAACAATGTTCAATGACTTCCTTTTCAGTTAATTCACTGCTACTCTTTTTCACAATAAAGGCGATTGGAATCTCTCCCCACTTTACATGTTGCCTACCAACGACCGCTACCTCATATACCTCCGAAATCTTATTAATGACCTGCTCTACTTCAAGTGGATAAATATTTTCACCACCGGAAATTATCATTTCTTTTTTTCTACCGACAATGTATACAAAACCATCTTCATCAACTTTAGCTAAATCTCCCGTATATAACCAACCATCTTGAATCGTTTCTTTTGTTGCATCTGGTCGATTCCAATATTCTTTCATTACATTCGGTCCTCTTATAAGTAACTCTCCAACTTCACCGATTTCAATCTTATTTTTGTCTTCATCAATAAGTACATAATCACAAAACAGAACAGGCTTTCCAATTGAACCTACTTTATGTCTTGCATCTTCTTCTGAAAGCATAAATACGGTTGGTGATGTTTCAGTCATACCAAAGCCTTGACCAAATAAAAATCCTCTATCTATAAATTCTCTCATCAACTCTTCGGGACATGGAGCACCACCATTATAAAACCAGCGAACTGATTGTAAATTTGTAGTTTCAAACTTTGGGGAATTAATTAATGCTTGATGAATTGTAGGTACTCCCATCACTACAGTCACTTTATGTTTTTCTATCATGGAAAGAGCTGTGGTTGGTTCGAATTTTCTTGGAATAATGATTACGCCACCTGCAAATAAAGTTGGAAATGCGAATAAACCAATTCCACCAATATGAAATAAAGGTAATAATACAATAGAGCGGTCGTGCATAGTTAAGTCAATCGCAAATGTATTGTTAAGCGCATTCCAAAACATATTTTTTTGTGTAAGTACGGCTCCTTTCGGTTTTCCTGTTGTACCTGATGTATAACATATAATAAAGGATGCGCTTTCATTTATCTCTTCAAAGTTGTCACTTTTTCTATCTTCTATTTCTTTTAAAGTTTTAATCGAAATAACTCTTTGTACGTACGATACCTTATGCATTGACAGTGCCATATTTTGAAATGTTTCCTCTACAAATAAAACTGTAGTTCCACTATCTTTTAACTGAAATATAAGTTCATTTTCTGTTAATCGTATATTCAATGGAACAGCAATACATTCTACTTTTGCTATAGCAAACAAAAGTACAATATATTCCAAGCTGTTCTGTGATAAAATAGCTATCCTTTCTCCTTTTTGCACATTTACCTCGTAAATTAAATATGCTGCTACTTTA
The DNA here is from genome assembly GCF_019091205.1 of Bacillus sp. GbtcB14. Lineage (NCBI taxonomy): Bacteria > Bacillati > Bacillota > Bacilli > Caryophanales > Bacillaceae > Bacillus > Bacillus sp. GbtcB14. Next base: position 372,434 of record NZ_JAGXJT010000002.1, read on the forward strand.
CTTACATACTCATGTAACTGTTTATATGTCATTTCCTCCTCTTCTGTAATAATGGCAATGCGATCTGGATGTAAATAGGACCGTTTTTCAATCCAATAAGCAATGCCTTGCATATTTCCCCACTCCTTTATCTCTGTCTCAATCCTTCAAATATTAATGACATCGCTGCTTCAAATACATCTTCTGGAACATCTTTCTCTTCCCAATAACCCCATCGCATTCCTAGAAATTGCCCAATTGACATAAGACAATACGCAATTGTTTCTTTATCAAGTTGCTTAAACTCTCCCGCTTCCATACCAGCCGATAAACTTTTTAAAAACCCATTTGCGAGCTTTGCATAGTACCATCTATATAAGTTGTCATCAACAACTACTGCCTGTTGTACAATGTTATATAGATTAGGTCGATCCTTCACCCACCGAAAAAAAGCCTGAAAACCTCTTCTTTGTGCCTCTTCATAACTTGATATTCCCTTCATTTCTTCTTTAATAATTAAGCGTAACTCACGGTTCAATCTGCGAATCAATTCATCAAATATATCTTTTTTAGATGGAAAGTAATTATAGAAAGTTCCGTGCGCTACCTTTGCTTCTTGTGTAATATTCACGATAGAAGCCTCGTAATATCCTTTATTACCAAACACCTCTTCTGCAGCACACAATAATTTCTCTCTCGTTTCTAATCCTTTTGTTGTTAAGTTTTTTACATCCATTATTATTTTTTCTGACACCTGAATCACCTCTTAGATTTGATTATAAATAAATTTCCGAATTTTACAATTGTTATTGTTAGACAAAATCTGCAAGTGTTTTTCTACACACAAAAAGGCCTAACTTAAAAATAAGTTAGACCTTTAATCTTAATTAGAATTATTTTCTACTTTCTCTAACCCTTCAGCCAATTGTTTCTTATCTAGCCCTTCCCCTATTACTACCAAGTTCGTCGGGAAACCGAAGTCTTGTTCCAGTAAAGTTGGTACCCCAAATGAATATTGGAATAGGTGCGGGTATTTATCTCCATGGAATTTCACAAATCCTTTTACACGATAAATACTATCTGGTAAATTCGAAAGCCATTCATATAATTTGTCTTGATCAATCGATTTCGTAAATTGGTATGTCATCGTTTGTATATGTAAATGCTGTTTTACATGTAGTGTCTCATGTTCCCCATCATTCGTAAATTCAGCTTCTTCTATATCTTCTAAAGATATATTACAATATTTTGTTTCAAAAAATCTCGCATGATTATTTATTACTTTCACTTCTTCAATTACTTTGTTCTTATCCGCATCTGTTAGTAAATCTGATTTATTAATTAAAATGTGGCTACCAAACTTCAATTGCTCATGCAATAATTGCTGAACGTTTGCACTTAATACATTTCGATTTAACCATCTTACTGCATCTAACACGACTACAATTGATTTCACTTCTAAGAAAGGTGCTAAAATTGGTGATACACACGCATCTAACACTTCAATTGGATGCGCAACACCTGTCGTTTCTATATATATTACATCCGGCCTTTCTTGCTGATATAACGAATGCAATTGTATTTCAAGCTCTTCTTTCAACGTACAACAAATACATCCTTTCAGAAGCTCTCTTAAAACATTCTCTTTTCCAATAATATCTGTATCTACCGAGTATTCACCAATTTCATTCATTAATACTGCAACTTTTCTATTCTTCTTTTTCTCTGCTAACAATAAATTTTGTAATAATGTTGATTTTCCACTACCTAAAAAACCACCTAATATATGAATTTCTACTTTATTCATGTGATCGACCATCCATTTCTTTATTTCAAACGTATTCAAAGCGTAATAATTACGATTTATATTTATTATTTTATTAAAAGAATAGTGATTTGTAAATATATCTTCACTGTTCGTTTACTTCATAAGCAACTCTAATTCCAGACTCTATCGCTCCTTGCATCCACCCATGTGTTAATGTCGTATGCTCTCCTGCAAAGTGTACTTTTCCAGCTGGTGGTGTAATACACGGAAATAACTCAAGCTCTTGGCCCGGTTCGAAAGCTGTAAATGCGCCGCAAGAATACGGGTTTTTACTCCAACTAAAAGAGGTTCCGGTAACAAACTCACTATAGACGATGTCACCATATATTTCCGCTAAATTTTTTAATGCGTAACGAACGCGATCTCTTTGCAGGAGACTATCCCACGTTAACGCCTCATCTGCCCACGTATAACTTGCTAAAACGATAGCTGCCCCTGGTGTATGAATACCATAACTCGGATAATATGTAAACCGTATAGGTAAATCTGTAATAGATTTACCGCCACACTGTCCCGCTTTCTCCCAAAATCTACTTTTAAACTCTATCGCAATTTTAGTTGCAGCAATATAATTTAATTCACGAATTGCTCGTCTTTTAAAATAAGAGAATAAATGGTATGGCTGAACTTCTACAAACCGTAACGCTGAAAATGGAATTGTAATTATAGCACTGTCTCCTGTTACGATAAATGACTGTAATGTTTTTTCATGTATTACTTGCATCATTACTTTATTATCTTCCTGTATAATTTTTTCTACTTTATACGACATAAAAATATTATCTTTTAACTCCGGTAAAAATGAATTTGGTAATGCGTCCATCCCGCCCGTTATCTCATAATATTTTGTTGTTGAGGTAAAAAAGATCATTTCACGTAATACTTCAATTAAAGACATTCCCATATATGCTTCCATATCAAGAAGTACCCCAATCATATCGATTGCACCATCTGAATAATATTCAGTTAAAAATGAGCCGAGCGAATATGTTTTATACTTTTTTTCAACGATGATCCAGTTTTTATTAGGATCTTTTTTTATAAAATTAAGTATTGGCTCTAATACTACTAACATTAACTCTTCTGCCGTTTTTCCTTTTTCCTTCTCTACAATTGGATATCCAAGTATACTTGGATTTTTTTCGAATATGCTCAATCTCGTTTTAATATGATTCGTATAAATAATATCTGAAGCAGTTTTATTTATAAACAAATTTAACGGTAATTTAAATTTACGAATATAAGCTAAAGTTAACTCGTGTGTTTCAGGAATTCGCATCGGTCCTGCATTAAAATATAAACCAGAGCTAAATGGTTCACGGATTGTATATATTCTTCCACCTATTCGATTATTCGCTTCTAAAATTGTTATGTTATGCCCTGCTTCTTTCAATAACGATGCTGCAACTAAGCCCGAAATCCCTGCACCAGCAATAATAATCTGCTTTGGATTCTTCGTTTTAACGAGCCCCACATTAATAATATGAAGCATTCTTTCCATCGTTAATGGCTGCATCATACCCTTTTCCCCTTCAATAAAGGATTTTATTGCATTATATTCGGTTCACTTACTTCCTATGTTTCATGCAAAGAATTGCACGGATACATTTTCAAATACTTGAATATCTTTTATAAAATGTAATAAACTAGATATGACTCTATAGAAGTAAGACGTATTATCTTACATAATAAAATCAATGAAATTGCGAGGAATTTTGAAATGAAAAAAGGTATTAACCGTGTTGTATTAGTAGGAACAGGGGCAGTTGGATGTAGTTATGCTTACTGTATGATTAACCAAGCTGTGGCTGAAGAATTTGTTTTAGTTGATGTAAACGAGGCAAAAGCTGAGGGAGAAGCAATGGATTTAAGTCATGCTGTTCCATTCGCTCCAGCTCCAACTAGAGTATGGAAAGGCAGCTATGAAGATTGTAAAGATGCTGATCTAGTAGTCATTACAGCTGGATTACCACAAAAACCAGGCGAAACACGTTTAGATTTAGTTGAGAAAAACGCAAAAATCTTTAAACAAATCGTTCGTAGTATTATGGATAGCGGATTTGATGGTATTTTCTTAATCGCAACAAACCCTGTCGATATTTTAACTTACGTAACTTGGAAAGAATCTGGTTTACCAAAAGAACGCGTAATTGGTTCTGGTACAACACTTGATTCTGCTCGTTTCCGCTATATGTTAGGTGAGTACTTCAATATTGGTCCACACAACATTCATGCTTATATTATCGGAGAACATGGTGATACGGAACTTCCTGTTTGGAGTCACGTATCAATTGGTATTCAAAAACTACAAACGCTTCTTGATAAAGACAACACATACACGCAAGAAGATTTAGACAAAATCTTCATAAATGTTCGTGATGCAGCTTACCATATTATTGAGCGAAAAGGTGCAACTTACTATGGTATTGGTATGTCACTTCTACGTGTTACAAAGGCGATTTTAAACGACGAAAATAGTGTATTAACAGTATCAGCTTACTTAGAAGGTCAATACGGTCAAAAGGATGTTTATATCGGCGTACCTGCTGTTTTAAACCGCGGCGGTGTTCGTGAAATTTTAGAAGTAGAATTAAGTGAAGACGAAGAATTAAAATTCGATCACTCTGTCCAAGTATTAAAAGAAACGATGGCTCCAGTTCTTTAATATGTATAGTAAAAAGCAATCCAATTTATCTTGGATTGCTTTTTCATTTTGATTGTTCACTCATTGAAAACATCAGTTATTTTCTACTTTTTAATCGATTCCTCATTGTTTACATCAAGTACATCTAATAAAAAGATAAAGATTGGTATCCCGATAATAAGTCCCCATATTCCAAGGAAATGTTCTGAAAAGATGAGAATCATAAATGTATAAAAGATTGGTAAATTTGTTTTCGCAGACATGAATTTCGGGTTTAAAAAATAACTTTCAAGAGCGTGGATTACTGTAATGAACACAAGTATGTATACAACGTACATTACTCCGCCTACGTTATAAGCAATAATACAAAGTGGAAACAAGGAAATAATTACACCGGCAACAGGAATTAAACCTAGTAGAAAGACCATGACAGCCAATACAAGCAGCTGCGGAAAGCCTAAAATCACAAGCGCAATGACAGTAAGGATACAATTCACAACTGCAATTAAAAACTGTGCTTCAATTACTTTACCGAACGATCTTGCAAACCTTTCGCCAAAATATGCAATCTCCTCATAAAAAACCTTTAGACTACTATCTTTAAATTTCGAAGTAAATGATATTATGCGTTCTTTTTCTAACAAGAAAAATAAACTTAAAATAAGAGAGAGTAGTATTTGCAAACTGACTTTTCCTATATTTGCAATCGATTGATATATAACATCTACACCTTGTTCTATATATTTTGATACTTCCATCCCATTAATTGTTGAAAGTGCATATTTAATGATCTCATTATCCGGTGGATTTTGAAAAAACAACCTAAACTGATAAATCAATTGGGAAATTTGTATCGTTAGCACAGGTAAATATTTATATAATGTTGTACCGATAAAAGTAACTAATATTATATACAAACATGCGATAACAATTTTTCGATTCACTTTCAATTTATTTGAAATAAAACGTTGAAATCGATCCATTAAAAATGTCAGTATAAACGTAATTAATATTAAATTGATCATACTTTTTAAGCCATATAATACAAGCGCTACTATTATTAAAACGAGAAACCGTTGGAACCCTCTACTTCGAAAGAAATTTTTCACTTCATTCATTAAGATTTAACCTCCCCCTTCAATGGATGGAAATTGAATATATTACATTTTATGAACTTCTATAGACAATCTTTCTTACTAATTGAGAAGAATCCTTTTTTTCTTTTTATATTGTTAGATTCTTTTCATATTAGCCACCAACATATTTCATTGGAGCTCTTTTTTCGTTTATCCTTTTACAGTTTTGGTGATTTTCTATTTTTAGACTGTTGCTCATACGCATATCCAATATTGAGCAGTTCCTTTTCACCAAATTGTTTCCCGACAAACACTACACCTACTGGCTCTCCATTGTTATCATATCCTGCTGGCACCGCTAATTCTGGATAACCAGCTACAGCTGATAGAAGAACTTCTTCGTTATTAATCATAACTAAAGCATCCAAACCTTTTTCTACTAAATATCTATCTAGCTCTTTTTTTGCATTTTCTTGACTCGTTTGCACTATTTTTTCAAACTCATCTTTCGTTATAGAAGATTTTTCAGATCCCTCAATTAATGTTTGTCCATACTTTATTCGTCTAGTATTATCATTTTTATTAAACGCTATAATTTCTTCTAACGATTTTACCGGTACATTTTTTTGCTGTGAAAGATAATCGTTAACATTATGTTTGAACTCATATTCTAATGTTTGCAGATTATCTACCCCCTCTGCATTTAACTGAATATTATCAGTCAAGATCGCACCTGCATCTTGAAGGTCTTTTCTAATCTTTTCTGCTACTTCTTTTCTATTTTCATCTTGTCGATTTATTGAAAAAAGAACTCCTACTTTTTTCCCTTTCAATCCGTCTATTGATAAGTCCTTCGTATAATCAATTCTTTCTTTATCTTTCATTTTTTCTGTCATAGCATCTTTTTCATCAAAACCTACCATTATGTTAAATAACGTTGCGGCATCCTTTACCGTTCTTGCCATCGGTCCTGCTGTATCAAGTGTTTCAGCTAACGGAATAATGCCTGATCTACTCACCAAACCTAGTGACGGACGTAATCCAACTACTGATTGCTGCGTCGCTGGTGCTACAATTGACCCAGTCGTTTCCGTTCCAATTGCAAGTGGGGCAAAATCTGCTGCAACTACTGTCGCAGATCCAGAGCTTGACCCTGATGTATCAAACGTAATCGGACCGTATGGATTCAAATTTTGTCCTTTTTTCCCGCTATATCCGCTAGGCATTGTAAAGGATAAATAATTTGCCCACTCAGACATATTCGCTTTCCCTAAAACAAAAGCACCTTCTTCTTTCAACTTCTTCACAATCGTCGCATCTTCATCTGCAATCCAATCTTTTAGCACATAAGTTCCTGCACTTGTCGGCATCACCTTTTCCGTTTGTACATTATCTTTTACGATAACCGGGATACCGTATAAATTCGTCTTCTTCTTTAAAGACCTTTCTTTATCTAACTTTCGCGCTTCTTCCATTGCATTTGGATTAATCTCTGTAACAGCATTTAATGATATTCCATTTTGGTCATGTTCTTGTATTCTAAAAAGGTAAATACTCGTTAATTCTTCATATGATAATTTCCCATCATCAATCATTTTTTGAAGCTCATCTACAGTCGCATTTACGACTTCTTTTTCTTTTATCTTTATATTTTCTATGTTAATGCCTTTCAATTGATTATGTATCGGTTTTAACACTCTATCTTTATCATATACGATACGCTCCGGTTCCTTTGGAAAATAATTTTTATACATGTAATACCCTCCGGCACATGCCAGCAGGACAATACCTCCAGCGATCGACAACGTTATCTTTACCCACCTTTTCATGTTGTTACCTCCACTCTAAAAGTTGCTAAATTGTATTGAAAAAGAGAGTTATCCTTGTAACTCTCTCTAATTAAAATGCTACATGAAAAAATGAAGAATTTCAATTTCATTACTTCTTTTTTTGCATTTGCTTCGCTAATAATTCTTTCACCTGATTATATGTTAATCCTGAATTCTTATTTAAACGTTTTACTTCCTCAACATCAGTACCCACTACTGTATATTGTTTCTCATCATTCATCTTTCCACTTCCCTTTCTATAGCATTATTTCTAATATTTTTCCCCTAAACTCATATAAATTAATACAAATAAGGAAACTATACGAAATTCGATAGCTAAAGGGAATTCAGTTACATAAGAGGAAAAGATAAAAAAATGTCGAATGTATATATTTGTTGAATTTAAGGGCTTGGAGGGTACATTTTGAAAACATATGAGTTTAAACATAACATTCCAACATTGGAAGAGTATAAATATTTATGTGATTCTGTTGGATGGACTAATTATATGAATTTTGAAGTGGCGGAAACTTCACTGAAACATTCTATTCACTGCATCACAGTCAATGATAATGAAAAAATTATCGGCATGGGGAGAATTGTTGGTGATGGATCTATCTATTTCTATATTCAAGATATAGTAGTCCATCCGGATTATCAGAAACATGGTATCGGGAAAGAAATCATGCATCGTTTAGTTACATACTTACATGAAAATGCCCCTGATAAGGCGTTTGTCGGTTTGTTTGCATCAGAAGGTAAAGAATCGTTCTATGAGAAATTTGATTTTAAAGATTTTTCACCAAATATGACGGGGATGTTTACTGTCATTTCAAAAACATAATAGATTTTTAATTGTAAGGAAAGACTTCGGTTCATATAAAGGAATTTGTTCTTGCAGTAAAAGTTTACTATTACATACGAAAGGAGAGTACATATATGGCTCATATGTACTCTCCTTTTATTTCACTCTTTACATATTAAATTTCTTAATAAAATTTCACTACATCTTCAGTAGGTAAAAATGCTCTTTCTCCCGGTTGCTCATTTGGCTCACCAAATGGCATTTGTCCTACTAAACTCCACTCGGCTGGAATGTTCCAAGTTTCTTTAACTTCAGCATCTACAATTGGATTGTAGTGTTGCAGGGATGCGCCAATTCCTTCAGCTGCTAATAACATCCATACAGTATGTTGTAACATTGCATTTCCTTGATGAGACCAGAATGGGAACTGATCTTTATATAATGGTGCATTTTCTTGCATTTTTTCTACTGTTGCTTGATCTTCAAAGAATAACACAGTCCCAGCACCTGTATGGAAACCTTTTAATCTTTCTACAGTCGCTTCAAAGTTTTCTGCTGGTACGCGGGCTCTTAGTGTTTCTTTAACAATATCCCAAAACTTTTCATGCTCTCCATCCATTAATACAACCATACGGCCACTTTGCATATTGAAAGATGTTGGTGCGTGTAAAGCTGTTTTTAAAACTTCTTCAATTCTTTCTTTCGTAATTGCATCGTTTTTTGTTACTTTACGAATAGAACGACGGTTCACGATTGCTTCTTTTAAGTTTGTTGTAGTTGCTGACATGTTAATTCCTCCAAATATTTGTTTTATAATTTATTTTGTTATTTCATAACAAGCGAATTAGCAATATCCATCTGTATTACACTGCATACCTTCAAATGAATTTGTTTTTTCCTTTTCAATTTCTTTATCAATTACTCTTTGTAGCGTTTCTTTACTAGCAAGTCCTTGAATGACTTCATCTCCAATCATGACAGTTGGAACAGCCATAATATTTGCCTCATCATATGCGTGCTGAATTGCTTCTTGATGCTTTTCTTTATATTTTCGATTTACTAAAGCATCTTTAAATTCGGCTTCAGGAAGACCTACTTCTACCGCTAATTTTGTTAAAACATCAATATCTTCAATGTTTTGCTCCTCTTGGAAAAATGCTGTGAATACGCGGTGATGATACTCATTTCCAAGTCCACGTTCTTTCGCAAATTGACATCCTTCAAAAGCTAAATGTGTATATGGATGCGGAGAAACACGTGGCAAACGCATATCGATTCCTAACTTCTTCGCGGTTGGAAGAATGAAAGCATCCCATGAACCTAATTTTTCTGGCTCATTCCATGGATCTATTTTTGAATATGGACTTGGACGTAATTCAAATGGCATCCATTCAATCTCTACATCATTCTCTTTCGCTACCTCATCTAATGGACCTTTTGCTAAAAAACAAAATGGACATATAAAATCTGAGTATACTTTCATTTTTACAGTCATAATTTTTACACCTTACCTTTATAGTTGTAATCAAAATAGTTACATTAATGACAAAAAAATATAAATATGATTTAAGCATTCATTTTTTCTTGCAAAGCTTCAAACAACTGCCCCATTGTAATATTTCTTAAAACTTCTTCCATCGCAGATTGCGCTTGTATTAATATAACTTCTAATACAGCTTGAATATTCGCTCCAATTGGACAATCTGGATTTGGTTGCTCGTGAATATGAAATAGCTTGTCTTCTTCGACTACATTTACTGCATGATACACATCCAACAATGTGATTTCATGTAAATCCTTTAATAATCCCGCACCACCTGGGCCGCGATTTACATATACAACTCCAGCTTGCTTCAAGTACGACATCATTTTACGAATGACTACTGGATTCGTATTTACACTTTCAGCCATATAGTCTGAAGTACAAAGTGAAGATGGATTGTTTTTCAAAATAGATAAAATATGAACAGCTATAGAAAAGCGGCTACTAATTTTCATAATGATCACCACCTCGATGTAATCATTATAGTTACAACGAAAAGATAAGTCAATCCTTTTCATAAATTTTTTATAAGCAAATTAAAAAGTATCCCATTAAGATATATGGGACACCTCTTTTCATTCTGCAAATAGTGCTTGAAATTCTTCAATAAATAGCTGCACAGCGATTGAAGAATCCTTTAATGAAGGAACAGCTAAAGCGATTTCTCTCCATACTTGCGGTTCCAATTCTCTCGTTTGCACATTCTGTGGTAAATTCGTTAAAGATAATTCAGCTAATATTGCAATACCTAGCCCTTCCTGAATCATATTTAAAGCTGTAGTAACGGTCGATATTACATATTCAGCCCGAAGTGGTACGTTAGCTTGTTTAAACATATCAATAATGGGTGGTTCGTATCCACCCTTACATAATATGATCGGTTCATTCTCTAAATCACTAATTGTAATAGAGTCCTTCTTACAAAGAGGATGATCCTCTCTTAAGATAGCAACCATTTTTCCCTTCGTTAACGGGACAATCTCCATCTCTTTATTAGGCAAAATAACAATTCCTATATCAACAACCCTTGATACTAACCAATCTTCAACTTCTTTAATTGTTCCTTCACAAAGAACGACTTCTAAGTTCGGATACTTCTCCTTAAAGAGATTTATCATTTTGGGTAAGAAATGTGCAGAAGCACTCGGAAAACTCCCAATTCGAATCGTCCCAACTTCGTGCCCTTTCTCCATCGCAACTTCTTGCTCAATCTTCTCTACGCCGTTCAAAATCTCTCTAATATGTACAAGAATTCTGTTTCCTACATCCGTAACGATTAATCCTTTTCGTTTATCACGTATAAGAATCGTAACTCCTAACTCTGACTCAATACTTGAAATGGCGTGACTTACAGCTGGCTGCGTCATATTTAACACCCGAGCAGCCTTCGTAAAACTACCTAGCTCAACAGTTTTTATTAATACTTGCAGTTGTGTAATGGTCATAACTAATCACTTATACTCCTTATAAAAAAGATTCATTTTATTTATTACAGTCGATATCATATCATAGTGAAATGAATAACAACAAGGAGGTCTTACCGTGACACAGCTTTCTCGAACTAAAACGGCCATAATCCTTACCTTTCTCGTTTTCATGTGGGGAATCAATTGGCCTTTATCTAAGTTTGCCCTGCATTATACACCACCCGTTTTATTTGCAGGCGTTCGAACTTTAATTGGAGGATTCATTTTACTCCTTTTCGCATTACCGAAATACAAAGAGTTACACTTAAAAGAAACTTGGCATTTATACGTTATTTCTTCTTTACTTAACATCATTATATTTTACGGATTACAAACTGTTGGCCTTCAATATATGCCTGCTGGTTTATTTTCCGCCATTGTATTTCTACAACCTGTTTTACTCGGCATTTTCTCATGGATTTGGCTTGAAGAATCTATGCATGGCTTAAAAATTTTCGGGCTTGTTCTTGGATTTATTGGCGTAGGTGTTATTAGCTCTAGTAGTTTAACTGGACATATTTCTATTGTCGGAATCCTCCTCGCGTTAGGATGTGCGATTGGCTGGGCACTAGGTACAGTATTTATTAAGAAAACTGGTCACCGTGTGAATGCTATTTGGATGGTAACACTACAGCTTATTATTGGCGGTTTTTGCTTAATTGGATTTGGATCAGAGTTTGAAAGCTGGTCTAGTATCGCTTGGAGTATACCGTTTGTTAGCGTACTTCTCTTTATTTCATTCTTTGTTATTGCAATGGGATGGCTTGCATACTTTACTCTTGTTGGAGCTGGTGAAGCAAGTAAAGTTGGGGCTTATACATTTCTTATTCCACTAATCGCTATTATTGTAAGTTCAATTTTCTTACATGAGGCCATTACTATTAGCTTATTCATCGGACTATTATTTATTGTGGTGAGTATTTGTTTCGTCAACATAAAGCCGAAAACAATTGCTGTAAGGCAGCAGGTTGAAGTGAAATAAATATGAGAAAGAGCCTACTGTTTGTAGGCTCTTTTTTATTGTATGATTATATTTAAGTAGTAAGAATATTTTTCTAATATATGCGAATAGACTAACAATTCTAATCATAAGGAGGAATTATATGGTTTTACAATATAAAGAGTTTGGAGATTCAAGCTCTCCACTTATGGTTTTTATTCATGGGGGTGGAGTCAGTGGTTGGATGTGGGACAAACAAATTAAACATTTTACTAACTTTCACTGCCTTGTTCCTGATTTACCTGAGCAAGGAAAAAACAGAAGTAAAGATCATTTCTCAATAAACTTTAGTGCTGAAAAAATCATAGAGCTTATTGAAGAAAAAGGACAAGGTAAAACAGTTATAGTAATTGGTTTTTCATTAGGCGCTCAAGTATTAATTGCCATGCTCAGCATGAAGCCACACTTAATTCAATATGCTATGATCAATAGCGCATTAGTTAAATCCATTCCTTTCGCTAAAATATTAAGTAGCTCCCTCGGCTTAACCTACTTCCTAGTAAAGTGTAAGGCATTCTCCAAAATACAAGCAAAATCAATGTACATAGATGAAACACAATTTGATAACTATTATCATGACAGTTGTCAAATAAGTAAAAATACATTTGTAAGGATATTAGAAGAAAACATCTCGTTTACAATACCAAAAGGTTTCAAGGATGCTAGTAGTAATATATTAGTAACTGTTGGAGACAAAGAAAAAAGAATTATGAAAGACTCGATGCATGAAATCCTTGAAAGTAATACGAATTGTACAGGTATTATCATTCCTGAAATTGGTCATGGAATCTCTTTGGCAAATCCTATACTATTTAATACTTTAATTGAAAACTGGCTCGAACATGATATTTTGCTGGAAGACTTTATAATTGTCAATTAATTTCCATACATTAATAATTTTCATTATATAGTGACTATAATAGTGCCACTATCCTCATTCTTACTAATCCGTAGACCTAATAAAAAAAGGTCTCATTATTTACGATGAGACCTTTCAATCTTACTTATTTTTTACGACGTACTACAAAAGCACACGCACCTACTGACGATATAATCGCCAAAATAGATAAAACAATCGCTAGCATTTGCATATTACTTGTACCTTCATTCTTTTCTGCACTAGACACTTCACCATGTTCTCCTGTTAATGACGTACCTTTTGCAATTGTAGTAAGTGAATGTGGTTTTTCAGCTTTTTCATCGCCTGTCCATTCAACAATTTCTCCGTCTTTATATTGTTGGTATGCATCCCAAGCTATTTTTTGTTCTTTATCCGGATTTTTAGCGACGAAAGTAAATCGCTGGAACTGGCCGGGTAAAATCCCTTCTCCCGTTGCTTCCCACACTACAGTTTTAACTTTTCCAGCATTATCTTTCTGCTCTTCCACTTTCCATCCTAGCACGGGTTCATACTGTTGAAACTCCACTCCAGATGGTATTTTCAGTGTAACTTTTGTCGTTGCTACATTCTTTTCAACCGGTACTTTTATCGTGTAAGTCTCCCAAGAATTAACGTCCGAAGTCGCTGGCTTCACAGTGACGTGCGCACTAACCGGTAACGAAAAAATGCCCATTGCAATAATTGTTGCGATCATTGTTGTGCCAATTTTTTTTATACGTTTCATTTTCTATTAACTCCTTTTTATTTATACCTTCTCTTTATCTGCCGCCTACTATAAATTTATAATCCATATCAAAACTATCAAGAGATTCTGTTAATCCGTGCACTTGTATATTCCAGTTTCCTGTCATGTTAATATACATACCTTCCGCTTCATATTCTCCTGGTGACACGGCCGAAACTTTAAATGAACCTTTTCCCATGTTCATATCCAATGATTGCGTTGTTAAAATGATTTGCTCCATATCAGTAACAGGTTGTCCATTCTCATCCTTTAAAGTAATATGGAATGTATTTTGTCCTACTTTATTAGGACTTACATGTAACGTAAGTTCATATCCATTATCTAATTGCTTACTCTCTGTAAAAGGTCCAGTAGGTGGCATCGGCGGTGTTTGTACGTTTGTCATAAAAGCTACGATTATGAAAATAATAATCCCAATGATAAACTCTACTTTCACCGTAGCGCCTAATCCTTGCTGCGCTCTCATTTTCCCTTTCACATAATGAACAATTCCCAATATCCCCATGCAAATGAATAAAAGTATCTTTGCTAATAAAGCTAATCCATACTTCGTATCAAATAACGAGTGGATTGTTGGAATAAAGAATGTACTGTTAAAAAGACCTGTTATTAAAATCACGATAACAGCACCTGTCGCCCACGGTGAAAAGCGCTTAATCATATCCCAATACATACTCCACTTATCATCCTCTTTACGTAAGAGAAGAACAATAGATGATAGACCACCAATCCATAATGAAGCTGCGAATAAATGTAGAAAGTCCATAACGACAGCAATGTCTTTAAACTTTAAACCATATGCGTGACTATTAAAGGCTTTCATAACAAGTATCCCGATAAACAATACTATCGGAATGCTCCAAACTTTAAACGACGATAGCTTCTCACACTTCATCGCAAAATACGTAACGATTATAAGCAAACTAATAAGAGTCATTTGAGTGAGCCATACGTAACTAAAAACAGAGAGCTGTAATGTTTCTTTTAATAGTAAAGGATCGAATGCTTCTAGCCATGAAACATCCGCATTTATTTTCGCTTGCAATGGTAGATTGAATAGTAAACTACTGAATATACCAATTAATGAGATCCACATTATTTTTTTGCTTCTTGATCGAACCGAGATTGCATTCCCTTTGTACATAATAAGATTAAAGAATAGCACTCCGATAAATAGTGAGAAACTTGTATATAGAACGCCACGTTCCATAATCATATCTATTTGCGGGACATATCCCATCTCTTCTACTTGTACATCGTCCGCTCCCGCTTCTGCTGATCCAATTCGGAACGGAATCACTCCTTGAATGGGATGCCCGTCAGCTGAAATCACTTTCCACTGAATAGAGTAGAGTCCGTTTTTCAAATTTTCTTTTAACCCTGCTTCTAATAATTTTTTATTTTTCTTATCGATATGAGCATCTTTTAAATCTACTCTTGTACCTGATGTATCTCTTACAAACAATGTATTAAAATGCGAAACTTGTATATCCTCATCGAATTCAATTTTCACAACAGCTGGTGCTTTCTTTAACGTTTCATTTTCAGCAGGGTTTGATTTCACAATGTACGCATGAGCAGATGCACTTTTTGGTATCGATATAATAAGCACACATGCAATTAATAGCCATGCCCCTAACCTTTGCATTACTTTCACAATCATTTCACTTCTTTCTTACTCATCGCTATACTTCCATTCCTTTAACTTCCCAAGTTCAATTCTCTGGAGAAATATTAACCTGATTAAATATAAATTTCTATACAGTGTAACTCTTTATTTCTCTCTCACCTCTTAGCTTCCAATACAATAGTAACTACCTTCAGTGATACAACTTACATTTTTAAAGTCGATTGTTATTATATCATAAAATATATTTATGTAAGTTCCTGAAGAAGAAAAGTTATCGTGAATCATTTGTGAAGAAAGTGTGAAATGCATAAATAAAAAAGGCATTACGTTATTACGTAATGCCCTTCTTCCATCATAAAATTTCTCTACTTCTCTTCCGGATAATCACAATACTCAATGATTGTTCCCTCTGTATCCGCTGGGTTAAGATAAATTAACCTTCTACCGTGCTTATTAATCCGAAGTGTATGCTCTAACGTTCGAATACCTTGTTCTTTTAATTCTTCTAAAGCTACATCTAAATCATCGACACGATATGCAACGTGATGAACACCTTTACCTTTTTGCTTTATAAATCTGGCAATTGGTGAAGTCGTATTATTCGTTGGTGCGAGTAATTCAATTCTATCTCCATCCACTTCAAGAATGGCTACTTCACTTTCAACACCAGGAGCTTCACTTACGTAGCGATCTATTAAAGTTCCTAACAACACCTTTTCATAAAAACGTATCGTACTATCTATATCTCGAACTGCGATGCCGATATGATCAATTGTTTTTTTCATTTTATTTCCCCTACTACTTTATTTTTTCTATCCCTATCAATAGTAACAAAAAAAGTTATAGAAACAAGTTCTATAACTTTTTTATTTAACTTATTTTCTTATTCGCACTAGCTGTTGGTTGAACTTCATTTTTTACTTTCACAATGCTAATGCCGTATCCGATTAGTCCGCCAATAAGTGCCGGTAAAATCCAACCTAATCCAACTTCATGCATTGGAAGTAACTTAGTAAGAATATCGTTCACTACCGCTAATTTCATACCAGCTGCATTTAATCCATCAAACATACTTACAATAAATGTTACTAATAAGCTGCCTTGATACACTTCTGCTCGTCCTTTAAACAATGGATGAAGGAGTGTTAGGAAAATTAATACGATTGCTAATGGATAAATTGCGATCAATACTGGAACAGAAATTGCGATTAATTGTGTTAAACCTACATTCGCAACAACTGCACTGAACACTGATAATACAATTGCAATCTTTTTATACGAAACGTTCGGGAATAACTTATGGAAAAATGAAGAACACGCTGAGACTAGTCCAACACTAGTAGTTAAACATGCTGCTATAACCATAATACCTAATATAATTCCGCCGTATGACCCGAAATAATAGTTTGAAACTTTTGCTAATACTGCACCACCGTTATCTAAATGACCAAGTTTTGCAACACTTGAAGCTCCCATAAATGAAAGTGCTGAATAGATCATTGCTAAAATAGATGCAGCAATCAACGTTGCTTTTGCACAAACAATCATAATATCTTTTTTTGTTTTTGCGCCCTTTTCTTTAATTGCATTTATGATGATGATACCAAATACGAATGATGCTAACGTATCCATTGTTAAGTAACCTTCTTGGAACCCTTTAAAGAACGCATGTGATGTATACGCCTCTGCAGGTGCTTGCATTTCTCCCATTGGATGAATAAAAGCAACTACTACTAAAATTCCAATGAACGTTAATTTAATTGGAGTTAAGATTTTCCCTACAATATCGACAATTTTCGCGGGATTTAGCGAAAAAAAACAAGTAATGCTAAAGAATACAATTGTAAAAAGAATAAGTGCTGTAGAACTGAAACCTTCTGGTACGAAAGGTCTAATACCAATTTCATAAGAAACGCTTCCTGTTCTCGGAATAGCGAATAACGGACCAATTGCTAAATATAAAACTGTCGTAAATACAATTCCGAATACTGGATGCACGCGACCTGCTAACGATTGTAAATCTTCTTTACCTGAAATACCAAATGCTAATACTCCAAGTAACGGTAAACCTACACCTGTTACTAAAAATCCAGCGTTTGCAATCCATACATTCTCACCTGCCGATTGACCAAGCATTGCCGGGAATATTAAATTTCCTGCTCCAAAAAATAGTGCGAATAACATTAATCCAATAACTACTATGAACGAAAACGGTACTTTGTTCGTCATAATATAACCTCCATTCCAATCCTTTTATCTCATTTCCATTTTTAACTAATTGAATTTTCTGAATATTTAATTTAAGTATCAACTATTCTTGAACTCATTATAGTTTGAAATATAATATTTTGCAATACTATTTTCAAACTTTTCTTTTATTTTATAAATATACATTTTTTAACATAGAAATAGACTAAAAAACCAACATGGTCATCCATGTTGGTTTTTTACATTTACTATCAATTAAAATTTTGCCGCTACTTTTTTAACGTTCTCTAAACCTTCTTCAACAATTTGTTGTGAACGATCTGGATATTGATTGTGCCCTTCAATTACAACAGTCTCTGGATTTGTAATTCCCCAGAACCCAAGCACATTCGTTACATAATTAACGGCCATTTCCATAGGAGCCATTTGTTCTGAAGAGTAATCTGAACCACGTGCACCTAATACAACGACTTTCTTATCACCAGCTAAACCTTCTGGGCCATTTGCTGTATATTTAAACGTTTTTCCAGCTTGAGATAAATATGAAATATACGTAATTAATGGCGCTGGGACTGTGAAGTTCCATAGTGGAAAGGCAAATACAACTTTATCAGCTTCTAAAAATTGATTTAAATATTGATCTACCGTAGCTACAGCCTTCTCTTCTTCTGCTGTTAACCCCATTCCTTGACTACGTTTGTATCCACCTGAAATAGCGATATTTCCGTAATACGGAAGATCTAATGCGAATAAATCTAACTCCGTAATTTCTGTATTTGGATTCGCTTCTCTATAAGCACTTACAAATGTTTCATACATTCTTGAACTAACTGCTTGCTCCGCTGGACGATCGTTTGCTTTTACAAATAATACTTTTGACATTGTTTTATTCCCCTCTACTTTTGTATTTTCTTCTTTTTTACCAAATAACGAGCTAAATAATCCCATTTTATTCACCTAAACTTTCTTATCATATTCATTATTCATCATCATAAAAATTCTTATTCTAATAAAAAGTTCCAATAGATACCTTAAGTACAAACATAAAAAAACTTTTTGTTATTTAATTACCTTATGTAAGTGATTGTAATACAGTTACTTACTTTAGTCAAGTAACTTTAAATAAAAAATAATATCTCGAATTAAAAACAAAAACTGCAATACAATTAAAATACCCATTGTAACTTTATTGTTTGTATAATGGATGTAGAGAGGGCAATTCATATTTAGAAAGGATTTACTCATGAGCACTATAGAAAAAATTCAAACTTTTATTATTCTTTTTGCTGTTACATGCGGCATCGTACTCGGACAATTTAATTTGATACATATGTATTCAGAGCACTTTATTGTCCCATTCTTATTTTTCATGCTGTATGGATTATTCCTCAGCATTCCATTGAAAGAAATAAAAAATGGATTCCGTAATTTAAAATTCGCTGGGACGAGCCTTACTATTAATTTTGTATGGACACCTTTACTCGCTTGGGGGTTAGGAGCACTATTTCTTTCAGATCACCCAGCACTTTGGGTTGGATTTATTATGTTAATGGTTACTCCATGTACAGATTGGTACTTAATCTTTACTGAAATAGCGAAAGGAAATGTAGCACTTTCTACTGCTATTTTGCCTGTAAATTTAATATTGCAAGTACTACTCCTTCCCATTTATTTATTTTTATTTGCTGGTGTCATGAAGACTGTAGCGGTTTCTGTTTTAGTAGAAAGCATTGTTATCGTAATCGTCTTACCATTTGTACTTGCACACGCTACAAAGTTCATTATGAATAAACTGAAAAAAACTGAAACACTCGAGAATAAACTCATTCCATTTTTCAGCTCTGCTCAAATTGTATTTTTAAGTTTAGCAATCGTAGCGATGTTTGCATCACAAGGTAAATATTTACTACAAAATATGAATGTCGTTTTACTATTACTCATTCCTGTTCTATTGTTTTTCATCATTAATTTTGTACTAGGACAATTTATCGGACGCATGATGCGTTTATCTTATAACGATACAGTAAGCCTAAACTTAACAACATTAGCCAGAAACTCTCCTGTTGCACTCGCTATCGCTGTAACAGCTTTTCCTGACGAGCCTCTTATTGCACTTGCACTCGTTATTGGACCATTGATTGAACTGCCAGTACTTGCTTGTGTTTCACAAGTGTTGTTACTTATTAAGAAAAAACAGCAATATACATAAAAAAACGTCCTACTTTAGGACGTTTTTTATTTTTGAAAAATCTCATACAACACTTATTTCTTATTTATCATTACAAATGAAATAACCGAAACTAAAAACGTAATAATACCAATTATAATAAATAGAATAGAAGCTGAAATTGACTCTAATGAATATCCTGTTATTGCAATTCCAACTGGAGTTGATACTAATAATAACGAACTTAAAAAACCAAAAAATCTCCCTTGCACTTCATTTGGAATTAATTTTCTATACAGTACTCCAAAATATACATTACTCACTCCAAATGCAATTCCTGATAAAAAATAATAAACTGAAAATAATACCGGATTTAACGTCGTACCCATTGCAGCATTAAAAATCCCCATGATAGCAGTACATATAAAAGCAGTCGTAATCGTTTTATATTTACGAATCTTTTTAGTAATAAATGCTCCTATTAAAATCCCTATCGGTGATGCCGCAAAAACTATACTATACCATCCCGTAGAAAGGTCCATTTCTCTAACAACTATTACTTGTAGTGAAAGCATACACGCCGCTCCAAGTAAATTAATAACCGCAGCGCTCATAAGCAATGTTTTCAATGATTGATTACTATTAAATATGGAGAAACCCTCTTTAAAGTCTTCGTAAAAAGGCTTTTTCTTTTCTACTTTCAATTCACGTGGAAATTTGATGTTCATTAAAATTAAAAAAGATATAAAGAATGTGAGTGAATCTAATACAAATACTCCATGAAAACTAAAAATACTAATTAAAAAACTCGCTATTAAAGGAATGGTAACCGATATGATTTGTATTGATATTTGCCTCAGCGTAATCGCTTGTTGAACATGCTTTTCTTCCACATATGTTACTAATGCTGCATTTGAAGCTGGTGTAAATAAGGAACTCCCCATTGAACGTATTATAAGTAAAATTAGTAACGGAATGTATAGCATTTTATTATAAAATGCTATAACTGCAATTAAAATCATAACGATACATCTCATAACATCCGCAATTATCATAAGCTTTCTTCTCGACATTCGATCTGCTAACGTTCCTGTCACAGGCGCAAACAGAATCGTAGTCGTTGCTATTGCAATGTTTACTCCAGAAACAAGTATTGGAGAATTCGTTAATTTCATTACCCATAACGGTAAAACGAGCGTAACCATTGAATTGCCTATCAAAGAAGTGCAACTTGCTAAGAAAAAATACGAAAAAACTTTATTGCTCCAAATACTATCACTAGTGCTATCCTCTTTTAAACTTTCAACTTGATTATTCACTACGCCCTCCGGTTTCTTCTTCTATATTTTCTTTAATTCTTTCGCTTCTGTATCACCACCTTTCTAATTCTCTATTTATATGACAAAAAACCTTCTTCAAAATAAGAAGAAGGTTTTCTTATAACCGAATTCTTATCTATTAGGACTTTTAGATCCTACAGGATTTAGCACCTTTATTTAACATTAGGTTGCTGAGGCTTCGAAGGGCCAGTCCCTCCACCTCTCTTAATAAGAAGTTTTTATTTAATTATCTAAATTTCTTGTATTTTACATCAAAATAATTTCAATATGTTTTTCTATACAGTTAAAAGAAGATGACACCTATCATCCTCTTTTAACAATTTTGTCGTTACGTTAATAAAACCTTTCTAATTAAAAATTATAGGAAAAGTAAATATAACAACCGCTGCCCAAAGTCCGTAGATTGGCAAATACTTCGTAACGGCATCTTGAATAGCTGTCGGTCCTGATTTGTTTTGCAAGAAACGCATATAAGAAAACATAATCCAAATGAGATTTGCCCAGATCAGTATGTTTACGCCTAAAACAGCAAGTCTATTAGGTGTAATCCCGTAAGAAGAAAGTCTGAATACGATGGCTGACAATGCGACAGTGTCAATAATAAGTGCCAGAACAATTAAGGCAAAATTTATATAATCTGAAATGCTCTTTTTCTCGTCTGAATCACTCTCAACGATAGAAAATATAGTAACAGCCAATACACCAAGGAGTATTCCGTTGAAGGCCATTAAGAAATTGCGGTCCAAGAATGGATTTTTCCCGACCCACATTACCGTTATAAGATAGATAAACAATGTGATTAAGACAAGTGGACTAAAAATTTTAGATATGTATGGTGTAATATTTTTAGCAAGTTTAAGATTTAATGATACTAAGTATGCAGCCACTACAGCGAGAGCGGCAGCTCCAAATAAAACAACATTACTAAAATAGAACTCTCCTATATCCAAGTCAACAAAGCTAAATAAACGCATGGTTAATACTGCTAGTATCATTCCGCTCACTGCCATACTCGCGTAGAGAAGACCATATTCTAAATTAAACTTAATATACGCTAATCTTGTACTACCTTTTGAATATTCATTTCCCGTAAACGCAAGTCCCAATAAGAGCCATAACAATATAGGAAGATGTAAATACGCAAGGATACTGCTGTCTTTATAATTTAATGGCAACATATTAAGATACAACCCGGCAATTAGGAACAACGCTGCCAGGAAATAAATAATACTTTTTTTCGGAGTATTATTGTAAATAAAATAAGCAGCGATAAAGGGCATTACACCAAAAGCTATGTTAATTGGAGCAATTGCTTCCTGCTCGACAAAGTGGAAAATGATTCTAGTGCTTAGCCCAGCTAAAATAGCTAACATGCCCATGAATAAGAAACCTTTTTGAAACAGTGATATTTTTTCTGCATTTGTCTTTCCCTTGAAATGCAACCTTTCATACCAAGCAGCTAGCACCTGAGAATCAGGGTTTTCATCCCATGCTTGTGAGAATGACTTTTTAAAAGCTTTCGGGTCTTTTCTATACATTCTCTCCAACTCATGAGGGTTATCCATATTTTCAATAATCAAATTGTGATTGTTCATAGTTTTACCTCCTCTAATAAAAAACAGCGTTGTTACCTTTCTATAAAAAGCATCTCACTGATTTATTATGATATTGATTTTAATACAAAATTTATTGTTTTACAATAAAAAATTATCAATTATAAAGATTTTTTTATTGTATATTTCATTTCAAATAAAAATATATAGTACTACTTATTCAAAAAAAATATCCTATAGTATAGACTTTTTTAAGTGTCTATTCTATAGGATACAGTTTAATTATCATATTTTTTTTATTTGTTGAAACAACTTAATTCTCAAACACAAAATTCATCTTATTATCTTTCCACTCTAACTTCGCATCAAACGTTTTCTCGCCCTTTTTAAAACCTTTAATTAAATCGGTCTTTTCACCTTTTAAGAGCTTTGTCATATTCTTTTGCGAAATTGTTTTGCTTAATATCTTCTTTGAGATGGTAAAATCACATTGTGTCGTGTTGTAGTTGGAACAACCGTAAAACGTTGACTTATCAATCACATCTCCATCACATTTTTTACAACTACCAACCTTTTTACCTGTTGTAAATTTCGATCCTTTTCGCTCAATCGATTCAACATGTAATCCAGTGAAATCCCATTTCTCCGACATTTCCACTGCATCTTCAATAATTTTAGCTGATAGCTTTTTCGTTTGTTCCATAAATGTAGCTGGGGATGCTGTGCCTTCCCCGATTTCTGCAAGGCGCTGCTCCCATTTCGCTGTCATTTCTGGTGAAGCTAGTATTTTGTCTCCGATTGCGGTAATTAATACTTTTCCTTTATCGGTTGCGTACACTTGGTTCTTCTGCACATCTATATATTTACGGTCTTTCAGCATCGTAATAATACCTGCACGCGTTGCCTCAGTACCTAGTCCTTCTGTTTTCTTTAATACTTTCTCCAGCTCTTCATTCTCTAAATACTTACCCGCTGTTTTCATTAACGTAATAAGTTGTCCTTCTGTATAACGCTTCGGCGGCTGTGTTTTTCCTTCTTTCACTTTCACCTTTACAACTTTTCCTTGTTCACCTTCTGCGACAATTGGAAGAATTGTTTCGTCATCTTTATCATCTTGGAAAATAACTTTACGCCAACCTTCTTGAATTTGCTGTTTTCCTTTTGAAATGAATTCAGCACGTTCATCTACAAGAGTTGTAATCGTTGTGTAGTCAAAGATTGCTACTTCATAATGCGCCGCAATCAGTCTTCTTACGATCATATCGTAAATTTTCTTTTCATCACCTGATAGTTTGCTTGGATTTGTAACTTGCTCTGTCGGTATAATTGCGTAGTGATCTGTAACTTTTTTTTCATTCACATAACGCTTATTGTTCATAATCGATTCAACTGGAGCTGGTAATAAACCTTTATATTCATCAAACTGACTTAACTTCTGTAAAATATCAGGGAACGTCGCTGCTTCTCCTTGAGTAACATAGTTTGAATCTGAACGAGGATAAGAGACAATTCCTTTTTGATATAATGCTTGTGTTATATCAAGCGTCTTTTTCGGTGAAAATTTAAAAGCTTTATTCGCTGTCGCTTGCAGTGCTGATAAATTAAATAAAAACGGTGGCTGAAACTCTTTACGCTCCGTTTTCATTTCTTTTACTACAGCCGGTTTCCCTTGGCAAAATGCCGCAATTTTATTTGCCATATCAGAGTCTTGTAAGCGGGATTCACTATCCTTCTCCCATTTCCCCTCATACTTCTTTCCTTCTATATTAAAGGTTGCGAACACTTCCCAAAACGGCTCAGACTTAAAGTTTTCAATTTCTTTCTCACGCTTTACGATTAATGCAAGTGTCGGTGTTTGTACACGACCAGCTGAAAATACATCGTTCATTCCTTTTTTCTTTAGCAAAATACTAAAGACACGCGATGCATTCATACCAACGACCCAGTCCGCACATGACCTTGTATATGCCTCATAGTACGTATTGATTGTATCTGCTTCATCTAGTAAATTTTTAAACCCTTGGTATATAGCTTGTTTCGTTAAAGATGAAATCCAAAGACGCTTCATCGGCTTTTGCACGTTACAAAGATTAATAATGTTTCGTACGATTAATTCCCCTTCACGCCCAGCATCGCCCGCGTGAATAATTTCTGTTACCCCCGGATTATGTAACAGCTGTTTCACAACGTTAAATTGCTTATACTTTGATTTTGTTACTTCAAATTGAAAACGCTCTGGAATCATCGGTAACGTATTAAGTGACCATTTTTTCCACTCCGCGTGATAATGCTCTGGATTACATAACTGCGTCAAATGACCAATTGCCCATGTACAGTACGCTCCATTTGGAAATAACTCATTCGCTTCCACTTCTAAATAGCCATCTTTCCGGCGATATTTAAATTGTGAAACAAGAGCCAAACCTTGATCTGGTTTCTCGGCAATAATTAATTTCATTTTATAACTCCCTATCTGTATTCCAGTGTTACTTTCATTGTCTATCTGTTTAGAGGCGATGATAAAACAACAATCTTATTTATCATTCGCGGTTTGTCTCGCAAATGGGAGACCTATAATATTATACGCTTATTCTTTATGGCTTCACAATAGGTTGAGTTATATATTACTTAATCCAGATTAAAACTTTACACTTGGTATAACTCTAATTATCACTTTAAAGATTATCCACCTTTTAGTTCTTAATCTATCATTTCTAAATTCGATGAATTCATACTTATAACATCCTTTCAAACAATGCAGTGCGCCCTGAAAAACATACATAGATTAAAATACCTAAATTAACTGTTAACCATCTTCTTTTAGAGACAGAAACTTTAATTACCATTGTAATAATGAATAGTATAGTTTTAACGTGTTATCTTTTATTTCAAATTCTCTAAATGTATTTTCAAGAAATTTACTTATATCTAATTCTCCTTTAAATTCCGTACATTAATTTAAAATACCCTTTAAATCTTTTACATCTTCAAAACTTAATAATTTTTCATTGACCACGAATATTATATAACAAAAATTCAGGCCACTCTTTTATTACCAAAGGTATGACCCTAGATTGCTATAATTAAAAAGGATAATAATTCATACCATAAATAAACAAAAACGAAGCCTAGTTACAAACTTCGTTTTTTTCACCCTATCATATATTATTGGTGGTTGCCTAAAAGTACATTATTCAGTCACAGTTGTTTACACTTTTATTAACTTTATAAAAAAAACAAACATCTTACTTTGCTAATATGCAATTGGCTTTTTCTAATTTTTTTTCAGAACTTTTGGCATCCTTTTGTACATAAACTAGATATTTTGTATACAAATATAATTCAGGAATCATCAAATCTACATACTTCATTTAACATTTCCCTCCTTTGTTATTATAGCTAACTCTTCAATTTGATTCAAATGATGCTGTTCATGTAACGCTAGAACTTCTGCCATGTATTTAATAGATATCTTACCCTCTTCTTTATGCATCGCCACTTTATCCCAATTATCTAGTTCATCTAACAAAGAAATTGTTTTTTCTCTTAATACTTTAAATCTAGAAATTAAACACAATATCTCTTCTCTTTTATATTCTTTGTAATTTCTCACTAATACGTATTCTTCTGGATTATAAGATTCTAAAATAGGAACATTTTGAGAAAAGGTATCTTTAATTCTCTTCCCCCACACCTCTTCAGTATCATATAAGTGACCGATAATTTCAGAGGTATTCCAACCTCCTACTAAACGTGTTTTGAGTAAAACTTGTTCAGGCATTCCTTGAACCAATTCATCTAAATTCTTCAAAGTTGTTTGCAATGATGTAATTATTTCTCTTCGCGTAAGATTCTGTAATTTCATATTCAACCTCCAAACTAACTATGATGTAGATGTTACCTCTGATCTTTGTTGTTCATTTTCAAATCGGGTCCTAGATAAAATTTTATTATTTATAAGACTTGCAATAATTATAAAGCCTCCTATTCCAAAAGCAATCGTAGGAATAGAAACTAAATCTCCTATAAACATCATTAAAATAAACGCTAAAATATACGAAATTCTTGATAAAGCAATCGATGATGCAAAAACTCGCCCTCGAACTTCAGGGTTTACGTAAGTCATAATACTAGTTGAACTTAAAACTTCGATAGGCCCATACCATAAATTAGCTAATACAACTACAATCAAAAATAATATAAAGTTATCTTGTTGATAAGAAAGACAATGTAATCCACCCAAAATTAATAAAGCTAAAGTAATCCATTTACGGTAATATACTAAAGTAAATTCTTTTTTCTTAAAAAAAGCTACTAGCGTCGCACCACCAATGATTTGTCCTAAACCGCTAGCCATGTGTCCAAGACCTAATCCAAAATTACCTGCATTAAAAAATTCTAAGATATATAAACTAAAAATAACGTATACGATCCCTAATGCAAATTCTCTTGCAACTAGTACCCATATTGCACTTTTTAATACAGGCATGTTTTTAATTTCTAATAGTCCTTCAGAGACTTGTTTAAAGTAAGAATCTTTGACCTTACTTGACTCAATTTTTTCACTAATCTTTATAAACATAAGACAAACTGCAGAGATTAAAAATGTAAATGCATCAATAAAATAAATCATTTTAATAGATAATATCTCTGTAACGAGTCCACCGACTCCCGTAGAAATAAGCATAACTGCGCTAAAACTTGTAGTAAGGATACTATTTGCGCGCGTTAAACTTTGTTGAGGTATCACTTCAGGAATAAACGATGAACGTGCTGGTAAGTACAAGCCTGAAAATGATCCATTAATAATAAGAAGTAAATATAAAAAATATGGAGACACATTAGTCGAAACAACTATTACAAACCCAATTCCAATACATAAACGAGCAATATCTGCAATAATCATAAGTAAACGTCGGGAAAATCTGTCAATAATCGGACTGAAAACCATTGAAACAACTATTGTAGGCAGAATTGAACAAATAAATAATAAACTTATATGTGTAGCGTCTCCTGTTAATTTATAAATTAAACCAATTGTCGCAACTGTGCGGAACCAGTCTCCAAAGGCTGATAAATTTTGTCCAAATAGTAATAGTAGGAAATTCTTGTCCCTCCACAATACATATTTATCAACTTTATTTGTATTCACTAAACTTCCACTCCAACTGGTTCGTACCAATTCAATTGTTTCTGTAGTCCATTTACACTTTTATCAAAATATACTTTTTCGTTTGCAGGAATTAAATCTACTAGTATAGCAGGATACCAAGGTTTTGCTTCCTCTTTCAAAATATAACAATCTTTCTCTTCAATGACTACCTCTAAGTGTACGAGAGAATTTAATTTAGCAATTATTTTATCTTTTTCTGGCATTTCCTCTATATAATGTTTCTCTAATCTCATTGTTTTCGGGAAAAATATAAATCTTCTATCATACGCATGATATAAACGTGATTTTGCAACGGCTAATCCTTGCTCCTTGATTTGTTCTATATATTTTTGTGTGTTCCCCTCATTTGCCCATGTAATACCTTGCATATATGTCACGGCTCCAGTTCCTAATCCTATACACTGGTCCTCATATCCACCATAAATAATCTCTCCATATTTAAACCTCTTTTCTTCATGTCCAGGTGCCATAAATGTATATACATACTTTTGATTCCAACCACTATTTCTAAAATGATTATATGTTATACGATTATATTTAATTTTTTCTGCAGGAGTAGGAGGCCTTGGAATACTACCTTTTGTTATTTTGTTTAACCACCCTTTTGAACATGCAATGTATTCTAAAGGATAGGCATCTATACTAGTTGTTCCCAATTCCATTACTGCATTTAAGTCATCTATAAGTTCTTTTTCACTCTGTCCGGGTAACTGATATAACAAATCTAAATTATAGCTTTTAAAATATCGCTTCATTGTCTCAACAGTATGTTGTATCTGTTCATAACTTGAAGTTAAATTAAATAACTTTCTATATTTAGGGTTCAAAGTTTGTACTCCAAAACTTCCACGATTTGCTCCCCCAGCTGCCATTGCTGCAATTCTTTCTTCATCTGCTGTTTTTGCCTCACATTCAAACGTCCACTCATAGTCAGGTGACAACCTGAAATTTTTATTAATTGCTGTTGTTAACTTTTCTATTAAAGTAGGAGTAAGTACAGAGGGCGTTCCTCCACCAACAAAAATAACATCGAATGTTAAAGCTTGAATGACAGGAGATGAGGATAATAATTCCATCTCTTTAATAAGACATTCTACATACTCTCCAATTATAGGTTCATACTTTGTAGATTTAATAAATGGACAAAATGAGCAAATAGTATCACAAAAAGGTATATGAAGGTATAATGCTGTTTTTCCTTTTTTCTGACTTACCTCTGTTTTCCGCAACATATTTTCAACTCTACTTTGAGCATTTTCAACACTATCCTCCCCAAAAAAAGGGTATAAAAAATTCCATAACATAGGATGTTCTGGATAAATTTTTTGCATTATATTCATATCATTTTTTCCTACCTTTCAGTTCATTTTTTATAAATCATAGGGGAGTTAAAATAACTCCCCTATGATTTATCCATTAAAGTGCAATCCATTCAGTTTTTAAAGCAATCCACTCTTTTTTCATAATTATAGTTCCCCCTTCATTTTTATTAGACGTTTTATTCTGAAATTTCAGTTTACTACGCCTGTTTTTTATTATAATTCTTATTTTCCGAGTATTCTATATCTATCTTTTTTCTCAATAATTGTCTTATGTATTTATAAAATTTAATAATAATAAAATGATACTACGAGATTCCTATATATTTTGAAACTCCTTTGCATTATATAAAATTAGTTATTTTTTACATTAATGTTTTTCTATAGTATTTAATCATATAAAGTAAATCTTTAATCAACCCTCACCAATCAGGATTTTTCGGGATAAAATATTGAACTTCTCATAATCGTGAAACCTATAGTATTTTTGAGCATCACAATCGAAACCTCCACTGTTTTAGATCTTTAAAAAAAGAAAGACACTCAAAATTGAGTGCCTTTCCTTATCCACTGTTAGTTTGAAACACTATGGATTTCCTTTACATTTTCATTATATACGCTCATAAACCCTTCAATCTCTTCAACTTCTCTAATAATATCTTTCGATAAGTTTTCATACCCATCTTTCGTTACAAGAATGTCATCTTCAATACGAATTCCAATTGATTCTTCTTCAATATAAAGACCAGGTTCAATTGTTATAACCATACCTTCTTCTAACACTCTCTCTTTATATGTTCCTACATCATGCGTATCTAAACCAAGGAAATGGCTGACACCGTGATAATAGTATTTTGATAACTCTTCGTCTTCCTGAATTAAACCAATTGCTTTACACTCTTCTGCTAGTACCTTTTTTGTATGCTCATTTAATGCAGCAAACTTTACTCCTGGCTTAATGAGTTTCGTTGTTTCTTTCAATGCTTTTAATACAATATTATACATTTGTTTTTGGCGACTAGAGAATGTTCCATTTGCCGGGAAAGTATAACTAATATCAGCATTATAGTAGTCTTTTTGAGCGCCTAAATCTAGCAGTACTAAATCACCATTTTGAATTTGTGCATCATTATCTTCATAATGAAGAACTGTAGCATTTTTTCCACTTGCCAAAATTGTATTGAACGCATGATGCTTAATGCCAGATGATTTCAGTGTGAAATCAAACTGAGCTTCTAACTCATACTCCATCATGTCAGCTTTTGCATGCTTAAGTACGTTGTAAATACCCTCTTTCGTTACAGCAATTGCTTCTTTAATGATTTCAACTTCTTCTTCTGTTTTAAACACTCGTAATTCACAAATATTCGGATATACATTACCAATTAAAACGTGTGGATACTGTTCTCTTACATGTTTAGAAAATGCTAGCGTTTTTGTCTCCGTACCATTCCACTCACGACGCTCTAAATCTAAATATAGATGCTTCACATTTTCTGTAAAAAGTATATTTGACATTGTCTTTTCAAAGCTATCTAAATATACAACTTTCTTTATACCTGAAATTTTCTCTGCTTCTTCGTTAGAAACTGTTTTACCGACCCATTTTTCCATTACTGGATCTGATTTTTCAATAAAAAGTGTTTCTTCTACACTATTTCCAAACTTCTTCAACATGAAAATAATATTTGGTTCATCGATCCCTGTTACATAGTAAAAATTTCGATTCGGCACAAATTTATAATGTGCATCCGCTGACATATGAGGTGCTTGTCCAGCAAATAAAATAGTAATAGATTCATCCGGTAATGTGTTTACTAATCGTTCTCTATTTTGAGCAAAAAATGTTGATTTCATAATAATCCCCCTAGCGTTCTATGTATGCTTGTAAATCTAATTATCCAATACAATTCATTCTATTATTGTTATAATTTTTCGTCAATTAATAGTACTCATAGAGAAAGAAAAATTTTCATTATTAGGGCCCCTTTCAAACTTAATTATGCATACCACTCCACAATTTCTTGACATTTATTCCATATACTTAAAATCTCATATATAGGAAAGGAGCCTACAAATTTGAAGCATTATGTGGCAAAAGGATTAACAATTACTTCTTTATTCATAATTTCAGGATGTTCTAGCAACGCCGAAACAGCACCATTGAAAAAAGAAACGGTTCAATCTCAACCGAAAAATAAAGAAACTGCAACTGCAGTACCATCCAACTTCTATAAAGAAATTGCATCCGGAAAAATCGCGCACATTCACGGAATTGGCTATGCAGGAAATATGCCGGGTATTTCTATCGCAACTCATAATGGTATAAAAGTTTATCAAAATGGAAAATGGTTTGAGACTACTACACAGTTACACGATTATATGGGCTTTCAGGCAACGAAAAATGGATTTTTTGCCAGCGGACATCCTGAACGAGGTGCAAATTTAAAAAATCCTTTAGGGTTAATGAAAAGCTCTGATGGCGGTAATACCCTTGAAAAGCTAGCGTTCTATGGAGAATCTGATTTTCATAACCTTGCTGTCGGATACAATACGGAAGCAATTTATTTATACAATGAGCGTCCAAATTCTAAATTACAACAAGGTTTTTATTTCAGTACAAACAACGGACAAGATTGGAGAAATAGTAAGTTAAAAGGTCTTTCAAGTACGATGCATTCCTTTTCCGTACATCCGGATCAAGTTAGTGTAGTCGCGGTAAGTACTAAAGACGGTGTTTACTTATCTACAGATTACGGAAATACATTTGAACTATTCTCTACATCACTTGAATCGACAGCAGTTACATTAAGTAATGAAGATGTTATTTACGCCCCTATCAATAAACAAATCATAACGAAGAAATCAATTGCTACAAATGAAGAGACAAATATACAAACTCCATCTTTAGATGCTAAAGATGCAATTATGTACATATCACAAAACCCTCAAAATTCAGCTGAAATAGTATTTGCTACACTGAAAGCAAATTTGTTCCTTTCTACAGATGAGGGTAAAACGTGGAAGCAGATTACGAAAGAGGGAGCATTCCAATTTAATTAGAAGGGTGAATATAACTTGTTTTCAACAATTAGTGAATGGAGCTATCAACTCATGTCTCCTTTAATGGATGTCGCGAATGCTACGAAATCAGTACCTCTTTTATTTGCGTTTTTATTAGGCGTAGTAGGTACCCTTGCTCCTTGCCAATTAACAGGAAATATTAGTGCTATTACACTTTATGGCAATCAATCTTTACAAAAAGGACATGCATGGAAACATATATTGTTATTCATTTTAGGAAAAATAATAGCTTTTACAACACTTGGACTATTCGTGTGGTTTTTAGGAAAAGAGATTCAGCAAATATTAACTTTGCACTTCCCGTCGTTACGAAAAATAATTGGACCTTTATTAATTTTAATGGGGCTAATGTTGGCAGGTATTATAAAGAGCAGAAATTTCTTCTCGATCAAATTTATACGAAAACAAAATGAAGTGGGCTCATTTTTACTTGGATTCTTCTTTTCCTTAGCTTTCTGTCCGACTATGTTCGTTCTATTTTTCGGAACGCTAATTCCTTTATCTTTCTCATATAATTATGGATACTTGTTTCCAACATTCTTTTCGATAGGAACTGCTCTCCCTATCGTTATATTAATGTTTATCATCTCCTACCTTGGATTAAATGGGGCACTACTTAAAAAGAGCCGGAAAGTAGGAAAAAACATTCAGCTTATAGCAGGGATATTACTCATTTTAATTGGCCTTTATGATACTACTCTATATTGGTAATACTTACAAAAAGTAAGCTACAGTGAAATGAGCTTACCTTTTGTATCATTTTATTTATTCATTTTTTCTTTTGTTGTAGTTGGCTTAGTAAATTCATAACAAACGCCAGAAACAGTGGATCATTCTCTTTTTTAGGTGACCACTGCATAATAAGTTGTCGTGGAATTCTAATTTCTATCGGTTGCACAATGAAATCATTAATAATTTGCTTATGTAGTCCTGATACTGGAACAATTGTTATACCGTTAACCTGTAAAGCAAGTGCTAATGCTGAACTAATAGTCTCTGATTCCATTACTTTATTAACTACTATTTCATTTTTCATCAAATATGGTTCAAGTACTTCTTTACAACCAGAAAGCGGCATAATGAAAGGATAATTTTTCAACTCTTTAATAGTAAGATTAGATGGAACAAACTTTGAAGAAACCATAACATACGGATCTTCACCAATGACATCATAATGAAATCCTTGTATCAAATTTTCTTTTATAGAAATAGAAAAATCTGCACTTCCAGAAGACAACCAATCTAAAACTTCTTGATAGCTTCCCTCTCGAACTGCAAGCACATACTGACTGTGATCAAAATTACCTAATTCGATACACTCAGCCAAACAATATACTGTAACTGACGGATAAGTAGCTAATACAATCTTATACAGGCTTTTATTTTTCAATTTTAAAGCTGTTTCTTCAAGATTTTCATACTCGATTAGAAGTCGATCTACACAAACTAAAAATTCTTTTCCATTTTCAGTTAAAAGAGTTCCTTGTCTAGAGCGATCAAATAAAGTTAAAGCATATCGTTTCTCTAATTTGTTTATGATATGAGTTATAGCCGGCTGTGTCATATGTAATTCCTTAGCAGCTAAACTAATACTATTCAAACGAGCCACGTATTTAAAAACTTTAAAATCAAAAACGTTCATTCTGTTCTCCTTATATAAAAAATATTTATATCATCTATAAATAAGCTTCATTATATTTATCAACTCACTTCATATAAACTAATTATACATCATCAATATTACGAAAAAATAACCATATAAACATTAGAGGAGTGTTGATTAAATGAGTACTTACGTTTTAGTACATGGAGCATGGCAAGGTGAATGGGCATGGGAATTAGTAAAACCTCAGCTTGAGGCTTTAGGTCACACTGTTATTACACTAGACTTACCTGGAAGCGGGAAAGATATGACTCCCTCCCAAAATATAACGTTAGATTCCTATGTTAATGCAGTAACAGCTACTATAAATCAACAAAACGAAAAAGTTATTCTTGTTGGACATAGTATGGGTGGAATTGTGATCACGCAAACCGCTGAACTTATACCAAATAAAATCGATAAATTAGTATATCTTTGTGCATTCTTACCACAAAACGGAGAAAGTCTTGGTAGTAAATTAAATGGAGAAAACGGACCACAATTCTCTATAAATGAGAATGACTTGACTGCAGAACTTATACCAGAGTTGATTGAACAAACATTTTTAAATGCTACAGAAGACGGTTCTATTAAAGAATCATCTTTTAATCAAATGCGTCCTCAACCACTAGGACCGTTCCAACAAGAGCTAAAAATATCAGAAGAGAATTTTGGAACTATAAATCGGATTTATATCGAAACAACTCTAGATAGAGCGATTTCGATTGATTTTCAGCGCCGAATGAATACAGAGACCCCTTGCACGAAAATAATTACTTTGGAAGCTGATCATTCACCATTCTTTTCTAAAGCTACAGAACTTGTTAATTACTTAAATGAGTTAAGCTAAATCTCATTTAATGAAAATAGACACCCGCGGGTGTCTATTTATTATGCTAACTAGAGATTGTATTTTCTTCTCTACATTTGCATGCCCTTTTGCTTCATCTCCCACTTTCTATACAGTAGTACTGCACCAAATAAAAATACCCCTGCAACAAATGAAGCTACTGGTAACATTTTTATCATTTCATCTGGAAATACGAGCGGCAATAATGGAAATGCATACGCTACCGGAATACGTACACCAACGATTTTTAATAAAATTAGCATCAATATCATATTTAATAATGTAACTATAATCCATGAACCAATTGCAAAATACAATACCGTTCCAACAGTTGCCGATATAGTTAGTACTACTATTTGTTTAAAAGCCATTCTTTCATTGTACATCGGCTTTTGAAGTGATTCATACACGACAACTAATATTGGTGGAATAACTGCTAATTGTTCATAACCAGTTATCCAACATAAACTGATCCACACGAAATTCAGTATTAGTAGTTACCTTCATTCTTTCTCATCCCATACACTTACAAAACAAGGAGTATTTACAGGCATTGACACTTATTAAAAGATACGTTACAATTACTATACATTAATAAGTAACTAATGTAATTAAATCTAACTAGAGGTGAAAACAAATGAAAAACATTTTATTCCGTATTAATGAATTATCAAAAAAAGAAAAAGCATCTGGATTAACAGTTGATGAAAAACAAGAACAACAAATGTTGCGTCAAAACTATACACAAACATTTCGTGGAAGCTTAGATTCCATTTTATTAAATACAAAAATTGTTGATCAACATGGTCTTAACGTTACACCAGCGGCATTACAAGATGCTCAAATACGTTTAAAATTAAGCAAATGAGTTCCGCGCTAAAGAATTTCAATAAAACCTAAAAAGAGCTGGATTTCCTATATAGAAATTCCAGCTCTTTTTATTGTCTTTTCTAATTTAGTAAACGAGCGATACATCGCAATTCTCCACGATACAATCATCGCAAATGCGAGTAAGAAAAACATTCCGCTTAACTGTGCTAAATCAATTGATTGACTTAAATATGATTTTAACGCTACTCGTACAACCAATAATCCGACTAAAATAAATATGAATGCTTTTGACGGTTTCATAAATATATGCTCGGCCCTTATTTCGAGCTTAGTTGTTTTAATTAGAAATATAGAAAAAATAAGTCCTACACTAATTGCCTCTACTATTTCTAACGATGTTAATCGAAACTCCGGTAAGAAGTACATCATTGCACCAGTACTCATAAAAATTGGCGGTAATATAATTTTCTTTTTCGTTACCGGTTTTTTCGCTGCTTTAAAGCGCAGAAACATGACACCAACAGCCATACAAACCGCTACAATACTTGATAAAAGTGCTATCATACTCTCCCCACTCCTATCTATTTAACAGACTTTTTGAGCAAAATCATAAACCAAACGAGCCCGATACTTATAATAACATGACCTAATCCAGCCATATGGCTTAAACCGTTAAAGTCAGTTCCATTTACTTGTAGAAGACCTCTCCATAACATTGTAGCAATAGTAAAAATTAATCCTACATTATAAACAACAAACCATGCACAAAAACTCTTTGTTTCTTGTACATGAAACACTTTACATAAAGCTAAAGCAATTAAAAAGAATACGAAACCGAGCACTAATACATGTGTATGCACCAATTGCAACATTGTGGACCCTTTAATTCCTTGTGCTTTCGTATACTCTCTTGCAAATACTCCTGATAATAGACCAATAATTAAGTAAATGAATGCCGTATTATATAATCTCTTCATTCTATTCCTCCTGTTGTAAACTTTCTATATTCGCTGCAATTATTTTAAGCAAAGTTTATGAACAGAATATGAACAAAATATTACATTCAACTTTCAAAAATAAAAAAGCCATTCCACAATTCATATTTGTGGAATGGCTTTTCAATTTATTTTAAATCTTCTATTGAGAAAGCGCCTGGAAGTAATTGCTCAACAGTCACTTCTTTTTCATCGCCTTTTACATTCGTTAGTAAAACTGGCATTTTTGGTTCACAGAATTCAGCTATCACTTGTCTACAAGCACCACATGGTGAAATTGGTCCATCCGTTTCGCCTGTAATAACCAAGTAACTAAAATCGCGTTCACCTTCTGATACTGCTTTAAATATTGCTGTTCTTTCTGCACAGTTACATAAACCGTAAGAAGCGTTTTCTATATTACAACCAGTATAGATTTTACCTTCTTTCGTAACTAATGCTGCACCAACAGGAAATTTAGAATACGGAATATATGCTTTCGATAACATCTTATTTGCTTCTTCAATATATTTTTTCTTATCCATATTATTTCCCCCTCAAAGTAAATGTAATGATAATTAGTCAGTAATAACTGTATGAACTAATTTAGGAGCCACTGCTGTTTCAGCGATAGAAATGTTTTCATAAATTTTAGCTTTTACATCTTCTACATTTTCGCGATTTGCATAAATCGTTACGAACGGCTCGCCTTCTTTTACTGCATCGCCCACTTTTTTACGTAACATTAATCCTACCGCTAAATCGATTTCATCTTCTTTTGTTGCACGACCAGCACCAAGTAGCATAGCAGCGATACCGATTTCATCTGCAACAATGTTTGAAATAACACCTGAAGTTTTAGCAGGTACATCAATTACATACTTCGCCTGTGGCATTTTTTCTGGATTGTCTACAATTGAGCTATCTCCGCCTTGATTGCTTAAGAACTCTTTAAACTTCTCAGTTGCTTTTCCGTTTTTCATAACTTCAATTAGCATTTCACGAGCTTCTTCTAATGTATTTGCTTTTTTCGCAAGTACGACCATTTGACTTCCTAATACGAGTACTAATTCTGTTAAATCTTCTGGACCTTCACCTTTTAACGTATCAATCGCTTCTTTCACTTCTAGAGCATTACCAATCGCGAATCCAAGAGGTTGTGACATATCTGAAATAACAGCCATAGTTTGACGTCCTACATTATTTCCGATACGTACCATTGCATGTGCTAATTCTTTTGCATCTTCTTCTGTTTTCATAAATGCGCCAGCACCTGTTTTTACATCAAGTACGATTGCGTCAGCACCAGCTGCAATTTTTTTACTCATAATTGAACTTGCGATTAGAGGAATTGAGTTTACTGTTCCTGTTACATCGCGTAATGCATAAATCTTTTTATCTGCAGGTGTTAAGTTTCCTGTTTGTCCAATAACAGCTACTTTGTCACGGTTTACAATATCAATGAACTGCTCTTTCGTAATTTCAACGTGGAATCCTTCTACCGCTTCTAATTTATCAATTGTTCCACCTGTATGTCCTAAACCACGACCAGACATTTTGGCTACTGGTACGTCTAAAGCAGCTACTAATGGTCCTAATACTAAAGTTGTTGTATCACCAACGCCGCCAGTTGAATGTTTGTCTACTTTAATTCCTTCAATTGCTGATAAGTCGATCGTTTCTCCCGATTCAACCATTGCCATCGTTAAATCTGCACGCTCACGATCTGTCATATCTTTAAAGAAGATTGCCATTGCAAGTGCACTCACTTGATAATCAGGAATACTTCCATCTGTATATCCATTAATAAAGAATTTGATTTCTTCAGTCGTTAATTCTTTGCCGTCACGTTTTTTCGCAATAATATCTACCATTCTCATTACAATCACCATTCCTTTTTATATGATATGAATCTATTAAAATAATAAGCCCACGATTGTTGCGGATAAGAAACTTACTAATGTTGCACCGAAAAGTAATTTCAAGCCGAATCTTGCGACTACATTCCCTTGCTTTTCATTTAAGCTCTTAACTGCCCCTGCAATAATTCCAATTGAAGAGAAGTTTGCAAATGAAACTAAGAATACAGATATAATCGCTGTCGTTCTATCTGAGAAATTAAAGTTTCCTTGTGCTAAATCTGTCATAGCGACAAATTCATTTGATACTAATTTCGTTGCCATAATATTTCCGGCGTTAACTGCTTCATGCCAAGGTACACCCATAATAAATGCAAATGGTGCAAATACATAACCAAGAATTTCTTGGAATGAAATACCGATTACACCTTTAAATACTGCATTAATGAATGCGATAAGAGCAACGAAACCAACTAACATAGCTGCCACTGTAATCGCAACTTTAAATCCGTCTATAATGTATTCTCCTAATACTTCAAAGAAGGTCTTTTTCTCTTCCTCTTGTACTTCTAACATATCTTCTTCTTCAGTAACTTCATAAGGGTTAATAATAGAAGCGATAATAAAACCACCGAATAAGTTAAGCACTAAAGCGGTTACAACATATTGTGGTTTTAATAACACCATATATGATCCAACGATAGACATTGAAACAGTAGACATTGCAGATGCACATAATGTATACATTCTTTTCTCTGGCAATAATCCTAATTGTTTCTTAACTGAAATAAACACTTCAGATTGTCCTAAAATCGCAGAAGCAACAGCATTATATGATTCTAGTTTTCCCATTCCATTTACTTTACTTAATGCTAGACCGATAGATTTCACAATAATAGGTAATACTTTAATATGTTGCAAAATACCTATTAAAGCTGATATAAATACGATTGGCATTAATACACTTAAAAAGAATGAAAACTCTTTTTGATTTACTAATCCACCAAATACGAAATTCACACCGTCAGCGGCATATTTTAATAGCTCTCCAAAACCATCTGCTATTCCGCTAATTAATATGTTCCCCACACTTGTATTTAATAATAAAAACCCCAAAATGAATTGTAATATAACCATCGTTATGATTGGGCGATATTTGACTTTCTTTCTATTATTACTAGCAAGCCAAGCGATACCTAAAATCAATACGAGGCCAAAAATACCAATTAAGTATTTCATAAGCCGTCTCCTCCCATTCGTATCCGCTTACATTTTTTGAAAGTTGTTAAAGCAATAGATACACTTTACTTTGTGTATCTATTGCTTTTGACTTCATTAATGATTAGTAGTTATCTGTAGCACCTTTTGCATCGTTTAATACGATTGCAACACTAGCACTTGCTCCAACGCGAGAAGCTCCAGCAGCCACCATTTTGTCTGCATCTTCACGTGTACGAACGCCACCAGATGCTTTTACACCAACGTTTGGTCCTACTGTTTTGCGCATTAATGCGATATCTTCAGCAGTTGCTCCGCCAGTTGAGAATCCAGTTGAAGTTTTTACGAAGTCAGCACCAGCTTTTACTGATAATTCACAAGCGCGTACTTTCTCTTCATCTGTTAATAGGCAAGTTTCAATGATTACTTTTACAAGAGCTTTTCCTTTTGCTGCTTGTACTACTTCATAAATATCTTTTTCAACGAACTCATTGTCACCATCTTTTAATGCACCTACGTTGATTACCATATCAACTTCAGTTGCACCTTTTGCGATAGCATCTTTTGTTTCGAATGCTTTTGTTTCAGTCGTACTTGCTCCTAATGGGAAACCGATTACAGTACAAACATCTACATCATGTCCAGCTAATTCTTCAGCAGCTAGCTTTACCCATGTAGGATTAATACAAACAGAAGCGAATTTATATTCCTTTGCTTCTTCGATTACTTTCATAACATCTTCTTTTGTAGTATTAGCTTTTAAAATTGTATGGTCAATTAACTTTGCAATATTCATTATCTTCACTCCTCATATCTTTTAACAACTTCATTCTAACTCTTAGTTGAACAAATGTAAATATACTTTTGAAATTTTGTTCATTCTTTTTTAGAAGGAATCTCTTGTAGTAAATAAAGTGCATTCTAACTAAGAAACAATTCATATATATAATGAAAACTTTTATATTAACAATGGTAGTATGTATCTCAATATCCATAATTATTTTTAAAAAGGCCATTTGTATTCAAAAACACTCCCATAATTCATACATAGTAAAATAAAAGGCTTTCTCAAAATTAAAATCTTGAGAAAGCCTTTTATTTCTAATCTTTTTGATAATGTAACAATTCCTTCGCCGTATGCTGATCAATAATTAATACATTTGCATACCCGCCACGTAACGCACCATCAATTGATTTTATTTTTCTATTGCCACCAGCAACTAAAATAGAGCGTTTCTTCAATTTTAATTCTTCTAACTCAATCCCAATTGTACGTTGATTAATTTCTTCACTACTAATACTTCCGTCTCCATCAAAGAATCGTGAACAAATGTCACCGACCGATTGTTTTTTGAGTAAACTTGTTTCATCCTTATCGAAATAACCTAATCGGAATAATAGTGCTTCGTCTCGCACTGTCCCTACAGTGAAAATTGCAATATTTGCTTGTTTCCCCATTTCGATAATGTGATGAATATGTCGATCCTGCTCTACTAATTCCTTTGTCACTGCATTATCAAATATTACTGGTAGTGGTAAATTTCTTGGCGTCGTTTGAAAAGCATCTGCAAATAAAGCAATGGTCTCATTCGCATATGTATTTACACTCGAATGACTAATACCACCTTTTAACTGGACAACTTCTACACCTTTTACATGTTGCGGTACGATTTTTCTAGCGATTTCATACATCGTCATTCCCCAGCTTACACCAACGATATCACCGTTTTTAACCGTCTTTTCCATATACTCAGCTGCATATTTACTAATATACTCTGTAATCGTTGCATATTCTGGCACTGGTGAAAACACAACATGTGCCTCTAACAAGTTGTACTTTTCTTTCAATAAATTCCCAACGTTATCTAAATCCGCAAATGGATCGGCTATGCTAATTTGAACAAATCCTTTTTCTTTCGCGTATTTTAATAATCTAGAGATCGTCGGTCTTGAAATATTTAATTTATTAGCAATTTCTTGCTGACTATAATCTGATTGATAATATAATCTTGCAACTTCAACGCTTAATTGTTGTTTATCTTTATCCATAGTAACTCATTACAAATCCCTTCCTGTATTTCCCTTTCGTTACAAGCATTATACAGCTTTATGCAAGAAATTTCGACTACCGAATTTTATCCACCTATACTTCTACACCACTTAGTATATACAATGAAACTTTATTGCGCTGCTTACTTTTTACACCCTTATAGGAGTTGGGCGCTTGTTTATAAGCGCCACTCCCCTTCTTTGATACACTTCCATTTGCTAGATTAATAAGCATTTCAAATGCCATAACACGATTTCCTAGTCCTATTGTTATTCCTCACTTTCCACTTGAAATATTTTATCATTGTAATATCTGTTTATTAACTATCATTTCTCTGAACACTTACTTTACTTCATTCATAAATAGTCTAACGTTTTCAGCGATTTCTTTGAATTTGGTATGGTGTAAATAATGTGATCCATCCATGGTTACTACTTTTCCGTGTACCGAGTCTTTGATCTGCCCTTCATGCAGAGGTATCCATCCTGCTACACCTTCATTATTCGCTTGTACAAAGAGAAGAAGTGGAAGATATTTAGGGAAGGTTAAACCTTGAGCACCTTTAAAATTAGACGAAATATGGTCCATCTCATTCAAAGTTGTGTCATTATACATGTTTTTATTCGAAATCATTTTCATTTGCTCTACGGTTTTTTCATCAAATGCCAGTCCAGCATAGGGGTCAGCACTGATTTTCA
The DNA here is from genome assembly GCF_019091205.1 of Bacillus sp. GbtcB14. NCBI lineage: Bacteria > Bacillati > Bacillota > Bacilli > Caryophanales > Bacillaceae > Bacillus > Bacillus sp. GbtcB14. Next base: position 414,846 of record NZ_JAGXJT010000002.1, read on the forward strand.
TAGTCAATCTTAAGAGACCTGATTTTTTGAGATATGCAAACGTTTTTAATGGGAAATTGATATCCATACCCGGTTGTGTTGCAACACTGCTATCGATTCCGACAAATGCAGTCACCTCGTTTGGATATTTGTTCACATAATCAATTCCATAAATGCCTGTAATGGAGTGGCCCATGAGCATATATCTGTTAATATTAAGCTGCTGTAGAGCTTCATGAACTTCACTTACCATATTCTCCGTGGTTCGCTCTTTTACAGTTTCATCACTTAATCCATAACCGAAAGGCTCTACCGCAACAACTTTGTAAAATGGAGATAATTCATCGATAAGAAGCTTAAAATCAAGCCCTGGAGTAGCTGTTCCATAACCAGGCAGGAGCACGATGGTTTCCTCGCCCTCGCCTTGAATTAGCACATTCATGTTTTTCCCGTCTACAGATACGTGCTGCCCGTAGGGCACTATTCGTTTTTGCTCCGAATGACTACTCATCACATTTACGATATAAACAATACCTAAAAAAAGTACAATGCCTAGAACGATTGCTCCTATGATTTTAAGTAAGATGTTTCGCACTTTCTTTATTTTCATTCCACTCAGCGTTTTCTTTTCCTCTTGTTGTGTCACTGTCATCTTCTCCTGTCCTGATCTGTTTGTTTGCCTTCCTTCATGTGCCTGTAATGAAACCTTAACCAATGAAGATGTACTCCCCATGACGACAATATGAACTGAATATGAACGGTCAAAAAAATGCTACGGCTCTATATGCAAGTAAGCTTGCATATGAGTCGTAGCATAGAGAATGAATCTAACTAATCTGTTGGTGTAGTGATTGGCAAGGTGACAATGAAGGTCGTTCCTTGACCAGGTTCACTTTTCACTCGGATGTCACCTTGATGAAGCGACACGATTTGTTTAACGATAGCGAGTCCCATACCACTTCCGTCATACTTCCGACTGTGGGAACGATCGGCCTTAAAAAAACGCTCGAATATACGCTTCTGGTCGTCAAGGTGAATACCAATACCAGTGTCGGATATTAGGATTTTCACGTTTTTGATATCTTGTTTGATGCTTACGTTAATCACGCCGGCATCCTCGGAAAATTTGATGCTATTTCTGAGGATATTCGTCCATACCTGATTTAACAGGTCATGATCAGCCGTTACTTTAACTGTCTGTAAATCAAGCTCAAAATGTATATCGCGAGCAGACCATTGTGGCTGGAGTGCCACGATTATCCGTCGGATTTGTTCATCGAGGCTGAGCGTGACGAGCCGCAGTTGCTTTGACTGCGATTCAAGCAAACTCAGTTTTAGCAGGCTATCGCTCATTTTGGACATCCTTTTCGCTTCAGCGATGATAATATCAAGATAACGGCTTCGTTCGTATTCTGAAAGTTCAGCTTGCTTAAGCACTAGAGCATAACCAGATATCGAAGTGAGCGGAGACTGAACCTCGTGTGACACGTTCGTTACGAATTCCCTGCGCATCTGCTCCAGTTGCTGCAGATCGTGCATCATTTCTTCGAAGCTACGAGCCAAAGTACCCAGCTCACTCGTTTGCTTAATATTCAACTTGACGTTGAAATCTCCAGATGCTATCCGCTTGGTCGCTTTTGTCAGCTTTTTGATCGGTCTTACCAGGAATACAGAGGCAACTAGAATCAATAAGCTTCCTGCAATCAACGAACATGTTGCAAAGACCAATGCCCACTTTATGACAAAAGAGGCTGAAGGAGGGGCGAGCGATTCCAAAAATATCGCTTTCGTTCCCATTTCCGTTTTCAACGGCAACCCTAAGAGGACCGTGGCAATACCATTAGGAGTGTCCTGAACAACACCTCCATCTAATACTTTCTTTAGTTGCTCCATCGTCACAGGCGCAGGTTTGTGTCCATGAAGTTTACCGTAAGACTTGAACTGACCCGTTGCTTCGTAAATTCGAATATAATAAGAATCGAGCTGCTTCATTTCACTTACGAACAAGTCCGCTTCATGTAACGGAAGGGTCTTGTAAATCCGGACGATGTCTTGGCCAAAGTTACGTAAGTTGATTTGAGCATTTTCGTTCAATTTATCTTCGAATATCCAAGTTGACACAAAAAAAGAAATGATCGTGCCCCCGATGATGGAGACTAAAAATGTCAGGATAACACGTATATATAAGGATCTGATCATTCATAAACCTCAAGCCGATACCCAAGCCCGCGCACCGTTTCGATCCGAAAATCGGGTGTTGTCGCGAACCGTTCACGCAGCCGTTTAATATGTACGTCAACCGTTCGATCATCTCCGGCGTAATCGATACCCCAAATCTGATCGATCAACTGCACGCGCGTATAGACTTGTCCGGGTGTTCCAGCGAGCTTATACAATAATTCGAACTCCTTTAGCGGCAATGTAAGCGACTCCGTCCCTTTCATCACCTTATAGGTCTGTCGATCAAGGATGATGTTCCCGAAATGGATCGTCTGCGTGGAGCCAATCTTGTATCGTTTGAGTAGTGCCCTAACACGAACCGTCAACTCTAACGGATCGAATGGTTTGGTTAAATAATCGTCCGTCCCAAGTTCGAAACCTTTCACTTTCTCCCAGGTTTCTCCTCTCGCAGTCAGCATAAGTAAAGGTAGATCAGGATTGGCTCTTCGGAGCTCCTTGATTAACGTCCAACCATCCATAATCGGCATCATAATGTCAAGTACGACAAGATCGACATTCGTTGAGATGTAGACGGCCAGTGCTTCCTTGCCGTCCGCTGCTTCAACTGTTGCGAATCCGTCGTTGCGTAGAAATAAACAGACGAGTTCGCGAATGTTCGCATCGTCGTCAGCAACTAGTATAGTAGGCATCGGTTCCCTCTTTCCCCTGTTTTCCACCGCATTATTTCAAGCAATCATTATACTATAAATTAACACGTATGTTGGTTAACCAAAGTAATACAGTTTCTTGATTTATCGACCTGTAGAATTCAAGTGTTTCTTTCAAACTAATTTGCTACTCAATTGACAAGGCTTCACAAAGAAACAGGCGTGTGAAACCTGCAAATGACAAGCGTTTGTTTTGTCGTATAATCTGTATATATTACCATATAATTACCTCCTGATTTTTGTATATTATAGTACTACATCGACACATAATATATAACTTTTTCTCATTGCTTCTTGAACTAATCTGCTCCGTTCAAGAAGAACCCTATTAATTTAAATAACTCAGATTTTAGCAAAATTAAATCAATTCAAATGATACCCACCTTTTAGTAATCTCAGAAAATTTCTTAGTCGCGAGTGCGGTTGGTTTTCTTATAGCTAATCCAATAGTTCGATAGCTATCACTTTCAAGTGGAATGGCTGTAAAAGAAATTTTTGATGTCGGTATAATCATTTCTGGCAATATACTAATTCCTAGATTATTCTCCACCATGGAGATCACTGAGTATTCATTCATATTTTCGAATCGAATATTGGGGCTAACTTTATTCTCCCTAAATATTTTTTGAATATCATCATAACACTGATATGTTGGCATAATAAAAGGTACATTTTCTATTTGTTGCATTGATACTTGGTTTTCCTTACATAATGGGGATTGGTTAGATACAACACATAAAAGTCGATCCCTCTTCAATTGTACGATTTCAAAGGATTTTTCAAATGATTCAAAGTAAGTACCATTATTAATAAATCCACAATCTAATCTCCCGTTTTGTAACCAATTCTCAACCTCAGCATAGTTTCCTTCCAGTAATTCGATTTCAATATTTGGAAATTTATCCTCCGTTTTTTTAAGAATACCAGGAATCCAGTTTTTAGAAACACTCGAACCCCCCCCCCACTCTTACTGTTCCTTTTTGGAACCCATTGATAGCGGCTACTTCCTGCTTCAGCATGTTGTTATAGTATAAAATTTTCCGAACGGTAATTAAAAGCTCCTCTGCATTTTTGGTCAATGTTAAAGTAGAGTGATTACGAATAAATAAAGGAAAGGAAAACTCTTTTTCCAAACTGCTAATTGCATGACTTACAGCAGATTGGATGAAACCTAACACTTCTGCAGCTTTTGTAAAACTATTGAGTTCTACCACTTTGTTAAAGTCACTATGGTCCTCCTCATGAATTTTATTCATGTTCCCATTATATTTCTTCGTTTTATTTAATGCCATTACCAAAATATAATAAGTGCATGCTCTATTATATGACCCTTGACAAGGGATGTATTTTTCATGGAAGGATGAAGTGCAATGCAAAAAATTTTAGTTACAGGTGCTGCAGGTAAGATTGGCCAGGATGTTACAAGGCCCCTAGATAAGCAAGGGAATTACCAGTTACGGCTAGCCGATATTAACTTATCTGCTTTAGAAACTTTTAAAGATACAAATCACGAAATCATATATTTAGATGTTTCTGATTTAGCTGCTTGTCAAGAATTTACGAAAGGTATAGATATAGTTATACACTTGGCAGGTAATCCTTCACCAAATGCTGATTTTTATGGCTCCTTATTAGAAAATCATATAAGGGGAACCTATAATATTTTTAGAGCTGCTAGTGATAATAATGTATCCAAAGTGATAGTTGCTTCCAGTGCTCAAACAATTGAAGGCTATCCTTTGGATTATCAACCACATGCTTATTCACCCACGAGACCCAAAAATATGTACGGGGTAAGTAAATGTTTTGCAGAGGCTGTTGCTTCTTATTTTGCTTATGAAGAAGGGTTACAAAGTCTTGCTATTCGTATAGGTGCATATGATGATTATAATCCATATGGTAAACCACTAACAGCTAGAGATATGAGTGCATACTTAAGCCCAGAAGATTTTATGGACCTTCTCTTAAAGTCGATGACGGCAAAGAACTTACCTCCATTTTCAATTTTACATGGTGTATCTAACAACAGGTTTAAACGAATTGATATTGAAGGAACAAGAAAGTTAGTTGGTTATAGCCCAAGTTCTGATGCTTTTGTACTAAGTGGTATTAAGTTCTTTGATTCTTGATAAAGGCATATCTAGAAAAGAGATTATATTATTGTTATTTAGCTTTTATGTGTTCTATTTTCAATAGCTACAGTTTCTATAATCATAAATATTCCAATTTACCCAGATAGAGCACACTATTCTTCTGTCTCATTTGCAGAACAGATGTTCTTTTCCTTTTCAACATAATAGATACCCCTTTAGACAATCATATCTAAAGGGGTAAAACCAAGCCATGTTCTGCTAAAACACTCGTTAGTTGAAGAACAGAACTATTATTCCCAGGCATAATCCCTATCACTTCTAATGTGTCCGTGTCCACAAATACAAGTGGTGCAGCAAGGTTATTATTATCAATTTGACCAAACATTACCCCAAGGCTACATTGATAAAACACATGGCAAGCTTATAGGTAAAATTACAAACCCGGTTCTCACAAAAACCAGGATAAAAAATAAACAGTAGAACTGGTCCACTGTTTATTTCAACACGCCTTCATGTAATTTTTCTGTATAATCTTTTACATCCTTCCAGCTATCTTTCGCTGTATGTAAATCCTCTTTTATAAACGCAAACTCTTCAGGGCTTATTCCTTTTACGTTTTGAAGTAAGTTATTATATTTTGCCCCTACTGTATACCACTGATTTGATATGTTTTGCAGTGCCGTAATTGCTGCATCGATTGTTTCAGTCATGTTTGTTGTTTTATTTTTTACATCTGTCAAAATTGCGACTTCCGCTTGCGCTCCAGAAATTCTATCTTTTAAATTGGCTATTTCTCTTTCTGCATTTGCGATATCTTTTTTCGCAATCGCAATCATCGGTCCGCCAGCAAGACATGTTATTAATGCTACGCAAAGTACACCACCCGCGATAACCATATCATTACTCTTTTTAATTGAATCGTTATATGTATTAATTTGTTGCTCTAATGCTGGAATACCAGCATTCGTACTCGCCAAAATCGAGGTTAATTGATTTGTGTCTTCTTTAAAACTGTTTGTATCTTTCGCCATTCTATCGCGAAAAGCTTTCAAATTACTTAGTAATACATCTACCTCATTTTGATTCTTTACAATATCGGCATACAATTTTTCTAAATCCGCTTTTAACTTTACGTTATCCTTTTGATCAATCGCTATTAACATGTCATTATAATACGCTTGAAAAGTATTATTGTAATCTATAATATTTTGATCCGTTTTCATAATTTGAGGCTTCATACTATTTAACCAATACGCCGCATTAATTTTTGCATCTCTTTGGTGCTGAATCATATTTCCTTTAAACTCACCATTAATCGAACTTATTTTACTCAAGTCAGTCTCTTGCTGATTTTGAATTAATTTTGCATATGAATCCATTGCAAATATGCTCGATGTCGTTTGTGCCATTACATCTTGGAATCCTGCTGGTCCGAGAGAATAGCTTTTCGCACTTTCTTGTAATGCTTTTACGTTTTGTTCTGCTGCAAAAGGGTGCAAAGGAAATGCATTACTCGTTGCCACCCCAGCAATCATTAGCGTCAATAGACATTTTTTATAAAAGCTTCTCTTCATACTTTTCACCTATTTTCTTTATAAGAATATAAAAAGCTCCTGCTCACAACTGAACAGGAGCTTCAACTCATCCATCAATACGTAACGCTCTAACGATTCGTATTTGATTATGCTTTTTTCGTATCTACTACTTTAATATCTTCCGCATAGATCTTTTCTGCATAGTCTTTAATGTTTTTCCAGCTATCTTTTGCAATGTTCAAATCTTCTTTAATGAAAACAAGATCGTTTGGACTAATTGAATCTACATTTTGAAGTAAAGAATTGTATTTTGATCCCATTGTGTACCATTGATTTGAAATATTTTGCAACGCTGTAATTGCAGTATCAATTGTATTTGTTAAATACTCCGTTTGTGTTTTAATGTTTGTTAATCCAGCTACTTCTAATTGAGCGGTTGTAACTTGTCCTGTTATTTTTTGAATTTCAGCTTGTGCATTATCAAGCTCTTTCTTCGCTAATACGATACCAGCTGTACCACCACCTACAGCGGCTGCACCACCTGCAATTAATGCGACCCCTAGCGGCGTTCCTGCACCTGTCGCAATAACTACTGCACCACCGATAATTGCAATTGGGCCTAGTGCTGTCGCCACTGATGAACCGATAATAATTGCATTATATTTACTAATTGCTTCATTGTACGTTGTAATTTGATTTTGCAGAAGCGGGATTCCTGCATCTTGACTTGCTAAAATAGATGTAATTTGATTTGCATCACCCTTAAAGTTTTGCGTATCAGACGTCATTTTATTTCGGAATTTCTTCAAGTCTTCTACTAACTGATCTACTTGCGCTTTATTTTCATTAATACTACTTGATAATCTAGTTAACCCTTTTGTAAGAGTCGCTTTATCTTTTGCATCTACCGCATCAACTAAAGTATCATAATAGTTTTGGAATTTCGTATTGTAATTGATAATATTTTGATTCGTTGAAATAAGCTGTGGCTTTAATACATCTAACCATTGCTTCGCATTTCCTCTCGCTGTATCTTGATGCTGAATGACTTTTCCTTTTAAAGCCGCATCAACAGATGATACATTACCAAAGTTAACATTACCTTGTTTAATAATTGTTAAAGCGTACAGATCCATTACTAAAGCATTTGAACCTGTTCTTTCCATTGCATCTTTTAAGCCTTCTGGTCCTAATGAGTATTCTTCATAGTCATTATAAGCTTTTGCTACCGCATGAACTGGAGCTTGTTTCACTGTGCTTTCAGCTGCATACGTATGGGCTGGCATGATGTTTCCTGCTGCAAATACTGCCATAAGTGCTGATAGAGCCATTACTTTATATGGTTTTTTTGTCATTTTTCTTCTCTCCCTATATCGCTAATTATTTTTTTGTTTAATGTACTTCAACGTTTGTAATGTAATCTTCAAATTGATTTGTTTGTTTATTCATTTCATCACTTACTTTTTTAATTTGATTGAAATGTTTTTGAAGTAAACTACTGTCTGTATATGTGCCTTCTTCAACATTCTTTTGAATTTGGATCATATTATTGTTTAAAACTTTCCAATCCGTTAATAACGTTTCTAAAGTTGTAATTTGACGATTGATTAGTTCTGTAAAGCTACTTACTTGATCTTCAACAAATGTAATTTGTGTCGCCTCTGCTTCAGTTTGTGATAACTTTTGAATAAGTGGTAGTAGCTCTTTTTGCTTTTGCTGAATGCGAAGAGCTGCTTCTCTCGTTTGACTATCGGCAGCATTTACAATTTCATTACTTAAAGTACCGATAGAAACGAAATCAATTGTTTTCGTCTGCGCAGTTTGATTTGTAATTGTAAATACTTGTTTACCGATATTAATAGAACCTTTAATAATTTCTTGAGGCCTGTTCAAAATAGTCGTTAATTCAGCTTGAATTTCCCCTTGAATTCTTTTAATATCTTCTCTTAATTTCACAATATCTCCACTTGATCCTTGTAGTGTTTTTATTGCTTCATCAGCTTTAATTGATAAGTTGCTACTATCTTTGTCTAATACCGTTTTAAATCGATTTAACTCTAATAAATCTTGCTCCATACTCTCTTGAATGCTTTGTACTTGTAATTGTAATTTTCCATATGCGCCTGTAAAATCTGCTTTTGCTTGTTCATCTTCATTTATGTTTCCTGCTAGTTCATAGAGTTTACTATAATAGCTATTAAATCGAGTGCTATATCTCATCATCTCTTGATTTAAATCGATTAGCTTCGGATTATATTCATCAATCCACTCTCGTACATTTGCCTTTGCAAACTTTTGATGATTCGTTAAGCTGCTCATCGCATTCACCTTAATGTCTGGCTGTTGTAAAATAACCAATCCGTATGCTTGTATAAGCGGTGACTGTGATCCTAACATTCTAATTGAATTGGATAATGTATTTGGAGCAATTACATTTTGTGCATATACTGTTTTCACTTCTGGTTGCCCCTCCTTAGCGTAAGCGCTTACAGGAATGAAGCAACTCGTAGATACTGCTGTAACCAATAACCCTGTAATTAAAGTTTTTTTCACTTTAACTCCTCCTATGTATTAGTAACTATTACTATCCCATTTTATTATTCTATTTTCTTGCACGTAATTTGAGATGGTTAAAATAGAGAACGTTCTCACCGTGATTCATGTACGAACCATCTCTCCCAACTTTTATTGCTACAGTACTTACTTATTGTTATAAAACATTTCATATGTGATTAGTATGAATAACATTGTATAAAATTTCTATTTTATAGCCATTTCCACATTCACACAGTGAATATATTACATAAAAATATTATTCATTTTAAACTAAATAACGTACGTAAATATGAAATTCCGTTTTGTTTTCATGTAAGTTTTGTACTGTAAGGTCATTTAAACACAGCTATTTATATAACGTAAAGAAGTATTTTGATTCCCTTTATTTTCAAGATTCTCTGTCCTTATTTCAAAATATAATCCACTTCACTTTCCCGATGAAAATATCCATATGTAACAACAAAAAACACTACTTACTTACAATCGATAAAATTATACTAATATATCTTTTGAACCCGTATGCAATTATGCATAGTATATACATAAAAGGGATAGCTTCAATTTCTTGAAGCTATCCCTAAAAATCTTCTTATTTTTTCAAATGATATGGAACTGTCGTAATAACAACATTTCTTTTATAGAGTAAATACGCACGTATGAGTAAACTAGATTGATTATGAAGAATGTTATGCCAACCTTTTTTCGGTATGAACTGTGGTATAACGACCGTAACTCGGTAATTTGATTCACTCGCTTTATATTGCACTGTATCAATAAACTTTGTTAGCGGTTGAATAATACTTCTATAATGAGAATGTAAGGTAACAAGTCTTACTTCAGGTTGCCACTTCTTCCACTTCTCTTCAAATTTCTTTTCTTCTTCTCTGTCAAAAGCAACATATACAGCGATAACTTGATCTGCAGAAAGAGCCTTCGCATAGTTCAATGAATTTTCCACCACATGAGTCATACCCGCTACAGGAACGACAATTACATTTCCCTCAATTGGAACAAGTGGTTCACAAGTTTTTAAACTTAATTGATCACCCACTGCATCGTAATGCTTCTTAATTCTATGGAACAAGAAGATGATGGCAGGTAAGAAAATAAGGATCGACCAAACTTGTGCAAACTTAGTTAAAAAGAACATGCTCATTACGATAAAACTAATAACTGCACCAATTAAATTGACCGTTAATCTCAAAGCCCATCCTTCAGGTTTTTCACGAAGCCATTTTAATACCATACCACTTTGAGAAAGTGTAAATGGAATAAATACACCTACTGCATATAACGGGATTAAATGTTCTGTTTGTCCTTGGAAAGCTACAATTAAAATAATCGAAGCGATTCCAAGTATAATAATACCGTTTGAGTAGCCTAGGCGGTCTCCTCTAATCGTAAACATTCTCGGAATAAACTTATCTTTCGCAAGGTTAACTGCTAATAGCGGAAATGCAGAATACCCTGTATTAGCAGCAAGAATTAATATTAAAGCTGTTGTACCTTGTATGAAATAGTACATGAAATTACGTCCAAATGTTTGTTCAGCAATTTGTGAAACAACTGTTACTTCTTTACTTGGATTAATTCCATAATAATAAGCTAAAAAGACAATTCCTGAAAATAAAACTGCAAGTAATGCCCCCATTGCAAGCAATGTTTTCGCTGCATTGTTAGGTGCAGGATCCTTAAAGTTCGGAATTGCGTTAGAAATCGCCTCAACACCTGTTAAGGCAGAGCTTCCTGAAGCAAATGCTCGTAACAGTAAAAACAAACTAATGCCTGCAACTGGCGTTCCAATCGGCGTGTGTAAGGCCTGCGACACGTGACCAGTTAAAATATTGTATATCCCTACCCCAATTAATATAAATAGTGCTAGAACAAATAAATAAACAGGATATGCTAAAACGGAAGCTGATTCCGTTACCCCTCTTAAATTTAATATCGTAATTAATATAACAAATACAACTGCAATAATTACACTATGTGCATGTAAGCTAGGAAAAGCAGACGTGAGCGCATCTGTACCTGCAGACACACTTACTGCAACAGTTAAAATATAATCGACTAATAAAGATCCTCCAGCTATTAACCCTGGATTCATCCCTAAATTTTCTTTTGATACAACATACGCTCCTCCGCCATGCGGGTAAGCGAAAATAATTTGGCGATAAGATAAAATAAGAGCAGTTAATAACACTAATACCCCAACAGCTATCGGAATGGAATACCAATAAGCTATTGCTCCAAGACCTGCTAATGCGATTAATATTTGCTCTGGTCCGTATGCGACCGATGACAATGCGTCAGAAGATAAAATGGCTAGCGCCTTCGTTTTATTAAGCTTTTGCTCTCCTAACTCAGTTGATTTTAACGGCCTTCCAATTAAAAATCTTTTGATTGATGAAACCACTGCTGTCCACTCTCCAATAATTTTGTACGAACTTTTCTGCTAGTTACAGCGGATAAACTATTTTTTCAGAAAACAAAAAATGTCTACAAGCCATAACGAAATAGACTTGTAGACATTATTTTTTTTGTCGCACAAGCTCCACCTTCCTTCTCAATATAACGCTTACGAGGTTAGCTGTCGGATTCGGGCCTATGAGTAGCCCTACCTTTTTAAGGATTCACCCCATTGGATTAAGTAATAATCCATAAGAACGGGTCCCCCGTACCATGCGGTTTCAGCGATTTAGAAAATTGAAACTGTGGATTATAATACTCCTTTATTTTCAAAATGTAAACAAAAATTTTGAAAAAGAAAAAATTTAAAATGATTGCGCATAATCCGCTGATAAATATACATAATGAATATTAAAAAATCGATAAAGGAGACCCATATGTCTAAAGAAAAGAAGCCTATTTTTTCCGATTCCTATTTAGATGCATTAGCAAATGAAATTAATCAATTATACGATAAACGTGAACAGGAAATAAATTTGACAGATAGAACGAAAAGAAATAAATAAGTTGTCATAAAAAAGAAAGCAATACACTTATATATTGCTTTCTTTTTTATTTTTTCATACATCCAATTCTATTGCTGATTTGTTAAAGGTCCTTTCTTCATACACCTTTAAATTTTGATATACCGCACCCAATAACGGCGCTTCTATAGAAAATTGTTCTGCTGCATCTAGTAAATATCCTTGTAAGTGCTTCCCTTCAATAGACGAACCTTTTTCCATATCCCGCTGCATCGATGACTTCATATCATACGAAATTTTATCAATTGTTTTCATATGTTCCTGGGCAATATCTTCCTTAACTGGTGCCCCTATATATTTCATAATTTGCACACATTCTTCAAATAAGTTTTGGATAAAATCACGTCCACCTTCACTTTCGCGAATCGGTCCTATTGGTGCACGCATTAATGTTGTCACACCTGACATTACAGTAATAAATAAATATTTATGCCACATATCTTGTGTAATATTTTCACTTAAAACAAAACTAGATTTCGTACCTGCAAATGCTTTAGCAATATGCTTTATTCTCTCTGAATCTTGAGGCTTCATTTCTCCAAACAGAAGTCTATTGGCAGCGCTAGTTTGTACAATTTCTCCTTGATCGTTTAACGTCGTCTCGATAAAGCATAAACCGCCAATCACTTTCTCCACGCCAAATTCTTTTTGTAATAGTGATACATGAGCAATACCATTTAGCAATGGAATTATGGCAGTATTTTCACCTACAAACGGCTTCAAATCTTGAATTGCCTCGTTTAAGTGATACGCTTTTGTTGAAAATAGAATAACATCAAACGGAGAAGTTCTATCTTCTTTCGTTATTAATTTCGGTTCAAAGGAAAAATCCCCGTTAACACTACGAATAACAAGTCCCGTTTCCTCTAATTGCTGTTTTCTTTTACTGCGGACAAGAAACGTCACATCTTCCCCTTTTTCGACTAATCGGCCACCAAAAAATCCTCCGACGCCACCCGCTCCTAATACTAAAATACGCATACAAACATCCCCCTTTTCAAAATACAATTTTATAACATTTAGTATACATAACATTATACATGTCCCCTACTAAATAAGCTGAATTTTCATTCTTAATCAAGTGTAAAACAGTGGTTATTTTCAAATAAATTTGGGCATGTTGTTTTTATAGCATATATGAAAGGAAACAATGTAAATGGAGGCAATACAAACAATCGAGGAAAAAGATGTAACAACAGCTATATTTCAATTTATATTCCCGTTTTCTTTTAAAACTGGATATGAACAAAATATGTTCCCTTTCTTACAGAAAAATGATTTTCGCCCTTTTCGACTCGATCATCTTGAAAATGAAAATACATACTACGGAAAGTTTCAAGTTTCGCATCAAAATATGGAAGCATACTATCTTTCATTTACAAATAAAATTCTATTTCCTCACTCAGAGCATCAAAAAGGATTACAGCGCTATTCTAAAGACCTTAACTTAACTGGACATTTAACAACAAATTTGATTTCTGTTCCATTCAAGATTCATTCTATTGACGTAACACTTTGTCCTTATGAGCTTGGCTTCTTAACAATTCGAACAGAAGTAGAGTCCGCTCCAAACATAACATTATCAGAAGCAATTGAATTCGCCGCTCGCTTCCGTGTACTTGAAACTAAAAATGATACAAACGAGACTATCTGTATTGAATGTAATGGAAAAAAATATTCACAAGTAGAGAAGCTCATATTCGGCGATTTATTTCATGGCTTAACAGACTTCTTTGAGAACAAAAGATTGCGGAGTTCTTACTTCCAAACATTCCCCTTCTTTGAAGATCAACGAATGTATGTACAAACTTTATTATCCATAAGCAAAGAGTCAGACCTTCATGTAATCGATGTATACCGAGCTTCCAGTCTTTCCGGATTAACAGACGATGGTAAGCCGTATATTAGCGCAAATAATGTTCCTTATATTCAAGATTATTTAATAAAACATTCTTATCAAAGATGGGCTCCTAATCGCTACTTTATTATGGAAGAACATATTTTCACATGTATAACAAACGAAGGTGAACACGAATTCGCTAAACTTGCTAGTCAAATGTACGGGGAGTTTTATTACGCTTTGTTATTAAATCTATTTCATAAAGTTGTTTTATTAAAAATGGCAAACGCTTATGCTGAGCTTAATATTGAACAAGATACAAATGAAATAGAGAAATTAATTTATTCAATCAATTCATTTACAGCGAATTACTTTTCTTTAGAGCTAGTATCCCAATCACAGAGTGAAGATATTTTCTTCCGCTTAAGAAATCTATTTAACATTGAGGTACTATACTCGAATGCAAAACAAAATCTTGATAGTTTGTTTAAATATCAAGAAAACGTCGCTTCTAAAAAAGATAGCCTTTTACTATTAATTTTAACGCTATACTCTGTAGTAGGCCAAATGTTAGGATTTACAATGATTGATCTTTTAAGAAACACCGATTCAAACAAAATATCGTCGCCACTTGAATTTTTCGCTCTTTTAATAGCAATTAGCGGCATAGCCATTTCATTTATTTTAGGTGCGCAAAGTTTATACCAATGGAGTCTACAACTTAAACAAAGAAAATCATGGGTAAAACAAACTGTACTTTCTGCTGTGAAAGAGAAAGATGATAAGAAGTAAAGAAGGTCATTTTCAAATTACAAATACGTGGTACGCTTCAGTAAATGAAATTTTTATCAGCGATTTTCCAAATATATCGACTTACCGACAAAAAAGCAGAACCGGACAATATAAAAAAGGTACTCCACCATAAAGTTTGGAGTACCCTTTTTTATTACACGAATTCCACTTACTTCCCTGCTTCGATTTTCTCTAATGCAGCAGCTACTTGCTCTTCCGTTAATTCATGTTGTATTACGTAGCGGTTACGTGGGCTTACACGACATTCATGAGAACATGCGCGTAAGTGTTTCGCTTCGTTTTCTTCAGAACATAAAATTTTCTTGTTACATTCTGGATTTGAACAGTTTACATAGCGCTCACAAGGTTCACCAGTAAAGTGGTCTTTACCAACAATAACATGTTCTTTTTGGTTTACTGGTACAGCAATACGCTCATCGAACACGTAACATTGTCCATCCCATAGCTCACCTTGTACTTCTGGATCTTTTCCGTACGTTACAATTCCGCCGTGAAGCTGACTTACATCTTCATAGCCTTCTCGAACTAACCAACCAGAGAATTTCTCACAGCGAATTCCGCCTGTACAGTACGTTAAAATCTTTTTGCCTTCAAGTGTTTCTTTATTTTCTCTAATCCAGTCTGGTAATTCACGGAATGATTCAATATCTGGTTTAATCGCACCTTTAAAGTGACCTAAATCAAACTCATAATCATTTCTTGCATCAATGATAACTGTGTCTTCTTGTTTCATTGCTTCATAAAAATCTTTTGGCTCTAAATACTTCCCAGTTACTTCGTGTGGGTTGATGTCATCTTCTAGACGAAGTGTAACTAACTCTGGACGAGGACGTACGTGCATTTTCTTGAATGCGTGTCCCTCTTCTTCATCTATTTTAAATACGATACCGTCAAAGCGTGGATCGTTGTTCATTGCTTCCATGTATTTCTCTGTTTGTTCTACAGTACCAGAACAAGTTCCATTAATACCTTCTTTAGCTACAAGGATTCTTCCTTTTAACTCAAGTGAATTACAAAATTCTAAATGCTCTGCAGCGAATTCTTCTGGGTTTTCAATTGTTGTGTACATGTAATATAGTAATACTCTATATGGTTTTGTAGTTGCCAATGTATTTCTACCACCTATCTAATTTTTAAAATCATGTATAAGTTAACGTTCATATCAAAACATATATAATAAGAAAATGAATTCACATTTTCTTCTCTTTATACTATTTTCTATCAGTTAACAAAAATAAAAAACAAGATTACACATCAAAACACTATGGTTAAGTTGTAATCCCAATATATTATATATCATACAAATGCAATTCCATCAATGAATATGCTGTATTATCGGCTTTATGTTCACATAAATTTCAAAAACAGCCCTTTAATTCATTATGTTTCCCCACGCCATCACACCATAAACTCCCAATTTTTTATAACACCACACCATCCATTGCATAAAGGCATATAATTTGCACTAAGGAAACATTTATGTTCAAATAAAAAATATCATCTCATACATTTAAATGTATTGAAATAATGTGTAAGAATAAATACAATAATTTCATCAAGTTAACATTTCAAAGGGGAAAACTACTATGAATAAAGATATAACAAAAGATGAACAAGTCCCTTCTCAAAGTACAACTGTTCAATCAGCACACTTAGCTTTAAGTGGCGAAACGAAAGGTTGGAAAAGACTGTTACCGTTTTTAGGACCCGCTTTTATCGCGTCAGTTGCTTATATTGACCCTGGTAACTTTGCTACAAATATCGCAGCTGGTTCACAATATGGATATTTACTATTATGGGTTATATTCGCTTCTAACTTAATGGCAGTATTAATTCAAACTTTATCAGCTAAATTAGGAATTGCTACGGGAAATAATTTACCTGAAATCGCTCGCGAACACTTTCCAAAACCTGTGTCTATTGGCTTATGGATTCAAGGTGAACTCGTTATTATGGCTACAGATTTAGCTGAATTTATCGGGGCAGCACTCGGATTGTATTTATTATTTGGAATTCCGATGTTACCAGCTGCTTTAATTACAGCAGTCGGATCATTTATTATTCTTGAGTTTCAACGCAGAGGATTTCGTCCACTAGAAGCTATTATTACAGGGATGATTTTTATTGTAGTAATAGCATTTGGGATTCAAGTTTTTTATGCAAAGCCAGAATTAAGCCCTCTACTTTCAGGACTTTTCATTCCAAAATTCCAAGGTGTAGACAGTATATTACTGGCAGCAGGGATATTAGGTGCAACAGTTATGCCACATGCAATCTATTTACATTCTGCATTGACACAACGCCGTGTGGTCGGTACAACTGACGAACAAAAGAAAAAGATTTTCCGTTTTGAATTTATCGATATTATTATTGCAATGGTTATCGCTGGAGCAATTAATGCGAGTATGTTAATTGTTGCTGCTGCACTATTCTTTAAAAATGGCTTGCATGTTGAAGATCTTGATGTTGCTTTTAACCAGTTCAGTACTTTAGTCGGTCCAGTATCGGCTGCTTTATTTGGAATTGGGCTCTTATCAGCAGGACTATCTAGCTCTTCTGTCGGTACAATGTCAGGTGATATTATTATGCAAGGTTTCATTCGAATGCATATTCCGTTATACTTACGCCGCTTTATTACAATGATTCCACCATTAGTTATTATCGCTTTAGGTGTAAATCCAACTTACGCTCTAGTCATGAGCCAAGTCGTCTTATCATTCGGTATTGCTTTTGCATTAGTACCACTTATTATGTTTACAAGCAATAAAAAAATTATGGGTGCGCTCGTCAACCACCGCATAACAACCTTTATAGCTTGGATCATTGCTGCACTTGTTATCATTTTAAATATTTTCTTACTGTATCAAACATTTGTAGGATAATAGAAAAAGGTATTCCAATAAAACTGGAATACCTTTTTTCATTACCACTTATGTATGTACCTCTTTCTGGCATTATCGCACCTTTCTCAGTTCGAAAGTAAAGTGGTAATCCTTCCGAACAAAACATGCTCACCTTGGATGGATCCTGCCTTTGATGATGAATATGTAAATGCGGCTCACTTGAACTTCCAGAGTTACCGACTTGGGCAAGAACCTCTCCTTCATTTACATGTTGTCCTTCCCTCACTTTAATTGATCCTTTTTTTAAATGGGCAAGAATCAAAAATGTCCCTGATTCATCTAGTCGTAAATAAATATGATTCCCCGCCATTGACTGAAAATCATCCTCTCCTGGAACTACATCTATTTCATCATTATTGATAGATACAACTGTTCCAGAAGCTGGTGCCATTACTTTCGCTCCATATATTCCATAATCCCCTAAATTACTACTTTTCACTTCAGCAGGCGGAATAAGAATATCATATGCCCATCGTTCATTTGGTTTTATAACATGATAGTTCGTTTCTAATCGATCACCGCCCCAGCCCACTAATGTTCGTTCATTCAAAGGAAAGCGAACGACTGCTTTAGGACTCATAGATTGTACATCTGCTGGGTAAGCAAGTCCCCCTATATTAGCAAACCATCCTAAAGGCCAAGCTCCAATTATAGAGAAAAGAACGATGAAGAGTATTGTTCTATCTATTCGATTTCTGAAAATTCCTTTCCACAAAAATAGTAATACTGATCCTATCAAAATAAAGATTGATACTAAGCTAAAGGCTTGTAAACCCCACCAAACAATGACTGATATAACACCATGTGCTAAATAAACTACACTCCAACTTATAATTAAAAACGCAACTAAAATTACTAATACATATTTCTTCCACATGCTGTATCCCCACCCTCATATCTTTGTTCTACATGATACGAAGTGAAAATTACGACATATAAAAGAAATACTTACGACTTTCTTACAATTCTTGATAATGCGGTAAAACGGTGGTGAAAACAGTTTCTTTCTCGTTACTGCACACAGTGATATCCCCTTTATGAAGCTCTGCTATACTTCTCGCAATTGCAAGTCCCATTCCTTTTCCACCCGTATGAGAGCTACGTGATTTTTCACCACGATAAAACTTCTTAAAAACGTAAGGAAGGCTCTCATTTGAAATGCATTGTCCAAAATTTTTAATTTCTATTTCAACATTCATACCTCTTTTAGAAACTTGAATAAAAATCTCCTTTCCGTCTTTCCCGTACATAATACTATTACTAATTACATTTTCGAATAGTCTCACCATAAGCGCTACATCCATTTCCACATGTAACTCCTTATCACCATTAATACAAAAGCTCATATCGGCATCATCTAGTTGTGGTACAAAATCAATCATGATTTGTTCAATGAACGCTTTCATATTTACTACACTTTTATGTAATTCAATCTCCCTATAATTTATTTGACAATACTCTAATAAATCATCTACTTGATTTTTTAATTCATAACTTTTTCGCTTTAATATACTTACATACTGTTCACATTCTTCTCTATTTGAATGAAGCTGATTTCCTAACAGGTCCGCGTAACCGATTAGAGATGTTACAGGTGTTCGTAAGTCATGAGAAATATTACTAATCATTTCAGTTTTCATTTCCTGCGATTTTTTTTCATTTTCGATAGACTCTTTTAAACTTTTAGCCATTCTATTAACATTCGCTGCTAATTCACCAATCTCGTCATTTTTTGAAATAGGTATATGTATTTCAAAATTACCACTACTTATTTGCTTCACACTCTTGTTAATTTCAGATAATCTTTTCATCATTGTTTTTGTCATGAATGCAAAGTATATTGTAGTAAAAGTTAAAAAAGCTATTAAATATAAAAATGAATATTTTTTCTCTAATTCGGTAACTTGACCATATATATTTCCAATTAATATTTGAAACGTTATTATACTTACAGTTGCTAATAAGATGCTACATATGAATGCGATAAAAAACTTAGCTCTAATGCCTTGGAATGATTTAATCTTCAATTTTATATCCGACTCCCCAAACATTTTGAATAAACTTCGGCTCTTTTGGATTCTCTTCAATTTTATTTCTTAATCTTGCAATATGAACCATTACTGTATTATTACTTTCATAGGCCCTTTCTTTCCAAACGCTCTCATATATTTCTTCAATAGTAAATACACGATTCTTTGCAGCGGCCATTAAGTACAAAATATCATATTCAGTTCTCGTAAGATTGATGGTTTCTCCATATAACATTACTGTTCTAGACACTTCATCTATTTCTAGACCTCTAATGTTTATTTTCTTTTCTATTCCTTGGACCGCATTTTGATTGAAATATGTATACCTTCTTAATTGAGCTTTCACTCTCGCTATAAATTCAATTGTACTGAACGGCTTCACAATATAATCATCTGCTCCAGTACTAAATCCAACGACTTTATCTAAGTCCGATGATTTTGCACTTAAAAACATAATTGGTAAACTATGTTTCTCTCTAATTCTTCTACACAATTCTATACCATCCATTTGTGGCATCATAATATCCAGAATAGCAAGTTGAATACTGTTATTATTTATTATTTCTAAAGCCTCTTCTCCATTATGAGCACTAAAAACTTTAAAACCTTCTTGCATTAAATTCGCTTTAACAAATCGAACAATATCTTGATCATCATCTACAATTAAAATTGAGTTTTTCTCCATATACAAACCTCTTTTTGAAATATATTCCACAATTAATTTTATCACAAATCAAAACCATACTTCCCTCTTGAATAATCTTTATTTTCAGATTACATTATATAATAACAACACATTCTAGTTTCAGAAGAAATGGAGTGAAAGCATGTTTCCTATATTGAAAACCGACCGACTCATTTTACGAGAACTTACCGAAGAAGATGCACCGGGTATACTACAATGCTTTTCTAATACTGATGTACTGCGCTATTATGGCCAAAAACCATTACAAGATGTTGATCAAGTAAAACAAGTCATTCATAACTTTAAGCTCAGTTACAATGCAAGAAGCGGTATAAAATGGGGAATCGAATTAAAAGACAAGAAAGAACTCATTGGAACAATCGGGTTTCATGATTGGTCTTCTGAGCATAAACGAGCCAATATAAGTTATGCCTTTCTTCCTGAACACTGGGGAAATGGATATGCTACTGAAGCTGTTTCTGAGGTTATATCATACGGTTTCCATACCATTCATTTAAAGCGTATCGGGGCAATTGTATTTCTTGAAAATGAGGCTTCCAATAAAGTTCTATTAAAATTAGGTTTTGAAAAAGAAGGAGTTCTAAAAAATTATATGTATCAAGATGATATTCCATATGATACGAATTTTTATTCTTTATTAAAATCGCTTTAATAGACTCTATTATTAAGTAAAGACCTTCCTATAGCTAGGAAGGTTTTTACTTAATAGGGATAAATAACATTATATTTTTTAAGTTTTTACCAACCTGTACCATGTTCGGAGTATTGAATAATTTCAGTTTGAGATGTAATACTTGATTTAACTTGCTGTGTATCTTTAAATACATTCACATTTAATAGCGTAAGAACTGCTAACAAACTTAATACCCCAATTTTTTTCATTTTAATGCCCCTCTTTCATTTCTTTTCTCATAAAACTGAGAAGCTATTTGCTGTGAGTAATCTTTTACATATCCAAAAACTTTCTTTAACTCCACTTATTTCATCAAAAAGCAAACTATATCTTAAATTAATAAGTGCATAATATAACTTTATATTTAGATCCTTAATAGTATCAATTTGGTACTCAATAGTTTCCTTATGTTGTTTTGCTTTTGCTATATTTCTCAAACGAATTTCACAATTCCACCCATGAAGCAATTTTTCATTTCTTCCATTGTAACCACGTCTATACTCATGGAATTTATTCTCCCCTTTACTTAAAATTAATATAAGTATAACAAATTACAAAAGAATAAAAATAGAATATTAAGAATTTTAATCTTTCTCAACGAAAATCATACTTTAGTATAAATAAACACAGTAACCATATCTATTATACTTAAAATACAAAAAAACTAAGTACTTATATAAAGCACTTAGCCTTTCTCTTTTACTCCTTAATTATATAAGCATTCTTATAAGTATAAACACCACCAAATTGATGCTTTTCAATTCCCTTTACGTAATCCTTTTGTACATATGCTGAACCAATATGATACAGCGGTGCTACAGCTGCATCTTCTAATAATACTTGCTCAGCTTCTAGCAATGCTCCCCATCGTTTCTCTGGTTCTAGTACAAAATCAGTTTTCGCTTTCTTTATTAATTCATCGTAACGAGCATTAGAGTAATTCATTTTATTATTTGGATTACCCGTCGTAAATAGCTCTAAATAACTAATTGGGTCTTTATAATCAGGTCCCCAATTTGCCATAGTTATATCGTAATCCCCGGTTTGTTCTAACTGTAATTTTTGCTTAAATGGCTGTTGTTTAATTTGTATCGTTAATCCATGCAAATTCTTTTCTAAGTCACCTTTTATATATTCTGCCATACGTTTTGCATTATCTTGTTCAAACGTTAAAAACTCGAGGTTTACTTGCTCTACTCCAAGCTCTTTTTTCGCTTCTTTCCAAATCTTTTTTGCATTTTGCAAATCATATGAAGATAGATCTCCGTTTTCTTTTCTAAAATCTTTACCAGTCTCTTCGTTTACATGACCAACTGGTACAAGTCCGCTTGCAGATTTTGCCCCATTATTAATAAAGTTAGCAACAAAGTCCTCTTTATTTAACGCTAATGAAATAGATTGACGCACCTTTTTATTTGCTAACGCACTATTTTTCTCATTAAAACGTAGCATAGCAATTCCAGGATCACTCGACATATGTAATTCCTTATTCCCTTTATACTTGTCTACAAATTGAGAATTAATAGGCACCCGGTCTAAATCACCAGCTTCGTATAAATTAACAGCCGTCATTGTATCCTTTACAATCTGAAAGTTTATCTCGTCTAATTTCACTTTCTTTTGATCCCAATATGTAGCATTCTTCTTTAATTGAAACTCTTGTTCATGCTTCCATTTCTCTAATACAAATGGCCCGTTATATATGAGATTACTAGGTTCCAATGCATAATTCTTTCCTTGTTCTTTCAAAAATGATTCATGCTGTGGTAAGTATATCGGCAGTGCTAACAACTGTAAAAAATACGGAATTGGCTGTTCGAGTTCCACTTCTAACTTATAATCATTTATTGCTTTAACGCCAAGGTTATCAAGAGGCATTGTTCCTTTATTAATTTCTTTCGCATTTTTCACATGAAAGAGCATGTACGCATATTGAGACGCTGTTTCAGGATTAATTGCACGTTTCCATGCAAATATAAAATCATTTGCTGTCACACTGTCTCCATTTGACCATTTTGCATCTTTACGCAAATTAAATGTATATTTTTTACCATCTTCACTTCTTTGGAACGATTTTGCTACTGCTGGAATAGGCTGATCTTGATCATCTAATACATACAAACCTTCAAATATGTTTTGCATAACGTGTGTTGATGTACCATCCATTGTTTTCGCAGTATCAAGAGAAGGAATTTCTTCTGCTACTGTTACATTTAATACTTGTTTTTTTGCCTCAGTGTCACTTTTATTCGCTTTATTATTACAAGCTGTTAATAATAAAGTTGTAACAAGTGCCATTACCATTAAATGGCTCTTTTTTCGCTTCATGAATTGTTCTCCTTAAGTATAAAATATTATAAAGCGTTATATATTATAGCAGAAATATGAACAGAAAGATGCGACATTCTTTTGAATATTTATTCGTTCCAGAAAAAAAGCTATCCTTTTAAAAAAGGATAGCTTTTTCAAATACCTATCTTTGTAAACCTCGTTTATAACGACTTGCTTCAAATATAATACGCTCTTCATCTAACGTTTTACATTCACCATTCCAAACGACACGTTTTCCGTTAATAATTACATCGCTTATATCTTTTCCACTAGCTGCATATACAAGGTGCGATAATACTTCATCTGCTGGTTGTAAATGCGGCTTATTAGATGGGTCAATCGTAATAAAATCAGCACACTTTCCAACCTCAAGTGATCCTGTTTGTTTCATGCCGATTACTTCAGCAGCTCCTTTAGTCGCAAGTGTAAGAGCAGTTTCAACTGGTAACGCTGTTGCATCTTGGTGAATACCTTTTTGTAGTAAAGTCGCTATACGCATTTCTTCAAACATATCTAAATTGTTGTTAGATGCCACACTATCTGTTGCAATTCCTACTTTCATTCCTGCTTCTAGCATCGCTTTTACATTCGCTATACCAGAACCTAGTTTTAAATTACTATTCGGGTTATGTGCTACTCGAACATCATGTTCTGCTAAAAATGCACGCTCATTTTCATTTAATACTACACCGTGTGCAATAACTGTTGGGCGTTTAAACAACCCACAACTTGCTGCATATTCGACTGGACGCTTTCCGTACTGTGCTTCAATATCACGTACTTCACGCTCTGTTTCCGAAAGATGAATATGAACCATCGTTTGATTTTCTACTGCAATACGTGCACATTCTTCTAACAGTTCAGTAGAACATGTATATGGACTATGCGGTGCAACCATCGTAGTTAACATGCCACTTTCGTTATAGTAACGCTTCACATATTTCTCAGCTTCTTCAATTGCTTTCTTTTCATCTTCCTTCGTTCCGAAGCTAAATAAAGTTCTTGAAACAGCAGCTCGCATTCCACTCCTTGATACCGTTTCCATAATTGCATCTTGATCTACTCCAATTGGATTAAACATGTCAGAAAATGATGTTGTACCACTTTTCACCATTTCAAGTAATCCTAATTCCGTGCTAGCGACCGCAAGCTCTGGAGTAAACTGACTTTCCAGTGGCCAAATTCTCGTCTCCAGCCATGGCTGTAATAACATATCATCGCCAATACCTCTTAAGAGACTCATTACAACATGTGTATGTGTATTTACAAGCCCTGGTAAAACCCACTTTCCTTTCATGTCAATTACTTCATCTACTGCAAAATCATTAGTGAATTCTCCGCTCTTTACATCTATAATTTGATCATTTTCTACAATGATATATCCATTTTCTATCACTTCGTTTTGTTCATTCATCGTTACAATTGTAGCGTTTACATAAGTTGTTTTCAAAAGTATTTCCCCTTTCAACTCTATGAAGTTCCCTTTAATAAGTTACCACCATTATAGTAACTTATTAAAGATTAAGAGTCAAAAGATAATTTGAATTCTTTCATTATCTTTTTCTTCAAAATGCTATATTGTTTTTCATTTGTATCTGCAAATGCTTCTTCTCGATTTGATTTCTCATCCAAATAATTCAATTTCCGACTGAATTGAGTCTCTGTAAAATCAAACCTCTGTCCATTTATACAGTTATAAAAGTGCCACACCTCCCCTATTTTTGTCTTCTTAATTTTTCCTCCGCATATACCTTGAACGACTAAAGCCGTTACACCACACTGTCCCTTTGCTGGATTTTCAAGAGTCCACTTTGAACTTGTTTCAATCGACCACGATTTTATTAGTGCTTCATATATTCTTTTTGCCTTTACGTCATCCATTTTCAGCTTCTCCTACTATTAATTGTTTTACACATCATATTTCAAAAGAGGTAGTAATCGCCCCTTAAAAACCGTTGATGGTGTTTCCCCGATTAATTTTGCTCCCATCTTCAAGTAAAACCCTTTTGCATTCGGATCACTATCAATCGTAAAACTTTTTATTCCTAGTTCATTTGCTTGCTCTATTACAAACTTCCACATTATTTTGCCATATCCATTCCCTTTGTAACGAGGATGAATGTATAAAAAGTCGAGAGCTTTATCATTACGTAAAAATGTGAAAAACCCAATCTTCGTATTATCGTTTTCTAAAACATATACAAAATTATTATTTATGTACTCTTCTGTAATTGTTAAATCTTCCTTACAAGCAAGTATGAATGCTTCACTATATTTCCACGTTGCTTTTGAGTGTAATGCGAGTTCACTTAATTCATTTGCTTCACTTAATAACGCTTTTCTTATCTTCATGATGCTTTCTCCTCACCTTCAATATGTAACCTATTAAAATGATTCGAAAAGTAATTAAAAAAACCTCTTATTTCCGTAAATAAGAGGTTACTTTTATAATTCTTCAGAATAGGTAACAATTTATTAAAAGAAAAAGAACGCCATTCCTGAAAATTGGCGTTCTTTTTCTTTTAACCTTTATAGCATATTATATTAAGAATCATTTTTGCACTTCTAAACAGTTTCTACTACCCCTTCAAGCATTGTTCCATTTTTAGCATAATTCGTATGCCAAGAAAAAGCTTTTTCTAAAACATGAGGAGTTTGTCCACCTCTTGTTTGTGCTTCTTCGTAATAAGCTCTTAGCTGGTCACGATACATTGGATGTACGCAATTCTCAATAATTAGTTCCACTCTTTCTCTTGGCGCTAATCCTCTTAGGTCAGCATACCCTTGTTCAGTGACGATAACATCTACATCATGTTCCGTATGATCTACATGAGAAACGAAAGGAACGATACTTGAAATGTTACCACCTTTTGCAATCGATTTAGTAACAAAGATAGCTAGACGTGCATTTCTCGCAAAATCACCAGAACCACCAATACCATTCATCATCTTTGTGCCTAAAACGTGAGTAGAGTTAACATTTCCGTATATATCTAATTCCAAAGCCGTATTAATCGAGATTAATCCAAGGCGGCGAATGATTTCAGGGTGATTAGAAATCTCTTGCGGGCGCATCATTAATTTGGCACGATATTTTTCAAAATTGGAAAATACTTGTTGCATTTTCTCTTCAGAAAGCGTAATTGAGCAGCAGGAAGCAAAATTGACTTTCCCAGCATCCATAAGATCAAAGACCGCATCCTGTAACACCTCAGAATACACTTCTAAATCTTCAAACTCGGAATCTAACATTCCATGAAGAACTGCGTTGGCCACTGAACCAATTCCCGATTGTAACGGTGCTAAACGATTTGTTAATCGACCTACTTTTACTTCTTTTCGAAGGAACTCTATTAAATGCTGTGCCATAATAACAGTTTCTTCATCCGGAGGAACAATTGTCGATGGTGAGTCCAGTTGGTTCGTAAACACAATCCCTTTCACTTTTTCAACATCAATCGGAATGCCAATTGTTCCAATTCGATCATCCGTTTTTACGAGCGGAATTGGTAGTCTTTCCCCTTGTTTACCTGGTTCATATAAATCATGTAGCCCTTCTAGCTGCGCGGATTGAGCCATATTCATTTCAATGATAATGGACTTAGCATTTAAGGAAAATGCTAAGGAATTTCCAATTGAAGTCGTTGGAATAATCATTCCGTCTTCAGTAATCCCAACCGCTTCCAAAATAGCAAAATCTATATCCATAACGTCAGCACGAAGTAACTCTGCTGTATGAGATAAGTGCTGATCCACAAATAAAAAGTCTCCGTTATTAATTCCTTTTCGCATAGTCGCATCAGCTTGGAAGGGTAATCTTTTCCTTAAAATTCCTGCTTCCGCAAATAATTTATCTACATCAGAACCTAAAGAGGCACCAGTATAAACATTTACTTTAAAAGATTTATCATTCTTAACTCGGTTTACAAGCGCAAATGGGACTGCTTTCACATCACCTGCACGTGTAAACCCACTTAAGCCTAAAGTCATTCCACTTTCAATCCATGAAGCTGCTTCTTCAGGTGTAACTACGCGATTTTTCAGACGTTGATCCCTAATTCTATCCAAATTATTCTCCATATGTAATCCCTCTCCCTGTAAATATTCATAATTATTTTACACTTTAACAGTATCCAAATAGGGATTTCAGTATACAATGCCGAAAATTCAGATAAAACAGCGAATCTAGGTTCTAAAGCAGAATAATTTAGAATCCTAGAAGCTTACGAAAATAACTGGCGTATGATTGACTAACTGGTACCCTCTCTCCGTTATCCATCGAAAGTACAAAAGTAGAATGCGTATCAGGATAAATCGCTTTAATATGATTAACATTTACAATAAAGGCACGGTGGCATCTAATAAATGAATCTTTCGGAAGCAAGTATTCGAATTCTTGCAGAGAGTATTTATGTGTGCCTGTTAACTCTTCTGAATTCACATACGTCTTTTTATCTTTCGCCTCTAAATACATCACCTTTGAAAAAGGGACCGGAATCCAGCCGTCCGTTGTTTTTAAAGTAACGACTGACTTTCCATCCGTTAAAGCTGGGTAAATAGCTGTCACGCAACCTTCAAGCTTTCCATTATTTGAGAATGGTACGGCCATACCATGATAAGGAATACCAAAAACATCCCGATTAATAAACTCAGAAGTTTTTTGGTTCGTCACCATTGCTTTATGAGCAATCGTGCCTTCCTTTATAGGATCACCGGCGCTAATCTTTAAATCAATTCGTTTACTTGGCCGATAGTATATATATTCTTTCGTATTCGATACAGCAATCGAAATTTCATCTGAAAATAATTCCCCAACAACATCTAATAGTAAACCTAATGTTTTATCTTCCATCCTATTAACACCTCATTCACTATTATACTACTATTTGAATAGGTATCTGTTGCTTTTAGATGTAGTGCAAGTTCACTGATTTCACCAGCTTCAATTACTATCAATTTTCTCACTCTCATAATTGTTTCCCACCACCTTCAAAATATGAACTACTCAAACATTCCGAAAAGCAATTTAAAAACCATTATTTTCATAGTCTTTAAATCAACTTGCTTCTTATATTACTTGCATTATAAAATAGAAAAGTATGCTAAAAAACATTTCATTTAGGGGGAATTGCCTATGCCGTTGGATTCCATTTCAGGTAACGAATATTCCAACATTTAAAGGAGTGCCTGAAATTTGTTAAATTCATATATCAATTCATTCTTATATAAAAATGCCGAAAGATTTAACGGAACAATTTTAATAGCCCATAAAGAAGAGACTCTTTATAATCAATCATTTGGAAAAGCTAATTATAATTGGGACATACCTAATACATCTACAACGAAGTTTCGTATCGGATCCATAACTAAAATCTTCACAGCAGTTTCAATTTTAATGCTTGTGGAAGAAGAAAAATTACAGCTACATGATACTTTAGATCGATTCATTCCAAATTTCCCAAACGGAAATCAAATTATGATCAAGCATTTATTAAATCATACTGCTGGAGTCGGTAATATTACTGCTCAACATGACTTTTTATTACAATCTTTACAGCCTCGAACACCGGATGAATTAATACAATGGATTATTGCATGTCCCTTTGAATCTAGACCTGGTGAAAAATTCAATTATTCGAATTCAGGTTATATTATACTAGGAAAAATTATTGAAGTTATAAGTGGCATGTCTTATGAGGAATTTCTTAAAAAGAGGATTTTCTACCCACTCTCTATAATAAACACAGGTGTTGATTTGAATCATTTCATTCAAAAACATAAAGCAACTGGGTATGAGTTACATCCGAATCACGGCCTACAGAACGCAGCATTTATTCATATGTCCAATTCATATTCAGCTGGTGGATTAGTTTCTACAGCCGAAGATTTATATAAATTTGATAAAGCGCTAAAAAAAAATCGCTTATTATCAAGTATGATGACGTCTCGTATGTTTACTGCAGAATCTTACGGATATGGTTACGGTTGGAATATTGCTATGACTGAAAAAAATAATAAACTTATATTCCATCACGGCGGAATTAACGGCTTTACGTCCTCCTATTTACGATTAATTGACAAAGAGGCTACAATCATCATTTTAAGCAATGTATCTACACTATTAACATCGATTCTTGCTAATGAAATAGCTTCTTATATAGAAAGTAATTTTTAAATCTATTATAATTTGTAAAACCGTTCAGCAATTTGAACGGTTTTACAAACAATTTAGTTCACCTTAGCCCCATAACATCTTGCTACTGCAACTGCCTGCGCTATATCTAATTTCACATTTTTTAAATTAAAACTTGTAAAATCTATTCTATCAACTATCGCCCCTTTTAAATCTGCACCGCTAAGTTTCGCCTTACTTAATATTGCACCTGTTAAATCCGCTTCACGTAAATCTGCTTTTTCTAGATTACATTCATATAGGTCAGCTTCAATTAAACGTATACCCTTTAACATTTGTTTACTTAAGTTCGCAAACCTTAAATTCGTATATGACCAATCGCCCGATATTATAGTTATTCCGTCTAAATTCGCTTCTTCAAAATCAGAACCAGTCATTTTACATTCTTCAAACTTGGATACGAATAAATTCGCACCAACAAACTTACAATTTGCAAATGTAGTTCCTTGATGGATAGAAGCGTTAAAAAGAGCACCGGTAAAATCACATTCTATGAAATTACAATTTTCAGTAGAAACTTCTGATGCATCTATCCCTCTAAAACGGCATTTTATGAAAGTACAATTTTTCAATTCCTCTTCTTTAATCAAAACATCTTGAAAATCTATTTCTACATATTCTTTATTTACAAATTCACTCATAACTATTCCTCCATCTCTTTAAAGAAACCTCACTTCAAAAAAGTGAGGTTTCTTCTCATACGATATGCTTATCTAACCATAAAATCAAATCTTTAAATACTTCATCTCGATTTACTTCATGGAACATCTCATGTCTGCCATTTTCATATAAACGCAGTGTTACATCTTTCACGTCACATTTTTTATAGTTTTCATATACTTCTTTTACACCTTTCCCCATATCCCCAACAGGATCACGATCTCCTGAAAAAATATGTATTGGAAGGTTTTTCGGTGTTTTCTTGAATTCTTCCAGTTTATTTACTTCTAATACACCAGAAAATAATTCTCGATAAAAACTCGTCGTACAAATGAATCCACATAACGGATCCGCAATATATTTATCAACTTGATTATTATCTGAAGATAACCAATCAAATTTTGTACGATTTGGTTTAAAGTGTGAATTGAAGTTTCCGAAAGATAAAAAGTTTAGCATCGGACTTTTCGTTTTTTCCCCGCGTAATTTCATCTCAATTGTCGCTACTTTATGACCGATACTTCCTAAAAGCCCTGGATTTCCACCAGTTCCTGAAATAAGGAATCCATCATATAATTCACCTTTCAGTTGTACAGCACGTCTTGATAAAAAAGAACCCATACTATGTCCAAGTAAAAATAACGGGCATGTCTGCTCTTTTCTTATCGTTTCTGATACAAAAATCACATCAGATACAGCCTTACTCCAACCTACATTTGGTTCAAAATGACCATAATCTTCTTCTCTTTTCACTGTTTTCCCATGACCTTTATGATCATGTGCATAAACACCATACCCTGCTTCTAATAACGCAGCAATAAAGTCTGTATAAACACCTGCATGTTCTGTCATACCATGTGCAATTTGAATAATCCCTCGCGGATCTCCTTCTGGTAGCCATTTACGTAAATAAATTTCCGATCCATCCAATGCCGTAACGAAACTTTCCTGTACGTTCATTTCGTCAGCCCCCAACTCTATTATGTATATCAAAAAATGAATATCCATTCATTATTCTTATTATGTATTATATGCAATTGCCTTCATTATGACAAATGCCTTCAACTGTCAAACTATTATGTTGACGGAACGAAAATAAAATTATATAGTTACTTACATAAAGTAATTATTTTTTTTTTTAGGAGGTTTCTATTATGATGCCATCATTATTTTTAGCACACGGGTCACCGATGCTCGCTATTCAAGATACAGACTATACAAGTTTTTTAAAAACACTCGGAGAAACATATAAACCGAAAGCAATTGTTATTTTCACTGCTCACTGGGAAAGTGAAGTATTAACGATTTCTTCATCAGATAACGAATATGAAACAATTTATGATTTTGGAGGTTTTCCTCCTGAGTTATACGAAATCAAATATCGTGCGAGAGGTTCTTCTAACATCGCATCTATGTTAGAAACAAAATTTAAAAACAAAGGTATTCCAGTCCATCATAATATGACGAGAGGTTTAGATCATGGCTCATGGACACTCTTGCACCGCATGTATCCAGAAGCAAATATTCCTGTCGTCCAAATTTCAGTCAATCCATTCCTTCCTGCAAAAGAGCAATTTAAGATTGGAGAAGCGCTTAAAGGACTTGGACAAGAAGATATCTTAATAATCGGTAGCGGTGTTACCGTTCATAACTTACGAGCTTTGAAATGGAATCAAACGACACCCGAACAATGGGCAATTGAATTTGATGATTGGATTATTAAACATATGCAGACTACTGATAAAGATGCATTATTTAATTGGGAGAACAACGCCCCTCATGCACAATTAGCAGTACCAAGAGCAGAGCATTTTGTACCTTTATTTATCGCTATGGGAAGCGGTGAAAATAACGGTGAAATCATTCACCGCAGTTACGAGCTTGGTACATTAAGCTATCTTTGTCTTCAATTTTAAAGAAAAGGATGAAGCAATCGTTGCTTCATCCTTTTTCTTTTTCATTCACTTAGTTAACTAACTTCCAAATGTCGTTTCTCTGATACCTCTTCGTTCTTATTGTGAAAATAAACCCAAATGCACGCAATAAATAGTAATGATGAAGTAGAGAAGAAAACATATTGGAATCCCGCATGTGCTGCAATTTGTCCACCAAGTACTGGTCCAATCATATTCCCTAAAAACTGAAACGATTGATTATATCCAAATATTCGTCCCGTGACATGGGTTGGTGTATGTTGTTTTAGTAGAGTTTGTACGGAAGG
The DNA here is from genome assembly GCF_019091205.1 of Bacillus sp. GbtcB14. NCBI lineage: Bacteria > Bacillati > Bacillota > Bacilli > Caryophanales > Bacillaceae > Bacillus > Bacillus sp. GbtcB14. The sequence goes on from NZ_JAGXJT010000002.1 coordinate 447,260, forward strand.
TAATAGTCCTGCTTGTGCGATACCTAATAAAAACCGAAGAATTAATAGTTGCCAAGCTGAGGTTACAAATGCTTGCGGGATAAAAATAATTCCTGCAACAAACAACGCTACAACTAACGTTTTTTGAGGACCGATTTGATCTGATAATCTTCCTAGTCTTGGTGCTGCCAAAATAACCGCTAACCCTGTCGCTGACATAACTGCGCCTGCAATCATTTCAATATGAGCTGTTCCTGGGCCTTCTAAATTCTTTACATACAATGTAATAATAGGTTGAATTGACATGTTTGCAAGTTGAATAATAAATGTTGTTACAAACAAACTAATAATTAAATGCTTCGCTGGAACCATCGTCCATACTTTTTTCGTTTGTACTTTTTTTGCTTGAGCGGAGTGATTCTCTTCATGTAGGAAGAAAAAAACGATGAGAAAAGAAAGGAATAAAAAAGCTCCTGTAACAAGAAAAACATGGCGCATTCCAATTAACTCAGACAAATATCCTCCAAGTAATGGGCCGAGTAAAGAACCGCTCACGCCACCAGTTGAAATTGTGGAGATTGCCCAACCTGAATGCTCTTTTGGAGTTTCTGCTGCAATAAATGTCATCGCTGTTGAAAGGAAACCAGATACTGCTCCCATCAAAAATCTTAGTGCGACTAGTTGATACACATCCGTTACAAATCCCATAAGCGTCATAATAATCGCCATACCAAGGCTCGCACGAATAAGCATCAATTTCCGTCCATGTATATCACCAAGTTTTCCCCATATTGGTGATACGATCGCACCCATTAAAAATGTTATACCAAATGCAAGTCCCGACCACTGTGCAATACTAGAAGTGCCAGTTACTCCTAATTCCTCAATATAAAAAGATAAAAAAGGAATTACTAAACTCATACCGGCTGCAGTGGTAAAACAACCTAGCCAACAAATCATCAAATTTCGTTTCCAGCTGGCCATTTTCACACCTTCTTTCTTTAGATACCCATTCTACACCCTTTCTTGTAAAAAGTTTAGTAATTTGCTTTATTTGTAAGATTTACTACAAAACCCGCTATTTTCTAGTAAGAATCACTACATCTCTACATGTTTTTCATAAAAAAACCAACTCCCCGATATGGAGTTGGTTACTTATTCTCTATCGGTATTAAACGAGCATTACAATTTCTTTCATAAAACTCAATCGGACCTGCTTGTCCAATAATGGCATATTCATACCCATCTTGCTTCATACTATGTAAACAACGATGTAACAATTGCTTCCCTACACCTTTCACACGATTTTGCTTTGCTGTGCCCATTGGACCAAACAATACTTTCTTCCCTCTCACTACATCGTAACAAGCGAAACCTACTATCACTTCTTCTTGTTCTGCTATATAAATAGGTACATTTTCTTTATATGTACGAAATCCATACTCTATTGAATGTAACCAACGTTCACCAAATTCCTCATTAACAAAACTTGCTAATTTTTCAAAATCAGAAGGGTTAGCCTTTCTAACAGTACAAATTAAATCATTATAAGTAGGATCAAAACATTTTAGATCGACCGCTAAATCTCTTGGATCAGCTAGAATACGTAATATATCTTTTTGTATTTGTGCATTTCCAATAAACGTATTCGCGCGAAATAGTGCATCTATAACATGTCCTTCATTTATTATTACTTGCTGGAAACGTTCCATACGTTTCTTCGCTATTTGTAAAATTTCTAGCACCTTATAAGATACCTTATATTGTCCTATTTTTTTATACTCTTGATCCGGTGAATCATATTGTTTTCGTATCGAAAGTTTTTCTAAAAAATCCGTACCCACGTTACGAAACAAATACATATACAACTCGCTGCAAACTCCCGTACCTTCTTTACACATGCCGATAAACAGATGAGTTGGTTGAATAATATTACTTTCTGCCTCTTCTGCTGCAATATGCATTATGTTATGAACACGTTTCGTAAATTGAAATTCCTCCATATGTATCTCCACCCCCTATTACTTTACTATTAAACCGTAACCGTAAATAAGTGAAACAATTATACCAACTACCAATATACCTGGCAGTAAATTTGCCACCTTAATTTTAATAACACCAAGTAAGTTCAATCCAATAGCAGCTATCATAATACCACCTGTAGCTGTCATTTCTACTATAAATTGATTCATTAATTCTTTCGGGACAACACTATTAATTTGTGTTGCAAAAACTGCAATACCTCCTTCGTATAAAATAACGGGAATTGCCGAAAACACTACACCAATTCCTAAAGTTGTCGTTAATATAATAGAAATAAATCCATCGATAATCGCCTTTGTAAATAAAATATCATGATTGCCGCGAATCCCGCTGTCGAGTGCACCAAGTATCCCCATCGCGCCAATTGCAAAAATTAAAGTAGCTGTTACAAAGCCTTCTGATATGCTTCCTTTCCCTTTCGATCCAACTTTATTTTCTAACCAATCTCCTAACTGTTTTAACTTTTCTTCTAATTGTAGCCATTCCCCGATGACGGTACCAATTACAAGACTTAGTATGACAACAAGGAAATTTTCACTTTTCAATGCCATTTGAAGTCCAAGCACAGTAACCGCTAAACCGATTGCATGCATAATTGTTCCCTTCATACTTTCTGGAATTCTACTACATAATTTACCTAGTAAAGTACCAAATATAATACAAATCCCATTTACAACTGCTCCTAATATAACCATTTCTCATTCTTCACCCTTCGAATTCTTTATTTCTATATTTTGGTTTATTCATTGATTTACAGGTTATCTATATGTTAACTTAATATTGAGAATATTAACAAATGTTTTTCACTACATAAACCGCAATTTTTTGTAGTTATACATAAAGTGAAACTTTAACTAACGCGGGTTTTACTGCCTACAAATTGCGGTATAAACTCAAAAGGGAAGGTATTTATGACAACTTTACTAAAACGATTTCTGTTAATAGCCTTTTGCATTACACCAATTGTTTTATTAGTTAACTACTCTTTTACTTCAAAAGCGAAAGACAAATCCGATTTGCAAAACAAATCTAATAAAACCGCTTCAACAAGTGAAAAGAAAATAGAAGACCCGGAAATCACACTCACCTTCTCTGGTGATACAATGTTCGATTGGCAATTACGTCCTGTAATCGAAAAAAACGGGGCCGATTATCCATTCCAACATGTAAAAGAAGAAATAACAAAAGCTGATATTTCTTTCGTTAATTTAGAGTCAGCATTTACAACGAGAGAAAAGAAAGCTCCTGGACAACTATTTTGGATTAAAAGTGATCCCTCCACATTACAAGCGATAAAAAACACTGGATATGACATCGTAAATATCGGAAATAACCATACTCTTGATTATGGGCAAGATGGATTATTAGACACGATTTCTCACGTAGAAAAATTAAAGTTCCCTTACATTGGAGCCGGAAAAAATGCAAAAGATGCATATACAGCACGTGAAATGACCGTAAAAGGGAAAAAGTTCAAATTTCTTTCCTTCGTTCGATTTATGCCTGATACGAATTGGGTAGCTGGTGACAATAAACCTGGTGTTGCGAACGGATATGATTTAAATCTCGTAACAAAAACAATTAAAGAACAAAAGCAAGATGCAGACTATTTAATCGTCTATATGCATTGGGGCGTTGAAAAATCAAATCGTCCGGTAGAATACCAAAAGCAATATGTTCCTAAAATGGTTGAAGCAGGAGCTGACGCGATTGTCGGAAGTCACCCACATTGGCTTCAAGGATTTGAGTATTATAATAAAGTTCCTATCGCTTACTCATTAGGAAACTTTTTATTCCCAAGCTATGTGAGCGGGAAAAGCGCCGAAACTGGCGTATTAACTTTAACTTTTAAAGGAAAGGATGTCCAAATGTCATTCAATCCTTACATCATTCGCAACAACCAAATCTCCCCTGTAAATGAGGACGAAAAGAAAAAAGCTCTACAATATTTACAAACAATTTCAACTGACGTAGAAATTGATGATACAGGGAACATAAAAAACAAACGAAACTAGACACCGCAAGATTTATTTCTCTGTAACATACTTTACAGAATAGGTGATGAACATGCTGAAAGACTTATTAGAAAATGTAAGTTTGTTAGAGAATATTTATAAAATATCTATAGCCGTTCTACTTTTATGTTCATTTTTTTCTGTTAGACTTCTAAAAAAAATAAAACGTGAACGAAAGCTTACTACCTTTGAATTTACTATGTATGTAATCATTCGTATTGCGATATTCTTTTGGTTAACTAGCTTTATCCTTCTTGAATATGGAAAATATATTGTTTAATTATAAAAAGATAGATACAAGCAGCATTTCCACTGTTTGCATCTATCTTTTTTATTTCAGGTACAACTGTATGTTTCCTCTTTCCTTCTATTAAATAAGTAAATCAAACAAAACAGGATTTTTATTCAGCTCCATAAATTGAATATTATTTTCTTTAAAACGAGTAATTAATTGCTCATAATCCTCTTTATGTTTTAATTCTACGCCGACTAACGCTGGACCATTTTCTTTATTATGTTTCTTAATGTATTCAAAGCGCGTAATATCATCTCCTGGCCCTAATCCTTTATCAAGGAATTCTCTTAGCGCACCTGAACGCTGCGGGAATTCAATGATGAAGTAATGTTTTAGTCCTTCATAAATGAGCGAACGTTCTTTCATTTCTTGCATTCTATCAATATCATTATTTCCACCACTTAGCGTACATACAACCGTTTTACCTTTTATTTCATCTTTGTATAAATCAAGCGCTGCAATAGATAGTGCACCAGCAGGCTCAGCTACAATTGCATTTTTCTTATACAGTTCTAAAATCGTCGTACAAACCTTCCCCTCTGGTACTAAAACAATGTCATCAATTACATCTTTACAAGTTTCAAATGTTAATTTCCCTACCTTTTTAACAGCTGCCCCATCAACAAAACTATCTATTTTCTCCAATGCGACATTATCATTTTGAAGAAAAGCCTCTTTCATAGATGCAGCTCCCATTGGCTCTACACCAATAATCTTTGTAGCAGGACTAACACCTTTAACATATGTACCAACACCTGATGCTAATCCACCACCGCCAATTGCTGTAAAAATAAAGTCAACCGATTTCTCCATATCATGCATAATTTCAACTGCCACTGTTCCTTGACCAGCAATAACATACGGATCATCAAACGGATGAACGAACGTCATTCTATTTTCCTCACAATAGCGCTGTGCTTCTTGGAATGAGCTATCAAATGTATCACCAACTAATACAATTTCCGCAAAATCACCACCGAAAAATTGTACTTGCGATACTTTTTGTTTAGGTGTCGTTGTTGGCATGAAGATTTTCGACGGAATCTTCAATAAATTACACGTATAAGCAACCCCTTGTGCATGATTGCCAGCACTTGCACAAACAACGCCGTTTTGTAATTGTTCTGCCGATAAACTTTGAATTAAATTGTACGCACCACGAATTTTGAAAGAGCGAATCAATTGTAAGTCTTCTCTTTTTACATAAACGTCACAATCATATTTCTCAGATAAAACTGTATCACGTTGTAACGGTGTTTTAATAACGATATCTTTCATGCAATTATGAGCCATTAAGATATCTTCAATTTTCACTCTCTCCTTTACCTTCTGCACCATTTCATATCATCCTTATCTCTTTTAAATTGGCTCAATCGAAATTCGGGATTTTTAGGACTGCACCTGTATTCGCCGATGTTACCATTTGTGCATAACGCCCAAGCCAGCCAGTTTTCACTTTCGGTTCTGGTCGTTTCCATTCTTTTTTACGCTGATCTAATTCTTCATCACTAACTCTTACTTCTAACAATCTCTCCTCAACATCGATACAAACGATATCCCCTTGTTTAAGAAGTGCAATCGTTCCGCCTGCAGCTGCTTCTGGTGAAATATGCCCTACCGAAATACCACGTGAAGCACCCGAGAAACGTCCATCTGTTAATAGCGCAACATCTGCACCTAATCCCATACCAGCAATCGCTGAGGTTGGTGCTAACATCTCCGGCATACCTGGACCACCTCTTGGTCCTTCATAGCGAATAACAACTACATCGCCTTTCTTAACTTTCCCAAGCATAATGCCCGCAAGCGCCTCATCTTGTGAATTAAAAATAACGCAAGGTCCTTCAAATCGTTTTACTTCGGTCGCTCCGCTTTTAATAACTGCACCATCTTTCGCAAGGTTTCCTTTTAATATACGTAATCCCCCTTCTTCACTATGAGGGTTTTCGAGAGAATGAATCACTTCTTTATCTTTAATCTCTGCATGAGCAATATTTTCTCTTAACGTTTGCCCAGTAGCAGTAATACGGTCTAAATGAAGTACCCCTTCTTTTCGACTCATCTCTTTCAAAATTGCACTAATCCCGCCTGCACGATCAATATCTTCCATATGCCAATTGGAAGCAGGGCTTACTTTACATAAATGAGGTACACGTCTTGAAACGGCATCGATACGGTTCATATCGTAATCTAATCCAGCCTCTTGCGCGAGCGCCAATGTGTGCAACACTGTATTTGTTGAACCGCCCATCGCCATATCAAGCGCGAATGCATCATCAATTGCTTCTTCTGTTACAATGTCGCGTGGTTTAATATCTCTTTCAATTAAAATTTTTAATTTTTCTGCTGCTTGTTTAATTAACTCCTCACGTCTTGGATCAATCGCTAAAATACTCCCGTTACCAGGAAGAGCTAAGCCTAACACTTCACATAAACAGTTCATAGAGTTCGCTGTAAACATACCGGAACAAGAACCACAAGATGGACAGCCATGATCTTCAATATCCTTTAATTCTTCTTCTGAAATTTTACCAGATTGATAAGCTCCTACTCCTTCGAAAACAGAACTTAAATCGACAACGTCTCCTTTTGACGTTTTTCCAGCCGCCATCGGGCCACCTGAAACGAATACAGTTGGAATGTTAATACGAAGTGCAGCCATCATCATACCAGGTGTAATTTTGTCACAGTTTGGAATACAAATCATGCCATCAAACCAATGTGCATTTACAACTGTTTCTACTGAATCTGCAATAATTTCACGACTCGGAAGCGAATAACGCATACCGATATGGCCCATCGCAATACCGTCATCTACTCCAATTGTATTAAATTCAAATGGAACCATACCTGCTGCACGCACTGCTTCTTTAACAAGTTTCCCAAACTCATTTAAGTGCTTATGACCTGGAATAATTTCAATAAAAGAATTACAGATAGCTATAAACGGTTTATCAAAATCTTCATCTTTCAAACCAGTTGCTTTTAATAAACTACGGTGCGGAGCTTTATCAAAACCTTTTTTAATCATGTCACTTCTCATCTTGTCAAATCCCCTCTTACGTATTTTTCACTTACAATCACTTACTCTATTTCTTTACTAATTCTTTCGGTGCATGAATCCAACTCATCATTTCACGAAGCTCTGCCCCTACTTTTTCTAACTGATGATTTTGCTCTGCTTTTTTCATCGCATTATATGTTGGACGCCCAGCTTGGTTTTCTAAAATCCATTTCTTCGCGAATTCACCTTGCTGAATTTCTGTAAGTACTCGTTTCATTTCTTTCTTCGTTTCATCTGTAACAATTCTCGATCCTGTTACATAATCTCCGAACTCAGCTGTATCTGAAATAGAATGGCGCATGTTCGTTAAACCACCTTCGTACATTAAATCAACAATTAACTTTAATTCATGTAAACATTCAAAGTATGCAATTTCAGGACGATATCCACCTTCTGTTAATGTTTCAAAACCAGCTTTCACAAGTGCAGTTACCCCGCCGCAAAGCACTGCTTGCTCTCCGAATAAATCTGTCTCCGTTTCTTCTTGAAATGTCGTTTCAATTACACCTGCACGTGTACAACCTACACCTTTTGCATACGCAAGCGCTACACGTAATGCCGTACCCGTAGCATCTTGATGTACTGCGACTAATGCCGGAACACCATTTCCTTCTTGGAATACACGGCGAACGAGATGACCTGGACTTTTTGGTGCGACCATCGCTACATCTACGTAACTTGGCGGATTAATTTGTCCGAAGTGAATATTAAATCCATGTGAGAAAAGTAACATTTGCCCTTCACAGAGATTCTCTTCTACTTCTGCTTTATACACATGTGCTTGCTGTTCATCTGGCAATAACATTTGTACAACTTGCGCGGTTCGAACCGCTTCTGAAACAGACATTACTTCAAATCCATCTGTTTTTGCTACTTCAAAAGACTTACCATGGCGAACACCAACTACAACTTCCACACCAGAATCACGTAAATTTTGTGCCTGCGCATGACCTTGAGATCCATAACCAATTACCGCAACTGTTTTCCCTTGTAATAACTCTAAATTTGCATCTTTCTCATAATACGTTTTCATATTCCATACACCCCTTATAATTTATTTACTTGCAGTACATCAATTAATTTTTTTAACTGACCAACAAGTAATGTCGCTTCATTTTCAGTACAAACTGCTGTGAGTTTCATTTCAGAAACGCCACTAGTATCTCTTTCGTTTAAATGTAAAGAAGAAATATAATAACCACGCCGAGCAAAAATTCCACTTATACGTAATAAGACGCTTGGCTCGTTATGAATAACGAGTGAAAAAGTATGACTCATTCTTCCCACCTCTTCATAATCATTTCGTTATTCCCTTTGTTTGGCGGAACCATCGGAAATACGTTTTCACCTTCTTCTACACAAAAATCAACTACGACAGGACCTTCATGAGCAATTGCTTCTAACATCACTTGTTTCGCCTCGGTTGAATTCGTCGCTCTTAATCCCTTCACTCCATAAGCTTCTGCCACCTTCACAAAATCTGGCGAGCCGATTTTTGATTCTGATAAACGATTTTCATAAAACATTTCTTGCCATTGCCTTACCATCCCTAAAAATTTGTTATTTATAATAAATACTTTTACTGGAATATTATTTTCAGCAATTGTTTGTAGTTCTTGAATGTTCATTTGAAAAGAGGCATCGCCTGCAATACAAATGACGAGTTCTTCTTCTTTTGCAAGCTGAGCACCAATTGCCGCCGGGAAACCAAACCCCATCGTTCCTAGTCCGCCAGATGTTAGAAAAGTCCGTGGATTTTTCGCTTTATAAAAATGCGCAGCCCACATTTGATGCTGTCCTACTTCTGTCGTAACAATCGCTTCACCATTCGTTACTTCACTTACTAGGCTAATAACATGTTGTGGTTTTAACTCACTTTCTTTTTGATTGTAGGAAAGAGGGTATTCAGCTTTCCATTCCTTGATTTTCGTAAGCCATTCTTTTGTTTGTGTACAAATTTGCATATGTAACAGCTTGTGTAACGCCTTTTTCACATCACCGACAACCGGATATTCCACAGTTACATTTTTATGAAACTCTGAAGAATCTATATCAATATGTACCTTTTTCGAATGCGGAGAAAAGAGTTCTAATTTTCCTGTTACACGATCATCAAAGCGAACACCTAAAGCAAGTAGTAGATCACATTCTGTTACTGCCATGTTTGCGGCATACGTTCCATGCATGCCGAGCATTCCTAAAAATAATAAATCTCCCGGCGGATATGCACCAAGTCCCATTAAAGTGGAAACGACAGGAATACGGTTCTCCCTCGCAAATTTGATGAGTTCATCAGATCCACCCGAATGAATGACACCTCCTCCAATATAAAGAAGTGGGCGTTTAGCTTTTGAAATTTCTTTAGCCACCTCTCTAAGCTTTATACTGTCTGGCATAGGCTCTATTTTATATCCTGGAATTTCAATTACTTCATTGTAAAAACTTGTTACCTTTTCATTTTGAACATCTTTTGGAATATCAATTAATACTGGTCCTGGTCGCCCGCTTTCGGCGATATAAAAAGCTTCTTGTACAATACGTGATAAATGATTCACATCACGAACTTGATAATTATGCTTCGTAACAGGTACTGTAATCCCGACAACATCTGCTTCTTGAAATCCATCTTTTCCGATGAGAGGTGTTGCAACTTGCCCTGTAATGACAACTAAAGGAATCGAATCCATATAAGCATCCGCTAAGCCTGTAACTAAATTTGTCGCCCCTGGGCCAGAGGTAGCAAAGACTATCCCGACCTTTCCAGAAGCTCTCGCATATCCTTCTGCCGCATGAATGGCAGCTTGTTCATGACGAGTTAAAACGTGCTTCAAACCACTTCCGTATAACGCATCATACACTGGCAAAATCGCTCCGCCTGGATAACCGAAAACGGTAGTTACACCTAAATTCTTCAAGCATTGAATAACGTGTCCAGCTCCTGTCACTTCTTCACAATGCAATTTCTCACGTGTTGTATACTGTTGCTCCATTTCAATTAACTCCTCCCCCTACCTACAGTAAGCTTTCCGCTAATCCTGGAACACGTACTCCTCTTTCTCTCGTTAACTTTTTAAATTCCTCTGTCAATTGTTTCGTTACACTTCCTGGCTTCCCATCTCCAATTTCTCTTGAATCAACTTTTACAACTGGAATTAATTCTGCTGCCGTTCCCGTTAAAAATACTTCATCTGCTACATATACGTCATGGCGAGTAAACGGTCTTTCCTCACACCGAATATTAAGTCGCTCACATAGCTCAATCACACTATTTCTCGTAATACCTTCTAGCGCTCCTAAATAAGAAGGAGGTGTTAACACTTTTCCATCTTTCACAACGAAAACATTATCTCCAGATCCTTCACAAACATATCCTTGTTGATTTAACATAAGGGCCTCTAGCACCCCTGCTTGTGCCGCTTCAATTTTTACAAGTACGTTATTTAAGTAGTTCATTGACTTAATGCGTGGATCTAATGCATCTGGCGTATTACGTCTTGATGCAACAGATACAATGCTTAAACCATTATCGTAAAATTCCTGAGGGAATAACTTTAATTGTTCTGCAATGATAATAATGCTCGGTTTCACACAACTTCTCGGATCGAGCCCTAAGTCACCTTTTCCTCTTGAAACAATTAACCGAATGTAAGCATCCGCATACTCATTTTTTTGCAATGTTTGTAAAACTGCTTCTTCCATTTCGTCAACCGTCAGCGGGATTGTAAGTAAAATAGATTTTGCCGATTCATATAATCGCTTTACATGTTCTTTTAAACAAAATACATTTCCACCGTAACTACGAATCCCTTCAAATACACCGTCTCCGTATAAAAAACCGTGATCATATACTGAAACAACTGCTTTTTCTTTTTCTACAAATTCCCCATTCATATAAATGTACTGGTTTCCCATCTCACATCGCTCCTCTTTTTTCTCTCTATTTTTGCAATCTATTTCTATATCGATTGCTGAGATGAGTATTTTTAACAGAATATTCAGTATATAAACCTTAAAAATATACTCGTCTCAACAATCGATTACATTCATACTTGTAGCAATCCATTGCTGAGACGAGGGAATCGTGGTACCACTCAGCTTCCTTACACTTCTCACGAAATATAAGCTCTGCAAGTCCAATTAGACTTTTTGTTTTTCTATCGGAAACAACTCCGCTACTTTTTACTAGTTTTCAAAAGTAGTGCTCCGTGGTGATCTTCAATGATGAAATTGTTACTACCCTCACAGCTTGTAGGCAGCTCTCTGAAACAATTTTTATCATTTACTCTCCGCTTCTACGCATTCTCTTATTTTATTTTTAAAATAAAAACTCTCGCCTCAGCAATCAACTACTACAATTTAGTAGCTTTGATTGCTGAGGCGAGAGTTTCGCGGTACCACTCAGCTTCCTTATACTTCTCGCGAAATATAAGCTTTGTAGGTCCAATTAGACCCCCGTCCTTTTACCGGAGACGATGCCGTCCGCCCTCTACTCAGTTTCCCTTTCGCAAGCGATGCTCCGAGGTGATCTTCAATGATTCGATTGTTACTACTCTCACAGCCTAGGAGTAGCTCTCTGAAACGATCATAACCATCTACTTTCCTCTTCTTTGCATATACAACATATAAAGTTAGAAAATTCTTAATTCACTTTTATTTGTTAAACGTATTATAGGACGTTGTTCTTTTCATTGTCAACATATTTTCAGAAAATATTTTTAATAACGCATATATTTCCGAATCTTTTTTATTGCGCAATAAAACTTTTTGTATAATACTATATAAAACATATACATTTAGGAGGATTACAGCAATGTCCGAAAAAACATACGAACTCGCAACCTTCGCAGGCGGTTGCTTTTGGTGCATGGTAAAGCCATTTGATGAACTTCCTGGTATTCATAAAGTACGTTCTGGCTATGCAGGTGGTCATGTAGAAAACCCAACATATGAACAAGTAAAAGCCGGTACATCTGGTCATTTAGAAGTTGTACAAATCACATTCGACCCTTCTATTTTTCCATATGAAAAATTACTAGATTTATATTGGCCACAAATCGATCCAACTGATGATGGCGGACAATTCTTTGACCGTGGTCCATCTTATCGCACTGCTATTTTTTATCATACTGAAACGCAAAAAGAGCTTGCTGAAAAATCAAAACAAACTCTTGCAAAAAGCGGTATATTTAAAGACCAAATCGTAACTAAAATTCGCCCGGCTGCACCTTTTTATGAGGCTGAAGAATACCATCAACATTTCTATAAAAAGAACCCAGAGAAATATGCTACTGAGCAAAAAGAATCTGGCCGTGAAGACTTTATAAAAGAAAATTGGCAAAAAAAATAATAAAAATGGGGCTGTCCCAAAAGCTCCATGCAGCAGATTTAAGTTTAATTATTTTCTACATATCCTATTCCATAATTACTCCTAAAATGAACACTCCCCCACTTAGCAAAGCTTGAAGTGGGGTTTCTAACGTTTCGACCTAACGGACGATTAACGTCAGGGGAGTTAACACATTAGCGAGCTGTTTCACGCCTAACCCCTCTATCCCATTTGTCCATGCATTTGGGATTACTTTTCGTAAAATGTTAGCCGCAGCATTTACATCTGCATTAATTAAAGTTTTATTTGCTGAACGATATATGCCGCGCTTTATTCGTTTTCCTGAAAAAGTTGTATTTTGGTCATTTTCTCCATACGTTGGAATGAAGTCGTTATCCAGAAAACTTGCTTTCGATGTATATGATTCTTCAGTTACAACAACTTGAATGCCTACAGCATTTGCTTTGTATGTAATCATTTGAATCAGTAAATTATGCGGGATATGACAAAACGATTGTTTATTTCTTTTTCCCATATTCGTTTCTTGTTTCCAACTTTTGTTTTGACCAATAACGATTTTACAAACTTCTTCTTCTTGAGCTAGTTTTACGATGTGGTGACTAACTTTATGGAAGACGTCTTTTATTTTCAAGTAACGTTTTTGATGAAGTTTTTCTATCCTTTTAGAAGTAAAAGGTCCTTCATTCGTTTGTTTTCCATTTCTAAGAATGCTTGTAAAATGACTCTTCATTTTGTTGTAATATTGATTTATGCTTTTGACATGTTTGCCCTTAACAAGGACAGGTTTCATACCTGTGTTTGTTACGATGGTTGCAAGGTTATCAATCCCTAAATCAATACTCATATAACGAGCATTCTCTTCCATAATTTGTTCTTCAGAAGGAACATCAATTACCAATTCCACTACATATTCATTGTATTTTGGAATCACACGAACTTGTTTCAGTGTACCTTCAGTGAAACCTAGTTTCCCAATATTTAATTGTAATTTCGTCTTTGGAAACTTTAAAAATCTACCGTTTTTAATGATGCAATCTTGGTTTGTATACAGAATCTCTTTTTCAGAAGAACGAATATACTTTGGGATCCCAGGCATTCCAGCATATTTATTTGGATTCTTTTTATAGTCTTTTAAACTAGCAAAAAAAGATTTCCAATTTTGGAACAAACCTTTCATGATTGACTGGCTACATTGCGTAGGCAAAGCTCGATAATCATTTTGAATCATAGCCTTAAATAGTGCATCCAGAAAGTTGTAATCTACATAAGGTTTTTCAAAATTAGGTTCTGAAAACAAATTACATGTAATCTCTTTCTGTTCTTCTTTAGGCTTTAATTTCTCTTTTTCCAATTTCTTCTGATAGGCAAGAAGTTGTGTGTCATTCATCTTACCAATATTTTTATGAATATGATCCAGAACTTCTTTTTGCAAAGGCTGCAACTCTTTTTCTTGTGTTAATCCAGTGTACACCTGGCGTATATAAAAGTTTGTAGTGTTGTACATATTCTTAGCGTTATGACAACATTCTTGAAAATAAGAATACATACGATGCCCTTTTTTAATCCAAATTTGAAGAGTTTTATAGTTTGATGGATTTTCCTTTGTCATTTTATTCACCTCCTTGTTAAGGATATTATAGTAAAAACGGAACATACGTTTCTGTTTTTTTCTTAAAAATAAAATATTTCTTTCGATTCACCTCACCACCTTCATTTACGTTTAGAGGTGGGAGTCCTCTCGAAAGGCATGATAGAATAATATTACTAATGATTTATTGTAAATTAACTATTTGCCAGGTAATCGAATGTTACGCCAGCTACTTACGTCGCATTGACCATATGTATTATCACCTACCGCTACCAGCGTGCCGTCTGATTTCAGGCCGACCGTATGTGCACACCCCGCCGCTATCGCTACAATACCGTTCCAATCGCTTACATTACATTGACCATACTCATTCGAACCTACTGCCGCTACAGTACCATCTGATTTCAGAGCAATTGTATGATTACTCCCTGCCGCTACTGCCACAATATCTTTCCAGCTGCTTACATCACATTGACCATGTTTATTATTACCGACAGCCGTCACCGTGCCATCCGATTTCAGACCCACAGTATGAAGATAACCTGCCGCCAACTCCACCATACCACGCCATCCACTTACATTGCATTGGCCATATCGATTATTCCCCACAGTGGTCACTGTGCCGTCCATTTTAAGACCGACTGTATGCCAGTCACCCGCCGTAATCGCCACAATATCTCTCCAGCTACTTATATTACATTCTCCTTCTTTATTTCGCCCCACTGCTATTACTGTGCCATCCGGTTTAAGGCCAATAGTACGACGCCACCCCGCTGCAACCGATACAATATGATGCCAGTCGTTCACATCACATTGATCATGCTTATTCCATCCCACCGCTTCCACAGTATTATCACATTTCAGAGCGATAGTATGAGCATTACCGGTGTTCGTCGCCATATGAACATTGCCGGCTGCGACTGCTTCCATATCATACCAGACGCTTACATTACATTCCCCTTCTTTATTTCGCCCCACTGCTACTACCGTTCCATCTGATTTCAGAGCAACTGTATGACCACGACCTGCCGCTATCGTATCTTTAGGCCACCGTTTCGCTTTTAATATCTCTTCGTAATTCATGTTCTACCTCCTTGCATATAATCAACTGTATCCAAATAGATATTTTTATCAAATTTCATTATAAATGACATGACTTTTTTTATAAATTTACAACTATAAAAGAAGCCCATTATTACTTTTTCAAAAAATAAAAACCTCCAGTTCACATACTAGAGGTTCCTTCTTTATTTCTTCAATCGCTCAATAAAATCGTTCAATTTATCAAGTGATTTCATATTCTGATTACAAGCTACACCATCTTTGCAAATATAGTTTCCCTTTTTAACGAAAGTTCCTGGTACATCACCTTTAATTTCAACTAAAAACATTCCTACTTCTTCATGCCCATGACATAATGAACAAATGCTTTTTTTATTTAAACTTTGAAACGTACCTTGCAGACCAACAAACTTATTTTTATCATTTTTCGCTATAATAAATTTCCTGCTTGACCCTTTATCAATCCAGCTTAAATAAGATAATTCTTTCATATCCAGTTCTTCCATATCAGGAAGTTTTAACTTTTTCGCTTTAGGAAATAATTTTTTTAATGTTTGCGCTGTAACTTCCTGAAACGGAATGACATACGGATTTATTTTCATTAAAAACGATTCTGCATCTTCTCTATTTTGAACTGTTAATACCGTATCAATTAACTCTTTCTGTTCATCCGTTAAATTCTCAAATACATGTATTATCTTTTCAATCGCAAGTGATTTTAACGCTTGAATTACACCTCTATCATTTGCCGTTGCATGCCCATTTGCTAAAATATAAGCTTGTGACTTTATAAAATTATATTGATCACTTCTAATAAAAGCTTCCATCTTTATCACTCCATACAAATTGTTGATCTAGTTTTATTGTATACAAAGATTCAGCTTTTTGATATGTAAAAGATAACTTAGAAACGAATATTACATACTTCGATTATGTTCTACCTCTTCATTTCCTGACAAAAGAAACCATCGTCTGTTTTCCATTCTGCATATAATACATCCTCAAATTTAGTAATCCCTTTTTGCTTTATTTGTTTATACAGCCATCCTTCATCAAAGCCAGCTTCTCTCAAATTATCTTTCACTACTTTTCCATCACTAATTAATGAAATCGGTAAGTATACAGGCTTATGTTTTAAACTTAAATCATTTATAGTGGGTGATTCGTATTTACTTTTCTTCAGAACGCTTATGTTTCCATTAGGTTCCAAAATCATATATTCAACTTCTCTGATTGAAAATATGTCTTTTTGCTGCCTAAGCATTTGTTGTAGTTGATTAATATCCAAATGATTTGAACTTAGTTGTTCCCTATCAATATATCCATTACGAATAATGATTGAAGGGGAGCCTTCAAAAAAACTTCTCGTCCCTCTAAATTTTTGTGTTATCACTTCTATTGAATAGATTAACACTACCCATACAAGTACTGCATATAAAATAGACCATATTTTTATTTCCGGATCATATATAGTATTTCCAACTAATTCTCCAAGAACAATGGCAGAAATAAAATCAAATGGCGTTAACTGAGATATTTGTGTCTTCCCTAATATTTTAGTAGCAATCAATAGCACAAAAAAACCAAAAAATAGTTCTATCGTTATTTGTCCTAAATGATTCATATATGCTCACCTTTCTGCTTTTCACTCAAATGCTCTATATCCTAGTAAAAAAACGGCACATTTTTTCTATTATCTTGTCCATTCATACACAATATATCCGATACATACAAAGATAAAAGAGTCTAGTTCAAAATAATATTTGAACTAGACTCTTTTATCTTCATTTAGAATACACTATCTTTTTAATCGTTTCTCCGGAAAGAAAATACTCCTCTGCAAGTTGATGAACAGAAACCCCACTTTTAAACGCTTCTTTAATCGCTTTATTTCTTTCATCTAATTGTTTTCTTCCTCCAGATCGTGTACCCCATTTATAACGTTTTGTTTCTTGTTTTGGAATGTAAATTGTTTCACCTTGTATATACTTTTGAATTTCAGTAATTAAACTTTCTGGTAAAACCGTCGCAGCTTTAACGTATTTCATTTCTGCTCGCCCCTTATTTTTTATGGTTCATTTCAATAAGGTGCAAAGCCAAATATAAAAAATGATACGAGCTCATTTAGGCGATTGTATATTACTTATCTACCTCACGCAAAGTATCGCCATTTCCATACTTGGCTTTGCATGAGACGTTGCAGTGTCTGGCAATTGAATTATAATCGCCATATAAACACCTCCTAATATACCTTTTTCATTTTATTATATGATAAATTCCTTCCCCTTGCATCCACATCCTTTTTGAAGGTATTTTAGACTCATTATCTAAGAAGGGCTATCAGTTCGTAACGGTAAACGAACTGCAAAAAAGAGCAAAATAAAAAGGTAGCGTATCATAGAGCGATACGCTACCTTTCTTTTTAAATAATCCCAAGTACATTTAAGAATACGATAATAATCGCGATTGGTGCAATAAAGCGAAGTAAGAATAACCATAACACGAACAGTTTATAGCCTTTATTTTTACTTACACCCAGCTCTTTCATTAATACATCTTTCTTCATTTTTAAAGGAACAAAGATAGAAACTAATAAAACACCAAGTGGCATTAGTACGTTACTAACTGCATAGTCTGCTAAATCAAAGACTGTCTTTCCGAAAATCTTCAGATCACTTAATATACCAAATGATAATGCTGATGGTACTCCAACAACGAAGATTAATAATCCAACGATTAATGCCATTTTTTCACGTTTCCCTTTACCTTTTGCAGTTAAAGATGCAACGCTAATTTCTAACATCGAAATTGCTGATGTAATAGTCGCAAAGAAGAATAGTAATAAGAAAACGATGAAGAATAATTTCCCGAATGCCATTTTACTGAAAATAGCTGGCAGTACGATAAATAATAGTCCCGGTCCTTGTGACGGTTCCATTCCAAATGCGAACACAACTGGGAAAATTGCAAGTCCTGCAAGTAATGTAATAACTAATGTTAAAGCAACGATAGAAAATGCTGAACGCGGTAAACTTTCTTCTTTCGGTAAGTAAGAGCTATACGTTACCATAACGGCTACACCGACAGATAACGAGAAGAATGATTGCCCCATTGCATATAAAATGATTTCTGATGTTACGTTTGAGAAGTCAGGTTGTAAGAAGAAACGAACGCCTTCTCCAGCACCATCTAACGTAAGTGCACGAACGATTAATACAAAGAATAAAACGAATAGTGCTGGCATGAAATATTTATTTACTTTTTCAACACCATTTTGTACACCTTTACTTACGATGAAAATAGTAATAAGGATGAATAATAGCTGTGATCCTACCGCTAAATACGGATTGGAAATGATTTCACCAAACGTAGCTTCGTATGCTCCATTTCCTTCCCATAGTCTACCTGTAATTGCATTCCATAAGTATAATATAATCCAGCCTCCTACAACACTGTAGAAAGAAAGTAGTATGAAACAAGTTACAATCCCCAATTTCCCTAACCACGGCCATAATGTTTTTGGTGCGATTTCTCTATAAGCATCAACGGCCTCTTTTTGTGTACTTCTGCCGATAACAAATTCAGCTAATAATAGCGGTAAACCAATTAATAATGTGAAACCGATGAAAATAAGGAAGAACGCGCCGCCCCCTCCAATTCCGGCCATATACGGGAACTTCCAAATCGCCCCTAGACCAATCGCTGAACCTGCTGCAGCTAATACGAAACCTAATTTCGATGTCCATTGCTGTGAATTCATTTATTAATCTCCTCTCTATCTCTTTTTCTTTGTTACAATTCCGTATTTATATTGTTCTATCCATACTCTTTTCTAATACGTTCACTTCCTCCCTAATAATAAAAAAACGCCCCTACGCAAATACGTAGGGACGACAAAAATATCGCGGTACCACCCTAGTTATGAAGATACAACAAAAGTAAGACCTAAATAAAAAACGCCCCTACGCAAATACGTAGGGACGATAAATTATCGCGGTACCACCCTAGTTATGAAGCCACAACAAAGTAAGACCTAAATAAAAAACGTCCCTACGTAAATACGTAGGGACGATAAATATCGCGGTACCACCCTAGTTGTGAAACAATCTTCACCACTTTATTTGATAACGGTATAAACTACCGTCTTTCATTTCCTCATAATGTGAGATTTATGAAAGATGCTCCAGGACGAACTTCATGAATAATCTATATACTGATTCACACCAACCATCAGCTCTCTGAAATAGGGAGATATTCACTACTATACCCTTTCATTGCCCAAATATTATTTTCCGAATTGATTACTATCATTTTTATCACACATTAAAAATAGTGTCAACTTATATTTTGAATTTTTATGTATTACATTCTATTTAAAAATTCAAAATATGACTTTTGTATGAATAGTATTAGAACATTTATGGTTTATACTGTATTAACTTCTCTAGCAGGTTTATAGTAGTATACGATGAATGCAAGGCAGCACGAGTAGGAGGAAAGCATTTTGTCTACTTCAAAAGTTTTAAAAGGTACTGCTTTATTAAGTGGTGCAACAATGATTTCACGTATATTAGGTTTTATATACTTCTTCCCTTTTCAATTATTAGTCGGAACACAAGGGGTCGCTTTATATGGATATGCATATTCTTGGTACGGTATTTTATTAAGCTTCTCAACTGCCGGTATTCCTATTGCCGTTTCCAAATTTGTTGCAAAGCATAATGCGCTCGGTGATTATAGTACAAGTAAAAAATTATACAACTCTAGCGTAAAATTAATGTTGTTTATGGGCTTTTTAGGGTTTTTAACTTTATTTATTGGAGCACCGTACATATCACAATTTATTATTCGCTCGAAAACGCCAGATCCACAATTTATCGCCGATGTAACACTTACGATGCGAGCATTAAGTTTCGCACTTATTATCGTACCAGCTATGAGTGTTACACGTGGTTATTTCCAAGGTTTTCAACATATGAAACCAAGTGCCGTGTCTCAAGTCGTAGAACAAATTGCGCGCGTGGTTTTCATTTTAGTTGGCAGTTTTATCGTCTCAAAACTATTAGGGGGTTCCGTAGCTTCTTCTGTTGCAGTTGCTACGTTTGGCGCTGTTATCGGAGCGCTTGCTAGCGTTTCGATTTTAATGGTGTACTGGAAAAAATATAATAGATTAAAGCCTCCCGAAGGAGAACTAAAATCTAGGGCTTCGAATATCCCATTAAAAAATATTTATATGGAATTACTTCGATATGCAATCCCAATTGTATTTGTCGGCATTGCAATTCCGCTCTATACGTTAGTAGATCAATATACTGTTGCTGATGTCCTTAGAGCGATGGGAGAGCCGTTAGAAACAGCGAATGCCGTGTTCGCTTATATAACGAACTATGCACAAAAGTTGATTATGATTCCCGCTTCACTTGCAACTGGATTCTCGTTAACGATCATTCCGGCTATAACGAAATCTTATACAAGCGGGAAACTAGAAGAATTACAAGAGCAAATTGCAAAGATATTTCAAGTCTTGTTATTCTTCACTATCCCAGCTGCATTCGGTCTTGCTAGCATCGCTTACGATGCATTCCGTATGGTTTATGTAAATCCTGAAATTGCACTTGGTGGATCACAATATTTAATTTCATTTGCACCTTCAGCTATATTAAGTGCGATTTTCACAGTTTCAGCAGCTATTTTACAAGGAATCGATTATCAAAGAAAAACGATGATTGCTTTCTCAGTCGGTATTCTCGTTAAAGTTTTAGTAAATACACCGCTCTTACATTTATTTGGTGGACACGGTGCTGTAATTGGAACAATTCTTGGATACCTCGTTTCCAATGTTATTATGTTGTACTGCATCATTAAGTTTGCGAAATTTAAAATTGGCGAAACAGCAAAAACAGTACTCCTTATTACGATTTACTCCGCAGCAATGTCTGCTGTTGTAATTGCATTAAAAGCAATTTTAAAATGGATTATTCCTGGACAATCTTATATCGAATCACTGCTTATTGTATGTATTTGTGGCGTCGCAGGAGGACTTGTTTACCTTTTATTCGTATTAACAAGCGGACTTGCTTCACATATTCTCGGTGATAGGATTCAGCGATTACCCGTACTAGGTAAATTAGTCAAATAAAAAGAAGGGATGTAACGCATTGTTACATCCCTTCTTTTCTATTTTGCATATTGAATATGTTTTTGTTGTTCCGCAATATGTAATTCTGGAGCATGTTGTTCTACTAAATGTAATAGCTCTTCGATTAACACTTCTAACTCCTGTACACTATACTCCGGTTTCCCTATTAACGTATTCGCCATTCGCTCATATAAATTTTCAGGCTTCACACTCATTCGTTCCACATTATTCGGCATCCATTTAAACGCCGGGTGATGCACATACATTCGGTTTAAACCAAATAAAACCCCAAATATATTTCTTTGTACTTCACAAATAACATCATATAACATAAGCCAGTCTTTTCGTTTTAAAAGTGCCTCTCGATTATGCCAGCGATTGCTTAGCCAAAGGTTTTCTGAAATCATCTGTGCCGCAAGCTCTTCTGGATATGAGACCACCCTATCTTTTAATTCATTCACTTTCTCTTCTCCATACAAACTAACACCGTCATGAACGGATGATACGATACATTGTTTTTCATAGCTTATATCATATTGATCCACCACATCCGAAATAACTTTCTCTACTGTTTCTGTTAAAAAGTTACTAATCTCTAATTTAATTCCCTCTTTTGTCAAATATGTTTCCGACCATTCTTCTTCCTCGTAAGGATGATATGACAAAATCGCTCCACCAATATGATGAATAGGCCCTTTACGATCCTCATCCTCTGGTGGTACTGACCATAAAATATGTAATTCTATATCTGAATGTTTATCTTCTAACTTTCTAGCCACTGAACCTGCTAAAATAATAGCTTCGATCTTCGGATTTCTCCTATAAATCTCCGACATTTCTATTGCTTTCTCTTTTAATCCCACTTCATTTCCCCCTAAAATTGCAGTACATCGTTACTTTTTCATTTATCTATTTCGATATAACCTTTTCAAATTCCTACTAAATCATATTTCTATCCAATAACGCTGAACAATTTCACCTGTATGAGAAGAAACCACTTCATCTTCTAACACACCGCCAACCTTGTGAATCGTTTTTGCCGATGCAATATTAACTTTATCGCAAGTTATTAACACTTTCTGCACCCCTAACTTTTGCGCTTCATATAATGCGAGCTTCAATTGTTTTGTCGCGTAACCTTGGCGACGTTTATTCGGATGAACACTATATCCAATATGACCGCTTTCTCGCAATAATTCTTGGTTTAATCGATGTCTAATATTCACAAAACCTATAAGTTCCCCGTTTTCAAAACTTAAAAATTGGCTAGACGGTACTCGATTACCTTGTAAGTTTTCTCCCACTTCTTGTTTACTCACTTTTTCAAACCATTCATCAAGTGCATCAAAATTTTGTAAAGAACTACTGCCATGTGGTTGTTCATCCGCATGTAAAAATGCCTCTCGATACTCCATAATTTGTTCGCTAAATTCATTTGTCGGTTTTAATAGTTTCATTGTGTTTCTCCCCTCTTAATAACCTATAACAAACCCCTTAATAGCGCTATTTCACCATTAAGGGGTTTCCATCATTTTTATTCAAATAATCCCATACTCAAATATCGTTCTCCCGTATCAGGTGCAATACATAAAACCTTTTTACCAGCGCCTAATCGTTTTGCTATCATAATCGCTGCGTAAACAGAAGCTCCAGAAGATGGTCCAACTAATAACCCCTCTTGTCTTGCTAAGTTTCTCATTGTCGTTAAAGCCTCTTCGTCTGCAATTTGAATAATTTCGTTATACACTTCTGTATTTAAATTTTTCGGGATAAACCCTGGACTTGTTCCTACTAGTTTATGAGGACCTGGAACACCGCCCGATAGTACGGGAGATCCTTTCGGTTCTACTACTGCAATATATAAGTTTGGTAGTTTCTCTTTTAACGTTTCACCAGTCCCTGTAATAGTTCCACCAGTTCCTGCCGTTGCAACAAAAGCATCAAGCTCTCCATCCATTTGTTCATAAATTTCAATTGCAGTCGTATAACGATGAATATTCGGATTTGCTGGATTTTCAAATTGTTGTGGAATAAAACTATTTGGAATTTGCTTTTGCAGTTCTGATGCCTTCGCAATTGCTCCTGGCATTCTTTGTTCTGCTGGTGTTAAAACTACTTCTGCGCCGTATGCTTTCAATAAATTTATACGCTCTTTTGACATATTGTCTGGCATAATTAAAATCGCTTTATATCCTTTTGCAGCTGCATTCATCGCTAAGCCTATTCCTGTATTTCCGCTTGTCGGTTCAATAATTATATCTCCTGGTTTGATGAGACCATTCTCTTCTGCAACATGCAGTAAATTATAGGCAGCACGGTCTTTCACACTGCGTGACGGATTAAACATTTCTAGTTTTACATACACATCTGCTGCGTCTTCTGGAATAAATTTAGATAATCGGACGACAGGTGTATCCCCTATTAATTCTGTAACATTTTCACATAATTTCATAGTGCATCCCCTATTCTATCGTTTTCTTATCACTTGGTAATAACCAAGAAGTAAGTCCAATTAATGGTAGACAACTACATAGTAACATAATGAATTGTAGACTATATATATCAGCTAATTTCCCAAGAATTACAGAACCTAAAGCGCCCAGTCCAAACGCAAGTCCTACAATTAATCCAGATACCATCCCTACTTTTCCAGGAACAAGCTCTTGCGCATAAACAACAATTACACTAAAACTACTTGAACTAATAAAACCAATACATAAAAATAGCGGTACGACCCACACGAGCGAAACATGAGGTAATAACAGGGCAAGTGGCGCCGAACCTATCATTGAAAATACAATAATTGTTTTCTTTCCAAATCGATCTGCTAACGGTCCACCAAAGAAAGTTCCTAATACACCGGCAATCATAAATGCGAATACGAAATACTGGGCATTTTTTATAGATAAACCGTAATGTTCAATTAAGTAAAATTGATAAAAATTCCCGATACCAGCACCGTACCAAGAACGTACAAAAGTAAGAAAAACAAGAAGTAGAATAACAAATTTAATATGTGTACTTACAATCGCATTTTCCGCCTCAAGCGCAGCCCTCTTTTTTCTTCTCACAGCGCCAGTTGCTAATTCATTCCTATACCAATTTGATACGAAAATTAATAATACAATTCCTACTGCTGCAAAAGCTGTAAAACCTAAAGAGCCAATTTGGCCGAGCGGAACGAAAATTAACGCTGTAAAAATAGGAGCTAGGGAATTCCCTGTATTTCCTCCCACTTGATAAATCGCTTGTGCTAAACCTCGTTTTGCCCCTGCCGCCATATAAGCAACGCGAGCACCTTCTGGATGGAAGACTGCGGAACCTAATCCGATAAATAAAACAGAAATAATAACAATAATAAAGTTCGGTGCAAAAGCAAGTCCAATCATCCCAAGCATACTCGAAAACATACCAAGCGGTAATAAAAATGGTGATGGCTTCTTATCCGAATACATACCAAAAACCGGTTGCATAATCGATGACGTCATATTTAATGCAAACGCAATCCATCCTACTTGCATATAGGATAAATTCATCGTTTTTTCCAAAATAGGAAACAACGCCGGCACAACTGCTTGCATCGAGTCATTTAAAAAATGACCGAAACTAATCGCAAATAGTATTCGATATATCGTCGGTGTTTCCATTGTATTTTTTTTCGAAACTGCCTGCATATATGAATCTCTCCTTCCTGTACAAAATATATATTTATTACAGTAGGTGTAATAAATTCTGACTTTTGAAACATTTATATTCTATACTGGTTTCATTTCTTTTTCCAGAAATATCACTTCTTACATAATATATTTTTTCTATACGTTTTATCGGATTTATTTATAGAAATTTTCTATATTTTCTTTTATACTAGGACAGAGATGAAGGGAAGGATGACAACTATGAAGAAAAAAACTAAAGGAATCGTTGCACTCTCAATCACATTATCTATTTTTTTAACAGCATGTGGTCAAAAACAAGAGACAACAACTACCGGGGAAAAGAAAAAAGAATCTTCAAAACGCGTATTAAATATTGTAGAAGCTGGGGAAATTTCTACACTTGATTCGTCTATCGCAACCGATGGGTTTTCTTACGCTGCATTAAACAACGTAATGGAAGGATTATATATGCCTGGCCCTGACAATAAACCTGTTCCTGCGGCAGCTGAATCATACAAACTGAGCGAAGACGGAAAAACATATACATTTACATTACACGATTCAAAATGGTCAAATGGCGATCTAGTGACTGCTCATGATTTTGAATACGCATGGAAACGTGCCGTAAATCCAGAAACTGCTTCTGAATACGCACATATTATGTTCGATATTAAAAATGCAGAAAAAATAAATAAAAAAGAATTACCAATTGATTCATTTGGTGTAAAGGCGATTGATAATAAAACGCTTGAAGTGCAGTTAGAACACCCTGTTCCATACTTTTTAGGGTTAATGGGATTTGCAACATTTTATCCTCAAAACCAAAAGGTTGTAGAAGCGCAAGGGAAAAATTACGGACTTGAAGCTGCAAATGTAGTGTATAACGGGCCGTTCCAATTAAGTGAATGGAAACATGATACAAGTTATAAAATGACAAAAAATCCGAACTACTGGGATAATAAAAATGTGAAGTTAAATGAAATTAATGTAAATATCGTAAAAGATACTTCAACAGCCGTTAATTTATTTGAAAGCAAACAAGTAGACCGAATTACGATTAATTCAGAGTTTGTTGATAAATATCAAAAAGATCCGAGCTTAAAGAAGATGGAACGTCCTTCTATGACATTTTTCCGATTTAGCCAAAAGAATCCTTTATTAGCTAACAAAAACGCTCGAAAAGCTATTTCGCTAGCTTTTGATAAACAAGGAATCGCAACAACAATTTTAAATAATGGTTCTATACCTGCGAATGCATTCGTTCCGAAAGGATTTGTAAAAGGACCTGATAATAAAGATTTTCGCAGTACAAGTAATGTAAAAGTAGAAACAAATGTGAAAGAAGCTAAAACACTATGGGAAACTGCGAAAAAAGAAACAAATTTACAAAATGCTTCTCTTTCCATCATAACAACTGATGAGTCTAACGATAAAAAAATTAGCGAGTTTTTAAAAGGTGAATTGGAGAAAAACTTACCTGGATTAAAAATCACATTACAGCCCCTTCCAGTAAAAGCATTTTTAGATCGTGAAGGAAATGGTGACTATGACATTTCACTTTCTACATGGGGGCCAGATTATCCTGATCCTACAACATTCTTAAATATGTTTGTCACTGACGGACCGTTTAATAAAATGAGTTATTCAAACAAACAATACGACGAATTAATTGAGAAAACGAACTCTACTTTAGCAACTGATTTACCAGCACGTTGGAAAGCGTTCCAAGATGCAGAGAAAATCTTACTCGAAGATGATGCAGCTATCGCTCCAATCTTCCAATCAGGACTTGTATATTTAGAACGACCAACCGTAAAAGGTGTTGTTATTCGTCCATTTGCAGGAATTTATTCTTATAAATGGGCCTCTATTACAGAATAAGAAAAAGGCGATCCTAACATATATTAGGATCGCCTTTTTTATTAAATCGCAAAACGCTTATACTTTTCGTAATCACTCGTCTTACATTCTACTTCTAGTTTCGTACCTTCGTTTTCATAACTCGTAGATAAAACGTGCGCATGATTATTGAAATAAGAAACTACCTGTCCTTGATCATACGGAATTAACATTTCGCACTTCGTATACTCTTTATAGATGTGTGAGCGAATCATTTCGACAAGCTCTTCTATTCCAATATGTTTCTTCGCCGATAAATAAACGCGTTCTTCTTGTACTTTCGGAATTTCAACATCTACCATATCTGATTTGTTATAAGCATAAATGGTTGGAATATTTTCTACTCCAATTTTCTTTAACGTTTCATTTGTAATATCAATTAACTGTTCATAATTTGGATTAGCGTAATCTACAACGTGAATAAGTAGGTCCGCTTCCGCTACTTCTTCTAACGTTGAACGGAACGCTTTCACAAGGTGATGCGGTAATTTGCTCACAAATCCAACTGTATCTGTTAATAAAAATGACTTGTTATCTGGCAAATCAATATTTCGCACAGATGTTTCTAACGTCGCGAATAACATATCTTTTTCAAATACTTGTTTTTCTTCTGTACCATTATAAATTTCAAGCATCGCATTCATCGTCGTTGACTTTCCTGCGTTCGTATAACCTACTAATGCTACAACTGGTACTTCATTTTTCTTACGCTGCTTTCGTTGCGTTTGACGCTGGGCAACAAGTGCTTCTAGATCTTTATTTAAAACTGAAATCTGTTCTTCAATTTTACGACGATCTAACTCTAATTTCTTCTCACCGACACCTTTATTTTTCGTACCAACTCCGCCGCTCTGTCTTCCTAACGATTCACGAAGCCCGATTAAACGAGGCATCATATACTGAAGATGCGCTACCTCAACTTGCAACTGCGCTTCTTTCGTTTTCGCACGTTGCGCAAAAATATCTAAAATTAATATAGTACGGTCAATTACTTTGCAATCTAAATCCGCTTCTAAATTTCGAATTTGAGAAGGCGATAATTCGTCATTAAAGATTACCATATTCGCATCTACTTCATTTACATAGGCTGCTACTTCTTCAATCTTTCCTTTTCCAATATAATGTGACGGATTTACTCGTTGTAAATTTTGTGTCACTTGCCCGATTACCTCTACATCACAAGCTTCTGCAAGATTCGTTAACTCTTCCATCGAATATGCAAAATCATCTTCATTACCTAAATTTACTCCAACTAAAACTGCTCTTTGTAATAATTCTTCCATATATTTATTCCTCCATTTCGATTACGTAAAATAAAAAACACAGATCACTGCCTGTGTTTTCGTAAACGGATAAGGGTTCACCAAAGAAATAGAAGAAAGTTATACTTTCATCCTATCTCATAGTCAAAAAGTCCCAAGATCATATACGTATCCACAATAAGTGTTCACCTATACGATCCCATTCTATTTATAAAGGCAAAACAAAAAGAGGGCGTATTCGTCCCTCCCTCTTTTTCACATATAAGCTTAATAAAGGGTTCCTTTAAAATAGGCAGACCAATCCCGTTCACTCTGCACACAGACAGAGCCTTTGAGCGCTATTCAATTATTGGCACAAAGTATTGAGACGTAATCTGATTAAGATCAAAGGAAGCCCCTCCGTTCATTTTAAGTTACATAAAGTGTAGCATAAGTAATTCGCTTTCACAAGATTAAACCACCTATAGAAACAGAAAGAAAATCCTTATATATTTACTTTAATCGTCATTTTTTGCGCGTTCTTCTTACAATAAAAATCGCAAGAGCTACTATCAATAACAGACCTATAGAAAGGGTAACAACTTGCCACCAACTGAAACCGCTCACCATGTCATCTTTCAAATTGACTTTCTTCGTCGGAACAGATTCTTTTGCAATTTGACTTAAAGCCACTTTGTCCGCCCCTGCCTCATCTAATCTCTTCGTTCCATTGCACATAGATGTCTCTAACTTTCCTTCTCCTCTATTAAAAGCAAAGACTAAATACTCTCCTCCCTCCCCAAAAGGAAATGTACAGCTACTAAAACTTGTATATATAATAATTTGCGAAGAGCTTGTCCCTTTCCAAATTCTCTTCACTTCAAATAATATTTCCATTTTCCCGTCCTTCTTTTGAACTTCTAATACCTTACCTTCAAATACTACATCTGTTTTTTGTAACCTCTCTTCTGGTGATGCTTTCATACACTCACAAGCGTAAGACTTCTCTGGTAAAATAAAATAAGTAAAGCTACAAATTAAAACTAGAGACAATACATATACGATTCTTTTCAAGAATCTCAAACCCCTTTACTATCAATTTTAGAAGCTTCCGTATATTATTTGGACATCACTCCTCAAATCCCTTTTCGCTTTATTAAAATATACTGATTTTCACAAACGAAAAATCTTTATTGACATATTTATGACTTGATATTAGTATCAGGTTATAAAAATAAGTTAGGAGATGTTCCTATGCTTTCTAAATCTCGTATTACTGCAATTGGTACTTATGTTCCAAATCAAATATTATCTAATAACGATTTAGAGAAAATGATTGATACGAATGATGAATGGATTGTACAAAGAACAGGAATGAAGGAAAGAAGAATTGCTTGCGAAGACGAATACTCCTCACACTTAGCCATTAAAGCAATTGAAAATTTATGTACAACTTTTAAAAAGAACTTAGAAGATATAGACTGTATCATCGTCGCTACAACAACCGCTGACTATGTTTTTCCGAGTGTCGCGTGTCAAATACAACAACACTTCAGCATACCTCATACAATAGCATTTGATTTAAATGCGACTTGCGCTGGTTTCACATATGGCCTGCACGTTGGGAATAGCTTAATCACTTCTGGATCACACGAAAAAGTACTTGTCGTAGCGACAGAGACATTATCTAAAGTTACTGATTACACCGATAGAACGACTTGTATTTTATTTGGCGATGGTGCTGGAGCTATTTTATTAGAAAGAGATGAAAACAAACCAAGCTTTATCGCTGCTCATATGGGAACAAATGGGCACGGTGGTATTCATCTATACAGAACAAACTTATCTACTACTATGAATGGCACACAGCTGCAAACAAATGAAAAAATCGTGCAAAATGGGAGAGAAGTATATAAATGGGCAACACGTACGGTGCCAGCAGGTATAAAAGAACTATTACATACCGCTAATATGCAAATAGATGAAATAGATTGGTTCATTCCTCATAGCGCTAATTTACGCATGATCGAATCTATTTGTGAAAAATCTCAAATTCCAATACAAAAAACATTAACGAGCGTGGAATATATGGGGAATACATCTTCTGTCTCTATTCCACTCGCTCTAGATTTAGCTAGAAAAAAAGGAAAATTAAATAATGGAGACACACTTTTACTATACGGGTTTGGTGGTGGTCTTACGCATTTAGGGCTTATTGTGGAGTGGGATTTAAACTAAAATTTTTCTTTTATACAACTAACTACAAAAAAGCTGCATTCAAAGATTGGTTACCTCCCTTTGAACGCAGCCTTTTTTATCTTAATTTTATTTACCTGTCCGAGCCCATATCACAACAGGAATAAGCATGAAAGCTAACACTCCTCCAGCTAATGACAATGCTGCATAACTTGAATTCGCTACTACCATTCCTGACATTGCTCCGCCTGAAGCTCCCGCTAGTGCAATAAACACATCTATTTTCCCTTGTGTTTTTGCACGTGTGGAAGGGATAGTTGCATCAACAATTTGAGCCGTACCACTTATTAAACCGAGGTTCCATCCTAATCCAAGCAAAGACAAAGCAACAATTAATAGTATTAAAGAATCACTTGGCGCTATCGCCGCTATACTACCAGCTGCTAGTAAAATTACTCCTCCAGCTATACTCATCGTAGTTCTGCCAATTTTATCAATTAACATTCCCGTAACGAGAGATGGAAGATACATTGCACCTACATGAAAACCAATTACAAGACCTACTGCACTTAAACCGTGTCCGTGGTGTCCCATATGAACTGGCGTCATCGTCATAATCGCAACCATCACGATTTGTGTAAGTATCATTACGATTGCTCCAACAGTAATTCCTCGTTTATTTTCTATCGCTTCCTCTGTTACCACTTGCCCTTTATATGTATGTTCTTGTTTATATGTTTCTATCATATTAGCAATAAGTAACGGATCTGGACGAAGCATAACAAATAGGACAATACCCGCCAGTATAAATGCAGCTGCCGATAATATGAACGGACCAGCTAGTTCAGGGATTCCAATTGAATGAGCAAACGTTCCCATTACACCTACTAAATTCGGTCCTGCAACTGCACCAAAAGTCGTCATTACCATCGTAATACTAATAGCAGTTGCTCTTTGCTTCTTATTCGCTAAATCCGTTCCAGCATAACGCGCTTGTAAATTCGTAGCTGTGCCCGCGCCATATATGAGTAAAGAAACTAGTAAAAGAATAATACTATTTGTTAAAGCTGCTAATACAACTCCAATAGCCCCTAGTCCACCTACTATAAAACCTGCTGCAAGTCCTATGCGACGACCATGTTTTTGCGATAACTTTCCAACAAAGAAAGCTGCTACCGCCGATCCCAATGTAAACATAGCAGCCGGTAATCCTGCATATGCATCTGTCCCAAGCATTTGCTGTGCAAGTAGTGCACCTACTGTAATTCCAGCAGCTAACCCTGCCCCGCCGAACATTTGTGAAATGCTTACGATTAGTAATGTTCTTTTGTATAATTTTTGTTGTTCTTCTTCTGTATATATATGATTACTCTCTAAATCCCCCACCTTATCTAACAATTCCTCATCCTCCCTTTGAAATGAAACCCTCTTGTTAATGTACTATAGAACAACAAAATCCCCAAATTTAAAATGCTGAAATTTATTTATACATGTAAAGAGCCCCACGGTTTATGTTTTTCCCATTACCGAGGGGTTCCCAAAATAATTATACTAATTTTATCACAGCTAGCAATCCATCATTTGAATATAACTCACCTTTAGATTATTTCCCTTAGACTCCCCCTATAACTCTTTCCCCTCTCTTTTTACTCAAAGTCTTTCCTTCCCAAAATAACAAACTTACTAAAGCAAAAACTAAAATAATTGGCACACTCACTTTATATAAATCTGTAAAACTCATAGCCATCTGATTCTTAGCATAATGATTCACATCATTCGAAAATGCGAGTACTTCTTTCTTTATACTTTCTTCTTGTTTTTCAACTTCATTTGTCACTTGACTCATAACTTCTTCTCTTTTTACATCTCTATATTCTACTGGA
Organism: Bacillus sp. GbtcB14; assembly: GCF_019091205.1. NCBI lineage: Bacteria > Bacillati > Bacillota > Bacilli > Caryophanales > Bacillaceae > Bacillus > Bacillus sp. GbtcB14. The sequence goes on from NZ_JAGXJT010000002.1 coordinate 479,667, forward strand.
ACTTCTCTTAATACTTCATCCACCTTTTGGTGAATTAATTCATCTTTTTTCTCTTTATTTAACTCTACAAATGCTTCATTTTGATCTTTTTCTACATTTGTTTCTATACTTTGGTTCTCTATTTTTCCTTTTGTTATTTGTAATATCTCAGCTTGCTGAGCACTACTCACATGAATATTACGCACTTTTTCTTCTGCATAACGATATACCTTCTCTTTATTTACAGTTATGTTGTGCGTTAAGTTAGATACAAATATTGCAACTGCTAATACAATTCCAACTTGTCGTAACATCGAGACAACACTTTGAGAAGCAGTTAATAATTCCCCTTCAAACGAAGAAGCACTTAAAACTGTAATTGGACCTACTACTAAACCATATCCAACACCTAATATCATGCATGGAATAATTATTTCTATATTTGTTGAATTAACATCAATCATTTGCAACCAATAATAAGATAGACCCATAACAAGAAAGCCTGACAAAATAATAGTTACTTTGCCAAGCTTTTTAATTAATGTTGCTGCAACTGGTGAGACTAAAAATATCATTGCTGAAATAGGTGTCACTAAAAAAGCTGCTTCGATTTCCGTTCGACCTTGTATTTTCGTCAAGAACGTTGGAAGTAATACAGTTACTCCAATTAAAAACAAATTACTTAATATTACAACGATAGATGCTCCAACAAATATTCGATCTTTAAATAAATTTAAATTCACCATTGGATTATGAATCTTTCGTTCCACTAGAACAAATAGAATAAGAGAAATAGTGCTAATTGCATAACAAGACACAGCTATATTACTTTGCCATCCCCATGTATTGCCTTTTACTAATATGAGAGTAAAAGAAAAAATTGCTGTGCTACTTAATAGCAGTCCTATCCAATCTATTTTTGAGATAATACGTTCTTCATTTTTTATTTGTAACATAATGCAGCATAAAATGATTCCAAGAATACAAATTGGAACATTAACGAAGAACACCCATCTCCAACCGAAATTTTGTGTAATAATTCCACCTATTACTGGTCCCATCGCAGCTGATAATCCTTGTGATACTCCTAGAATTGCAAGTGCAACATGCCTCTTAGCTAATGGCATTGCTGATACACCAATTACCATACTAGTCGGAAATAAAATCGCTGCACCTACACTTTGTATAAAGCGAGAAAAGATAAGGAAATCGCCCGTATTAGCAAAAGCGCAAAGTATTGATCCACCACCAAAAATTATCAAACCAAGAATATACATCTTTGCTTTCCCAAAAATATCAGCTATCCGCCCTAGTGGAATGGCGAGTACCGCAATCGTCATCGTATATACATTTAATACCCAAGACATCTTTTCTAATGACGTATTTACACTCGTTTGTATCGCGGGTAAAGCTATATTCATAATTGTCGTATCAATCATACAAAGAAATATACCTAGACACATTAAAAAGACAACCTTAATACCTTTTGATTGCTCCATGTTCATCTACCCCTTTATTTATTATGAACAGATTTTTCATTCTTCCATTTTATTGTGTTCTTTTGCTTCTAGTTGCTCTAGTTTTCTTTTCAACGTCTCTACTTGAGCACTATACGATGCGATACCTACATCGAGTGAAATTTCCTCAACAAAAGTAATACCTTCTCTCCACTTTTCATATTTCAAACGAAGATCCGCAATGTATAGCTCTTTCCTTTCAATTTCGTCCGCAATCCATTTTTTTATCGCCTTATCATCGCTATAATTACCGAAATACATCCTCATTAAAAAATCTGAACGTAAAACATCTTTCTCTACATCTGTTTGCATGTATTGATAAAACTCTTCACGCCCTTCATCTGTAATAAAGTACATTTTCTTATTTGGTTTCCCTTCTTGCATAATAACCTCTTTCTTTATTTTCCCCTCTTTTTCCAACTGTCGTAACGTTGGATAAATCATTCCAAAACTCCCATCAAAAAAATGAGTAAATACGTCTTCGAACACAATTTTAATATCATAACCAGACAATTCTTTTTCCATCAATAAACCTAAAACAACATCTCTTCCCTTCAAAATAAGACCCCCACATTGTATATAATCAATAATCATATTAACAATGTTAATATGATTATTGATTATATACCTTATTCCGTTAATTGTAAAATGTTTCTAAATAAAAAAATACCCTGTAATTTTATTGTTCAAAATTACAGGGTAACTCTACTTTATATTTCATATGTAAACTCTGTACTATTTTACAACTGCATCTTCATTAGCTGCAAAACCCTCTGTCTTTCCCTCTTTTATTTCATGATAATACGAAGGTAATTCTATATTATGTTTTAAGAGATACTCCTCAATTAATGAAATAATCACTTTCAACGTTTTCAATCGAGCGTATAATTTATCGTTACTCGCGATAATTTGCCATTTCGCATTTGGCTTATTTGTTTTTTCAAACATGTCTTCCATCGCTTCAACATATTCATCCCATTTTTCACGGTTGCGCCAATCTTCGTCTGTAATTTTCCATCTTTTCAAAGGATTGTTCTCTCTATCTTTAAACCTCTTTAATTGTTCGTCTTTACTAATATGATAGAAAAACTTTCCGACTATATAATGATCATCTGTTAATAGTTTTTCAAAATCATTAATCTCATCATACGCTCTCGTCCACTCTTCCTTTGTAGCAAAACCTTCAACACGCTCAACTAACACACGGCCGTACCATGAGCGATCAAAAATAGTAATTTGCCCGTACTGAGGAAGTTTTCGCCAGAAACGTTGCAAGTAATGGTACCGTTTTTCATGAAGTGCTGGTGCTCCAATTGGATTTACTTGAAACCCACGCGGATCAAGGTGTTCCGTCACTCTCTTAATCGCCCCGCCTTTCCCAGCTGCATCCCAACCTTCCATAACGAGCATAACTGCAATTTTTTCTTCTTTTACAATTTGCTGAAGTGCTAATAAACGTCTCTGATATTTTTCAAGTTTCTTATTATACTTAGATTTTGATTCTATTCTTTTCGTTAAATCTATTTTAACAAGATGTCCATTTTCCATAAAACAAATCCCCCTTGTTGTATGACAATGTTATTTTAACATATTATTGGAAAATTTTCACATTAGAAAAGTTGTGTAGAAAATCTCTACACAGCTCTCATAAAGAATACAGCAGTTAATATAACCGTAATAACCGCACCTACAATATAAGATGTGTTCAACGGAATATTAAAACCAATTGTTGCATGTAAAATGCAACTTACATTCATGGGTGTCACAAATAGCATTTCACATTATATGGTATATCATCTCAAAAAGAGAAGATAATAACAAATATATTCATTAAAGAATGGGAGTTCTCTAAAAATGAAACGAAAAATATTTTCTCTCTTTGCACTAATCTGTTTAGCACTACCAATACAAGCTAGTGCATACACATTTCAATCACTACCAATCGCATCAAAGTCTAAACAATGGTATATCGAAATTGATAATTCTCATAACGTAAACAAGCAAGCATTGCAGCCAAAACAAGGTGTATACGATACATATAGTTTACTCGTAAAAAACATCGGTAATGATGTATCAAACGTAGCTGTGGAAATACTTGATAACACCCCTACCTCTAAAGCTACTTTTAATGCTACCGCTTTAAATAACAACGTTTCGAAAAGTGATACAAGCTTTGATTACATCGTATTCCCATTAGACTTTAACAGCCATAATTTCAAAGTCGTCATAACTTGGGAAGAAAAGAACTTCTCTTACAACGGCCATCCAGTAAATGAAAGTAAAAAAATGAAACAAACATTTGTATTTAATGAAGAGTAAGCCCTAATTTCTTTAGGGCTTACTCTTTCTTTTTGAAACCAGCTTGTATCGCTTCTGTCGCTTCTTTTGTAATTTCCAGTTCTGTTGCTGTCATACTAATTTTCTTATGCCAAATATGTACGGAAGGCTTTTCATTATAAAGATGTTTTATTAATACTAGTTGATTATATGTGAACTTGTTTTCTCTATGGATGGCTATATAGACTGTGAAATTTTTTGCTTCAAAGATCTTTTCCTGCAAAGTGTATTCGCTGTCCAATTCCTTTGCTACTATGTCGTTCAAGTTTTCTATAATCATATAAGTTATTCTCCTTTCCCTTATATCATCAATCAAATCGTCGAATACTCGGCACACATAACGCTACTCCAATTGTTACAAGTACTAATATAGCTAGTGTTATAATCGTTATCTCGCCACCTATGACAGTAGCTAACCACCCTACTACCACATAACCTAGTGGCAATAAAGCAAATGAACCTAACATATCAAGGCTTGCCACTCTTCCAAATGCTTCTTCTGGCACAAGCTCTTGTAAACTCGTTTCCCAAATGAGTCCAAATATCATCATACCGAAACCTTCAATTGCCATTAATGCAATTAATGCAGGTGCCCAAGCAATAAACGGCATTATTAAAAGCGCACAACTACTTATTAAAACACCACCATAGGCAAGTAGCCCCCGCTTATGCCACCGTTCTCTCCCGCCAAATATTAGCGCGGCAATTACAGCTCCAACACCAGAAGCTGCCATTCCTAATCCATACACGTATGCTTCAAAATGATGATGAACATTAAATAACCATGGAATTAATACGACGATAATTCCTGCATAACAAATATTGATGAAAGAAAAGACTAAAATTGTAATCCATAGCCACGGATGACTTTTTAAAACGAAAACACCCTCCATAAACTCTTGTTTGTAATCAATCTTCCTCTTTTCGATGGGTTTTACTTTTTTAAACTTTATTTCTCTTAAAAATAATAAACAAAAAAATGATAGCAAATATGTTACTGCATCTAGTCCAAATCCTATTCCCGCAGATGCAACTGAAACGATCAATCCTCCAAGAGCCGGTCCAATTAGTCGTATACCTTGATTACTCATTTGTGTTAATGCATTAGCTGCATTTCGAATTTCCGGTACAAATACTTTCGCTCTTACAGCCGCATACGCCGGCTGAAATATCCCTTCCATAAGCCCATACAATGCTACGAGTATATATAGAAGTGGAATTGTTAATACATCCATAAATATAAGTGTTGCAAGCAATAGCATTAATACGCAACGAATTATATCTGTAAATAACATTACTTTCACCCGATCGATTCGATCTACGACTAATCCAGCAAACGGTAACGCAAGAATATTAGGAAGCATGTACATTGCCATAGTCATTCCCATTACAACTGTTGAACCAGTCAACGAATATACAACGACTGGCAAAATCACCATCGTTATCGAACTACCTAATGCCGAAAGTAATTGACCAATCCATAAAAATTTAAAATGTGGTGACGCTTTAACTGGCAATAACAATTTACCGACATAACTTACATTTTTCTCTGTTCGTATTTCTCCTTGCATATCTCTCTCCTCTTTTCAAATGACCTTAATCTCTGGATTTAAATACAGAAAATTCACTCTTCACTTCTTTTAATTATATATGAAACTATTAAATTTTTGGTAAAAATATCAATTAGCAATAATAAATTGTATAATTTTGTATTATTATTGCGTTTTTTGGAACTAATCACTATAGTTAAACTATAAGAGACTCATTTTATAAGAGGAGAGATTCGGATGAGTACGAATTGGAAAAGTATCGAACACCGCATTTATACAATGTGTATGGTTCAGCGGAATAACGAAGTATTGCTAATACAGCGCCCCGATCATCTAGGCTTCCCTGGTTACATCGCTCCTGGCGGTAAAGTAGATTTTCCAGAAAGTATCGTTCAAGCTGCTGAACGAGAAGTAAAAGAAGAAACTGGATTATTTGTTTCAAATTTGACTTTTAAGGGATTAGATGAATACGTAAATCCGAAAGAAAATGTTCGATATATGGTATTTAACTATTGGACAGATTCATTTGAAGGCGAACTTCTTATAGACCCTCCAGAGGGCGAATTATTATGGATACCAATCGATACAGCATTAAATCTACCTATGCAAGATTGGTTTAAAGAGAGATTCCCATTATTTTTTGAAAAAGGTACGTTTGAAATTCAACGTGTTTGGGACCGAGACTTAGATAAACAAGTTGCTATGACAATTACTCATACGTAAAAAAGCTTGGAATCTCTCCAAGCTTTTCTTACTTCTCCTCTATTTTCTTAATCTCATAATCAATTTCTAAAAATTCGATTCCGAATATCCACATTTTATGGTTAGCTTCTAACATTTGATTTGCGCCCTCTTTAATAATAAAAGTCTCTGCTAATGGTAAACGTATTGTAAAGAAACGAGTATGTAAATAAATCCCCTCATCTCCCTTACTATTTCTTCTCAGCTTACTAGTAATGATTAAATCATTACACTTATTACGTAATTTCAAAACTCCCGTCATATTCGAATATGGTAAAGGTAATGCAATATTCATATATGTCTCGTTCATATATGTATGCTTTGAGTAAAGAGCTAAAAAAATAGACTCTCCTGCTTCATTTTTTCTTAACCAAGCCCTTACGTTCTCTCTTCCATCTTTCTCATCTATTACACCAACGATAGAGCCATGCATCGTTTCCCACTTGCCGCCCATTCCTAAATGTATTTGTCCTACACGTTTACTCATTTTCTCATAACAAAATGCAAATGGACGGAACCAACGAGCCCATTGAATATTCGATTGTAACTCATACGCTGTTGTATTTTCATAAAAGCGAATAATACTCATAGGAATCTTTGTCACGTCAAATGCTTCACTATGAAAATCATTCATTTTATCAACTAGACCACTGTATTCCTTGCCATCTACTAAATTTCTACTATGTAAAAATGCTCCACCAATCTTCACTTTTCCTCTTAACCTGCTCATTGGTTTCCCATAGTATTTATAATTTGGAACACTCTTTTCAATCATCCAACCGACAAATGCTGGCAACGCTACTCCAATTCCATTTACCACACCGTGAATCCAAACCATTTGTGCAATTGTAATCGTCATTACTTGTTTGAAATTTCCGTATGAGTATATAAGTGAGAACATAATTGTTACCATGAGCGTACTAGACGAAATAATTAAGAGAACCTTTGCAGTGATAGAATTAAATTTCGCTTTCCAAACGTAAATACCATATCCATAAATAGCACATAAATATATGAACACTGCAAAAAATTCAAATATCCTTGAGTATGTAATTCCTATCGCAACTGTCATAGGTGAAATAACTATGATAAACATAATTACATCATATACTTTACTTCTCTTTTCTCTTTTCCTTCCTACTAAACCAGCTGATAAGGGCAATAGAAACGCCGAATAATGAAAGTGGGCAGCTGTGAGTAAAACAATATCAGAACTAAAGTTCATAATTGAAAGCCTTGCTACTGAAGCAAAAAACCAAAAACCACCTAAAAACAAATAAATAAACGCACTATCTATAGCCGTTTCTTCTAATGGCTTCCATCCTCTTTCTAGTAATCTATTTATACCGAATAACGCAACGATCCCCGTATATACAAACCAAATTATCGCAAAGAAATATTGATTTGTTACAAATGATAACATTGCACTAATTGCTGCGACCGGATATAAAAACGATACGGCTTTATAAAATAATACATACGATCCATTTCGTGTTCTTGTATCAATAATACAAAATGACATCGGTATAAATAACAAAATAGATAATAATATAATTGCTTCAACAGGGTTTACATACGGCCACTCACATATTAGAAAAACAATATAACAAGCAAGACCAAATATTATATTTCTCATATCGTTTATTCCCTCTCTACAAATGTTCCTTTATATGAAAATAATGAACTAATTAACGGATTTCGTACTTGTACGTGAATTCGAAAACATTGTAATTCGTCATCATAACTTTCAACAATTTTTGCCTCTCCGTATAAAAGTTTCGGCAAAGGAATTTTTCTCCCAAACATATAAAACCATTGTTTCTTTGAAGCAATATGCATTGCTCCTAACTCATCAATATGAAAATTTAAAGTAGAAACGAGGATATGTGGTTCACCAAAATAATCTACAATTTCATTATTCTCTTCATCCAGTTGCATAACCGCATTAAAATATCTTTCCTTATCATGAAAATAAAACGTGCGATTCCACCTTACAATTTCTATTCCATCTTTATCTCGTCCAGCAGTATTATGTATCACAAACGGAACTTTTTTCCCTCGCTCAGAGAAAAACATTCGGAACTTCGATGCAATTTTCAAAATCAATTTAACGAAAAAAGAGCCACCGTAAATTTCATCCATTTCCCCTTCCCCAATAAAGCTATTTTCCTTCGTTATCGCATATCGTTCCTGCAATTTTGGATGAAGCCTTTTATAAGAATCCCCTAATAGTCTTTCATACATATTAGACATACATTATCCCTTTCTCGTCCTCTTGCAATTTTTTGCACTTGGCAAATCGAAGCTATTCATATAACCGACAATCGATACTCCAATTAGAAGCAGATTTAACGTAATTGGATTAAATGGCTCTGTAAAACTTGCAACATTCGTAAATCCTGCTGCTATCGTTAAGGCTATTAACATGAAAATATGTAGTATAAATAAATTACGTTTTGGAAATGGAAGTAACCATATGACACCAAAAATAACTTCTAACAACCCAATTATTTTAAGAATAAAAATACTATTTTCAGTTGAATCAATTATGACCGAAAGCATTTTCACTTCTTCTGGATGGGTAAAGATTATTTTCGGTACAATCCCTTGATATAGCCATACAAAAGCAAATAAAAAACAAACGAGCCAATATGTCATTGTTCTTCTAATTAGCAACCTAGGATGAAGCCCCTTTTCTAACCATAATTTTAAAGCATCAAAACTCCAAGCAGTCGCAGAACCTAATAACGGGCGAAAAACATATGAATCTATTACATTCCCTATACGACCAAATCTTGTATCATAATCATATTGTGTTTCAAAATGAATATATTCATTATTCGGTGTATATTTCCAATACCCACGTCCAATTTGTATAAGTGATAATTGATTGTCTGTCCAAAATTTCAAAGAAGAAATCCGTTCTCCAGTTTCTTTTCTTATCTCACCTAGCGATTCCCCTTCTCCGGCTATTTCAAGTCCAAATCCAATTTTTGTCTTATATAAAAACTTCTGTGGTTCTCCTGCTTTTTTCTCTAAATACGTGATTTCTGTAAAACGAACATCCCACTCTGTATGTATATGTGGTTCTTGTGTATGCTCCCATAATTTCTCCATTGTTGTGTTCATTTTTGTTGCTACATAAATAGGCTGTATCTTCCCCATCCTTCCACCTCCTATACTCTATATTTTTAATGTACATGCAATGAATTGATTTTGCTACATTTTTCACAAACTAATCCGAATAAAAGATAGAATTTTTAAAATATATATAAAACACTTGATTCCACGAAAAATTTAAATTATTATAAAACAAATGTTACCAACAACTTCATAAATCAAACACTCTCGCCTAAAACGTGAGATAGAGGTTGCAATACTTATGATTATTCTAATGGAGACACAGAGATGTCTATGAAATTAGATGAAAGGAAGTATTGCCGAAATCGATAATTTTCTCTGCATTTATCGATTGGGGCTGTTTTCGAATAGAAACAGAACTGTCATATGTACAGAAGTGTACGTGTGAAGAGCTATCTACAAAAAAGAGATATCATTTTCATGGTATTCCTTTTTTGGCGGTTTTTTTATTAGCTCCGTTTTCTGTTTCCCTTTTCCTGTAACAGCACCATCCTCACTTATTTGAGATGGTGTTTTTTGCTTTTCTCTGGTAACTACAGGAATATTGGGATTTATATATGTCCTAATCTATTCTTAAAAATGGATGAAAGAAGGAATTCGTAATGGAAACGATTGTACAAAAATTCGGTGGCACTTCTGTCGGAAATGTCGCGCGCATTCAACATGTAGCAAATTTAATTATTGAAGAATATGAACGAGGGCATAGTATCGTCTCTGTCGTTTCAGCAATGGGAAAGAGCACAGATGAACTTGTAGCACTTGCTAACGCTATTACAGAAAATCCGAGTAAACGCGAAATGGATATGCTTCTATCAACAGGAGAACAAGTAACCATTTCATTGTTAACAATGGCACTACAAACAAAAGGTTATAACGCGATTTCATTAACAGGATGGCAAGCTGGTATTACGACAGAATCTGTACATAGTAGTGCACGGATTACTGACATTCATACAGATCGAATTCAATCTTATCTTACTGAAGGTACGATTGTTATCGTAGCTGGCTTCCAAGGAGTTAGTGAAAACCATGAAATTACAACGCTTGGCCGCGGTGGTTCTGATACAACTGCTGTTGCATTAGCCGCTGCATTGAAAGCAAAAAAATGTGATATTTATACAGATGTAACAGGCGTATATACGACGGATCCACGAGTTGTAAAAGATGCTTATAAATTAGATGAAATTTCTTATGACGAAATGTTAGAACTTGCAAACCTCGGTGCTGGTGTATTACACCCTCGTGCTGTTGAATTCGCTAAAAATCATAATGTTATTTTAGAAGTTCGCTCAAGTATGGAACAAGAAAACGGAACAATTGTAAAAGGAGAATGTAACATGGAACAACAATCAATCGTTAAAGGTATTGCATTTGAAGATAATATTACACGTGTCACAATAAAAGGATTAGAACAAGGATCGCTTTCCACTGTTTTCTCTACATTAGCAGCTGCACATATTAATGTAGATATCATCATTCAAAGTATTACAAATGAAGGAACTGTTCATCTCTCCTTCTCCATCCACTCGAGTGATTTAAAAGAAACTTTAGAAGTGTTGGAACAAAACCACGAAGCACTTCACTATGAATCTGTAGAACATGAAAATCATTTAGCAAAAGTATCAATCGTAGGATCTGGTATGGTATCTAACCCTGGAGTTGCCGCGAATATGTTCACTACTTTAAAAGAAGAAAATATTCATATTAAAATGGTAAGTACATCAGAAATTAAAGTGTCTGTCGTTATTGACCGCCTTCATTTAGTAACAGGTGTTGAGGCGCTGCATCAATCATTTATGGCGAAAATTGAGCCTTTAGTGCAGATGAGTTAATTTTCACCGGTAAAACTTAAAACAAATGAGATGAATCTATTTCCTTCCTATATAAATAGAAAAAGAGCGGGAATATTTTGTGGGAAAGTCGAAGTCGTTCTATAGAATAACAACTACACTATCAAGTTCTTAAAACTACTTGGACATGATAGTATTCACGAAATAAAGTTCATACGTATCTCAATAGTAGAAGATTTTCGAAGTGTTGTTCGTTAACAAGATGCTATATGATATACTAAAAAAACACCTTGTCACATTCTCCTACACTGTGACAAGGTGTTTTTGTTTAGAAGGAATTTGTAACTTTTTAATAGTATAATTATGGAGATGCTTAGATAACACACTTTTATATATAAGGAGATAAAGACAATGACAAAAAACAAATTACTAAGAATGGACAATGTCAGCATCGTTGTAGAATCCCTTGATAACGCAATCTCTTTCTTCGAAGAGATTGGTTTGAAACTCGAAGGGAGAGCAACTGTCGAAGGTGAATGGGCTGGTCGCGTAACCGGACTCGGTTCTCAGTGCGTAGAGATTGCTATGATGGTTACCCCAGATGGCCATAGTCGAATTGAACTTTCGCGATTTCTCGCCCCAGCTACTATAGCAGATCACCGAGCAGCTCCTGTAAACGCCCTCGGTTATTTGCGCGTCATGTTTACCGTTGAAGACATTGACGAAATGGTAAATAGACTTACTAAGCATGGTGCAGAGCTCGTTGGCGAAGTAGTTCAGTACGAGGACTCGTATCGACTTTGCTACATTCGTGGAACCGAAGGCATTTTAGTCGGTTTAGCGGAAGAACTCGGTAACAAATAATGAAGTGATGTATTATATATTAAACCACTATATTTTTAACCACGTCCTAACTTTAGAACGTGGTTATGCTTGTTTGAGCTTTTAAAAATGTATTATCATTTTACACATAGATTTCAAGACTCTATCCAAATCGTTCTTTAACATATTACCAACATCCAAAAATCATTATAAAATAATTTAATTATTCATTTTATCCTTTCCTAGGAAATATAACTGACTCTTCTCATTTTATATCTTATCGCTCTTTCCCATGAAAAAACGATCTATATTCATTCAAAATAACTTTCTTCACGTCAGAGTAAAAGACCATCATGAATAGTGCAACGCCTAAGACAACCACCTGTATTCTTTCATAGTCAATGAAAGCACTCATAATTAATAAACCGCAGCCAATATAAAAACCAAATTCATTCTCTTTCTCAAAATCTTCATCTTCTTCATCAATATGTATTTTCTCTTTAAAGCTTTGGTTTCCTTTTATTAATTCATCTAGCATGACATTATACATTTCGCTAAGCAAAATTAAATTATCAATATCCGGACAGCTTTTATCATGTTCCCACTTATACACAGCTTGCCTTGTCACACCAATTTTCTTAGCAACATCTTCCTGCGAAAACCCTTTTGACTCTCGTAATCTTTTAAGTTGTTGTCCTAAGCTCATAACGTCCCCTCCTTTAACAAATTATTACATAAAAGGATCCAAAAAAGAAAGAAACCATTAGTAAAACTCACTGTAAACCACTCGTTTACACTATAAAAAAGAGAGAATAACTCTTTGAGTTATCCTCTCTCTTCTATTAAAACAGATGAATGTTTTCTTTTTTGCAAGCTTCACGTAAATCGTCAGGCCATACAGAAGATTGAACTTCACCGATATGTGCTTTTCGTAAGAAGTACATGCACATTCTTGATTGTCCAATACCACCGCCAATTGTTAATGGTAGTACGTCTTCTAAAATACCTTTATGGAAATCGTACTCACGTTTGAAATCTTCACCTGTTTTCGTTAATTGCTCATCAAGTGATTTGCTATCAACACGAATTCCCATTGATGATAATTCGAATGAAGATTGTAATACTGGGTGCCAAAATAAAATGTCACCGTTTAATTTCCAATCATCATAATCAGCTGCGCGCCCATCATGCTTTTCACCTGAACGAAGTGCATCACCAATTCCGATAATGAAGACTGCACCGTGTTCTTTTGCAATTGCATGTTCACGATCTTTCGGTGTTAATTCTGGATATTTATCTTCTAGTTCTTGGGAAGTAATGAAAACAATTTCTTCTGGTAAATACTTTCCAAGGAACGGATACTTTTCAAATAAGTGGTCTTCTAAATATTTGAATATTCCATAAATTGTTTGTACTGTTTTTTGTAAGTAATCTACAGTACGCCATTCTTTTTGAACGATTTTTTCCCAATCCCATTGGTCGACGTAAATGGAATGTGTTGCATCAAGTTCTTCATCACGACGAATCGCGTTCATGTTTGTATATAAACCTTCACCAGCTTCATATCCATATTCATGTAAAGCAAATCTCTTCCACTTCGCTAGTGAGTGAACAATTTCTAATTCTTCTCCTGAATGTAACATATCAAATTCAATTGGACGTTCTACACCGTTTAGATGATCGTTTAATCCTGATTTTTTCGTTACGAATAATGGTGCAGATACGCGGAATAGTTCAAGGCGTTTTGCTAATTGATCCTCAAAAAATGTTTTAACTTCCTTAATTGCGATTTGAGTCTCTCTTACTGTCATTAATGATTGATACATGGTGGTTTCCTCCTAAAATGTTTGGATGTTGTGAAAAGAAGCCAACAAAAAAAGCCCTTCTTTCCCAAAAAACTGGGACGAAAGACTTTGGTTCCGCGGTACCACCCAAATTAGCAACAGAGGTTGCTCACTTATACAGTACGGAGATGAAATATCTCGATACTGTTCTTCTTGTAACGGCGAAGTACCCGGCTAAGTCTACTTTCCTGTAAAGGATTTCGGTTAGCAACTCCAGGAGGTTCTTCATAATAGGCTTCGTATCAGGCTCACACCACCCCTGACTCGCTTAGACTACATCCTACTACTACTCGTCCTTTCATAGTCGTTTTGTTGTCACATCTCTGAAACATTTTATTAATGATTATTCTATACAAAAAATAAAGAAAGTCAACAAAAATTTAAAAATATTTTTCAATTCTTTATTTTACGGCTTTATTGATTGTTTTCAATATAACATCTTCACTTCTTTTGCCTTGTTAATCCAAAAAACGTTTCACTAAGCGAGACTAACATATACACAACAAGTAATGTAATCGTTCGAAATATAGAATCCGCAGTATTTCGTATTATTTTCATTTTCTTTATAATTCCTTTCAGTTTACTTGCAAATTCATGTTATACTATAGCATTCAAGCAGTTTATTTTTACTTAAAGTAAACATAGTCATTTATAAAGAGTATTTTCTAAATCATTGACTATTATCAAATAAGATTTTTATATAACGGAGTGATCATATGAGTAAAACGAAAGCAAAACCGAAAAAAGGTGTAGGACAAGGTACAGGAAGTAAAGGGTGGAACCGTTGGCAATCAAGTGCAAAGAAAAAGGCAGCTGCCAAGCCATACAAAAGTAAAGGCACAAAGAAGTAATCTAAATAACATTTGATTTCTTTACTTTGTACAAAACAAAATATAATTATTACAACAAAAAAGCTATGCCCTCATACATTTGAAGGCATAGCTTTTTATGTTAGATCATTAAAATATCTCGAATTTCTTCCTCAGTAATTGAGGACAATTTCTCTTCTCCCGGCTCAATCACTTCAGCGATTAAATTTTTCTTACTCTCTTGCAGTTCATGCATTTTTTCCTCAATTGTTCCGTGAGCCACTAATTTAATAACTTGTACCGTATTTTTTTGTCCCATTCGATATGCTCTATCTGCTGCTTGTTGTTCAACAGCTGGATTCCACCATAAATCGTACAATATAACCGTATCGGCACCCGTTAAATTAAGACCCGTACCACCAGCTTTTAAAGAAATGAGAAATAGATCCCCTTCTCCTTCGTTAAACCGGTCACATAGCTCTACACGTTCTTGCGAAGGTGTATTTCCGTCTAAATAAAAGTATGGAACAGCTTGACGGTTTAACTCACGACCAATAATAGACAGCATCTTCGTAAATTGAGAAAAGATTAAAATTCTCTTACCAGTACTTCTGCATTCCTCTAATATCTCTAACAGCTGCTCAAATTTAGCTGAACTCCCCTTGTAATCATCAACGAATAAAGCGGGATGATTACAAATTTGTCGTAATCTCGTTAAGCCAGCTAAAATTCTAATTTTATTTTTACGTAACGTATCTTTATCTAAATGCTTTAACGTTTCTTCCCTTAATTTCGCTAAATAAGCAGCATATAGTCTCTTTTGATCTGGTAATAACTCCGATGACTGTAAGTGCTCTATTTTATCTGGAAGCTCCTGTAATACATCTTCTTTTAGTCGTCTTAATACGAAAGGTTTTACGCGCTTTGCTATATCTTCTCGCCTTAAATCACCGAATTCTTTTCTTCCCGGTAATAATTCCGGAAAGACGACATGGAAGATAGACCATAGCTCTTCTAATGAATTTTCTACAGGCGTTCCCGTTAGTCCGAAACGATGCTCAGCTTGAATAGTTTTCACTGCTCTTGCAGTTTGCGTTGTAGGATTTTTAAACGCCTGTGCTTCATCAAGAAATAGTGTATGAAACGGCCTCGCATACGATCTTATATCTCTTCTCAGTAACGGATATGACGTAATTACGACATCAAATTCCGCTACGTCCTTTAAAATTTTTCGTCGTTCTGTTTGATTTCCATCTGCAATAACCGCTCTAATATGCGGGGCGAATTTTTTCAATTCACTAAACCAATTGTAGACGAGCGAGGACGGTGAAACGACTAATATAGGTAGCTTCTTCTCCCGAATTTCAGGCAAAACAGAATCTATAAAAGCAATACTTTGCAGCGTTTTTCCAAGTCCCATATCGTCTGCTAAAATACCGCCAAAACGGTAATAGGCAAGTGTTTTCATCCATTCGAATCCGTATACTTGATACTCTCTCATTACAGCATGTAAAGTTTGCGGTACTGTAAACTTTAATTTTTTCGGGTTTTGAATGCTTTCAACTAAATCTTGAACAGACTCATCTAAACTTAAAACATGACCCTCGTGAAGTCCGTTCATCCATTTTACACTCCGAATAAGCGGAACATTCACTTCTTCCCCGTGTAAAAACTCTTTTCGAATACCTGATTCTTTTACAAACTGATTAATTTCATTAAACTCTTTGCTCTCTAGTGATAATAAAGAACCATTCGCTAATCGGTAATATTTGCGTTTCTCTTCAAGAGCGACTAATACACCTTTAATTTCCGCTTCCGGTATTCCTTTTATATCAAAACGAAATGACAACCAATCAATTCTTTCTTTTCTTCTTACCCGAATAAGAGGCGCTGTATCCCCTTTATGAATACGTAATTTGATTGCTGTTGTCGCGTAAATATCAACTAAGCCTTTTAACGACGGAACGACGTGATATAAAAAGTTATACTCCGCTTCTTCATTATGCATAAAATAGCCGCCTTCTGTTTTTGCAAAGGCACTTTCACTCATAATGTCTAAAATCTCTTTTTCCTTTTTCTCATCACGATTAAAAACAGACGGCTGTCCGTCTTCTTCTAACGGATTGATTATGACATTTCCATAATGGAATTCAAGACCTGCTAACAAACGATTTTTCACTCGATCTAAATATAGCTTCGCTTTTAGCGACGGCGTTTCAACACGATCTGATATTACTTCATCAATGCGTACCGTTCCTAGTTTCATTAATCCTGGCACAACTTTCGCTACGAAATGTTCCATCTTATTTTCAGGAATATAAAACTGATTGCTATTTGAGCGGCTCATCATCTTTTGTAGTTCAATAAGTCGCATACAATCTTCCATAGGCAAATGATATAGTTTCCCATCGTAAAGAGCGTTGTTATACATTTCCATAACTTGAACACGATTTAGGCCGGCTATATGAAGTGTGAATCCACCATTATTTCCTTTCGTAAATTCAAAATGTAATGGCAATAAACCGTTTGACATTTGTAAGCCATGAAACAGCTGCTCATTTTGTTTCAGCTGTACATACTCAACTTTAGTAAGTGAAGAGAGCATATCTTTCCACGAAGCTGGCGGTATGAATATCATACTTTCATCTTGTTTCGCATGTACTTCTAACGCATCTTCATACATTTTTTCATTATGATACATTTTAATGAGTTGTTGTATAATCGCGTCCGTTTCTTGTTTAAAACTGTGTACATCTGGCGTGTATGTAAATTCATTGGAACAATGAAAAGTCTCTCTCTTCTCCACTTTAGAAAGAAATTCTCTAATATGATTTATAAAATATGTTTTCGCAAGTTTTAACTGAATTCCAAGAAGGGCCCCACCACTTTTCGTAGCCACTGGTGAACATATAAAGGCAACATCTAATATTTCACGTGTATCAAAACGGTGTTGTTTACTTTTTGGCCTCAGTGGTTTGTCTGCAAACAACTGAAACATCCCATTCGTTAATTGATCATTTCCGCTCATATTTTCACTACTAGCAGGGAGCATGCCACCCGTTTGCTGATTATAATTTATTTGTATGAGTACGGCTGCAACATGTTGACAGTACGTTTGAAAAGACGCTAACGAAGGACAACTACATCTCGCAACTACATCTCCCTTTTTAGCTTTTTCTACTGTAACATGAAAATCTTCATTCCCTTTTACCGTCGCCTCAAAAATTTCTTTCGTTTCATCATAATGATTCACGATTACTTTATTTGCTTTATAATAAGCTTCGCCTCTTTTATATGAGGTTTCTCCGCATACTTCTTTAATAATCGATTTATTTAATGTAAAACTCATTGTTTTGACACTTCCTTAATGTAAAACCATTTTCTCTTACTTAACATTTTACATGCTTCACGAGAAAATATAAAATGTTGATTTAACAAAAAAAGATGCTTATTTATAAGCATCTTTTCACTCTATCTCCATCAACCGTTTCGCCTCAAAATACAACACTTGAATAAATTTTTTCGTATTAATTCGTATGTGGCCAGAAGTTGCTACTTCATCCTTCGTCATTTCTGTCATCCGTTTTCTAACTACAGTGAAATCAAAAAATTTTGGAGCATAGCTTTCAAATTTCGGATTTGAAAAGTCCGTTAGTCCGAGGGAGGCTAAATGATTCAATGATTGATAAATCGCTCTTCTTACACGTTGTTCAGATGCTTTTCTTTCCTTATCTATATCTGCATCCGAAGCTATATGATCTAATTTTTTTAATGTTATTTGGTGAAAAATATCTTTTAATGCCGGAAATCCAAATTCAAATGTTTGCGCCTTTTCTTGTCCATATAAATATTCCAGCATACTAAGTAAATCTTTACTTCCGTTCTCTCCCGCAATACCTAGCTCTGATAGTAAGAAGCGTCCGGAATCTGCTATCTTTTTTGCTTCTTGCACCGGTTCATTGCGCATTTGCGGCTGCTCCCACTGAAACACGTTATTCAATGATTTTTGAATATCATGTATGGAACGCTCCAAGCGAATCCGTTCCATTACTTTTCGTACGACAGATTCAACTTCAATTTTGTTTAGTGGTTTCGTAATATAATACTCAACACCAAGTGTATACGCCTCACCAATGAGCTGTTTCGATTCAACTTGGGAAATCATAATAATTTTCCCATTGAATGAAGGCGCTATATGGCGAACTGTTTCAATGCCGTCTCTCATTGGCATGAGTAAATCAATAAATAAAATATCTACTTTTTTATAATTTAACTGTTCTGCTTCAATAAACGCTCCATCTTCCGATTCTCCAATTACTTCCCCAAGATCGCCATCCTCAATAATTTGCGAAAGCATTGAACGGAAAACTTCATCATCATCTACAATATAATAAAACAAACCTATTCCCCTTCCCGCTTTAAACTATACTCCGGTAAACAAACGATAAACTTACACCCTTTTCCAGTTTCATTGTCTTCTAATCTTACTTCTCCGCCAAGCTCTGTTACCATTTCGTGTATGTAAGAAAGTCCAATACCTGTGGACGGTGTTCCCGTTTGATCATACTTTGAAGTAAACCCAGGCTTAAATACTAATTCCTTATACTTTTGTGCAATACCAGGGCCATCGTCAATTACTTCAAAGATTACATGTTGATCCCATTTATATAACTTAATATTTATGAGACCTCTATCTTCAATTGCTTCCACTGCATTGGCAACTAAGTTATTAAAAATTGATAAGACTGTATACACGGGATATGCAGCGTGTTCACCTTCTATATGTTTAGAAAAACGTATATCTTTCTCTAGCATTTCAGCATACTTTTCATTTATTCTTACAATCATTTCTGTAAGCTCATGTCCTTCTACATACTCAGCCACATTTTTATCTAATAACAGTTTAGATAATCCTGCAAAAATTCTTTGATTATCTTTTTTTATTTCGTGCACTTCTCCTGCTATTTTCAATGCTGTTTTACTACTGGAATCATCGTTCGCTTGTAAGTTTCGATATAGTTGATATGCTTCTTGTGTAATCAATTCTGCATTTTGTAACGTTTTTTTCAAATGAACAGATTCTACATATAAATTGGACAAGTGCATTAACATTTTTTCATTTTCTTTTCGAACTTGTGATTCTTTTAATTTCGTTTCATATAAATTCATCATATTTAAAAAACCGAGTGCAAAGAAACTACGAAAAATAGCAATAATAATTAACTTATTCACTTCAGAAATTGTTATTGTTGTACCGAGCACTACCATATGATATATCGCTAGTTCTGACATACTTGCGATCATTTCAATTGTAATCCCAAGGCAACCAATAACAATTGGATTCTGATGAAACTTATTCACCCTACAAAGCGAAAAAAGACTTCCATAAATAAAATAATAAAAGAACACAGGATAGCGCAAATAAAATGATTCTGTCATATGAAATGAACCTTGCATAATCCAGTCAAGACATACGCGGAATAAAACGACACATATTCCGACAAGAACACCTGCAGCTGCTGCTGGTATTCTTCTTAAAAATAGTAATAAAAAGAAGAAAAGCGGTGTCCCAAAGCTAACGCGAAACGTATCGTTAAAAGGATGAAAATTAAGCTCTCCAGCAATCGGAACAACAACCATTAATATAATTAAAAGGGATATATCTTTCTTCCATAACTGATTCCAATTCAAAGGTGCCACTTCCTATACTTTTTGTCAGTAGTAAAAGTGAAAGCCCGTTTATTATAATAAACGGGCTTTATTTCTATATTCTAACCTTTTCTACCGCTTTTATTTGGCGATACTCTGGCTCCCAGATTGCTTCCTTCACTGCAATCTTGATATCGTTATCACTTAAGTTCTCTCTAGCAACACCTTCTGCAACAGCAACTTTCGCTACTTCAATTGCAACCATTTCCGAGATATTACGTAACTCTTCAACTTCTGGCAAAATAGGTGCTCCTGGCTGACTTGTATCTACCATGCTTGCAACTGCTTCCGCAGCTGCTGCAAACATTCCATCCGTCATGACGCTTGCACGTACGACAATTGTTCCAAGACCAAGTCCCGGGAAAATAAGTGCATTATTCGATTGTCCAATCACATACGTTACACCGTTATACGTAACCGGTTCAAATGGACTTCCTGTTGCAACTAACGCTCTTCCTTCTGTCCACTCAATTAAATCAACCGGTTTTGCTTCAGCAAGTGGCGTCGGATTCGACATTGGTAAAATAATTGGTCTTTCTACATGAGAAGCCATTTCTTTAATAATCTCTTCTTTGAATGCTCCTGCAACAGTTGATGTACCAATTAAAATTGTCGGTTTTACATGCTTCACAACTTCAGCAAGTCCGATCACATCATTTTGTTTCCACTCACTTACTTCCGCTTCTCTTCTTGCATATGGAATTTGGAAATCAAGAAGATCTTCCATATTATCTGTAACTAACCCGTTACGATCAATACACCAGAAACGCTTATATGATTCTTCTTCTGATACGCCTACGCGGACCATTGCATCTCTAACTTGATCCGCGATACCGATTCCAGCCGTCCCAGCACCAAACACAACAACGCGGTGTTCACTTAGCGGTACACCCGAAACTTTCACTGCCGATAACACAGCCGCAAGTGAAACTGCACCTGTACCTTGAATATCATCATTAAATGTACAAATATCATGACGATATTTATCTAAAATTTTTCGTGCATTTCGAGAACTAAAGTCTTCCCAATGTAATAGTGCTTTCGGGAATTGCTTACTTACCGCTTGTACAAACGTATCAATAAACTCATCGTAAGCTTCACCAGTTATACGAGGGTGACGGTTTCCAATATAAAATGGGTTGTTTAATAGTTCTTCACGATTTGTACCTACGTCTAGAATTACCGGTAGTACACGACTAGGATCGATTCCAACCGCAGCCGTATAAACAGCTAATTTTCCGATGGCGATGTTAATACCACCAACGCCCCAGTCACCAATTCCAAGTATGCCTTCTCCATCTGTTACAACGACTAAATCAATATTTTCTGCTGTTGCACCGATATTCGCAAATGCTTCTTCAATACCTGACGAATCGTTAATTGATAAATACACACCACGTGGTTTACGATATTCATGACTATATCTTTGAATCGCTACACCGACTGTTGGTGTATATACAATTGGTAACATTTCACGTAAATGATTTGTTAATATACGATAAAATAATACTTCATTTCGATCATGCAATGCTGTTAAGTATACATTCTTTAATAAATCATCCGGCTGAGAACAAAATTGCTCGTATGCTCGGCGTGCTTGTTCTTCTAATGTTAAAACTGCTGGCGGTAATAACCCTTTTAAACCTAATTCTTCTCTCTCTTCTTGCGTGAAAGCGACCCCTTTATTTAAAAGTGGTGTTGATAATACTTCTACTCCTCTTAATGTCGTTTCTAATGAACCATTAGAAGCTACTGTAAACTTACTCATAACATCCCTACCTCTATTCATATATAGCATTTCTATATTGTAAACAAAAAAGAGGGGCTTGTCCCCCCTCTTTTTTTAATTTTTCTTTAAAAGAGTTGCTCCTGCAATCCCTGGGTGTGTCATTTCGAATGGATCTAGAATTAACTCTAAGTCTTCTTGTGACAATACACCATTTTTCACACAAAGTTCTCGAACGGATTGCCCTGTCGCGATTGCTTCTTTCGCAACGCGAGCTGCTGCTTCATAACCGATATGAGGGTTCACGGCTGTAATAATTCCTACACTCTTCTCAACATACTCTTTTAAGCGATCTTCATTCGCTTCAATTCCTTTTAAGCAATTATCTGTAAAGGCACGGAAACCATTATTCATAATGCTAATTGATTGAAGTAAGTTGAAAACAAGTACTGGTTCCATAACGTTTAATTCTAATTGTCCTGCTTCTGAAGCAAGGCAAATTGTATGGTCGTTACCAATTACTTGGAATGCAATTTGATTAATTACTTCTGGCATAACAGGGTTTACTTTCCCTGGCATAATAGATGAACCTGGTTGACGAGCAGGTAGCATAATTTCCGCTAAGCCAACACGTGGACCTGATGCCATTAAGCGAAGGTCATTTGCAATTTTAGACATATTCATCATACACACTTTAAGTGCTGCAGATACTTCAGTGTATGCATCCGTATTTTGCGTTGCATCTACTAAATCTTCTGCACCAACAAGTGGTAGTTCACTAATTGTAGCTAAATGTTTTACAACTGCTTCAATATATTCTGGATCCGCATTTAAGCCTGTACCAACCGCAGTTGCTCCCATATTTACTTCATATAAGTGTTGACGTGATTGCTGAATTCGTTTCATATCACGTTCAAGTACGCGAGAGTACGCTTTAAATTCTTGTCCAAGACGAATTGGCACAGCGTCTTGTAAATGTGTACGACCCATTTTAATAACATGATCGAACTGATCTGCTTTTAATTCAAATACATCGTGCATATAGCCCATCGTTTGTAATAAACCTTCTAATGCGTTTAATGTTGCGATATGAATTGCCGTTGGGAATGCATCGTTTGTTGATTGCGCCATGTTTACATGACTATTTGGACTAATATAATGATAGTCTCCCTTTTCCATTCCTAATAATTCAAGAGCACGATTGGCCATGACTTCATTTGCATTCATGTTCATTGAAGTACCTGCTCCGCCTTGGATTGGATCCACGATGAAATGATCATGCCACTTTCCATCAAGAATTTCTTGAGCGGCTTCTGCGATCGCGCCGCCCTTGTCCAACTCCAATCTTCCTACATCTGTATTAGCAAGCGCTGCAGCTTTTTTTACAATTGCGAACGCTCTAATTAAACCTTCATGGATTTTGTATCCTGTAATTGGGAAGTTTTCAACCGCACGCATTGTTTGTACGCCGTAGTATGCATAGTTTGGTACTTCTTTTTCACCTAAAAAATCTTTTTCAATTCGAACGCCATTTTTAACTTCAGTTAATGTTGCCATGATTATTCACTCCTTAACGATTTCTTATGCTGCTTTTGTTTCTTTGACTGTTTCTACATATTGTTTTGCTTTCTCGTCATCGAATTCGCCTTCCCACTTCGACATAACAATGGCCGCTAATGCATTTCCTAATACATTGACAGCTGAGCGAATCATATCTAAAATGCGGTCAATTCCCGCAATCAATGCGATGCCTTCTAGCGGTAATCCCATTGATCCTAACGTTGCTAATACAACAACGAATGATGCCCCCGGAACTCCCGCCATACCTTTGGATGTTAACATGAGAACGAATAATAGCGTTATTTGCTCCGTCAGTGACATGTGAACACCGTACATTTGTGCAACGAACAATGCCGCTAACGCTTGATAAATAGCTGATCCAGTCAAGTTAAATGTATAACCTGTCGGAATTACGAAAGAGGCAACTGCCTTTGGACAACCGAACTCTTCCATCTTTCTCATTATATTAGGTAAAACAGCTTCTGAACTTGCTGTCGTAAATGAAAGAATAAGTTCTTCTTTTAAAATTTTCATTAATGTAAAAATGTTTACGCCAACCATTCGTGCATTAATACCTAATACAATCACAACGAATAGTATAACAGTTACGTATACAGCTAGCACTAGTTTTCCTAAAGGAAGTAGTGTTGCTACACCAAATTTTGCAACCGTAACAGCAATTAATGCGAATACACCAAATGGTGCGAATTTCATCACTTGATTTGTAACCCAAAACATCGCTTCAAGTACACCTTCAAAAAAGTTAAAAACAGGCTTTCCCTTTTCACCGATTGCTGCAACTCCTAAACCGAATAGTACTGAGAAGAATATAATCGGTAATAAGTCACCTTGTGTAATAGACTCAAATATATTTTTCGGTACAATATGAACAATCGTTTCTGCAAAGCCTTTCTTCTCTGTTGCATCTGCTGTTTGTTTATAAGAAGAAATATCACTTTGCTGTAAATTACTCATATCAACGCCAGTACCTGGTTGGAATATATTCGCTGCAAGTAATCCCATTAAAATAGCAATCGTCGTAATAATTTCGAAATAAAGAATTGTCTTACCGCCCAGTTTCCCAAGCTTTTTCATATCGCCTACACCAGCTACCGCAACAATTAATGCTGAAATAACAATTGGTACTACAATCATCTTAATTAAGTGAATAAATATATCCCCAATTGGTGTGATATAAGAAATCGCCGTTTTATTGCCATAAAAGACTGCCCCTACTACAATCCCTAAAACAAGCGCGACAAAAATTTGTGTTGCCAATCCGAATTTTTTCATTTATGTTCATCCCCTTCATGCGAACGCTTTCAATTTGAATTTATAAAAGCTACTCACACATCTTATAAGCAAACCTACAAAATCATACAAAAACCTACAAGTTCGTCACAAAAAATTCGAAAATTTTTCTTTTCTTTTTCATTGACACCTTTTCATTAAAAAGAAATAAAATATACTTGATAAGTAGTCAGATTGTTTCGTATAATCAAAAAGATATATACTTACAAAAAATCAAAATGAAAAGGAGTGGATGGTATGAAAAATTATGTACAAAAATTCGTCCTATCTTCTTCTTTTCTTTTTCATTTTCTTCAAAAGGAACAAAGGCATTTGCCTTTGTTCCTTTTTTATTGCGATCTATATAGGGGGAATTGTTATGAGGCCATATAAACGTGTCTTAATTAAATTAAGCGGCGGTGCACTTGCCGATCAAACCGGAAATAGCTTTAACTCCAAAAGATTAGAACATATCGCAAATGAAATTTTATCCATTGTTGATTTAGGTATCGAGGTATCTATCGTCATCGGTGGCGGTAACATTTTCAGAGGTCATTTAGCTGAAGAATGGGGAATTGATCGTGTAGAAGCTGATAATATTGGTACGTTAGGTACAATCATTAATAGCTTAATGCTACGCGGCGTGTTAACAAGTAAAACAAATAAAGAAGTGCGCGTTATGACTTCCATCCCGTTTAATGCTGTAGCTGAACCATACATTCGCCTCAGAGCAGTACATCATTTAGATAACGGTTATGTTGTCATTTTTGGCGGTGGTAACGGGCAACCGTTCGTTACGACAGATTATCCAAGTGTTCAAAGAGCCATTGAAATGAATAGTGACGCAATATTAGTCGCAAAACAAGGAGTAGATGGCGTCTTTACTAGCGATCCAAAACATAATAAATCAGCGAAAATGTACAGAAAACTAAACTATAACGATGTTGTTAGGCAAAACATACAAGTCATGGATCAAGCCGCTTTACTACTGGCCCGTGATTATAATTTACCCGCACACGTCTTTAACTTTGATGAGCCTGGGGTAATGAAAAGAATTTGCTTAGGTGAGCATGTCGGGACATTGATTAATGATGATGCTTCATTGCTTGTGCATGAAAACTAATTATTTCTCATTAAAAAAGGGTGTCTATAAAAGACATCCTTTTCCATTAACCCTTATAAATAAAAATCCACCAATCCTGCTAATCTCTCCTTACAACGCTCCCAAAACGATAACTTCTCAAAAAATTCTTTCGTCATTTCTTTCGAATCATGAAAATCTTGCGCTAATGCCGTATTCACTTCTGATACGATAGTTCCCCCATGAATATACAAGTTCATCTCATCATTTATATAAAAGCTACGAGCCGTAAAGTTTGTAGTACCGATAACGGTTAATTCATTATCAATAAGCATTAACTTCCCATGAAACATCCCTTTTTTATAACCGTATACCGCAATCCCGTTATTAACAGCTTGGCGAATATAAGGATACGCTGCTTCTTTAATAAGAGGAATATCTGGTTTATATGACCAAAGTACCTTTACTGTAACACCACGTTTTTGCGCTTCAATTAAAGTATTCATTAGTTCTTTATTTTTTGCTATAAAATAAGGGGTTGTAATTACGATTGAATGCTTCGCTTCTTTTATTAATTCGATATATTTTTCAGCGACGTGATGCCCATTGTAACTAGCCATAGAATGCAACGTGTTCCCTTTACTAGCTTTATTCGTACTTCTCTTTATATGTTCTGTCGTATCTCGTTTCCAATCTAAAGCGAATTGCTCTTCTAAATCTTTTGCTCCTTCTCCTTTTATCCGCACATGATAATCACGCCAATATCCAAATCGCTTATCTTTTCCTAAGTACTCATCTCCCATATTAAACCCACCTGTATATCCAATCTCCCCATCAATCGTCGTAATACGGCGATGATTACGATGATGAAGTGAATAAAAGCCAAATGGCAATTCAGGTTTTCTACTATATGTAAAATGCACACCACTTTCCCGCAATTCATTTATCATCTTTCTTTCAAATGATAAATCATTAATGCGATCAACGGATAAATAAACGTTTACTCCTTCTTTTGCCTTCTCTTTTAATAAGTTTAAAAAAGTATGGCTACTTTTATCATCCGACAAAATATAAAAATACGTGTAAATAGATTGCTTCGCCTCTCTTATATCCGTAAATAACTGTTTATAAAATGACTTCCCTTCTACATATAATTGAAAGTCACTATAATGAGGAGCGTACTCTGTCGGCATATTTTTCCCGGCTTCCATTTTCCTTCCGAGCGTAACGTCTATATGCATACAAATTAAAATAAAAATAACAATCGCAATAATAATAGAAGTAACTCGCAATATTTTTTTAATCATTTTGATTTCCTTCCGCTCAAATTACTTTCTACTTCGTAGTGTTTCATTTAAATATGTTTTCATACGAAATGTATTTCTTAATTTTTAATCGATGTTAAACAGGTAAAGGAGAGGAGAATATGAGAAAAGGAAAAACCCCTATTGTTTTTATCCCAGGGCTTTTCGGTTCTATGAGTAATATTATTATTCCTGGTACCGGTAATTGGAGCTTCGGACTTTCTGCGTTTATTTATGAACCATTCATCATGATTTTAGAAAGTATGGGGTACAAACGAAATAAAGACTTGTTCATCTGTTTTTATGATTGGCGACAGCGCATTGTTTTTTCTACCCAAAAATATTTATTACAAACGATTGCCTATGCGAAAAAAATTACAGGCTGTGATAAACTAAATCTAATATGCCATAGTATGGGCGGGCTTCTTGGACGTACTTACGTTCAAAGTGACGAATATAAAAATGATGTGAACCAGCTTATTATACTCTGTACACCAAACGCTGGATCTCCGGCAAATTATAGTTATTGGACTGGAGGTAGTCTTCCTGTCCATGCCTCTTCTAAAATAAATATCGTTCATTTTTATATGGAACAATACATTCACTATTTAAGCACCTTATATAACACGAACACAGTTGAGGCGATACATCTTTACTTTCCAGGATTACAAGATGTTATTCCGTGTAAAGATTACGGAAATTATTTATTTATAAGATCTGGCTCTTCGATTGCATTTCTTCCTTATAGTGGGATGAACACGAAAAACCCTTTCCTCGATACATTAAATGAAAATAGATTTATGATACAAAAAAGAACTATTGAAACTACATTCATTGCCGGAGATGGAGAGGAAACCATTCAATATTTACAAGTTGTCCCTTCACATTCCAAACTGAAATGGACAGACGGCAAAGTCGTCGGTGATATACTTACAAAACATGGTGATGGTAACGCTGTTCTACATAGCGTTTTTCTTCTAGAGGGAAATAAATATGTTGTGCATGCTTCACATAACGAAGTGCTCTACAAAAGCATTCCTATATTACAAAAGATACTCTAAATTACGAACAAAAAAGGTGCGGCATGAAGCCACACCTTTTTATATTTAAACAAAGTTTCTCGCATCATTATTTCTTCCAAACTTATAAATTGCAATTAAGAAGAATGCTACCGCAAAGGCGAATAAGATTAAAATATTTACATACAACTCTGAAAATGGAATTCCTTGTTGTAGTTTTGATACTGTATCTAACAACCATCTCTGCGGAAGAAAATCAGCTACTTTTTGCACCGCTTTTGGCATAATGTCATATGGAAAATAACATCCAGCGAGTAAACATGTTGGTACAATAATCATATTTTGCAGTGCATTTGCTGATGCTGAGTTTTTCGAAAAAGCGACAAGGACTAACGATATTCCAATCGCTATTAAAGCAAATAGCATGAGTACACCAATCATCACTATGAAAGGCATATTGATATTTATATGAAAAACATTCGTTAGGAATAGAATTGTAATCAGAATTTGTACTGTTAATAGCATCATATTTACCCCGACATTAGATAATATAAATTTCTTCCCATCTATTGGCGTTGATAAGAGTCTAAAATACGTTCTATTTTCTTTTTCTTTTAAAATATAACCTGATAAGTTCGCTGCTGAAAATAGCATAAACATAATAAGATAACCCATCGTTTGGTTTGTCATATCTTTATTTTTCGAAGTATCTTCTAGCGTCTCAGTTTTCATTTTAATTGAACCTTTTTGATATCCTGCGTACATACTATCAAATGCACTTTGATCTGTACCTGCTACTTTACTAATAGCTGCTACATTATCAATATAATTGTATAAATATGATTTTATAAATCCTGTTACTTGATCGCCTTTAATCGATGAAATTTCAATATGAGCTGGTTTCCCTTCTCGAACACTTTTTGAAAAACCAGAATCTAATGTAATAACTCCATCAAGTTTTTTGGAAGTGAGTTTATCTTCTACTTCAGATTCTTTAATTTTACTTACCTTTACATGATTTAATCCTTCTAAAAATTTCACCGTATCATTTGCTATAGATTGATTTTCTTTATTTATAACCCCGATATTTAACGTCCCTTGCCCCACATTCCCATACATTGAGAAGGAGATTAGTGTTCCGATTATCGGCAAACTAATAATAATGAATAACCCTTTTTTATTTTTCAAAAGTACAGATAACGTTTTTTGTATGAGCCATAAAATATCTTTCATACTATAGCCCCTCCCGTCTACGTAATGCAATAATCGCAATTAATAAAAAGAATGCTGAAATTCCAAGGTTTAAACATATTACTGGCAGTGCTGCTCCTACGTCATTTGCATAAATAATTTTCATGACAGCTGTGTTTGCCCACGTTAATGGTGATAAATTCGTAACAAAATTTTCTTCTATTACGAAATATGCACCACCAAAAATAGAAGCTAATTGCACAATAACCATAATAATCGCTCTAGATGATTCCGGTGTTTTTGTAATATATCCAATTCCTAAACCGAAGCTAATTGCTAGAAAGACTTGTGTTAATAAAATAAGAAATATGATTCCAAGATGGTCGCCCCAATTCGCTTGAAAAACATATTTACTAAATAGCATAACGAGTAATATGCACAGGGCATTTGCTACTAGGCTACCAAGTACTTTTCCAATGAATATTTCAGCCTTACTTATAGGTGCAGCAATGAGACGATCTCCTGTTTTACGTATCCGTTCTCCTCGGATTAAAGAACTTGCTCCCATCGCAGCATATAGTGCAATCATTGTTGTCATTACAACCGCATAGTAATCCATAGAACCTGGTTTTTTCGCAGCTTGTAAAGATGTTTCTTTTATATAATCATTATGATTTCCATTTGAAATAACTGCGCTCACCTTACTAGGATCAACTTTTGCAACTTCAGCCGCTACATTGTACTTATCAACAAATGTTGTAAGCATGCCTTCCACAATACTTCCCTCAATACTACTTTTGTCACTTCCGTAAAATTTCGCACCATCTTTATTTAACTCTACATAAGCAGCATATTTATTTTGCTTCACTTCTTCTTTCCCATCTATACTGCCGGAAGCTTTTTTAAAATGAATACCTGATTTATCGACTTCTTTCGTAAATGCTGCAAACGATTGAGAAAGTGTGCTACTTGCTTCATCTTTATATAGCACTTGTATATCCTTAATCGATTGACTATCACTATTAAATGCATTCGTTAACGCTGTTCCTAACACAAGCATAAGCACAATAGGAAATGCTAACATAAAAACTAAAGTTCTTACGTCTCTGAAATCTCTTTTAATATGCATAACTGCAATATTGAAGATGTTCAATTGTTGAACCTCCCTTTACCTTTTCTTCATTTACCTTTTATTTATCTCGTAAGTTTCTTCCAGTCAACGTAAGAAATACTGTTTCTAAGTTTGGAGCCTGTTCCTCTAACGAACGGATTTCAATGTCATGATTAATGAAGTGCTGAATAATTTTATTTAAATTGTTTACTCCTGCATCCGAGTTTACCTTGATTACGTTCTCTTCAATTTGAACAGCTTTCACACCATTTATCTCTTTTAACTTTTCTACATCTAAATTTTCTACTGACTTCACTTCAACCCAAATGTCTTTCGTATCAGTAATAATCGCTTTTAACTGTTCTTTCGTACCTTCTGCTATCACTTTACCGTGATCTACAATTGCTATTTTCGTACAAATCTCTTCTACTTCTTCCATGTAGTGGCTCGTGTAAATAATCGTACTTCCCATTTCATTTAATTTCCGAACAGACTGAAGGATATAGTTTCTTGACTGTGGATCAATTCCAACTGTCGGCTCATCCATAATAATTAACTTCGGTCTATGTGCAATTGCACAAGCGATATTCAGTCTTCGTTTCATCCCGCCAGAAAAGTTTTTCGGGTAACTTTTATGTTTATCGCTAAGCCCCACAAATTGAAGTGCTTCCTCTACTCTCGCTTTTAATTCAGTCCCTCTTAGCCCGTACAGTCCAGCAAAAAATTTCACATTTTCATAGGCAGTTAACTCTTCATAGATTGCAATATCTTGCGGAACGATACCGATATTCATCTTCGCAAACCGATTATGTTTCTTTATATTTTTTCCTA
Source organism: Bacillus sp. GbtcB14 (assembly GCF_019091205.1). Lineage (NCBI taxonomy): Bacteria > Bacillati > Bacillota > Bacilli > Caryophanales > Bacillaceae > Bacillus > Bacillus sp. GbtcB14. The sequence continues at coordinate 511,019 of NZ_JAGXJT010000002.1, forward strand.
ATATGCTAATTTCACCTTCATTACTTCTTAACAACCCAGCAATCATATTTATCGTGGTACTTTTACCAGCACCATTTGATCCTAAAAAGCCAAATATTTCTCCTTCTTTAATAGATAAAGACATATTATCTACCGCGATGAAATCACCAAATTTTTTCGTTAAATTTTTAATTTCTAATGTATTCATCATTTCACCCCTATTTCGGTTTCTCTGCTTTTAGTATAAACAAAAAAAATGAACCTGCTCAGTGCAGAAGTTCATTCTTTTCACATGAGATTATTCACTTTTTTCATATGAGATGATTCATCTTCGTCCCATTTTCTTATATCGGCAACAGCATTGTTACTGAAAAACCACTAGTTCCATCTACAATAATTTTTCCGTTTACTGACGCTGCTCGCTCCTCCATCCCCATAATCCCTAGACCTTTCTTAACGAGAGCTGCACCTTTTCCGTTATCCTTCACTTGTACTTTCACCATCTTGTTCAGTACATGAATATCGATTGAAATGACTGTCGCATCAGCATATTTCATCGCGTTCGTTAGTGCCTCCGTAACATTTTCACCGATAATCTTCCACTGAATTGGTGAAATCATATCTAAATTTCCTTTATATACGAAAGGAATATTTAGATCATGCTTACCGGCAAATTCCTCTATGAATAATTTCATACGATGAATACCAATTTGCTCAGTTGGTGGCTTCATATTTTTTAATGTAACCCGAATACTTTCAATTCCATCTTTTGAAATATGTATTGCATTTTGTAATAACTCCGCAGATTTTTCTTTATCTATCCCCATTAACCGCTTTGCTGCTTCCATTTGAATGAGCGCCCCTGTCATCGAGTGGCCAATTTTATCATGAATTTCTTGTGACAACCGATTTCTCTCTTCTAACTTAAATGTGTACTCTGATTGCTTTATGTACTCTTTATTTTCATGTAAGCTTTTCGTCAGCCGCTGCATATCTTTTCGCATCTTATCATTTTGTGATTCAATCTTTAATACACGCGATATATACCGTTCTGCCATAGTTAATACAATGAAAGAAAATGCAACAATTAATCCATATGTCATTCGAATACTTTCATCTGTAAAGATAATAGGAATCATCATAATGATAAAGAGCTGCCATTTCTTCTCTATATAACGAAATATAATTTCATATAAGTTCAATGGTAAAAACAAAATAAAGAACGGATGAATCTTCCATGTGAATAAAATAACTACGCCAATTGACACAAAAGTTAATATGTTTTTGTACGTATCTTTTTTAAATATAGAAATCAGCACGTTTACAGAAAGATATAAAAGCAAAGTCAGTATAATCCATGGTAAGTTCTCAACATTTAAATAAATGTAACTAAACACAATATATATAAAAACAATTAATTTACTTATAGTTAACCAAAATTCCATAACATTAGTCTACTTTCCCTGTTAAGTAATAAATCGCAATTTGCGTACGATGTTCAAGTCCAGTTTTCCCTAAAACTGATGTAATATAATTTGCGATTGTTCCTTCTGATATAAAAAGTTGCTTCGAAATTTCTTTATTCGAGAAACCTTTCGCAATTAATGCGATAATACTAAGCTCTCTTTCTGTAAAAAGATTTTTATCTATTTTACATTCGTCCTCTTTTCTTTCCATTAAATTGCATTTAATTTTATCAAGCACTACATCTTGCATAACAGTTTGACCGTTATATACGCCTTTTATCGCATCACGAATACGCTCTGGATCATTATTTTTTAATAAATAACCTTTCGCCCCATTCTTCACTGCGTCCAAAATATATTCATCATCATCAAACGTCGTTAAAATTAATGGTTTCGTTTTCGTCTCTTCACAAATAAATTTCGTCGCCTCTACCCCATTCATGTTTGGCATGCGAACATCTAAAAGGGCGATATCGACGTCGTTTTTTTTACAATATTCCACTGCTTCTTTCCCATCATTTACTGTATCTACCACTTCGAACTCTTCATATGTATTTAAAATAATTTTCATGCCTTCCCTAATAAAAGAATTATCATCTGCTATTAATATTTTAATTTTCATGTTTGTTAGTATGGACCTTCCCCTACTAACATTCACATCCTTTCTTCACGTAACATTTCCTACTTGCTCATTATATACTTCTCTTTACCATTTTTTCACACCTTTTTTCATATAGCCTCTTTCCTAAAAATATATTATTCTTTTTTTACAACATGTGTAGGGTGACCTGTCATTTCTTACGTCTATATAATAGAATGCGTCAAAAAGGAGGGAGAGACCCATTGAGGAAAAACAATTAATTGAAAAAGCACAGCAAGGAAGCGAACATGCTTTTCGTATCCTTGTGCAAACATATCGTCATTATATTTTCCAAGTTATCTTTTCTATTGTAAGACATGAAGAAGATGCGAAAGATGTTACACAAGAAGTATTCGTAAAAATTCACGCCTCTCTCCCAAATTATCAATTTCGCGGATTAAAAACGTGGATGGCGCGTATTGCCACCAATCACGCTATTGATTATAAGAGAAAGAAAGCTAGAGAAAACGAAGAACTCTCCTTATGTAAAGAAACTGAGGAAAATATAAAATCCTCTCATAATATTGAGGCTTTATTAGTGACGAAAGAGCAAAAATTACTCATTGCTCAAAAGCTGAGAGAACTTCCCGAAAATTACCGTGACGTCGTTCTCGCACATTACTTAGAAGAAAAAAGCTATCAAGAAATTGCTTTACAGAAAAACATTGAAGTGAAAACAGTTGAAATGAAACTGTATCGGGCAAGAAAATGGATTAAAAAACATTGGAAGGAGGAAGAGTTTCTATGATGCATTATTCAAAAGAAGATTGGCGCAATTATACATTAGATTTTATAGAGAGCAATGAACGTGAATCTATGGAAGAACATCTTTATGAATGTGATCATTGTTTAGCACTTTATATGGAAAGTATTGATGAACAACATGAAAACCTTCCAATGATAAATGATGATTCATTTACGAACGAAGTTATGACGCAAATTAATTTTGAAACGCTACAACCTAATGAAAATATAAAAACAAACTCACTAAAGCGCACCATTATTCACTACATAATTGCGACCGCGGCTACAATTATTTTCATGGTAAGTGGTTTATTCCAATATATTTTCACAGCGACATCAAATTTCGAGAAATCTTCAAAACATAACGAGTCTTCTATCTCACAACAAATTGTAAACAAATCGGTAGACTCATCAAAAAAGGACGGAGGTTCAAAGCATGAATAAAAATCCCTTTTTAGCACTTGTATTAGGGCTAATTCCCGGGCTTGGTCATTTATATTTAAAGAAGTTCGGACGGTTTATTTTATATGGCGGAGGGGCTTTATTACTATTTATCTTTGCAGCATTTTGTACAATAGCATTAGGAGCGCGTGATATTGCTTTTCTTTCTCTATTTTTACTAGTCGTGCTATGGGCGATCAATTTATTAGACTTAGTTATCACTATTATTAATCAATCGAAAAAACAAGCAACCGGAGAATTTACAGAGTCCTCTAAAGAGAGCGAACGATTTTATATCATTCTTCTATCAATCATCCCTGGACTTGGTCATTTTCAATTAGGACTTATGCAACGTGGACTTACATTTTTAGTAGCTTGTACAGGAATCGGGAGTATGATCATTTTCGTCGCACTCTTAACATCTCAAGGAAGTTTCCTTATCTTCCTTATTACATTACCTGTTTTATGGATTTATAATTTCTTCGATGCTGTTCAGCAACTACAGAAAAAAGAACGCGGCGAACAATTAGTTGACCGTACTATTTTCGAAGATTTTGAAGAGCACCGTGAACAAGGAAAGAAAAGTAAAACATTCGCTTCTATTTTAGCGATGTTCCCCGGAGCTGGGCATATGTATTTAGGCTTACAACGCCGCGGCCTTCAGCTTATGGTAGCATTTTTACTTTCAATCTATTTACTCGACTTATTAAGGCTTTCTGCATTTTTATTTTTAGTACCAATCATTTGGTTCTATAGCTTTTTTGACGCTTTACAACAAACTGCAAAGTATGGAAAAGAACGTGTAAATGACGAGCCGATTATCGATTATTTTATCAATCATCAAAGATGGATTGGTATTGGGTTAATTACACTCGGTGGTTATTATTTATTAGATCAAACAGTCCTTCCTATTTTGAATGATTACTTTGCAACTATATTTAACATTCATCTTAGCGAGCTGTATTATCGCTATTTCCAAACATCTATCGTTGCACTCCTCTTAATTGGTGGCGGCTTTAAATTGTTACTTGGAAATAAAGAAAACAAAGGTGGTACAAACGAATGAGAACATGGCGCGTTGGAACATTTTCAATGGGGCTTTCTATTATTTCATTAGGTTGCTTCTTACTATTTTCAGTTATCAAAGGTACTGAGGTATTAGATTCCTTAACAGCTTGGTGGCCTGTTTTACTTATTATACTCGGCGTGGAAATTTTACTATACCTTCTATTTTCTAAGAAGGAACAATCATTTATTAAATATGATATTTTTAGTATTTTCTTTATCGGCGTTTTAGGAAGCGCTGGAATTGCTTTTTACTGTTTATTATCAACTGGATTACTCGATGAAGTTCGCTACGCCATTAATACAACTAGACAAACGAACACGATTCCAGAAAGTAAACTTAGCATTCCTGAATCTATCAATAAAATTGTAGTAGATGCAGGTACAGACAACCCTCCTCTAACGATAGACGGAAGGAACTCAAATGAGGTTAGCCTTCTTGGAACATACGAAATGACGACAAAAGGAAATGAAAAACCAAATTTAAAACAAGAAGATTTTCTTTCAGTGCAAACGACTGGAGAAACAATGTATATAACATTAAAGTCGTTACCGTTTCATCAAAGAATGTTCGGTCATGAACCACGCGTAAAGCCGACGCTTGTACTACCACAAACGAAACATGTAGAAATTCGTGCTTCTAATCGCGATCTTTCTCTTTATCCAGGTCAATTACAAAACAATTGGTTTGTACAAGAAAGCTCAGGTGTATCTGTTCATTTAATAAAAGAAAGTGACATCTCTCTAACAGCAGTAACAAACCAAAAAGAAGCTATCGGAAATACCCCTTGGGAACAAGTAGAAGATTTAACGAAAAAAGAAGATAATACTTCAGAAGAAAATCCAGAATTAAACAACCAAGAACATTGGTATAAAAATTCGATTAAAACAGGCAACGGAACGTACAAGCTAAACATTGAGAAAGCTTACAATTTAAATATGAGTGTTATCGAAAAATAAAAAACCTTCCACAATTGTGGAAGGTTTTTTTCATATAATCGCTTTAATTCCTTCTAACACTAATCCAATCATAAATCCGCAAACAGCTCCGTTAACTCGGATCCACTGCAAATCTTTACCGACATTATTTTCAATCATTTCAATTAACGTTTTATCATCTAACTTATCAAGGTTTTCTTGCACAAGTTTTCCAATTTTCGAATGATTCTTTTCCACAAGTGTGACAACTTGTTTTTGTAACCACTCTTCTATTTTTTGAACAGTTTGTTCGTCTTCTTTTATTTTATTCATTTGTGTTTGTAAAAATGGAATAACATACTTATCCGTAAATTCTTCATTTTTCACAAAAGTAATTGCTCTTTGTTGTACTTGCTCCAGCATCTCTTTAATTTTGTCAGTAGCATTCCAATTCGTGATCCATTTTTCTTTCCAATTTTCTAATTCTTGTAGTAACGCTTCATTTTCTTTTACATTAATAATTTCCTGCCGAATTTTAGCTAATATAAGTTGTCTTGTGCTATTATCGGCATCTTGTAAGCTGTTAATATTGCTAATAATAAACTTCTGCAAAATGCCGCCAATTTTATCTTCATCTACAATATTCATAAATGATTTCAAAGTAAACTGCAAGAATCCATCTACTTTTATATTTTCCATCGCCTTCATACCTAAGCTTCCGAGCTGATAACGCGCTTCATCTTGCGCTGTCCAATCTTTCACTTTTACTAATAGGTAATCAAGTGTCTTTTCATCATATTCTTGCACAACTAATTGATCAACAAGCACTTGTAAAATGTTACTTGTATTAATTGTATGCAAATACGTTTTTAATTCTTTTTCAATAATAACAGCTAACTTTTCTGTATCTATTGAAACAATCGCTTTCTCCGCAATCGTTACAATTCCTTTTTTCACAGCGTCAGACTGCATCTCTCTCTCAGCAATTTGCAACACCATTTGTGCTAGCTGCATTTCTTTTACTTTATTCGTAATACTTTCTTTCGTTAGCCACTCATTTTCTAACGTATGAATGAGACCTTTTGTTACTCTTTTACGATTTTTAGGTAATAACGCTGTATGCGGAATTGGAATTCCCATCGGGTGACGGAATAATGCTGTAACCGCGAACCAATCCGCAAGTCCACCAACTAATCCAGCTTCAAATCCCCCTTGAATAATCTCCCCTGCTACCGTTCCTTGAAAAGGGATAGAAGCCGCAAAACCTACTCCCATAACCCCAAGCGAAATACCCGCTATATATTTAGTCTGTAATGACATCGTATACACATCCTCTTATTATGTAAAATAAAGCTTTTTTGTTATGTTTATTTGATATAAGTTCTTTATATCTATACTATAATGAACTAATGCGAAAATAACAAAGAATTTATAATAATACATATGTCATATAAATAAAAAATGAGGCCACAATTAGCCTCATTTTTCTAATATTGTTAATGACTCACCTGTTTTATAATACCCATTCATGACAGCTTTTGGAACCATACTACCTCCAGTTCCCCACACAATATGAGTACCTTTCTTCAGCTTCTCTGTTAACTGTTGTTTTTGTAAATACGCATCTTCTTTACATACTTTCACTGGCCCTATCATACCCGCTAATGCAGAAGGCTCTAAATAAATATTTTCCGTATCAGCTAGTTCTTTTAACAATCTATATAATTCTTCATCACTTACTGTGTAATTCCCACTCAAAAATGGTTCCATCGTTTTCCCGACAAACCCAGATGGTCTTCCTACCGCTAGTCCGTCCGCGTCTGTTACATTATCAATCCCGATATCTTGAACGGCAATTTTATCATGAAGTCCTGTCATTAAACCGAGTAACATACATGGTGAATGTGTTGGCTCTGCAAAGAAACAATGGACATTGTCTTTATACAATAACTTTAAACCAAATGCTACTCCGCCAGGTCCGCCCCCTACTCCGCACGGAAGGTAAACGAATAAAGGGTTTTCTTCATCCACTACAATCTCTAACTCTTCTAATTGTTTTTGTAAACGCGATGCTGCTACTGCGTATCCTAAAAATAAATCATGTGAGTTTTCATCATCTACAAAATAACAACTAGGATCTGCATCTGCTTGCTGACGCCCCTCTTCTACTGCTTTACTATAATCAGCTTCATATTCAATAACGTTTACACCTTTACTTCTTAATAAATCTTTTTTCCATTGTTTCGCGTCTGCTGACATATGAACAGTTACGTTAAAACCTAGTTTCGCACTCATAATTCCAATGCTTAATCCTAAGTTTCCTGTTGAACCTACCGCAATTGAATATTTTGCAAAAAACTCTCTACATGGCTCACTATCTAAAATGGAATAATCATCTTCTTCTGTTAACATTCCATGCTGCAAAGCTAATTGTTCAGCATGTTTCAACACTTCATAAATCCCGCCCCTAGCTTTAATTGAGCCTGATATCGGAAGTTGGCTATCACATTTTAATAATAATTCTCCTAGAATAGGTTGCTCGTAATTTTTCTCTAAAGCTTGTTTCATAGAAGGAATTTTCACTAAAGGTGATTCAATTATACCTTTCGTCTCTTTCGTTTCAGGAAAAACTTTCGCAATGTATGATGCAAAACGCTTTAACCTCTCCTCCGCATCTTTTACATTCTCTTCATTCAGTGGCGAATCTATTATTGCCGTTTCATACTTTTCCATATTCAGATTCACCCAAAACACTTCTTCTGTCGCGATTAATTTATTTAACAGTGGATATTGTTCTTTTAATTTCTCTATTCCCTTCATTTCTCTTCCTCCTCATCACCTTGTAGCTTACGATTTAATAAATTATAATTAAATTAATTTTAATATAGTTTAACATAAAAAATTAATTTAAGTTAATTTTAATTTAATTTATTTAAATATAATTTAATAACCATTAAGGAGCTTTTCATTATGGAAAATATAGATATTGGTAAAAAGATTGAAAAACAAAGAAAAGAAAAGGGTTTAACGAGTAAAGAACTAGCAACGATGGCAGGTATTACACCATCCATGTTAAGTCAAATTGAGCGTGGGTCTGCTAATCCTTCTATCCAAACATTAAAAGTACTCGCTAAAGCTCTTGATGTTCCAACATTTAGCTTTTTACTTGAAGATACAAATACAGACGATTTAATTGTACGTTCTCATAAACGCAAAAAAATGATTATCGATAATTTATCATATGAAATGCTATCACCTGATTTCACAGGAAATTTAGCAACAGCGATTATGACCGTTCCTCCAAATACAGCTTCATCAGAAAATGTACTAGAACATAAAGGTGAAGAATTAGCATTTGTATTAGAAGGGCAAATCACATTACATTTAAATGAAGAAGAATACATATTAGAAACGGGTGATAGCGTAAAAATACCCGCTTATTTAAAACATAAATGGGTAAATCAATTCGAAAAAAATGCGATTGTTTTATTTTCTGTTACTCCGCCGATTTTTTAATATTCTCCTATCGATCATGAGCTTGCACCAATCGATCTACCAAAAATATCGGGATAAATACAGGAAACTCCTTGCAAATCAAGGAGTTTCTTTCACATATTAATAAAATTCTATTTACAGTAGAGGTCTATTTTGTTATTCGGAGAAAACTTGTTATATATAATTTATATTGAGGTGTTATGAAATGAGCATTCACAAAAAAACGAAACCCCGTATTCATGTTAATTCGTCAATCTCATTAATTGATTCTCCCGTTCAAATTTATATAACTGGATTAGAACCTTTACAAGAAGTAACAATAAGAGCCTCCAGAATTGCCGAGGGAATAAATGATATATATTTAGAATCAAATGCTACCTTTATTGCAACTAAAGATGGTAATGTAAACCTTACTGAACAAGCGCCCATTACTGGCTCTTATACAGGGGTGGATGGAATGGGATTATTTTGGTCCTTAGACATTATTAAAATAGGCGAACGTTACGAGTCTACGCAAAATGATAAGAATCCACTGTCGCCTCAAAACTTAACTTTATCACTCGAAATTGATGGATCTATTATTGATGAAATAAACATATCAAGATTATGGAAATCAAAACAAATCGTTCGGTATCCAATTAGAGAAAATGGGTTGGTCGCTACTTATTTCTACAACGAAAATAAGAAAGCGCATCCAGGAATTATTGTACTCGGCGGTTCAGAGGGTGGATTAAATGAATACCTTTCCGCTTTACTTGCATCACATAATTTTTCAGTACTCACCCTCGCTTATTTCGGAATCGATAATCTACCAAAACAACTTGTAGAAATTCCCCTTGAATACATAAAAACAGCCATTGAGTGGATGAAACAACGAGAAGAAGTCACCAACAATTGGTTAGGTATACATGGGACCTCTCGAGGAAGTGAACTAGCCCTTTTATCAGCATGCTTTTTCCATGAAATAAAAGCTGTTACTTCTCTAAACGGTTCATCTATTGCATTAAGTGGGATTGTACCGTGGTCTAATGCTACAACATTACCTCCTGCTTGGACATATAAAGGAAAAGCATTACCTTATGCATCTCCGGTAAATCCCATCACCGTCGCACTCGAATGTCGTAAAATGTTTGAAGAACATAGGGGTATGCCCTATCGAAAGTGGTATAATGCTTTAACTTCAGATTCTATAGTTGTAGAGAATGCTACTATACCAGTTGAAAAAATTAATGGGGATGTATTGCTAATTGCTGGTGAAGAAGATGAAGCTAATATTGTAAGATTATCAAAAAAAGCGATTGATAGATTGGATACATTTCATTCTCCTCATTTTTATAAACAACTCGTATATAAAGGGGCTGGACATTCTATCGGCATCCCTTATTTAAGAATAAATTATAATCAGGGGAGCAAAAAAGATAACGCTTTTGCTAGTATTGATTCGTGGAAGAAGACCATTCATTTTTTTCAAAAAAGCTCACAATCCCAATTATAAAGAGGTATGCATGTATGAAAATTTCATACATGCATACCTCTTATTTTTTCGGCACCAACAAAATCCCTAAACTAATAACAAAGAAGCTCATTATTTGCTGTGCTGATAAACCAAATAGAACCGAATTCTGTTCACTAACAAGCGAAATAATAATATGAGCAAACCCCTCAACAATTAGAAAAACGCTTATATTCTTTCCATTTCCGAGCCTTTCATTTTTCATCCATAACAAGCCCATTATACAAAGGGCAAGGATGATTTCGTATACGAATATAGGATGATATAAAAATTTAGATTCATATATTTTCATTCCCCAAGGCAATGTCGTTTGTACACCTATTTTTTGGTGGAATAGAAAATAAAAAATAATACTCATACATAGTCCAATAGGTAATGTATCAAGTAAAATACGATGCGAAAATTGCTCCTTTTTACTTTTCCAAACAATATATGCACTCGCAATTATACATCCTGCTATAATATGCTTCATGCTTCCTATAGCTAATAATGCTTGCAATGGTGACCTAATAGTCCATACTGGATTTAAAATTGCCGGTGCAAATTTCCATACAAATACGATGATAAGAAAAGCATTTGTTACTGCATCCATCATTTTTTCATATGGTACACTTTCGTTCTTCATCTTGCGTTTCATCAACATAAATCCAAATAGACTTCCAATTATAAGAGATACGGGTTGTAACCTCACGATCCACTCCATCACTATGAAATCCCCTCTTAACTCTCAATTAATTTCTTAAATTTCTCTTCTAATTGATCTGGAGGTAATACGCCTCGTACTTGCTCTACGATAATTCCATCTTTATTAACAAAAAATGTCGTTGGTAAAGAAAATACTTTATAATCCAATCCAGCTACTCCGTCCATATCTAGTAAAACAGGAAACTTAAATCCGTGACGATCTGCAAATGCGCTCGCTTCTTGTACTGGATCTCCGATAGTTGCATTTACCGCAAAAATTTCAACATCCTTTTTATATTTGTCATACATATGAACTAAGTCAGGTGCCTCCATTTCACATGGTCCACACCACGATGCCCAAAAATTAATAAGATACGGTTTTCCTTTTGCATCATTTAACGAATGCAGCTTCCCATCTAATCCTTTTAACGTTATGCTTGGTGCTTTAAACCCTACTTGTGGTAATACTTCTGTTTCTTGTAACTCCGCTTGTTTTGCTTTTCTTTCTTTTTCTTCTTTTTTTGTATTATAAAAGTTAACCCCGGCCCAAATTAGTGCACCAGCCAGTATAATCGCAATTAGTTTCTTCACTTTTTTTCCTCCTCATTATTAAAAACCTGTAAATCCACCAAACAGACGAATAAAGAATGCTGTAATTTTCGTCATTTGATTTGTATACAATAAAATACCTGTTACAATCATCATTCCACCGCCAATTTTCATCATGACATTGGCATATGTAACAATCCATTTTACCTTCCCAATAAAGAATGCCATCACGAAAAATGGAACCGCAAATCCAAGCGTATACGCTGTAATATAAAGAAGTGCACCTTCAGGATTCGTCGCCCCAAGCATGAGTACAGCTGAAAATATCGGTCCAACACATGGCGTCCAACCCGCTGCATATGTCATACCGACTAAAATCGAGCGAATATATCCAGTCGATTTACTTCTATACTGCACCTTTTTCTCTGCCATAAGCCACTTAGGCTGAAACAAGCCCGTCATAAATAGCCCCATTAAAACAATAAAAATCCCACCAATTTGTTGAATCAATTTTTGGTTAGATGAAAATGTTATTCCAATCCAACTTACCGATAAACCTAACGCGTAAAATATAACCGAAAATCCAATTATAAAAAATACGGTATGTATAATCGCTGATTTTTGCATAATCCCACGATTTTCTTTTAAATCTTGAATAGACACACCTGTAATATAAGATAAATAAGATGGATATAGCGGTAAAGAGCACGGTGATATAAATGACAATACTCCCGCCCCAGCCACAAGCCAAATTGTTAAATCTGCTGCATTCATTTTATTCCCCCAAACACACTACAATGGGTAGTGTTAATCTTTAAAAAAAGAGGCTATATGCACTCTCCGACAATAAGTACAACCGATATACAGAATAAAGCTAATGTTACATATACTGAATTCGTATGTAATGGAATAGTAAGCTTTACGACTTTTTCATTTAACACTTGATTGATTCGTAAATTTATTGCTGTTTTTGCAAATGAAGCTGTAACACATCTATTTTCCATTGTCTTTATTTTAATTAATTTTAATAATGCGCTACCTAACTCGAATTTAGATTTCATTTTTCGCATTGCATATTTATCTGCAGCTAACTCCTGATACACATGATAGCGTTGCAATAGCGCTTTTAATATCGGGATGTATATCATTCCTTCTGCTAATAACGTAAAACAAAATAATTTTAACGGATCTCGATTATTTTGATGATATTCTTCATGAAAAATAATTGCATCCATTTCTTCATCTGAAAATGTTTGAAGCATCCCTTCTGACATGACAACTTTCGGACGAAATAACCCAATTGTAAATGCCGCAACTTCCGAGGTCGGCAATATATATATTTGTTTTCCTTTTCGAATGAAAGGGATAAGTACTTTTTGTAATTTTTTACTATAGAAAAATTGTCGCCAAATTCTTTTACAAACTATGAGTACAGTAAGTAATAGTAATCCAGCAATTATAATACGAATGAGCGATAATTCTTTCATATGTTGTTCTAACTGGAACAAGCAAAACTTTGAAAGAAAGAACGCCTTATTTTGAAACAGAAATGGATATGTAACGTAATACACTAACATACTGAAAAAGAGGGTACTAACAATTACTGCTAACAATACGATTTTACGCATTTGCCATTTCATTTTATTGATCCTCTTTTTTTAACTGATTCAATTTGTCTTCTAATTTTTTTATTAAAATCGGATCAGCCTGTTCTAACTCATCTAGCATATGATTTACAACTAAATCTCCAAACTCCCCCATCAATTCCTGTGTCATTTTCTTCGTTTGATTGGATAAGAATTCTTCTTTCGTTTGTATAGCACGATATATGCCACTTCTTTTCACAGTCTGTTTTTCTAAGTGTAACTTCTCTACTAACCTGTTCATAACTGTCATTACAGTATTAAAATTCACAGGTGATTCTTCACTTAATTTCTGCTGCACTTCTTTAATTGTAATACCTTCGTTAGACCAAACAATCTCCATAATCTTCGCTTCAAGCGGTCCAAAGAAATGATTTAACCCTTGCTCATTTAACTTATAGTTTTGAGTAAACATAGTATGGCTCCTTTCACACTACGAATTGTAGTACAAATTAAATGAAAGGTCAAATGCGAATGATATACACGAAAATTCACTACCCTAAATACGTACGCCATTCCATTCCATTCCTTATAATCCTAGCTTCTCTCCAAATGTTTCAAACAGATACTGCTCTAATATTTGTACACTAAACTTCTCATTACGCCCAAGTGCAAATAATTCCCGATCTTTCGCTACGATCGTATCTAACGGAATAACGACATTATCCACTATTTTTGTAATTTCAATGATGTTACTTTTTACATTTACCTCTGTTTTAAATTCAACATTTTCTAATACGATATGCGAGCGTCTTCCTGATGCCAAAAAAGTAAAGTTAGGATTTTTATAAATGCCAATTTCACTCTCTAATGGGTATAAATACTGAAAAATGATATCTCTATGTCCATCTTTTATTATTTTTTCATCCTTCTCATCATCTAAGTATTCTTTCACCTTCGTTGTAAATTCAAATCGAAAATCCACTTTTTTCACGCTCCCTCTTTGTATTTTTATATTAAATAAATATACTGAAATAATTTTACCATATTGTAATACAAGTTCCTATAAAAAGTAAAAACTCATTTGTAAAATCTCTATTATTTCCGATTTTTTTTTTAAGTATAAGCACTCATTCAATATGAATTCATGCTTCGTTATATCCATTTAAACATATTGTTTCCATATTTTGAAACAATAGTATGAAGTATTATATATCAATAAATTGTTTCTAGTTCATTTCTCTATGTAACCAGCCTCTGCTTTACTATTCCGATATATTTAAACTATATTTTCTACTTATTCATTACATTACAGAAGGAATGTAACTCTCTTCTATCGAATTTTTATATAACAAAAATGATTAGGTGGTGCTTTACTATGAAATTAGCTGTCATTGGTGGCGGTGATTTACAAGATTCAAATCAATCGCCTATTAATGAGCGACTTATAGCATTAACAAATAAACAGTATCCAAAAGTATTATTCATTCCTACAGCAAGTCATGATGATGAAAGCTATATAAAACTATTTTTAGATACGTTCGAAAAACAATTACACTGTGAAGTACAAATTTTACGTACTATAGCTGATACACCTTCTAAATATGAAATAGATGAAATGATTCAATCAGCTGATTTAATTTATCTCGGTGGCGGGAACTATATTCACATGCTTACACAATGGAAAGAACATAAACTAGACGAAAAATTATTATTTGCTTTGCAACAAGGAACTCTCATCGCAGGATGTAGTGCTGGTGCTATGTGTTGGTTCACATCTAGTATCCGCTCAGATTATGAAGATTCTGGTTATATAGAAAGCAACGGCTGGGGGATTGTGAACAAAAGATTTTGTCCACATTATAATCAATTAAATAGAATGAACGCCTTCCATTCCTTTTTACAAAATCATCAAGGTAATATAGAAGGAATTGCACTAGAGGATAATTGTGCTTTATATATTACAGAAGAATCTTTTGAAATTATCGGTGAACCTGAAAAAGCGTGGGAGTTTTATATGAGTGATAACAAACTCATTAGACAACATTTTGATATCACTTTAAAAAGCTATTTATAAACCTACACTTACAAAAAATGTCCCTAAGTATAATAACTTAGGGACATTTGCATGATTTAGCTCACTAATCGTGTAATTCGTTTCTTCTGCCATGAAAACTTATAATATGCATACTGTAATACCAAGCTGACAATAAATGCTGCTGGGTACCCAATCCATATCCCTTCTATACCAAGACTTGTATGATAAGAAAGGTAATACGCTACAGGTACTTCAACAAGCCAAATTGATACAACGCCGATAACAGTTGGCCATAATACTGTACCACTTGCTCGCATTGTCGCACTAATAATTTGCGCATGCCCGAAAATTAAATAGCTCCATAATGTAATCATAACAAGGCTGTGAGCAATATCAATTGTAGTTTGACTCGTTAAAAATAGTGATAGTATGTCTCTTGAGAACAAGTAAATAAGAGATATTAACACACCACCGATGACATAGTTCATGATAATTCCGGCTTTCACGACTTTCTGTAATCGATCAAATTGATTTGCCCCAATTGATTGTGCTGCAAAAATGGAAACTGTAATACCAAGGCTAACTGCTGGCATTTGTACATAACTTGCAACCTGGTTCACGACGCCATAAGCTGCTGTTGCATCCGAACCGTAACGATTTACAAACGCGATGACCGCAATTTCAGATAATGAAACTAATATCATATTAATACTCGCCGGAATACCGAGTCGTAGCAATAGCTTCAATAACTCCCCATCCATGCGAAGATATTTCCTTACCGTACTATCTAATTGTAGTGGGTGATTTTTCTTCTTTAAATACACTAACATAACGATAAACGTAATAACTGTAGATATAACAGAAGCATACGCTGCTCCATACACATCTAATTTCGGAGCTCCTAACCATCCAAAAATAAGAATTGGTAATAAGATCATATTTAGTGCTGTACTTACAATTAAAAAGTAAAATGGCGTTTTAGAATCTCCTGTACCTCTCATAAATGTTGTATATGCGAAATATAAAAATAATACTGGCATCGATATAAATAATATCCGTGCGTAATGTACACTTATTTCAATAATATTTTCTGGCGTTCCCATAAGGCGCATAATATCCATTGCAAAAATACTGCCTACTATCGCCAACACAACTCCAATAATAAAGGTAAATGTCAGCGTCGTACCAACGATAGCTTTTAAACGATCTTCGTTTTTAGCGCCAAACGCCTGACCAATTAAAATAGAACTACCTGAACCAATACCAATTACAAATGAAACGAGTAAGAAAAATAGAGGAAAGAATGCTGATATGGCTGCTAAATCATTAACTCCAAGCCATCTTCCTACTACTACCATACCGAATAATTGTCCAATCGATTGTAATACATTACTTAATAGTAACGGTACTAAAAACATGGACATCGACTTCCAAATCGGTTTACTCTCACTTTCTAACTTATGTGACTCCGCACCTTCTTTATTGTTATCTGTAGGTGGTTTCAAATTTCATTTCTCCTTTTATTAAAAATCTGTTTTTCAACTTCTATCTCTTTGTATAGTTGTTATTATAATGTGCTTCTATTCATTTTCTTTTCCGTATGGATTATAACTTCACCCAATATTGGCTTCCATCAGCTGTTCTATCTAAAAACCCATATTCAATTAAATATCTTCTTAACGTTACAAAATCCGGATATACACTTTCTATGACAGTATTTACTTCTTTTTCAGTGTACTTTTTATTACTATCAAACTTCGTCACTAAATGGCGTAATATAATTAATTTACGCTTTTGTTTTTTCGGAAATTTAGAAAGCGGTCCATCTAATCCTTCTGTGAAATGTACTTTTAATACTTCATCATTTTCTTCTTCCGTAATATTGTAGCGATCATCTACCATCGTCGCTGTTCTATGAATGGGTACAAATTTCGTTTGTACTTTTGATTTTTCTTCTGACAGTTCCATTAAAGCTAAAAACACTTTCGCTTGCTTCATTTTCTCTCGAAGTGTAAATCGATGATTGCGAATGGTTGAAGTACTTCCGCCATCCATCTCTTTTACAATCTCTTTATCATTCAGCCCCATATGGAAAAACTGAACCATTTTCTTTTGCAAATCAGTTAAGCCTGTATACTTCTTATCAAGATTTAATAAATAATCAAACATAGACGTATGTTCATTTTGCACATGCAATTGTACAAACTTCTCTGCTTCATACAAAACTTGATTATCTTGATAAATTACGCCCTTAATAAATGCCTCTCCACAAGCTAAACAAATATATTCCTCTGCTTCCGCTTCAAATACATACCCTTTCTTCAATTCTTCTACCGAAGCATCCCAAAACTTCTCTGAAATATCACTCATACTAAACACTCCTTTAAAATGTTTATTTAAAAACAGACAAATCTCAATATTGTTTATTACCACTTCATCATCTTAACACAATTAAAATAAACATTTCAATGTTTCGTTTGCCTATTTTATAAACTTTTACAAAAACGTCTATTAAAAGAATTTAATACAATGAAAAGCGAATGTGTTTATATAAATTCATTTTATAAGATGTGAAATAGGAGCTAAATATTCTACAAGACCCGTGGTTTACCATTAAGCAAATCGCAAAAAATACATATGCGATTAGTGAATATGGACATTGGGAGAAAGTACATTCAATTTTAACTACAAAAAAGGTGTTTCCGTATAAGAAAACACCTTTTACTTTTTATATATTCTATTTACAGTCTCTACTAAAACCTTACTCGCTTGTACAAATGTATGCTTTCGATTTCTATCTTCAACAAATTTATTAGCATAACTACCTATAATCATCATACAACTAATTATAACTAACGCTATCTTTCTATTCTTGTCAGTCACTTCATGCCACTCCACTTTTACAAAACTTCTTTTGAATTTATTCCCTCAAGAAATTTTACATGAATAATAAAACGTGTGAGTATGCAATTCTGCATATTCACACGTTTTATTACGATGTTGTGATTTAATTTAGTTACAGTACACGTATACCGAGGTGACTAACTTGAAATTTAAAGCGAAAAAGAATCCATTTCACATCATTTTTATTACATTATTTATCATTATTTTTCTCGTTTCGCTATTCTTCCAAAATGAAAATTCTATTTTTTTCACTCTCATGATGCTGCTAAATATAGTGAATCTTTCTTCATTCTATTTTTCTCACTACAATATAACTGCATCATCTCTTATTGTAAAACACGGTTTCATATTTCATACTGAAATTCCATTTGAAGATATTCGTCACGTTAAATACTCTGGTAAAACACTTCATTCAAAAAAATGGACTAGACAGCAATTAGAAATCCATTACAATTTATTTGACTCAGTAACCGCTTTTGTACCACTAGAAGAAGAAAAGTTCATTTCACTCTTAAAAGAAAATTGTCCACATATGAAAGTAATGAATATGCCTGCTAACAAATAATATATTTTGAAGCTTGTAGGAGTGCAAGTGGATGAAACATAAAAGGAATAATAAAAGAAGCCAAGATTCTATACTAAGAACCTTGGCTTCTTCTATTATTCTTTCGGAGCAATCATTTTTTTAGGATCGACAATTTCATCAAATTGTTCTTCTGTTAGTAGTCCAGATTGCAATGCTGCTTCTTTTAAAGTTAACCCATCTTTATGAGCATGCTTCGCAATTTTCGCTGCATTTTCATATCCGATATGCGGATTTAATGCTGTTACAAGCATTAATGAACGATTCACATTCTCTTTGATTACTTCTTCATCAGCTTCAATACCAACTGCACAATTATCATTAAATGAAACAATTGCATCTGCTAATAAGTGAGCGGATTGTAAGAAGTTATATGCAATAACAGGTTTAAATACGTTTAACTCAAAATTTCCTTGACTCGCAGCAAATCCGATTGTTGCGTCATTTCCCATCACTTGCGCTACAACCATCGTTAACGCTTCACTTTGCGTTGGATTTACTTTACCTGGCATAATAGAGCTTCCTGGCTCATTTGCCGGAATAATAATTTCTCCTAGACCACTACGTGGACCACTTGCCAGCCAGCGCACATCGTTAGCGATCTTCATTAAATCCGCTGCTAATGCTTTTAATGCACCATGTGTATATACAACTTCGTCATGGCTCGTTAATGCATGGAACTTATTTGGTGCAGAAATAAATTGCTTACCTGTAAATTGGCTAATTTCCTCAGATACCATCTCACCAAATTTAGGATGAGCGTTAATACCTGTTCCAACTGCAGTACCACCAATCGCAAGCTCTTTCATATATGTATTGCTCTCTGCAATCATACGCTCTGTTTTTTCAAGCATACGGTGCCATCCACTAATTTCTTGTCCTAATGTTAACGGTGTCGCATCTTGTAAATGTGTACGACCAATTTTTATAATATGTTCAAATGCAGTTACTTTTTCTGCTAACGTTTCTTTTAATTTCGTAATTGCTGGTAATACGTGATTTTCTACTGCAATTACACATGCTACATGAAGCGCTGTTGGAAATGTATCATTTGAACTTTGAGACATGTTCACATCATCATTCGGATGAATATGTACGTCAGATCCCTTCTCTTTCAAAATCTGATTCCCTCGATTTGCAATTACTTCATTCACATTCATATTTGACTGTGTACCACTACCCGTTTGCCATACGACAAGCGGAAAATGTTCATTCCATTTCCCTGCCATCACTTCGTCAGCTGCTGCCACAATTGCTTCTGCTTTTTCTTCTGATAGCTTTCCTAATTTTTGATTGCTAAGTGCTGCACTCTTCTTTAAAATGGCAAATGCTTTTACAATTTCAAGCGGCATTTGCTCTGTTCCAATCGGGAAGTTTTCTTTACTACGTTGTGTTTGTGCTGCCCATAATTTATCAGCTGGAACTTTTATTTCTCCTATTGTATCTCTTTCAATTCTGTACTCCATTTTTTCATCCCCTTGAAAATAAAATACCTACATTTCTTATAATAACAGACTTCCTCTTAAATGATAAGAATTCTCACTCATATATATAGATATTTTATATTTATTTTTAAAAATTCCTCTTGACCTAAACTTAAGTTTAGGCTGTATCCTTTCCTTTGTAACCTACTATAACAATACTGGAGGAATTCAATATGAAAAAATATGCTTTCATAACAGGTGCGAATAAAGGCATTGGATATGAAATTGTTCGTCAATTAGCAGAAAAAGATTATCACGTATTTTTAGGCGCTCGTAATAAACAACTTGGTCAACAAGCTGTAGAATCCTTACATGTTCCAAACGTTTCCTATATTCAAGTAGACATTTCTAGTGCTCAATCCATTCAAGAAGCAATCAAGAAAATCCACGAAACGACTGACCAATTAGATTTATTAATCAATAACGCAGGCATAGCACTCGACTTCCATACGCTACCTAGTGAATTAAATATTGAAATTTTACGCCAAGGATTTGAAGTTAACTTTTTCGGAACATTCCAAATGGTGCAAGCCTTTTTACCATTATTAAAGAAATCAAGCAACAGTAAAATTATAAATGTAACAACTGACATGGCTTCATTAACAATGTTTGCTAACGGTGAAACACATCCAATTAATGCATTAGGGTATAATTCTTCAAAAACAGCTATTAATGCTTTAACATTAGCTTTTAGTAAAGAATTTAGTACGAACGGCCCAGAAATTTTCGGAGTAACTCCCGGCTTTACAACTACTGACCTTAATGATAATTCCCCAGGTGGCCATACGACCAATGAAAGTGCTAAAATTATTATTAAATATGCATTAAGTGAAACAAACTATAATGGTAAAATACTAAATAAAGATGGAATTATAACTTGGTAGTAAAAGGATGAATTCTATGTATTATACGATCGGTCAAGTCGCCAAAATGCAACACTTAACTATTTCTCAAATACGTTATTACGATAAACAAGGACTGTTCCCTTTTCTTCAAAGAAATGAAAAAGGAGATCGAGTTTTTGACGAAGAAGCACTGAAATATGTAGAAATGATTTTATGCTTAAAAAACACCGGTATGCCCATTCAAAAAATAAAACAATTCATCGACTGGTCTATGGAGGGAGAGCCTACTATCCTTCAACGGTTGGAATTAATGAAACAACAGGAGGCCAATGTCTTACAGCTCATTCAAGACACTGAAAAAAACTTAAAAAAGATACAACAAAAAATTGCTAAATATGAGAACGAAATAACTTTAGCAAATACTATTACCAAATAAAAAAATCACCTTCTACATGTTGTAGAAGGTGATTTTCATTTTATGATGCTTGCTTTCCTTTATCTGCATCATCCACATACCAAATGAATTTGCCTGTATATCCGTAAATAACTGCTAAGATTAATGAAACAAAGCTTAACCACATAAACGGAACATATGAGAACGTTGCTACACCTAAAATACCAGCCATAAAAATACCATTATCAGACCATGGAACCATACCTGAAGTTAGCGTTCCACCTACTTCTGAGTTACGCGCTAATACACGTCGATCTATTTTTAATTTATCATAGCTATCTTCCATGATTTTTGGTGTTAAAATTAGTGATACGTACATCGCACAACCAAATATATTTGCTAAGAATGCCACGATTAATGTAGACAACGTTACATTACCTGCAGAATTTAATTTCTTTTCGAATTTTGATACGATTACTTTTAAAACACCTAATTTTTCAAGTAATCCACCAAATCCTAAACCGAAAATAATAACGGCTACTGAGCCAAGCATACCGTTAATTCCACCACGGTTTAATAACTTGTCAACAAATTCAACACCAGATTGAATTGAAAATCCGTTATACGCTGTTCCAATCGCCTCTCCAAAGTTCATTCCTTGGAAAAGAGTTGCCCAAATCGCACCAATTAAAGCTCCCATTGCAATTGTTGGCATAGAAGGTTTCTTCATCGCTAATAAAGCAATAACAATGACCGCCGGAACAAGCATCCATATTTTAATATCAAATTCCTTTAATAAAGCTTCTTTTAAAAACTCTACTCGATTCAAGTCTACATTATCGCCGCCGTACATCCAACCAGCTACAGTAAACATAATGCTAGTAATAATATAAGCCGGAACATCTAATACGAGCATAGCTCGAACGTGAGCAATAACATCTACTTTTGCCATAGAAGCTGCAAGAACTGTACTATCAGAAAGTGGTGATAATTTGTCGCCGAAATAAGCTCCTGAAAGAACTGCACCAGCAACAAGTGGAAGTGGTAAGCCAAGCCCTTCACCAATCGCCATCATAGCAATACCTGCTGTTCCAACTGTTCCCCATGATGTTCCTGTCGCGATAGAAGTTATCGAACAAATAATTAATGTTGCTAATAGGAATATGCTAGGGTGAATAAATTCTAATCCATAATAGATTAATGTTGGTACAACGCCACCTGCAATCCAAGTTCCAATTAAAGCACCTACTGCAACTAAAATCAGTATTGCTTCTAATCCGTTAGAAATCCCTTTCGTAATTGCATCTTGCAATTCTTGATAACGAAATCCTAATCTTAATCCAAGCGCAATTACTAAAAACCATGAAATAAATAGCGCTAATTGAATTGGGAGATCAAAAATCGTTTGGAAGGAAAAGACAACAGCAAGAAATAGTAATAAAAGAACTATGATTTCTAGCATCGATGGTAATCTTACACTTTTCATTTTTTTCTCTCCTTACAAGTCGATAACATGACGTATGTCGTCTTACATGTATGTAATATACAATTAGCGAAGACAAAACAAAATTTTCATATTATTTCGATTTATTTTTCCAGTATAATATATTGGACACCTTTTCTATTGTAAAAGTAGATGTTACTTTTCGCAATGGAAAATATAAAAAATGTTACATTTTTATTTAGATAGAACAATTCAAGAATAACTTTTTTAATATTTGCCATAACAAATTTTTTTACTATTATCCTCACCTTTTAAGGACTACCATTTTTCTCCACAAAAAAAGCACACATCATTAAAATGATGCATGCTCCACTTTTATTTATACATATTTTGTATTTCGTCTTTATTTTTAAGTATTTCAACAAACTTATCGCTACAACCTTTCGGAAATAACACTCCGAGTCCATATGAATGCTCAAACTGAAAATGAGGATGCTGCGCTTTGACCTCATTCCAAAACTTATACACGCCGAAATCACCACTTCTAACTTCAATATCATGAAATAATACAATACCATTTTTCGCGACTTTAGGTAACCACGTTCTATAATCATGAGAAACAGCTTCATACGTATGATAGCCATCAATATGCAAAAGATTTATTGTTTCATCTTGAAACTGATCTACAGCATCATCAAAAGTAGAACGAATTAAATTCCCTATATTAAGGTAGTTATCGCTCACCACTTTTTCTACTATTTGAAAAACGCCTTCTCCATATGGACCTGTATGCCCATCTCCAGCCCAAGTATCTATAGCAAAACACTTCGTAGCTAGCCCACCATCTTTTACCCCCTGACAAAAGCTAAAAAAAGAAGCGCCTAGATGTGTACCTAACTCAACCAAAGTTTCTGGTTTTTCAAATCGTACTAAATCATATGCAAAATCTAAATGTCCACTCCACGCAGATTGTGCCCGAATAATATGACTATAATTGTCAAATTCAAATGTTGGTTTATGAGTAACCCAGCTCATCACATTTCTCCTTCTACATATATTTTTAACAAACCAAATTACTCTTATCTTTATTTTTTTATCATTGTAATTATGATTTTATTTCATAAAAAGATGAAGAATTTACTCTTTCTTATTGAGGTAAAGCATCATATACATATGGATCTGTAGGCGTATTGATTTTCTCTACTTTGCTTACTTTGACAAGTGGAAATAGTGTACCTTTATATGTCGTTTCATCTAACAAACCTGTTATTTTCACCCATGTTTCCTCCGGGAGCTTTTTTACGTTTTCCCCTGCAACAATCATTCCCCAGACTGATGCATCCGCAATACAACAAGTTATACCGTATCGCGCCACTACCGCTTTATCACCCGTCACATCCTTATCATTATATATAAATCCTGAGAATGTAATTTCTTTCCCTTTAAACCCATTTACATCTTGGCCAATTGCATTCATTGTCTGTACATAATCCTTATCCTCTACTTGTATTTCTCGTTGCCCTAACATACTTTTTTCTAATTGTGATTCCACTTGATCATTCGCTTTTAAATTCGAGGTTTCATCTTGTTCTTTCCAATCAAAATTTGCCTGTATTCCCTCTTTTTCGTTCTTTTCCATACTTCTCGCCTGTACACTTTGATTCATACCCCTTTTCCCCGCTAAACTTCCATCAATTGTTACACCGCCAAATAGAAAAGCGCTAATAATTGGAACAACAAATAAAACATATACAAAGTATCGTTTCAGCCCCAATTTCAATTCCCTATGATGCACACAACAATTACAATTATCTTGTTCCTCTCTCTCATCTCCCCAGACCTGTAACGAACCAAGAAGTAAAATTACTACAAAAGCTATATACGTAAATTTAATCATTTTTGGAGCGATAAAATTATAAATATTCCCTGTTACAAGTAGTTTAAATAAGAGCATTGCTAAACCAATTAATATAATGCCACGAATATAGCGATGATAGGCCTTCTGTTCCTTTTTCTCCACTGTTTCACACCTCCTATAACGTTGTAATTTGCACAATTGTGTACACCGATAAAATAATAATTCCAATCAAAAAGAATACAAATCTCTTTTGAAAATACGCAAATAGCATGAACGTATTTTTCATATCAAGCATAGGCCCAAACACAAGAAATGCGAGAAGTGCTTTTACAGAGAAAACATGTCCAAAAGATGCCGCTATAAATGCATCTGCTGCTGAGCAAATGGATAAAACATAGCCCAATCCCATCATAATAATTGGGGAAATCACTTCATTATGCGCCACTGTATCAAGTACATTTCGATCAAAAAATGTTTGAAATACGCTCGCAAAAAAAGCACCAACCAACAAATATTTACCCGTATCAAAAAACTCATCTACAGTGTGATTCACAACATTCCTCCAGCCCCTTTTTTCTTTTTTTTGAATCGGTTCCTTTATGTCTTTTAAAACATTTTTCCCGCGATAGAAATAATACACAATTAGCCCTACTAATAGCGCCGCACAAATTGTTATCCCAAAGCGTGCATATACAATTACATCATTTTTTTGAAATGCATATACGGTAGATAAAAGAACAATCGGGTTCATAATAGGTGCACTCAGTAAAATTACAATTCCTATATGAAGAGGGAGTCCTTTTTGAATAAGTCTTCTTACGATTGGTATAATGACACATTCACACATTGGAAAAATAATTCCCACAAATACTGCTGGAATCATTGCAACAATTGGAGATCTCGGCATTACTTTTTGAATCATATCTTCTGTCACAAACACTTGAATGAGAGAAGAAACAATTACCCCTAATAAAATAAAGGGTATTGCTTCAAATATAATACTTAAAAACACCGTATTCATATTCAACCATTCTTTTGGCATACCTTTATGTAAATTTGCTAAACTTGTAAAATCTACAAAAAATAATAAAAAAAGAAAAATAGCAATAAGGACTATTCCTATTAATTCTTTTGAAGCTCTATTAAAGACCAACATTATCCCCCCACTTTATTCATATTAAATTGTATGCTTGTCCAAATGCCCTACACTACTACAACACAAATTTTATAGTTTATTTCTATTCTTAAATCGTAATCGTTATGATTTATTGTTGATTTTTTATTTTTTATCGCTTAATATAAAACGTAATCATTACGATTTAAAGGAGAGAGATTATTTCATGAAAAAAATACCTATTACTGTATTAAGTGGATTTTTAGGAGCTGGTAAAACCACTTTACTGCATCATATTTTGACTAATAAAAATAACTTAAAAGTAGCTGTTATCGTTAATGATATGAGTGAAGTAAACATTGACGCGTCCCTTATAAAAAAAGGTGGGTTTTCACGCACAGAGGAAAAACTAGTAGAAATTCAAAATGGTTGTATTTGTTGTACACTACGAGAAGATTTAATGATAGAAGTGAATCGGCTTGTTAAAAACGGTGATATTGACTATATAGTTATTGAATCTTCCGGTATAAGTGAGCCGATTCCAGTTGCCCAAACCTTTACTTATACAGACGACGTTCTTAACATTGATTTAACGAAAAATTGTCGCCTCGATACGATGGTTACAGTTGTAGATGCAAATAGATTTTGGGATGATTTTGCAGATGGAGAAAGTCTACTAGACCGAAAACAAGCAATTGATGAAAATGATACACGAGAAGTTATTGATTTATTAATAGATCAAATTGAGTTTGCAAATGTAATTATCCTTAATAAGGTAGACCTACTAGAAAAAGAAGATGTGATAGAACTCCATCATTTACTAAAGAGACTAAACCCTAGTGCAAAAATTATTGAGTCTTCATTTAGCAACGTACCACTGCAAGAAATTTTAAATACAAATTTATTCAATTATGAGGAAGCCAGTCAATCGGCGGGCTGGATGCAAGAATTAAATAGTGAACATCACACACCCGAAACGGAAGAATACGGTATCAATTCCTTTGTATACCGTCGTAAATACCCTTTCCATCCTGAACGCCTTATGAATTGGTTAGAAAAATGGCCTGTAGATGTTGTAAGAGCGAAAGGCTTTTTCTGGCTCGCATCTCGTAATAATATGATAGGGCTTCTATCTCAAGCAGGTTCCTCTATTACAATTCAAGGAGCCGGCGAATGGATAGCAGCACTACCCGAAAACGAAAGAAAACAAGTCCTTACAGAAGAACCTGAAGTATTGAAAAATTGGGATGAACGATACGGAGATCGAGTAAGTGAACTCGTATTTATCGGCGTTGATATGAATCATTCTCTGATTGAACAATCATTAGATGATTGTCTATTAACAGAAAAAGAAATGGAACAAAACTGGAATACATTTGTTGATCCTATTCCAGCTTTTACTTACACTTCATAATCAACAACAAAAAGGCTTCCGTAAAATGAAGCCTTTTCTACTTTATAGCACTCTTATTCAACAGATTCGCTTTAATAATAAACACAATTGTACCTAAAACAACTAATGCAGTATATACGATCCCAACCACATCACCTATTTTTTCTAGGCCAAATGGTAATATTATTGTACTAACTCCGACTATATAGGAAAACATCCCTGAAAGCTT
Source organism: Bacillus sp. GbtcB14 (assembly GCF_019091205.1). Taxonomy (NCBI): domain Bacteria; kingdom Bacillati; phylum Bacillota; class Bacilli; order Caryophanales; family Bacillaceae; genus Bacillus; species Bacillus sp. GbtcB14. Next base: position 538,382 of record NZ_JAGXJT010000002.1, read on the forward strand.
CGCTAATTTATTTTTATCTCCAACAAACGTTTCTTCCTGATAACCTGCCAACAAAAACAATCGCTTTTTCACATGTATTTGATATCCTAAAAAAATTATAAATAATCCAACAAATAAACAAACCAAAAATCCCGCTAGCATATTACCACCAACCTTTCTAGAATATTTTACCACATAAAAAGTTCATCGTTCTTAATAAAAAATGTTTTCAATTAGAAATTTCAGTTTATTTACACTCCATTACGTGATATATTGCATATTGTATCCAATATATATTTTTGAAAGGAGGACTATATACCTTATGGATCCAAATCGCTTAAAAGGAATCATTATGGTTATAATTGGGGCTTGTTTATGGGGATTGTCCGGGACAGCTGCACAACAACTTTTCCAATATGAACACGTTTCTACTGAATGGTTAGTTACTATTCGATTGCTTATATCCGGTGTTATCTTGCTCATTATTTCGGCATTCGGAACGAGAAAAAAAGAAATATTCGGCATATGGAAACAAAGATCTGATGCTTATAAAATGGTATTGTTTGGCCTATTCGGTATGCTTGCAGTACAGTACACGTATTTTGCTTCTATTAAAGAAGGCAATGCCGCCGTCGCAACACTATTACAATATTTAGCTCCTATATTTATCACTGTATACTTACTTTTCAAATGGAACGTTCGTCCATCAAAAATTGATTTTATTTCAATTGCCCTCTCATTAGTAGGAACTTTCCTCTTGCTAACAAACGGGTCTGTTCATAACTTGGCTGTTTCTACACCAGCTATTATTTGGGGAATTTTATCTGGATTATCTCTTGCTTTTTATAGTTTATATTCAAAGGAATTACTAGATAGATGGTCTTCTTCTGTTATCGTTGGATGGGGCATGATTATTGGGGGTATTGGTGTAACATTACTACACTTTATTTCTACAAAAGAATTCATTTTATTATCAACTATGAAATATGTAAAACTAAGTACCCTACCGCTTATCACATTTGTCGTCATTTTCGGGACACTTATTGCATTTTATTTATACTTAGACAGCATACGATACCTGACTCCGAAAGAAACGACATTATTCGGTTGTACAGAACCACTCGCAGCTATTATTTCTTCTGTACTTATATTACACGTACCATTTCAATCTTTTCAGTTATTGGGCGCTTTTTGTGTCATTGTAATGGTGCTTATCTTAAGCCAAAAACCGGATGAAGGGAAACCCGAATTAAAGCTTGTTCATGAGAAAACGGAAAATATACAATGAAAGGATTGAATTCACTATGCCTATCCCTCAAAATTATAAAAAACAAGGAAGAGTTTCAGCAAAATCAATCGTTTTAAATCAACTACAAGATTGGATTATTGAAGGTGTACTGCAGCCTGATGAAAAAATTAATGATGGGGAACTGGCTGAAGCACTAGGAGTAAGCAGAACACCTGTAAGAGAAGCACTTCAAATATTAGAGCTTTCTGGATTAGTGGAAATGGTACCTGGGCAAAAAACAAAAATTGCTCCTATTAAGTTAGACGACATTCCTATCATTTATGAAACGATGGCTGGTCTTCACTCTATTATAGGAAAGCAAGCACTTCAAAACATTACAGACGCTAATTTGAAACTACTTTCTGAAATAAATGATGATTTCCAGCGCTCTATAGAGGAAAAAAACGCAAAACAAGCTTTAGAACTAGATATACAATTTCACAATACAATTTCTTCTATTGCTAAAAACCAATATATTGAACCCTTTTTAGAAAATATGCAACTTCACGTTTTACGCCTTGAATATTTGTTTTTCCAAAACTTTGTTCCAGCAAGTCAATCTATTGAAGAACATCATTCTATCATTCAAGCACTGCAGAAGCAGGACGAAAAACAAATGGAACAAATGATGTCTCAAAACTGGCTTCGTCCAATGAGAGAAATACAAAAAATAATTTCTACAAAATAATAATAGAGCTGGTTACACAAAATCGTAACCAGCTCACCTTTTACTAATCTATATAGCTATGCCTGAATATCTGCATAATCTTCCATGTCCTCATACTCTTTTTCCAATTCCTCTAAAGACAGCTCGTATAATTGTCGGTCACGAATCTTAAACACACCTGCTCCAATTAACTCATCAATTAAATGCCTCTTACGATTTTCAACAGCAAAACGGAGTTGACTACTCATCTTTTAAAAAACTCCTTTCTACGATCATTGAAAATGATAATCTTTATCAATTACCACTTTTGATTATAAAAGATGACTCTTTATAAGTAAAGTAATTTCATGAAATATTTACCTTACAAAGTATTTGTGGCCACATTATATATATGTATGCCGTGCGAAAAATGTTATGACACATTTTCTTATCCTTTTTCTTTCATACTTTGCAAGTTGTCTCACTATGATTAAATTCACCATCTATTTCTACTTGAATGGTGACATGTTCTACATGAAATTTCTCCTTCAATACATCCGTAGCCTCTTTTAATACACTTTGCGTTTCATTATCTTTAATAATCAAATGGCAAGTTAATACTTGAAAATCAGATGTGACAGACCATATGTGCAAATCATGAACTTCTTTTACAACCGAAATATTTAATAATGTATTTTTTACCTCTTCAACATTTATGTGCTGCGGTGCACCTTCCATCAATATATGAACCGTATCACGTGTTACACGCCACCCACTAATAATGACTAAAATAGACACAAGAATACTAGCAATCGCATCTGCAGCAGTCCATCCGAAAAATTTAATACATAGCGCTGCAATAATCGCTCCGACTGATCCTAATAGATCGCCTAATACGTGTAAGAAAGCACTTCTTAAATTCAAATTTCCCTTCACATCTCCGCCTCTCATTAATATCCAAGCTGATAAAATATTAATAAGCAGACCAAGTACAGCAATAATAAGCATCCCATTACTAGCAATCTCAACTGGTTCTTTAAAACGGCGAATTGCTTCAATAAAAATGTATACTGAAATGACAATAAGAACGACACCGTTACATAATGCCGCTAACATTTCGACTCGCTTATACCCGTATGTTTTCGCAGTTGTTGCTGTTTTTTCTCCAAGCTTAAACGCAAGTAAACTTAAAGCTAAAGATACCGCATCACTTAGCATATGCCCCGCGTCAGATAGTAGTGCTAAACTATTTGTTACAAATCCCCCAATAACTTCAGCAATCATAAAACTTGTCGTTAATACGAAGGCAATTAGTAACGCCTTTTTATTTTTTGAATGACCATGATCATGTGAGTGTCCCATACGAATGCTCCTTTAAGTGCAATATCTGTATGTTAGTATGAAACAAACTCACTCCCTTTATCCCCGATTAACTGTCCGTAAACAACCACTTCCTTCTGTATACACACTTCGCTATTTTTCAAACAAGTCCTTTTTCTCAAGCAAAAACAAGACTACTTCTTTTTTATTTTCATATTCTTTACTAAAGAAAGAATTTTTGAGGAGGGGACAAAATTGAAAAGATTATTTCTCTGTATGGAGCGTGAACTACTTGTAGTAAAAGAACAATACGGTAGCTTTGAAACAGCGTATCACTTACAAAATATGCAACCTACCTGTATCACCGTTGATCCATTCCAACAAAACCGTGTATATTGCGGAACATTTGGACGAGGTCTCTGGTTAAGTGACGATAGTGGAGATTCATGGAGACCGATTGGAGATTCTTATCGTTACTTTGATTTTCCAAAAGAAGATGGTATTCTACACTCTTCTATTACTTCCATTACGATAAGCCCTAATGAACAAGTGAACGGCTATGGCGTCGTTTATGTCGGCACAGAACCGAGCGCTTTATTCCGTTCTGAAAATGGTGGTGAGACGTGGACTGAACTTAAAAATATGAAATCATTATTATCTTCTTATACGTGGGCTTTCCCGCCTAGACCTTTTACTCATCACGTACGCTGGATTACAGTTGATCCAAACAATCCAAATACAATCCATGTTTCAATTGAAGCTGGTGCTGTTATTCAAAGTAACGATAAAGGCCATACATGGATTGATAAAAAATTTGGTGCTCCTATCGATGCTCATCAATTACTTATGCACCCTGAAGCCCCAAATCGCCTTTATGCATCATGTGGTGACGGATTTATGGGCGGACCTGATCGCGCATACCTTGAAAGTTATAACAGTGGAAACAGCTGGATATCATGCAGTGAAGGACTTGAACATCATTATTTATATAGCATGGCTATCGATCCGGCTGATTGTGATACAATTCTCGTTTCTGCCGCACCGAGTGCTGATCTCGCTCATCACCGTATACCTTATGAATCTTATATTTATCGTAAAACGAAAGATACTCCGTTCCAGCAAGTACTGCAAGGACTACCATCAGCAATCGGTACAGTCATTTCGATGTTTGCGACAAACGAAGCCGAACCACATACATTTTACACTTTAAATAACAACGGCGTGTTTCAATCCAATGATAGCGGCGAATCGTGGGAACAACTAAACATTCCGTGGAAAGATGAATATAAAACGCAACATCCGCATGCTTTACTTGTGACTAGTTCTTAACGAAAAAAAGACTGCCTAACGGTTTTAGGCAGTCTCTCTTTTATTTCTTTAAATCAATTACGATATCATCTAGAACAATATCTTTACTCTTCGCTTCTTTTTTCGGCACTTCTATTTTCTTCTCTTTTCCATTCACATACTCCACTCCACCATGATTTTCAGGTGTATGAACTCGCAAGTGTACGCGAGGTGTAACGATAAGCTTTGTTGCATTTTCGTTTAGTTTTTGGAAGGTGGCACTCCAACTACTTTTATGTGGCTCCGCTACTGTACTAGTTCCGCCATTTCCTTCACCAGCATAATGATTGCCTAAATCATCTTTTATTTCTAACTCAACATCCGCACTATCCCATATACTTCTTAATGCCTTAGATTCTTCCTGATTGAAAAAAACGATATATGACATCGGGGTTACTTCCATTTTGTCTATATTTACTTTTATTAATTCATTTTCAGAAACCTTATTAACTTTTAATTCCTTACTATCCATCGCTTTTAAACTAAGCGCGAAATTCCAGTTCCCCTTTATTGCATTACCTTCATAATCCAACTCAATTGCCTCTATATCCCACCAAACATTTGCAACATCTAACCTTTCACTACCATGACCACTCATCGTAGTCATACCTACATATTTTCCCTCTCCAACTTTTGTAACGTTCGAACTACCTCCTCCGCCATTAAAGCCCCTAACTTGCGGACTTCCAAATGGGAACGGTTTCTCTCCTAAATCTTTTTCGCTTTCAATAGAATATGTGATTGTAATTGTTCTACCATCAAACACAGCATCATTAATGGTAACCTTAACCCCATTACTCTCCCGCGTCATATTCAACTCAGTCGAAAACTCTTTATAATTTTCATATAACCCTGTTCTACCATTATCTAAAAATCGGAATATGTCACCTACAATTGGCAATCCTCCGGCATATGTAGGAAACCCGATACCAAGCGTTGCAACTGATAATCCTACTAAAATAGATGCAGCAGCGACACCTTTTTTCCAACTTTTCATCTTTTTCTTCGTACGTATCGATTGTTTTACATTACGTTTTACTTTTTCTTTTTCAATTTCAGAAGCCTCAATTTCCTCAAGCTCTTTTTCATCTATATCAATGTCATTTAATAGTTCATAAATGTCTTTCATATTGCACTACCTCCAAAATTAATATTCGTAGCATTTTGTTGTAGTTTCTTTTTCCCTCGGTACACTCGATTATCGATCGCCGCCCGGGTTAGTCCTAACTTGTCACCTATTTCCTCTGTCTTCATACCGAGAAGGTATTTCATAATGAACACCTTTTGATCTAGCGGTTCTAATTGATTAATAAGCTTTAATAACTCTTCCCTATCTTCCATAACGATTAATTCATCTTCAGCTGACTTTTCCGTACTGATATGAAACTCATCTGAAATAATTTCTACTTTTTTAGTCGCTTTCCGGTAATAATCAATCGCCTTAAATTTCGCGATTGCCGCAATCCATTTTTTAAAATCATTCGGCTCTCCATGAAATTTATTTGCGTTATTCCAAACGGAAAGAAATATATCGTTTACACATTCCTCTATCAATCCATCATTTTGAACTGGAAGAAGAACTTTATGCGTTATCCCCTTTATGAGTGGTAAGTATGTATCGACAACAAATTCTAGCGCATCTTCTTTTTGCCCTTGTAATCTTTTTATAAAATTTTTCTCATTTGATTTCATGTAGCGATTCCCCTTATTTTTTTGTAAAAGCTTTTACACCCTATATAACGTCTAAATAAATATTTTCTCTCATCTTTTTATTATTTTTTGTATGTAATGGAATACTTTCCCTTAGCCATTGTCTCACATAACTATGCGTTCAAAGAAAATTTTCTCAAGTCTGCAATTTAATTCATGTAGTACACTATTTATATAGTCATTCTTTAACTTAGTGTACATTTCACCCCGCATTAACGGGCAGTAAATCCCACCTCAAAATTGTGCGAATGCGAGGATCTTAGGTGAGGGATAACTGCCCGTTAAAGCCCGATTGGTTCAACTAATAATCATTGGGGGCTGGACACCCCCCAATGATTAAATTTTCACTTTATTTCATTAATCTACTTTTCAACATTTTAAATTAGGAGATGAGATGTGTATGTGTGGAATTACAGGTTGGGTAGATTGGAAGGAAGACCTTTCAAATGAACATGTTATTTTAGAAAAGATGGCAAATAGTATTCAGCATCGTGGTCCTGATGCTGAAGGATTTTGGTTTTCACCTCGCGCGGCCTTTGCACACCGCCGGTTAATCGTAATTGATCCAGAAGGCGGAACACAACCGAAGACATTTCGTGCTGGTGATTATACGTATGCTCTTACTTATAATGGAGAAATTTATAATTTCCGTGAACTGAGAGAACAACTTCGAAAATGTGGTCATGCATTTGAAACGCATTCAGATACAGAAGTGTTACTACATGCTTATTTAGAATGGAAAGAAGGCTGCGTACAACATTTAAACGGCATTTTCGCTTTTGCCTTATGGGATGATCAGAAGCAACAACTGTTTTTAGCACGTGATCATTTAGGCGTAAAACCGCTCTTTTATACAGAAAGAAATGACAGTATTATTTTCGGATCTGAAATAAAAGCATTATTAGCTCATCCATCTGTTCCTGCTGAAATTGATGCGAATGGCATAAATGAAATATTTGGATTAGGCTTATTTCGAACTCCAGGATGTGGCGTCTTTAAACATATTCAAGAAGTGCGTGCTGGACATTCTATAACGTTTACACGTGATAAAAAAGTAGTTACGAAGTATTGGAATTTAGAAAGTAAGGTCCATACAGATTCAATAGAAGATACATCATCACATATTTTATCTATTTTACAAGATACAGTAAAAAGACAATTAATTGCCGATGTTCCTCTCGTCTGTATGTTATCAGGAGGATTAGATTCTAGCGGCATTACTGCACTAGCGGGGAAAGAATTTGCTGCTGAAAATAAAACACTTCATACGTATTCCGTTGACTTCGTAAATAGCGCAAAAGATTTTGAACTGACATTTGCTCGCACTGGTTTAGACGCTCCTTGGGTAAAACGCGTTTCTGAGCATGTAGGGACATCGCATCATGATATTATTGTGAATGCTGAAGAATTAGCAAATCACTTATTCGTTCCCCTTCGTGCAAAAGATTTACCGAGTGCTGGTGAAATGGAAACTTCACTATATTTACTATTTTGCGAAATGAAAAAAGATGCAACTGTAGCTTTATCTGGAGAATCTGCTGATGAAGTATTCGGTGGATATCCTTGGTTTCACCAAGAAGAATTACTGTATGTAGATAAGTTTCCGTGGCTAACTAATTGGAAAAATACATCTCCTCTTCTACTAAATGAAGTAAATAACCAATGCAACTTAGAAAACTATATTGATACACGATTCCAAGAAGCGATACTTGAAGTACCTACTCTTGAAGGCGAAAACAAAAAATCCGCGAAACAACGTCAAATGTTTTATTTATTTTTAACGAGATTTCTCCCGTTCTTACTTGACCGTAAAGACCGTATGAGTATGGCGGTAGGATTTGAAGTTCGTGTACCGTTTTGCGATTATCGATTAGTTGAATATTTATGGAACGTTCCTTTCAACATAAAAAGCATTGATAATATTGAAAAAGGCATTTTACGTAGAGCACTGCAACCTGCTTTACCTGACGATGTACGTAATAGAAGAAAAAGCGCTTATCCAACTTCACAAGATCCACATTATTTACAAACAATCCGTCACTTATCACTCGACATGTGCAGTAATAAAAACAATCCTATTTTCTCACTTATTAATCATTCCACATTACTTGCGATTGCCGATGAAAGCAATAAAGAAATTAACGATTTTGAAGCAAGAAGTGCTATGGAATACATGCTTCAAGTAAATGAATGGTTGAAAACATATCACATCCATATCGCTTAACAAAAAGGAGTTCAAGGATAAAAACCTTGAACTCCTTTTATATTAATTAGCGCATCGTTTATTTTCAGTATCAATGGACCATCCAATAATAGTGGCACAATCTCTACCTTTCCACTGTAGTACATTTGTTAATACTGGCTCAATCTGTAAGCAACTTCCGTCGTGCAATATTTCTACTAAAGATTGATCATCATCAAACCTTCGTTTATCACACTCTAAAATACCGTCCGTTGCCATTACAATGTGATTCATTCCTTTTTCTAATCCTCTTACACCTGACGTAAAGCAAGGTGTATTTGCTGCGAAAATATTTTTTCTACCAATATATTCGTAATTCTTCCGTTTATTTAATCGCCCTTTACCATTCTTCGTTTTCTCAGAATGGAATAAATATGCGAAACAATCACCAACTGATAGCCAATATAAAAATTCGCCTTTTCGTAAACAAATTAAACATGCAAGTTCCTCATCATCTTGATCACATTTTTCAATAAACAACTCATCTGTAAATAACGCTAATAAGTACATATGTGTATGATGAAAAGCTAAGTGTATCGGGTAGGAAAATAACTCTTTTAATTTCTCTTTTCTTTCTGAAATTGCTTCTATTATATAATCAATATTTTTTGTTTTATGGTGTGTATCAAAAATCATAACAAATTCAAATTGTAATTCAGGATCCCACCAAGCAAGTACCGCATCTCCTCGTTCATACGCATCACTCTCTTGATTTCCCCCATATACGCCGACTGAAAGAGGACCACATTTTTCAACATGTATTTCATCTACATACATCTGTTCATGACTCATCCATTTGAATGTATTCACAGCTACCATCCTCTCTCTTGCTAAATGTATACCTTTACACATAGATTACCTTATATTTCAATAAAAATAAACTTTTTCAACATTTTTTATCCAAATAAAAGGATTTTATTTCTAAACTAACGAATATATCTTATTATACGATATAAAAATAGGAGGGGATTTATCATTATGAAAGAAATCAATCAACATTGGGAAAGTATTTATTATCACTTACGATATGAATATGAAGACAACCTTTCCCACCAAGCCATTCGTATTTTACAAATCGTTTCTCGTGAGAAAGATATAACAATTGGAAAAGTCGCTACTGAGCTTAATCTCTCTCATAACACAGCGTCTGAACACATAAAACGCCTTATTCAAAAAGGATTTATCATGAAAGAAAGAAACAAACAAGATGAAAGGGTTGTGAACCTTACTTTAACGAAAGAAGGAATTGAAGTATTAGAAAAGCATACTTTACTAGATAAAGAAAAAATAAAAATATTAGAATCACAGTTATCAAAAGAAGAACAACAATTAATCGAAAAAGCCTTTTCATTATTAGCGAAGGAGGCAAAGTATGCATTTCCTCGTTAAAGTAATCGTTTCCGCACTTATTATTGGCGTTATTACTGAAGTCGCTAAACATTATAGTACGATAGGCGGCTTTATTGCTGCCCTTCCACTCGTTAGTTTACTAAGCCTATTTTGGATTTCTGTCGAAGGTGGGAACAAACAAGAATTAAGTCAATTTGCTATAGGCGTATTATATGGATTTCCTGCATCCGCACTACTATTATTTATCGTCTATATTAGTCTAAAAAACTCTTTTTCACTTAGTACATCTGTCCTGTTCGGTATAGGTGTTTGGTGTATCGTTTTTGCTTGTCAAAAATTATTTCAAGCTTAATTAGGAGGGTTTATTATTTATAAATTTGTAGAGGTATTGGGGCAAACTATAGAAGTATATATAAAAGGAAGTAGTAAACAAACGGTAGTCATTCAAACCGGAATGACTTGCTCATTTTATGATTGGTTTCCTATTATAGAAAAGCTTTCACAGCACTTTACAGTCATTTCATACCATCGCCCAGGTTACGGAAAAAGTGAACTAGGGAATCATTCCCGTACTACATTACAAGTAACAAAAGAACTTCATTTATTGCTACAAAAGCTGGCTATTCACGAGCCAATCATTCTAATCGGTCATTCCTATGGCGGCTTATGCGCACAACATTTTGCGATGTTACATGAAGATAAGCTGCAAGCACTTATTTTAGTTGATTCTACTTCCATGAACTTACACCGACTAGATGAACTTCATTTACCAATTTCTGATCAGACTGACTCGGATGATATGTGGCTTCAAAAATATAATACATACTCCAAAATGAATGTAGACATGCTTTATAATGAACTAAAACCTATACTTGCTAACCAATCAAGACAGTACATTGAATTTTCTATCTCTCCTCTATTATATAAAGCGACAGCTGCTGAACTGTCCGAGTGGAAATATTGCGCTCGCTCAATAAAAAAACAACATAAAACATTAGAAATACCATTAATCGTTATCGGTAGAGATCCTCAATATTCTACTAATCAATTGATTGAGGGTGGTATGCCAAAAGAAGAAGCTACACAACTTGAAAGTATGTGGCAAGAACTTATTCGTGAACAATTAAATCTCTCAATAAACAGCCAATACATTTTAGCTGAACATGCTAGTCACGGGATAGAAAATGATCGCCCAGATACTATCATTGAAGCCATTCACTCATTGTCCATAAAAAAAGGAAGCAACTGAAGTTGCTTCCTTACTTATCTATTCATAGTCTTCTTCGTCATCATCAACTTCTTCATAATACGAACTCCCATTGCTTACATATATAGGGCCATTCGCAACATCAATACGTAATACCCATGCCCATGGCACAGCTAAACGTTTATGTATTGCTCTCCAAAAGTTCATTGATTTTCTTTCGTACTCCTGGAACTCCTGAAGTAACTCTTTGTAGGAGGAACCGTCTAACTGAATATTTGCTTCTAGCAAACGAGAATGGGCATAGTACTGCAGCTCTAGTTCAGCAGCAATCTCCATTTCTTCTTCCGTTGCCATACCTATAATTGCTCCATCTGCTGGTGCGATTTCATATACGTTGTGAACTTCAATAAGCCCTTCTTTCTCTTTCTCAAACATGTAAACAGCCTCCTTTAACCAATATTTTTTATGTTACAAAGTCATACTTCTACAATACCTTCTCTCTTTCCTCTTTTTTTGATAAACTTTTACAAAATGTTTATCCGATGACCTGTTTTCTCTACTCTTTCAGCAGAGCTGAAACAATTATTATCAAAAGTTAATTTATACACATCAGGCATATGAAGGGTTCTCCAAAACTGAAAATCATATTTCGAATCAAAATAATTCATGAGTAATACCATAATATTCCCATGAGTACCTATTACAATATTCTTACCTTTATATTTTTTTAATATACTTTGCATACATGTTACAGCACGTCTTTGTGCTACATCATTTGATTCTCCGCCTTCGTATGCAAAAGTCCAGTCTTCCCATACCTTCTGAAGAGCATTATTAAAATCCTGTACTGGTTCTTTACTTAATAGCCTTTCCCGTAAATCTTCTTCCAGTTGTATTGATAAATTATATGTATTCGCTATCCCTTGCACGGTTTGAATCGCCCTTTTGTACGGGCTAGAGATTACAATATCAATATGTTTATCTTTTAATAAACGTGTTACATTCTCTGCATCACAATACCCTTTATCAGATAAAGGCCGTTCCCGTTCTTCTTTTGTATATGTAGAGTGGGCATGGCGAACGAAATATATTGTCGTCATTTTTCAACTTCCTTTCTTATTTTCAATTTATATTCAATGAGGTAAATAAGAAATCCTGTATCATAAAAAGAAAAGGACACTTTCTAAAAAGCGCCCTTGTTTACATAATAAAATTATTTCATTATAATTTCCTTCTAAACTCTTCATTTGTTACAGCGTCTTGAATAAAATAATCTATATTATTTCTCAATTTTTGGTATGCAACTTGATCTTCTATATCGTTAAACATAATTACAACTTCTACCTTATTCCCCTTCTTATCTGTAGTATACAGACTTTTTGTCAATACGAATGCGGTAGAGCCACCTTTTTGCCCAGCGAATTCTAACTTACTATTATTAACTGTTCCTTTGAAAATATTCTCGATTTCTTCTTGCATTGATTTTGGAAAATAATTTCTACTATTTATCTTTTCCATTATACTCATATAATCTTTAGCGTTTGCACCCACTAATCGATCCGACCAAATTCGCTGAAATTCCATATCTACTTTTAATGGAATATCCCGTTTTTTCCATTCTTCTTCATCTTTCATCCATTCATGTATTTGTAACACATGTTTATTATATTCATCCTTTGACATGTTACTTATCATTTCTAACGATTGATTTTCTGGCTCATGAAGCTCTTTTTCTACATATCCTCTCATATATAGTGAAGCAGTATACGAAGAGAACTTGTCATGACTAGTAAGCTCTAACTCTTTTATACTTTCATTTACTCTTTCTATTCCAAGCTTATCTAACAAATATGTTGTATTTGCATTAGAACTATAATGAATCATCCCTTTAGCGACTTCTTCTAAAGCGATCTGTCCATTTTTCACTAATTCTCTCGCTTTGGCATCTTCTAACCAGTCAGGATGTGCGCCACCATCAGTGTTTTTAACGTAATATTTTTCTAGCTCATGCAATGAAATTTGTTCATCTCGACTTATTTTTCCTTCTGACACTTGTTTAGCAAATTCAACAGCTATTACGATCTTTGCCGTACTCGCTAATGGCAATTTTACATTTTCATTTATAGATGTTAATACTTCCCCATTTTTTCTAATTAGTAATGAACATGTTTTATCATCTTTATGTTCTTTTATGTACTTTAATACATAATCAGGATCTTCTTTTGACAAATAGTACTTCATAATAACAAAGAAAGCTATAACGGCTACTATAATGACTCCTGCAACAATTCCTATAATCTTTAATATGTTCACAATATGCCCCCTCTAGAAATTCCCTTCTATATAATAATTATAACGAATTGAATTACAAAATTAAACAAAACAGAGTAACTCTTCCTAAAATAGAAAGAGTTACTCTATTTCACATGATGTTATTTGTCCGTTTAACGTAACGATTATATTTGAGTCGTGACTTTCTTTAACGCTATTTAGTCGATTTGAATTAGGAGGACCAATTACAACTGACTCCTTAATTGGCGAAAGGTCCTTTCCTAATTTTTCTGCACTTACACTGTATCGTATGAAAAACATGTATGTGCCTAATCATTCACATAACAAAAAAACATGCCTTCATGATGAGAGCATGTTTTGTGATATCCTTCACATTGTTTAGTTAAAAAATAAACGTTTACTTACCATGATGTAACATTAAATCACTTAATTCTTCTTCAATGTGATTTAATTTCGCAACGCATTCTTTCCATTTATGAATATAACGTGAAACCCCAACGAAAAATAAAACGATAATTGTAGAAAGAATAATACCATACACGATTGCTACAGTACTCATAGTTACACTTCCTTATAATTAGTAATGTTGTTATTAGTTATATTTTTATTATAAACCTTTTTCTTTTAAAATACTTCGATTTCAACTTTTTGTAACAAAATTGATTTTTCTAATATTTCGTTCATAAAAATGGCATATTTTTCACAAATTATACAAAACTTCACCATATGTACTATTACCATATGAGTTATATTGTTAAATAGGATAAAGTGAAATTTTAGTCAGTACGGGGTATCTATCCCACACTGATTATTAGCCCGCACCAACCATGATTTTACGGACCGTTACTGTGGGATAAAGGGGATGAAATACTATGACGACTTGGTTTATTGTTATGTTAGTTGTATTTGGAGCATTTAAAATTATCGTTTCTAGCCTTCCTAACTCTGTTATTGAATCTATTATTAGCAAGTACGAAACACATCCACAACTTGAAGAAGAGAATGTGACTATTACAATTCACGGAAATAACGTAGAAGGCGAACAGAAATCCAAAATTATTCATGATTTTAACGAAGGTTTATTTTTAGATCGCTATTATGCACCGCCACACAATGAGGGTACTCCTTTAATTATCAATGCAAAACGTGGCAAAAAAGATTTTACATTTTATATTTATAGTCATGAAGAGCATGTTGATGTTGTAAAGCAACATAAAAAGAAGGTCGTTGCTTATAGTTTACGCTCTAAAAACCTTCAAAATAATGATATGTTCGTGTCAGCTGATTTAGCTTAATACCCATATATAAAAGGAATCCATGGCATATGGATTCCTTTTTACTATTTATTGAAAAATAAGCTCTGTCTTCAAACTATCTTTCGGTAACAGCCATCCTTTTTGATCTAAACTCTGCATTAATAATTCTCTTTGTTCTTTTGCAATACTTTCCTCTTTTGTTTTAAACGAAACTTCTATTACGAAATCATCTTCTATCTTCCCTGTATTACTTAGTGGCCAAACTTCAATATTCGTTTTAATATTTTCAAATTCACCTGTATACCTCTTCATTAATATAGGACCATAAATACGAGAATTTTTGAGCATTTCTTCTCCCCAATTCGTATACAACCATTTGTTCATTTTCCCTGGCAATTTTTCTATTAACATGTTTTGAGCGGCTCGTTCGTTTGGTAAATCAAGTACTCCATATCCTTTAGCGCTGTAACTTTTCTTATTTGAAATACTTAATGTTTTCTTCTCAAATCCCCAATCTATTTCTGCCTCATAATTATCAGTTTTACTGTCAAATCCATCTTTTTTAGCTACTTCTAGTGCATCTTGAATTACACCGTTTTGAATAGGGTATCTTTTTTTATATGTTAGCTCAAAATCTTTACTAAATTCTTTCTTTCGGATTCTGGCAAACCAGCCTTCATTACTTAAATTTTTATTTGCCGTATCTAAAAACTGTACTTGTATCCTTTCATAATTTGTACCAGCCTGGAAATGCTCTAGTACATCTTGTTTCATCTCTTTGTTAGGACCTAGTACTTGTTCTGGCTTTAATAATAACTTCACTTCAAAACTAGGTGTCATTGGACTAGCAGCAACCCCCTCCTTAACGTTATAAAGGAAGCAACAAAAGAAAATACTTACGAATACAAATACTCTTTTCATATACCTATCCCCTTTACATTTCAAATGACTTCTATACGTTCCATAGTAAGTGAATATACATTTTCATACCCTGCCGTGCTAAGCTTTTTCTGTAATTGATCCGTATCCTCTTTCAAAGCGTGTACTAACACCGTATGTTCTGGTAATAATGTATTTAACATTTCTTTAACATCACTTATATTTTGGTGAACCTTATACGGAACTCGTTCCACTCTACATCCTTTACTTACACGTTCTTTCATCACCTTTTCTGCAAAACTCCCTTTCGCAATATGTCCAGTAAAGATAATGGAATTTCGTTCTTCATGCCGAAGTTGTTCATAATACAACTGTGCTCGTTTCGTTTGCATATTCGCATCACTCATTACAACTATTCCATAACTATGTTGCGTACCGATGTCATCATCCATAACTATTACGTTTCTTTTTAAACTCTCCACTAGCTCTTCAAGTTCTTCATTATTTTTGATCCAATCTTTATATACGATCATCTCTTCGAATCCATCCAAAATTTCTTGATCTACTATAATGGGCAGTTCTTTATATTTTTCATATAAATACAATACGATATCTTGTGCTCTACCAAGCGGTGGCAACGGTAATACTGCTATTCCCTTCTTCCCCGCAACTCGTACAATTTCTGCACACAGTTCGGCTACTCGTTCATTTTGCGAAACATCATCAGTGTGATACGCGGCATCTACGATGGCAACTTTTATATCGCCACGCAATTTCTCAGGTAAATTAGCTCGTAGTATATTAGACTCTGCTGAATAATCGCCAGAATAAAATACATATGTATGACTCATATCCACTAAAAACCAAACAGCGCCTAATACATGACCACTATAGCCCCATTGAAAGCGCAATGTAGGAGTAATTTGTATCCATTCATTTGGATTACTAATCTCATCAATATATACATAATTTAAATCTTTTATGTTTTGGTCACTATAAGGTACATTCCATC
This sequence comes from Bacillus sp. GbtcB14, assembly GCF_019091205.1. Classification (NCBI taxonomy): domain Bacteria; kingdom Bacillati; phylum Bacillota; class Bacilli; order Caryophanales; family Bacillaceae; genus Bacillus; species Bacillus sp. GbtcB14. The sequence goes on from NZ_JAGXJT010000002.1 coordinate 554,910, forward strand.
CTCGCGTCAGATTGTATTTTCTCCATTTTTCATAATAAGCTGGAAGTTGCTCCTTCGTATAACGAGTCGTCCAAATTTTTTTCTTATATCCATACTTCGCTAATAAAGGTAAACCCATCGTATGATCTTCATGAATATGCGATAAAAATACTGCATCTAAAAACGGCACAACTTCCCTCTCTATTTTTGGATAACTATCCTCATATGATCGATTAATACCACAATCAAATACTATTTTCGTCTCTTTATTTTTTACGAAGTAGCAGGAACGACCGTATTCTCCCGCTCCTCCCCATACTTCCATCCTCATCATGATACCCCTTTTCGTTTTTGCTCCATATGTTGCAGAAGTAATAAGCACATTGTTGTAAGTCCAACAGAAACGACAGCCATCGCCATTCCTATAGATACTTCCCCTTGTTCGAATTGAGCAAAAATAAATGTTGCTGATGTTTCTACTGATGGAGGTAGTACGAGAAGCGACGCTACTAACTCTCTTATCGAGATTGTAAATGTCATCGCCCATCCGGCAAGAATGCCCGGAATAATAAGAGGTAATATTATTTTTCTAAAAATATAAATATAATTTCCAGAAAAAATACTTCCTGCCTGTACAAGAGAATCATCAATTTGTCCGAGCGATGCTTTTACATACTGCACCGTATAAGGTAAAAAAAGAACAACATACGTTACGATAACCATGACTGGTGTATTGTAAATTGACATAGGCATATATGGTGAATTCCAAAATAAAATAAGCCCTACAACCATCACGATTCCTGGTACCATATTCGGTAACATACCGCACATATCAAGCCATTTTTCAGAGGACTTTTTCCCCTTTCGGATCATAAGCGCCAAAAACACTCCAATCATAACGGCAATAATCGCTGTTATAAGCGAAAAAAGAAAACTATTCCATAAAGCTTCTAATCCTGGAGATCCCATTGTAAATAATGCTTCATAATGGCTCGTTGTAAAGTTATTTAACTGTAAGCCGCCGCCTCTTAATTTCGATAATGAAGCAATCAGTATAGAAAAATACGGGATTCCAATTGATACGATTAATAAACCGATTACATAAACCCATGCTACAATGCGCGTAAATATAGACAATGTATACCTTTTAGATTTCACACCTTTTCCACTAACCATTGCATATGAATATTTTCGATTTAATACATTTTGCATATACCAAATGAGCATACACGCGCTAAGTAATAAAGAAGACAATGCTGTTGCACTACTAAAATCAATCGGCCAACTCGAAATAAATTTATGAATTTCTGATGTTAACACATGAAATCCTATTCTTCGTCCGAATGTAGCCGGCGTTCCAAATTCTGCAATCGTCTTTACGAAAATAAGTAAGGCACCCATTACATAACTTGACACTAATAGCGGCAATATTATTTTTCTTAAACGATAGAAGAAGCTTCCGCCATGAACTGCTGCTGCTTCTTCTTTACTACTCCCAATCTGAAGTAACGTATTTTTCAACATGAAATAAAGGAATGGGAATAAATGCAGACTCATAATTACAACCATACCTCCTAAACTAAAAAACGAGGATGATATCGTCTTTAGCATCGGAAAAAACTGTTCGAAATAGCCGTTCGGTTGCATGAACAAAATCCAGCCCATCGACCCAATATACGGCGGTGTCATAAATGGGATCATAAAAACAACATCTAGCTTGCTGTACTTTCCAACATCTGTTTTGCTCATAATGAACGCTAATGGAAATGCAAATACGGTAGCTCCTATTACTACAAGTACACCGAGAAGCATCGAGTTTAGAAAAATCCCAGCTAATCCACCACTCTGCATCACTTCAAAAGGCTTTAAAAAATTCCAACTACTATTTTCATATACACTAGAAAGTAAAATGAGAAAAAGCGGAATGACGATTAACATCGCCACAAGTAACGACGCTACCGTCATTCCAACTTGTCTTACTGACACGAATCGATTTACCATGTAATCACCATCTTATTGAAATACTTTCTTAAACTGTTTTCCTATTTCATCCTGTTCTTTCTCCACTGTTTTCCAATCAATATTTAATACTGGAATTTCTTCCACATTTGGTCTATTTTCAGCTTGTATATCTGTTCTACCAGGCAATAAATATGCTTTAGAAATTTGTTTTTGCACATCATCTGATAATAAATAATCAATAAACTCTTTTGCATCTTCTACATTTTTACTATCCTTCATAATGCCTGCTGCGCGTGGACTAATGACTGTTCCGCTTTTTGGATATACGATATCAACTGGTTCACCCTTTGCTTTTGCACTGTACGCCATATAATCAACACCAGCAATTACCATATCTTTCGCACCTGTTACAACTGGATCTAACGCTTCTTGGTTTGCCCCTGCTACTGTAACTTCATTTTTCTTAAGCTGTTCAAATAAATTCCATCCATCTTTTCCATTCTTCTTCACATATCCTGTTACAAAGTCTAAAGCTGAACCTGAAAGTGCTGGATCTGGAAGATTCACCTTCCCTTTCCATTCTCCTTTTGTTATGTCGCTCCAATCTTCAGGTGCTGCCTTCACATTTTTTGTATTGTACACAATTCCTAATGCCGAAGCACTATACCCGAAATAATGCCCTTTATCATCCGACCATTCCGAACGAAGCTTATCAGCTTGTTTCGCTTCTTTATAAGCTAACGTTTGACCATCTTTCTTTAATCCTTCCATCGCTGGTAAAGAAGCAAGTACCACTACGTCAACGACTGGTTTTTTCTTTTCAGCTTCCATTCTCGCTAAAATTTTTCCAGTTGTCCCTTGAAACATTTCCACTTTTACACCCGTTTTCTTTTCAAAGTCCTTTTGAATTTTTTCTGCCAATCCTTTTGGTCCCGCACTATATACAACAATTTTCTTTTCATTCGTAGTTTTACTTTTTGCATCTGCATTACCTGTCTTTGAGCTACACCCTGTTACTACTGCAGAAAACAGTAAAGTACATATAAATAAAGACTTAAGCGAACTGAATTTCTTCATACGATTCTCCCCCTATATGATGAATACATTTTTTTGGCACATATAACGATACTGGTTTTCCAATGCTTAATTTACTATTGTGATAAGCTGTCCATATTCCAAGTGCACCCATGTTTACTTTCATTTCATACCGTTCTCCTACATATGTAACGTGCTGAATTTCACCTGTATACATTTCGCACAATTCTTTTTTTGTCCAGCTCACATGCTCTGGACGAATCATTTGTTTACCCTCTACAAGCCAATTTGCCTTACCAACAAATTTTGCAACAAATTCATGAGACGGTTTCACATAAATGTCTTCTGGTGTTCCTTTTTGTAATACCTCTCCTTGTTTCATTACAATAATTTGGTCTGACATTGACATAGCTTCTGTTTGATCGTGAGTAACATACAATGCCGTTAAACCGATCGAATGAACGATATCCATAAGCTCTAATCGCATTTCTTCTCGCAAAATGGCATCGAGTGCACTCAGCGGTTCATCAAACAAAATAAAATGCGGTTTTGTTACAATTGCTCTAGCAAATGCGACACGTTGCTGCTGTCCACCAGAGAGTTCATGCGGATATCTTTTCTCCATCCCTTGCAGGCGAACTCGCTTTATTGCATCTTCTACTTTTTCCTGTAATTGATTCGTTTGCCTTGTAGCCCTTAAACCAAATGCGACATTTTCAAATACATTCATGTGTGGCCATAAAGCAAAATCTTGAAATACCATACCGATATTACGTTCATGAGGAGATGTTTTTATTTTTTTCGCACCAGAATACATGCACGTATCTCCGAAATATATTTCACCTTTATCTGGCTCTTCAAGTCCTGCAATCATTCTAAGTAAAGTCGTTTTCCCGCATCCCGAAGGCCCTAAAAGTGTGGTGAATTCACCTTGTTTCATGACAATTTGTAACGGCTTTAACGCCTGCGTTTTTCCAAATTTCTTTTCTAACCCACTAATTTTAATGTCCATCGTTTCACCTCTCTCCCCTCACTCTTAACCTGCTTTCATTCTATATGGAAGATTTATACTGAATGTTAATGTACTGTAAAGATTAAATTAAAAAACTTCTAATAAACTATTTATTTCTATAGATTTTTTCTATAGTTAAAATAAAAAAGGCGGCAATTCATAATGAATCTCTTAAAACTGGAAATTGTAGTGCTTATTAAGAAATACAAAAAGCTTACGATCGTTGCAGAAAAACTAGGTGTTAAACAACCTACTATTACATTCCATATAAAAAGCCTAGAAGAGGACCTCGGTGTATCTTTATTCGAATTACGTTCGGGAAGGTATTTCTTAACAGAGGCTGGTGAGGCATTACATCATTATGCTTGTAAAATAGATGCACTCATGAAAGAAGCTAGACGGGTCACGCAAGAGTTTAAAGATTTTCATAAAGGCGCTATAACAATTGGCGCTAGTTATGTACCAGCGACTTATCTTTTACCAGCAATTGTTCACCAATTTCAATGCGAATTTCCAAATATAAAAATAACACTTATGGCAAAAACAGCTCCTGAGATTCGAACGATGCTACAAAATCATGAAATTGACCTCGGTGTAATTTCTGCAGCACCGTTTGATCAATCCCTTTTAAAACAGACGAATGTAATGCCTGATACACTTGTTCTTGCTTTCTCCAAAGAACATCATTTTTCAAAAAAAGAAAATATATCACTACAAGATATTGAAAAAGAACGTATACTATTGCATCGTAATCCATCTACAACGAGAGATTTACTTACAAAATGGATGTTAGCTCATAACATTACATTCCAATCTGAAATTGAATTAGATTCATTAGAAACGATGAAACAAATTTTAAAATATGGTAATGGCGTCGCTTTTATTTCTAAACTTGCTATTGAACAAGAAGTACAACGAAATGAACTATGCTATATACCCATCCCTGGATTTGAATTTCAACGTAACATTTATACGATTCATCATGAGGACAGATGGAATTCTAAAATTATTTCTTTTTTACTACATAGCATCACTTCTTATGCAGAAAAAAGTTAAAAGGCTGTCGTTATACACGACAGCCTTTTAAACTATAACTCTATTTATTCTTCTTCGCTTCAATTTTTGCTTGCGCCTCTTCAGCCTTATCTAACGCTTCTGAAACTTTCTTCTCTTTTTCTTTCACGTCATCTATACTATCGACAGCTTTAATGAGTTTATCGATTCCTTCTTCTTCTACTTTTCTACGCTTTGCTACTCTTTCATTCACTTTCTCTTCTACATCTTTAGCTTTTTGAAGCATATTCTCGGCATTTGATGTTACAGCTGTTTCAAGTGCATCGTCTTTTTTCATTTGTAACACTTCATTTGAAATGTCTTTCGCTTCTAAATACTTACCGTCTTTCAATGCTGTTGCTCCGTGATCCATTCTCTCAGCAACTTCTTTATATGATCTCGCTTCATTTCCTGATTTCTCTTTTTCTGCTTTTGTAAACCACATCGTTGCATCACTATATTTTTCATTTTTCAATGATTGCATACCTGTTTCAATATACGTGTCATAATTACTACATCCAGCCATTACGACTAACAGAAAAAGCATTACAAAACTTAATTTTTTCATGATGTTTTCTCCTTTTCTTTGCCTGCTCACTTTACTGTAACATACATGAAAAAGAGTTTCAAAAACTAAAATACTAATTCGGTCATTTTTATAATGATAAGTCAAATTTTTATTATTTTCAAGCCGACACATCCACTTGTTTTTTCGCCATATGTTGTTTTACTCCAACTAATACAACTAACAATAACCCTCCGCCTATTGTCATCATAACAATGCTAGTTGGCAACATATCTAATAAGAATCCATATACAATCATACCTAGCGGCGCGATTGCAGTAGCAATTGTTTCAAGTAGACCGAATACACGCCCTAAGTAGCTCGGATCTGTCGTCTTTTGCATATATACTTGCATCGGAATATTCGCAAGCATGATTGATATACCAATTAACATCATAAAAGTGCCATAGTAAATAAAACTTGCCACTTTTGGAATAGTAACTAACAACGGGAAGACTGTACATAAACTTAAACCCGCAAACAAAAACAGTCCCGTATAAATAGAACGAAACGGATTATTCAATTCTTTACGTACTGATAAGGCAATCGCACCCATTAGCATCCCGACTGCTAACATTCCCTCTACAGTACCGAGTTGCTTTGAAGATAAATGCAATGTATGGACGATAATATATGGAAGTGCAACGGTTAGCCCACACGCAAAAAAGTTTACCCAAAGTGCTATTTTCATTAAACCATATATTTCATGCTGTCTTTTTACATATGAAAAACCTTCTTTTATACTCGTCAAGAAATGCTCTTTATTCTCAGCCACTTCTTTTTTGTATAAATCAAATACGATAAATAATTGCAGAATCACTGCTAAAAAGAACGTAATACTATTTAATAAAAAGAACGACTTAATTGAAAAGAAACCGAATACAACTCCGCCAATAATTGGCCCTAAAATATTTGATAAAGAAGCTGCCGTTTGATTTAAAGCACTCGCTTTTTGAATACGCCCTTCATCTACTAAATTAGGAATAGATGAGGTTAATGCAACAGAATAAAAACTTGCACAAATTGATAATAATGCTGCTGAAATATAAATAAAAAGAAGTGACGGCCCAAATATAGTAGCAAGAATAAACATAATAAGCATCGTTAAGCTACTTAATAAATCAGTACCAATAACAAGCCACTTACGATTCACGCGGTCAGCTACAGCACCCGCAATCGGACCACAAATCATCCTTGGAAGTGATCCACAAACAAGCGTAGTAGCGAACCCCATCCCTGAACCAGTAGTCTTTAATACGTATAACCCCATGGCAAATGTATAAATTCCCGCTCCTAATAAAGAAGTCATCTTTCCAATCATCATTAAAATGATATTTCTCGTCGCAATCTTCATTCTCGAATCATTTTGACCTATACTTACATCTCCCATTATGACACTCCCTTTAAAAGTTAAATTGTGTTAAACTTATTATATAATCAACTTTCCAATTTTTACAACAAAAAGTTAAATTATATTTAACTTTTTAATTATAAAGGAGCAATGATATGGCAACTCTCGGAGAAAAAATTAAAGCATTACGAAAAGAAAAAAAACTTACACAAACAGAGCTGGCGGGTTCGGAACTAACAAAAAGTATGCTTAGTCAAATTGAAAATGGAAAAGCTACACCTTCCATGAAAACATTACAATATATTGCTGAAAAACTTGAATGTGAAACGAGCTTTTTATTAGAGGAAGATGAAGGAGAAATTGTAGAACTCATTCAAAAAATGGAGCAACTCATAAAGGCAAATAAATGCGATGAAGTATATGAGGCCTTACTACCTATCGTTCAGAAAGAGCTACCTTCTACTCTAAATACGGCTCGTTTATACAAACAATTTGTAACTGCTGCAGCGATTATGAAAGATTACAACATTGAATCTTACGTAGAAAAAGCTGTTTCTATTTTTGAAAAATATAAGTTATACCGCGACAGTACAGAAACAAAATTAAAATTATCTTTTGTGATATTCACACGTAAAAAGTATGCGGAATGTTTACAACTTATAGCTAGTATTAGAAATGATTATGAAGAGAAACATTTAGAAATGGATCTTATTATACATATTGAATTATGTTTATATAAAGCCATCATTTTACTAGCATGTGGCGATTATGAAAAATGTGAAGAAACGATATTAGAAGCACTCGCATTTTCAAAAAAACATCAAGTGTATTATAAAACAGACGAATTTTACCGGATTTTATCTTATCAAAAAGTCATTACAGCTGATAAAGAACAATATTTATATTACATAAAAAAATCTGAGCAATTTGCCATTTTTACAGAAGATACTCTATCCATTGCGATGATTGATATTTTAAAAGCTTACTACTACAACACGATTACTAATGAATATACAATCGCATTAAAACATCTAGAACAATTTCGAGAAAAACTAAAAGGGCAGCCAATTTTCCAAGACGACGGATTGTATTATCTTGAAAAAGGAAAAGCTTTATACGGATTAAAACGTTACGAAGAAGCTTTACAAGCATTGCAGCGTGGTATTATACCGGATTATATGAACCATCCACTGGATCAAGCGTGGCTTACAACCGCAGGTGCATATCGTGCCCTTTGTTATGTAAAACTAAACGATAAAAAAAGAGCTCTTAAGGAGGCTACAGACGCCACAAAAAAAATACAATCCTATCCGGATTCCATCTTTTCTTCTTTTGTTAAAGAAACATTACAAATAATACAAAAACTTTAAGAATGTCTCGAAATGGTATATTATTCCTCTTTTTTAGCAAAGATAATAATGATGGGAGGAATATAAATGAATATTCAACGTGCAAAAGAACTTTCTGTGTCATCAGAACAAGCAAATGTCAGTTTTCAAGGCATGCCTGTTACAATTCAACACGTCGACGAAAGCAACGAAACCGCCCGCATATATGAAGTAAAAAATCCCGGACGCGAATTAACTGTTCCAGTTAATAGCTTAGAGGAAATATAAAAAATGCCACTTCGATTTTGAAGTGGCATTTTTCTTATGAAGCACAGATACCACTATTATTTCTTCATCTTATAATAAGAAAATGTAAATTTTATACTCTCATTCTATATTTTATGATATTGTATAATTTGGAAATGTTTAAATCTTTATAGATAAATAATATACACTTATAAATCTTTCATTTCCCACTTTATGCATGAAGGAGGAATTTTATGAACCTTTCTATATACGAAGGTTTAAGTATTATTTTTTTCATAATCATTATTACTTATGCTCTCGCCCACAAATATTTATGGTCAAAGAAATTGCTCATTATTCTATTTCTCGTTAGTAATGCTATTTACCTTATTTGGCGAACATTTTATTCACTACCAACTATTAATCTCATAAGTATTATTGCGGGTATTGTATTGTTAATTACAGAATGGGCTGGTTACTTGCAATCTATCATTTTTAGCATCGTTTCATGGAAACCGTATAAACGAAAAGAAGTACCGTTATCTACTTTCGAAACATTACCTACTGTCGATATTTTTATCGCAACTTACAATGAGCCACTTGATTTATTAAAACGAACTGTCGCTGGTTGTACAATGATTACTTATCCGAAAGAGTTGCTTAATATTTACATTTGTGATGATGGTCGACGGGAAAGTGTGAAACATCTTGCTAGTGAATTTTCTGTTCACTATATTACTCGTACTGAAAATAGTCATGCAAAAGCAGGAAACTTAAATCATGCCATGACCCATTCGACAGGTGATATTATCGTTACAATGGATGCTGATATGGTCCCAAGGGCCAACTTTTTAGAGCGAACGATTGGCTATTTTTCTAAAAATAATGTTGTATTTGTTCAAGCACCACAAGTGTTTTATAATGCTGATCCATTCCAATATAATTTATTTTTTGAAGATAACATCGCCAATGAACAAGATTTCTTTATGCGTCAATTAGAGGAAGGAAAAGATCGATTTAACGCTACGATGTATGTTGGTAGTAACGCTCTATTTCGCCGTACTGCTCTTGAAGAAATTGGAGGATTTGCAACTGGAGTTATTACTGAGGATATGGCAACTGGTATGCTACTACAAGCGAACAAATGGGAAACTGTATTTGTCAATGAAACACTCGCTGTTGGATTATCCCCAGAAACGTTTAGCGATTTATTAAAACAACGTGATCGCTGGTGTCGTGGGAATATTCAAGTCGTAAAAAAATGGAATCCTTTCACTTTAAAAGGATTATCTTTTATGCAGCGTGTTTTATATGCAGATGGCATCCATTATTGGTTTTTCGGCGTTTATAAAATGATATTTTTACTAGCACCACTATTATTTTTAGTATTTGATATTTATAGTTTAGAAATTAATTTCATGCAATTATTTATGTTTTGGGCTCCTGCCTTTTTAACGTCACAGCTTATTTTCAAAGCTGTTTCGAATAAAAAACGAACAACTACGTGGAGTCACGTATACGAAGTAGCTATGGCTCCTTATATGGGATTTGCTATTTTATCTGAAACGTTCTTACGGAAAAAGTTTCAATTTCATGTAACGAGAAAAGGCGTCCAAAATAACACGAGGCATTTTTTATGGATTGCAAGTGTCCCTCATCTCGTGCTACTAATATTAACAATTATTGCACTTATTCGGGCAACACTTATGCTCTTATACCCTACACAATATCATATTGAAAGAGAAAGTTTATATATTAATATTTTCTGGGTACTTTACAACGGAATAGCTATTATCACTTCATTATTTGTAGCATTTGAAAGACCACGTTTCCGAAACTCTGAACGTTTCGTAGTAAATTTACCAGGTACTTTACAAACCGAAGATATGACGATTTCTTGCCACGTCCTTGATATTAGTGAAACTGGTGCACGTTTTGAAGTAGATTCATCCATTCCGTTTGAAACTTTATCAAGTCTATCTTCCTATACATTATCTTTTGGGGAGGTAGAAAAGATTCATAGTACAAAAAAATGGATCCGAAGACAAGCAAATTCAGTACAAATTGGTGTATCGTTTCATGATGTATCCCATGAGCAATATTGTAAACTCATTCTTCATCTATTTAGTAAACCTGTTAATGACCGGGTGGAAAAGGTATACGATAAAGCATTTCTTACACTAGCAATTGCATCGTTCATAAAAAACACAAAGAAATCACCAAGACAATTTCGCAGGCAACATATACGTGAACAACTGATGTCTCCTGGAACATTGCATATGAATGGGATGCCGATTGAAGCGACCATTATCGACTATAGTACAGGTGGGTGCCAAGTACAAACGAATACCCCACTCGCGATTGACCAAATTATACAGATAACAATGAATGAGCGTCATATTCAAAAGAAAAAAGCGAAAGTATGTTGGATTCAAAAAAAGGGTCGTAAAATATATGCTGGATTAAAATTCACAGCGTAAAAAAAGAAAAGAAGCCTCGTGCTTCTTTTCTTTTTATTTCGTGCTAAAATTCAAACTATGAAATAATTTTCAAGGAGGAATTTGAATGAAGAACAGATCGCCAAAAAAGAGTCATTATTATGCAGTTATATTCACTTCTAATTTATCAAATGATACAACAGATTATAGTACCGCCTCTGACAAAATGGAGGAACTTGCAAAGCAGCAACCTGGATTTCTAGGTGTAGAAAGTGCACGAGAGCATTCGGGACTCGGTATCACAATTTCTTATTGGGAATCACTTGAGGCAATTGAAAATTGGAAACAGAACGCCTTACATAAAGAAGCGAAAAAAAGAGGCCGTGAGCAATGGTATGAAAACTTTCATCTTCGTATTTGCCTTGTAGAGAAAGAATTTAAGTTTCATAGAGGCACATTGTAACGATGAAGAAAAAATTAGCTCTCATTGCTGTTCATGAAATATATGGTGTGAACGACCATATGCATCACGTTACCCACTACTTCACTTCATCTCATATAGATGTATTCTGTCCTAATCTTCTACAATCGCAACATACATTTCATTATAGTGATGAAGAAAAAGCATATCATTTTTTTATGAATCATATTGGATTTGAGGATGGAAAAAAGCAAATTGACGAATTCATTACTTATCTCTCTAGTAGTTACACACACATTGGACTTATTGGCTTTAGTGTTGGCGCTACCATCTCATGGCTATGTAGTAACAATCCGAAAATAGATTTTATTATCGGATGTTACGGTTCCCGTATACGTGACTATATTCATATGAAACCAACATGTGCTACCTTACTTATTTTCCCTGAAAAAGAATCTAGTTTTTCAGTATCCTCTTTCATTCAAACATTACAGCAACAAAAGAACCCTTTATTAGAAATACAACAACTACACGGTGAACATGGTTTTCTAAATCCTTACACTGAAAAATATAACGGGCACTCTACAAAACAAGCATACAATTTAATAGATTCATTTCTTGTAAAAAGCACTCTTATAAAGGAGATTTAAATGACTCTTACATTACTCTTACTTATTTTCATATTCATTGCCTTTTTCTCCGTGCTAACTATTATTTTAGTAACCGTAAAAAAGGGAGCGTTTTCCAAACGCCCCTACTTACAATCTATTATCGTTTGCATTTTATTTTTTACAAATTGGATCTTATATTTATCAACTTTTTATGCGTTACTTCCCGAAAAAATTAGTGAGTTCCTATTTCTGCCCATTTGGTTTTTCCTTTGTATATTAGGTTTTATCACTTTCTGGCACGAATGGAGAAACAATCGTGTGTTCGCAATATGTATCGGTTTTCTTTCCTGTATTAGTTTTCTATTTGGGTTATTGTTGTTAGTTCTTTCGGGGATGTAGCTATGAAATGGGAGTAAAGACCTTATTACTTTCTTTCATTAGCAGCTTTGACCTGAACTTGGTATAATATCAAGTTCAGGTCTTTTAATTTCCCCCTAATTTTTATGTGGTTATTATATATCATCTATTTAACACTCTCTTCTTACAACCATTTCATTTTCTTTTAAAGTTAGAAATTCATAGTACTAAAAAATTGCTCAGCTACTGCATTCTCCTCAATGTACTTTTGAAGTCGTATAATCATACACAATCTTAATCCATTCACAAATTTTTTTTAACAATTGAACTCCCTTCTTTTAAACAAATTGAAACTATATGGCATTTTCTTAATGATCGTAAAACCAATGTAAAAAATTATTAATCTTTATACTTTATTATTTACGTGTTCAATTAAATAGATTACCCTCTTTATCGAGAAGGCCTCTCAATAATAAAATAACAAGGAGGAACACATGAAAACAAAAATTTTTTCTATTATTACTGCTTTAACCTTACTAACATGTTTCGCTATACCAACATTAGCAGTATCTAGTAGTTACAGTTTTAAAATGGACTATCGAGTGGTAGATGGTAGTAAAAACAAACAATTTCACACCCTTTCTAAAGGTAGTGTATATATCAATGGGAGTGCATATGTATACACTACTGATGGAGGAGCTGTGGGACCTTACGATGTAAATTATACTCTGTATAGATCTGCATGGGGTTCGGATCCTAGTTATGGCACAGTTACTGGTGCATAAATAAACCTTTCTCTGGTGCATATAATGTTGATAAAAATTCAAATGAGTACTACTTATTTATTTGGAAAACAAATGACGATGGACAAAATGTGCGAGGGAATGGAAAAATAACTAATTAAAGTATCACTACTAAACTATGAAAATATGAGGGTTTTACACATGCTAATTGACTTTGATGGTTTTATTCTTATTGGAGCGTTTATTATGTTGTTATTTTTACTTCTCTTTTTTAAGTTACACCTAAAAAAGAGAAACATGTACTTACTATTTTTTTCAATATTTTATTTGTACCTTTGTGTAGTATTTAATTATACTCAATTCCCAATTATTATAGATGAAAATATGAAAAAAGAAATTGGACAAAATGTATGGAGAGATGCTAATTTTATACCATTTAACACGGAACATTTTGCTATAACAACATCAATACTTAATATACTACTAACAATTCCTTTTGGCTTTGGTTTTCCTTATATAAAAAAGACGAATTTCAAACAGGTTGTTTTATTAGGAATTGTATTAGGATTCTTATTAGAAACTTTACAACTTTTATCAGCACTTTATGCCGGATTCACTTTTCGATATGTCGATATAAACGATGTAATATTTAATTGTATGGGTGTCATTTTAGGGTACGGTATATCAAAAGGTTTTACCCTTGTGTATAGAGCATTTATACACAAATTTGATATTAAATTGAATTCCTTTTTAAGATATATTTATGAAACAAACGACCGGTCTATATAATTTGTTCTTTAAAATTAATACAAACACAAGTATATATGAAGCGCGGACAAAAATGGATATTCTAAAAATAGTTACTCAGCTATCTTTGGAACATCTCTCAATCTTTTTATATTGTATCATACATAGAATTATTAAATATAAAGCATAAGCAATAACCATCTAAATAGTAAAAAAAGGAAGAAAAGCCAACTTTCAACTTTTCTTCCTTCTATGTTTACCTTTAGATTTCACTGTCACTGATTCACAAGGTGTGTAATATATTTGAGGCGTCGCCTTATCAACAAACATCATAAATACAATAAAACCGATAATAAAGAAAATAAACAACGTTAACAAAATTGCTCCTATCGTTAAAAGTATCATAACACCACCCCTATATTTTTCATGTTATTACACCTTTCGCTATTATATGAGCGTAATCCTTTTTAGAAAAAGAAACGTAACAAAATAATCACAATCACTCCCGTTAATACTGTACCTAATAAACTACGAGTATATATCGCTACAAGAAATGTTGGAATTGCTGCAATAAGGTAATCCCACTGCATCGTCTCATGCATAAATAAAACTTGTGCTAAAAGTGCTGCTAATATTGCAATTGGTATGTAATTTAACCATTTTAAACCCCAGTCTGGAATTTGTAGTTTGCTAAATACGAGTAGAGGTAAAATACGTGGTACAAGTGTGACAGCTCCTGCTGCTAATAAAAGTAATAATACGTCTAATCTCATTTCCATTTTTCAATCACCACTCCAATCGTCGCAGCTAATAGTGTTGCAATAATAACCGCTATACTATCAGGCATAAATAAGTGTGAAACGTATGCAATCATAATCGCTACAATTGCAACAGTAAGGTGAATTGCTAGTTTCGGTTTACTACTTATGAGCTGAAGTACAAATAATCCGATAAACATCGCTGGTAATGCATAATCCATCCCGTACGTATGCGGGTCTGGTATCCATTCACCAAATAGACCGCCAATAATGGTAGCAAGAATCCAATTTAAATACGCTGTTACGTTAAGCCCGATCATCCATCTTTCACCTAAATATCCTTTTTGCGCTGCATGCTGAACTGCAACGCCGAAAGTTTCATCCGTAATTTGCGAACCGATGATTAAGTTTTTAAATAGAGGAATTTTCGTAAAATACGGCGCAAGCGCTGCACTCATTAATAAATGGCGTAAATTAACAAAAAATACGGTGAAAATAATTGCAGAAGCAGGTGCACCAGCTGCATACATACCAGCTAATATAAATTGGGCAGAACCTGCATAAATTAAAGTGGACATAAACGCAATTTCAATGATGGAAAAACCTGCTGTTTTTGCAATAACACCAGCTGCTATACCGATGCTCAAATATCCAAATACAGTTGGTAAGCAATCTTTTACTCCTTGCTGAAATGTATCCTCGCTCTGCAAAGCTACATGTGCCTGGGCTTTACTCATCCGTGTCATCCTCCATTCCTTCTAAAGTTCGTTTTCCTGTTACGACATGAACTAAATCTATATTTTCACGCCATAACGTATCTAACTTATCCGCACCAAATTCCTTCGTGATTTCTTCAACCATAATATCGTGTCGCACATACTCTGTAGCAACGAGAACTAAAGCTGGGTCATACGTTGTAACCGCCCATGAAGTACTATCATTTGAGAAGTTCGCAATTAATACTTCCTCTCCATCACGCGCGATAACAGTTAAATGACCACCCATTCTCTTTTCAACAACGTGGGGCGTCATATAATTATGGTGAAATGTCGCGCCTATTGTTGTATCCGGAGCACCGAATAAGATTGAAAATATATGTACGCCTTCCTCTTCCCTTTGATGAATATATGGCTCAATTTCATGCACTTGATCTTCCCATACAGAAATCCATAACTCTTCCTTCGCTCTACTAATTATATTGCATATTTCTTTTAAAACACGATCATTTGAGCGAATATGCGAAATTACATCTATTTGTCGCTCTTGTTCTAAACAATTTAATTTCTCATCTAAAAATTCAAAGGACTTCTCAAAATCTTTTCGCATTCGATTCATTAATTCGGTAGCTGATACCGGTACATATTTCACCGGTTCTGACGGAACGATATGCACCGCTCCTTTATCCATCAATTTACCGAGCACTTCATAAATCATAGAACGAGGTACTCCTGTCTGTTTACTCACTTCATACCCTGTTACTGGAGAATGTTTTAATAGTCCAATATACGCTTTACATTCGTACTGGGAAAAACCTAACTTTTGTAATTCCTTTATAATTTCATCCATCAGTACCCCTCACAATCTATATAACTCTCATTTCAAAACGATGCATGTATGTTAGTAGTTATTAGTATACCTACTAATATAAAAAAACAGACCTATAAAGTCAATTGATAATTCTGAAATTTGATTCAAAAAATAAAAAGCCTTCTTATGAAAGGCTTTTTGTACGTAACACTCCTGTTATTTTAACTGCAATGTTTTTGAGGTATGTCCCTCTAAATGCTCCCGTAAAGTAGAACCTGTATACTCTTCCCTAAATACACCGGCCTTCACAAATAAAGGAATGACCCTACTTAAGAATAGATCCAATGACTTTGGAGGTCCTCCTGGAATAGCAATAAATCCATCTAACGCTCCTGCCTCAAACCTATCCATAATTTGCTTCGCAACATCTTGCGCTGTACCAACCGCAACCCAATGAGCGGAGCCAACAACTTCTGGTCGTTCTAGTATTTGTTCAAGGGTTGGTTCATTTTTAATGATGAAGTTCCGTAATAATTCGGCGTGTGTTTTACTGCGAACAGTTTGATCTCGACTTGGCAGCATCTCTTCCGTAATCTTACTTTCTAGTGGAATTCCTCTAGCATCTAGTCCGAGAACCATTTCAAGTAACGCATATCTCTTTTCTTTTGTGAGATGTTGATGAGCTTGCCTATGCATTTCTAACGCTTCTTCATATGTATCACCTATAAAGAAATATAATCCAGGTAATACGCGTATATCATCTTGCTTCCGACCATGCTGTTCTGCTCTTCTTCTTAAATCTTGACGCAGTTCTATTCCTGACTCTACATCTGGCGTTGCAGCAAAAATGGCATCCGCAACAGAAGCAGCAAAATTCCGGCCTGACTCTGAAGCACCAGCTTGAAATAATGGCATTTCTCCTGAAATATGCTGCGGAATATTAAGTGGCCCTTTCACCTCAAAGTATTCACCATTATGCTCAATAGGCTTTACCATCTCTCTAATTAAATCAGGATTATCTACTTTCAATACTTCATTAGGGTGACTCCCCCAAAGTTTTCTTACTAACGCTGTACATTCTGCCGCTTTCGCGTATCGTTCCTCAGATGATGGCATCCCTTCCTCACCAAAATTTTCAGCGCCGTCAATGGATGTGACAATATTCCACCCTACTCGGCCGTTACTAATCCAGTGTAAAGATTGTAATTGCCTCGCTAATATATATGGTGGATAAAACGAAGTTGAAGCAGTCGTAACGACTCCAATTTTTTCTGTTGCATAAGCAATAGCAGTAAACAGTAACGTCGGATCTAAAATGACATTTCCCTTATTACGAGCAATTAAATCTGGGTGCGCCACTAAATAATCTGCTTTAAAAACAAAATCTAACTTAGCCTTTTCTGCCTGTTTCGCTAACTCTACTTGTTCGTTAATTCCTGAATCAAATAGACTATCTTCTTCTTTCTTTCTAGAAATTAAACATAATCCAATGCACAGTTGTTTTTTTGTAGACATACACACCATCCCCTTGTTTTTAATTCACTTAGTTAAACAAATGTTACTGTCATTATGAAATTCCATTCCTATAGAAGTGCATAAAATGATAATGATTATCAATATCATTTTATGCTGTAACTGCAATAAAAGCAATAATAAAAAAGACTCCCACTAGCGGGAGTCTCCTATCTCAATATTTCATTCGCTTCTTTTTCATAAATTTTATCAAATGAAGTCATAACGCGTTGTGATGCTGAAATCATTTTTTGATCTGTCATAAGATCAGCCATCTCTTTCGTCATATCTACATTTGAATTTTCTAGCATATAATTTTTTACTGTCCCTACCCCGTTCGGTAAATCAGCAATGTTTCCTTCTGCTAGAGTAAAGCTTTTGTTCTCTCTTTGTACGAGACGATTATTCGCATCTGCACCTACTGTTTTTGTTTGCAGGCGAGCAATATTATTTTGCGTCACCGCATCATATAACGTACCGTCTGCTTGTACAGCTACCTTTGCTCCTTCTGGAATACGAATACGTTCATTATTCTCACCCATTACGAAAGCACCTGAAGTTGTTTGCAGATAACGATCACTATTTAATGTAAAACTACCGTCTCTCGTTAAAAACGTTTCATTATTTTTAGATGTAACGAAAAACGAAGCTGCGCCAGACGTACCGTCATCTAAAAAGAAATCTGTAGCACTATTTGTCATTTGTATATTTCCTTGTACTAAGTTCACATGCGTTGCGGCTGGTACTACAGCGTAATCAACCGAACCGATATTTGTCACAGCACCATCTCCGCGGCGATATGTGTCTTGTACATCAAATACTTTAGAAGTCATATTTTCTGCTTTAAATCCTGTTGTTTGAGCATTTGCAACGTTATTCGAATGAACATTAATGCGCTGCATGTAATTCATCATACCCATAGAACCTATATAAAGACCGTTCATATTCGTTTGAATAAGGCAGTTGCCTTATCCTTCACCTCTCTTCTACGATGTTTGTAACATTTGTTTCGCTAAATGTTCCGCTGTAGCGATATGTATATGTTGCTTCACGTCTTGTCCGTCTGTCATTAATACAATTGGAGCTGATGATACTGCTGGAATTTTCAACAATTCACCACTACTTGCTGTTTCATCAAATTTCGTAAATACGATACCATCAATATGAATATCTTTGAAATTCGTAATGATTTCAATCATGTCTTTACTTTTCATCGAAGCTGATAACGTTAAACAAATATAATCTGGCTCTACTTGTCCCATCGTTTCAATCATTTCTTCTACTGTTTCTGACGCACGATAATTTTTTCCGGCGGTATCAATTAAAATATAATCGACGCGCGCTTCTTCTTTAAAATACGTAAGCGCTCTTGTCATTGCAGCTTCATCACGTACAGCGATTACTTCAAATCCCATTGTTTTTACGTAATCTTGCAGTTGCTGTACTGTTCCAATGCGCGAATGATCTGTCGTAATAAAACCGACCGTTTTTTTCTTACCGTGAAACTGCCATGCCATTTTCGCAAGTGTCGTCGTTTTTCCAACTCCAGTTGGACCGATTAATGCAATTGTTTGCACTTCTTTTTCAAAAACGTTTTCCGTGTTGAAATGGGATCTCATATCTTCCAATATGTATCCGATCACTTCTTCTTCTGTAATCATCGTTGCATTCTCAAACTTCACTTTTAACTTTTCAGCATATGCATGAATGAAGTATTGTTCTACATCGTTTTGCTCTAGCATTCGAATTACTTTTTGAATAATAAACGGTACAGATTCTTGGTTTTCTTTTTTTACAACCACTTCTTCTTTCTTGACCGGAACAACTTTTTTCACAGCTTTTTGCTTTTTCGTTACTTTCGTTTCTTCCGTCTGTTTCACAACGACGATACCTTTTTCAAACAACTTTAATAGTTTCTCTTTCTTTCTCGTCCATTCTTCACTATTTCCTGTTTGCATCGCCGCGTATGACATAGAAGTCGTCACGTTTTCTAAATTGTGCAGTACCGATTGAATTCCGTTCGCCTTCACAATTTGTTCTGAAGGATCATTCACAACATCCATTAATTGTTCATGAAATTGACCTGTGCCTTCGTTCACTTCTTCCTGTTTATCCTCTGGAAAAGCAACTAACATTTCATAATTCTTTTTCCAAAAAAACGGGATATTTCGTTTTACACTTTCATCGACAACGTAATAATAATCTGTACCATATTGGTCAAATAACTTTCGATACAATTCATTTTTCGAAGCTGCTTTTATTCGCATTAACGCTTCTTTCTTTTCTGTACTTTCCATTACTTCACCCCCTACTATTCAATATAGGCAATTTGATCTACAACAATTTCCGGTGCTAATTCGCTAATACAAAGTACTTGCGCTTCTACTTGATAACGCTCAAGAAGTCTTACAATCGCAAATCTGAAATCTTTTCTACGCGTTAATAATACTGGTTCTCTTCCCATTAAACGAGCTTGTTTAAAGACACGCTGTACTTGTTCAACAACACGTGTTTCTAAATCTAAATCCCAGTTTAATAAATAACCTTGATAAGGATTGTTCACAACGTCCGCATCTAATTCGATTGAATCAGAGAAAAGCGCCGCATAAATTTTCCCGTCAGGATTTTTCGCATTTTCACAAATAACTTTTGAAATACATTCACGGACGAATGACGTTACACCGTCAACGTGGTTTTGATAAATTTCTTTTCCGTCAATAATACCTTCAATAATGGTTGGTAAATCACGAATAGAAATTCCTTCTTTTAGCAATTGTTTAATAACATTTTGAACGAGTGATAAGTCGATTTCTTTCTTCTTAATCTCTTCTAATAAAACGCCGTTATCATTTTCAAGCGAGTTAATTAAGTCTTTTACATGTTGACGTTGAATTAACTCATGAAGATTACGTCTAACGACAACATCTAAATGCGTAATTAATATACTAAGTGGCTCTAATACTTGATAGCCTTTCATTTGCGCATCTTGTACCATATGCTCTAAAATCCAATATCCATCTTCGCCGAAAATTGGATCTTTCGCTGGTTCTGCATCTAAATCAGCCATTACGTTCGGTGTTTTCAGTGCTAATAAATAACCTGATTTCAAAACACCTTCAGCTGCCTTCGCACCTTTAATACGAATAATGTAACGTCCGCGTGGTCTAAAACTCGTATTATCTTTAAAGTTAATGCCAGGAACGTTAATACCAAGGTCGGTAATAATCGACTTCCTCATAAGAACAACTTTATCACGAGCTGTTTCTCCGTTAATTTTCTGCTTTACAAGTGCTGCTAAATCTAAACCGAGTTCTACAATAATTGGATATTTATCTGTAAATACTCCGAATGAATCTTCCACTTGTTGCAGTTGTTCATCTTCGCCTTGAATCATTTCTAATTCTTTTTGAAGCTCGTCTTCTTTTTCTTTCTTTATTCGGTTTTTATTGCGAATTCCTAAGAAGATAATTGTTCCACCAACGAGTGCGAATGGTAGAAATGGTAGCGGAGTAAAAATACCCATTGCGATAAATAAACCACCAAGCGCATAGACAACAACTTCATGTGCTAATAACTCTTTAAAGATACCTTCTGTTACTGTATCCGCTGAACCATCAAATACACGTGTTACGATAATACCAGTTGAAATCGCAAGCATTAACGAACCAATTTGGTTTACAATTCCGTCACCGACAGTTAACTGTGTATAGTGAATAGCTGCGTCAGCAAAGCTCATGCCCTGCTGCATCATGCCAACAATTAAACCGAAAATAATGTTTACGAATAAAATGACAATCCCGAAAATAACGTCCCCTTTAATGAACTTCCCGGCACCATCCATCGCTCCGTAAAACTCTGTTTCCATATTTAACTTTTTTCGTTTTGCCTGTGCATCTTTTTCAGTAATAATACGCTGGTTTAAATCAGCATCGATCGACATTTGTTTCCCCGGTAAAGAATCAAGTGTAAAACGAGCTGCAACTTCAGCTGTACGAGATGCACCGTTTGCAACGATAAACTGGAATATGATTAATACTATGAAAATAACGATACCAATTAATAAGTTCCCGCCAATTACGAACTGACCGAACTCTTCAATAACATGCCCCGCATTTCCGTCTGTCAAAATCGCTCGCGTCGTCGATACGTTAATCGATACGCGGAAAATCCCGATTAATAACAGCATCGTCGGAAATGACTTTAATTCATCCCACTCGTTAATACTTGTTGCTCGCATATAAATAAGCACTGACATACTTAGTAAAAAAACGATAACGATATCAAGTATAAATGGTGGAAGTGGAATTAAGAGCGCCACTACGAATGACGCTGCTAAAAAGATAGAAAAATAGGTTCTTGCAGAATCTATCTTAAACACAAGAGATCTCCTCCAACCGCGCTATTATACTTCAAGTTCATTCGTTTGAATTAAATAGCGCATAACTTCAATTACAGCTACGTATAAATCTTCTGGAATCGTCTCATCTTCCTCGACTTGATAATATAAAGAACGAGCAAGCGGACGGTTTTCCACCATTGGTATTTCTTGTTCACGGGCAAGCGTTCGTATATATAATGCGAGCTCATCTTCCCCTTTTGCAACGACAATTGGAGCTGCATCAACTTGTTTATTGTAACGAAGTACGACCGAAATATGAGTTGGATTGTTTACAATAAACGTTGCGCCATCCATCTTCTTCGCAATTGTTCCTTGCAAGATCGCATGCATAAAGTTTTTTCGTTTCCCCTTTACTTGTGGGTCCCCTTCATTATCTTTATGCTCCCTTTTTACCTCTTCTTTTTTCATCTTAATATCTTGTTCGTACTCCCATTTTTGATAAATAAAATCAATAATAGAAAGAACGATTAATATAATTAAAATAGCTAAAAAGATAAATTTAATTTGCCTAATAATTTCAGTAAGTGACGCAGTCCAGTTAAATCCAATCATACTCACGATTTTCTCTAAATTCTTTTTAAAGAGAACGTAAGCAACGTAACCAATTAACCCCATATAAAACAGTGATTTCAAAATATCTACTAAACTTTTACGACTAAACAATCTCGTAAAATAGTTTTTTGGGTTAATACGTGACGCTTTCGGCTTAATGACTTTAGAAGAAAATAAGAAACCGACTTGAATCATATAATTGAATAAATGAAAAGCGTATACGAGTATTAAGATTGGAGCTGATACTTTTAGTAATAAAATCCCCATTAAATAAAAATACTCAGTTGAATCTGTATTTTTCCCAATCTGATTAAACAGCACCGCTACAGAATTTGCAATCTCAAACCCTAACCAATCTCCGAAAAAGTAAACGACAACTGCTAATACTAGTATGGAAAATAAATTATTTAAATCTTTACTCCGGGCAATATTCCCTTCTTCACGCGATTTTTTACGCTTCTGCGGGGTGGCCTTTTCTGTTTTATTATCCTTTGCCATACGCGTCCCCCTACTTCGTTAAGAAAAAGTTAAATAGTTTCGTATATTCCTCAAGCAATACATCCGTCATATTTTTAAACACATAACCGAGCATCGGTACACTCATCGCAATAAACAAAATACCACACGTAATTTTAATGACAAATGCATTCATAAAAATATTTAATTGTGGCGCGTTCTTTGCGATTAAAATTAAAACAAAGTTAATGATGAATAAACTTCCCATAAGCGGCAGAGCAATTTCAACCGCTGATGTTATCGCAAATAATAACGTTGCGAGTAGACTATCTAAAAAACTAGTCGTCAACAATTTTGAAATCGCCTCTGTATATTGAAACGACTTTAAAATCGTGGCAACGAAATAGTTAATGCCGCCAAGTGAAATAAAAATAATAAGAAAAAATATATCAAAAATGGTTGATAGTAAAGTAGACTGTGAGCCCGCATTTACATCAAACAAACTTGCTTGTGATAAACCGATATCAAAGTCTAAAATATGCCCTGCCATTTTCGGAATGTTCCACAGCATCTCTACAATTTTTGAAAGTGATAAACCAATTACAATTTGCGTTGCTGCATAAGCTGCAACGTCCCAAACTGTCTTGATGTGAGAGACATCCACTTGATCGGCCACTGTAATTGAAAGAGCAAGTCCAAATGTAACCTTTGCCATCGCCGGAATTGATCGACCTGAGAAAAACGGTAGAAAATATAAAAATGAAGTAATGCGACAAAACGCAAAAAACGTCGCCGCCCATAATTCCATATTCATTTCAGTTCACCTATCTTAGTACGAACGCAATAGCGATGGGATTTTATCAAATAAATCTAAAATAAGCATCGTTAACTCTTGGAACATCCACGGACCTAAAATGATAATAACGAGCACAATACTTGCCATTTTCGGTAAAAACGTCAGCGTTTGCTCTTGAATTTGCATCATTGCCATAATAACCGCGATAATAATAACGACAATCAGACTTACAACGGCAATCGGCATTAAAATCATAACCCCTTTATAAAAAAAGGTTTGGAAAATATCTATAATTGGTGACGTATTCATTTATATGACTCCTATCACATAGCATCAAGCGCTTCAGGCGACCGTCTTAAACATAATATCGACGATTTTTGTATATCCACCTAAATATACGAAAACGAGTATTTTAAACGGTAAACTTAAAATCATCGGCGGTACCATCATCATCCCGAGGTACATTAAAAGTGTACTAATAATCAAATCTATAAATACAAACGCTAAATAAATGAACATCCCTGTTAGTAAACCTTTTTGAATTTGCGTTAACGTAAAGGATGGTACGAGTGTAAATAAGGAAAGATCTTTCAAATCTTTCGGCAACTCTTCTCCGCGTACTTTCAGCATCATTTTCAAATCATGCTTATACGTATGCTTTGACATATATTCTTTCATAATAGGAGCTGTCGTTTCCGCAGCTTGGCTTACTGTTATTTTCTCTTTCGTCATCGGATCCCACACATCGCTCTTCAGTTGCCCGAGTACAGGCTGCATCGTAAAGAGTGATAAAAATAATGCAAGTCCAACAAGCACTTGGTTTGGTGGTAAATTCATTACCCCAAGTCCTTGACGTGTAATCCCAAGAACGATCATAAAATAAGTAAAATGTGTAAATAATAGAACGATAGAAGAAGATAATGATAAAAGGGTAACGAGCGCAAATAGTTGTACACTTGAATTACTCGTAAACTCTTTTCCATTTTCGAAATTAATAAAACCGTTCGGGGCCGCATACGCTGGATTTACAAAAATAATTGAAAAAACGATAGAAAATACGAAAATAACGGCTAATAATGATAACTGTTTCTTTATTCTCATAATGGATCCTCTACTTTTTTCGTTTCAGTCTTCACCGCGTCTTCTAGTGCTTGTTGAAACTGATTTCCTGTTCCGGTTAATTGCACAGACTGCACACCGTTATTACTAATAACAGTGAACACTTGCTTTCCGTCCACTTCAAATAAAAAGGCACTCGTTTGATGATTTAAATACACGCCGTCTTTTACTTGAATATGGCCATTTTCACCCTGCTTAAAAAACTGCTGTTTGCGCGTCTTTTTCGTCATATAATATGCACCGTAACCGAGCGCACCAAACAGTAAAACGACTTGAAATAAGGTCGTCATATACGACATATGACTCCTCCTCTACTCTTTATCTTGCATTTGACTTTGCGCTTTCATAAGCGCCGCTTGTTTCTTATCAGCTTCAATTTCAGAAATGATAATACCGAATTTCTCGTCCATTACGATTGCTTCACCGATGCCGACTTTCATATTACTTAAATACACATCTACTTTATGTCCTAAGTTTTTCTCTACTTCAAGAACATCCCCAACTTTTAACTGCTTTACATCACCAAGCGTAATAGATGACTTTCCAAGCTTTACACCAAGTTCAATCGAAATATCTGAAACAGTATCAATATGTGCTTTACCTGCTTCATTTCGCTTTCCTGCAAAATCTTCTAGTCCCATTAATGACACAGGAGATACTTCATGCTTCATATGGATCCTCCTACTCTACAAAACTTTTAAATAGGAGCGCCTTACGCGTTCCATCTTTTCCAATAAAACAATTAAATTTATGCTTTCCATCTACATAACCAAGTAATTCATCCGAAACTTTCGTATGAAGCGGAATAATATCGCCTTCTTCAATTTGTTCAATCTCACTCATTGTCATTTTCTGCTCACCAATCGCAACGTGAACAGGTTTGTACACTTGATTTACTTTCACTTCCACTTCAGACGTATACTTCCTACGTTTGTCCGAAGAATGTTCGACAATATTTTCAGACGTTAACTTATCCATAATTTCTTCAACAGATAAGAACGGAATCCCGATACGCACCGTCGTATTCCAAAAATCTGTTTTCATATTTACGTTAAGTAATGAAATGATATCGCTCGCTGTCGTAATCTTTAATGCATTCGGATCTGTTTCCGTCGTTACAAATTTCGGTTCAATCGCAACAACACTTTCAAATGATTGCTCTAAATTTTTACAAAGAAGCAAGAATATATTATCAAGCGTTAAAAACTCAAATGCTGTTAACGGTCTGCGCATCGTAAAGTTACGCTTACTATCTCCGCCAAGCCAACATTCATGAATATAAATAACGAATGCTAAATCAATCTCAATAACAATTTCTCCAAGCTCTGGTAAACCGAGATCAATTACGCAATATAAATAATAATCTTTCGGCATTTTCTCCACATACTCACTCGTAAATGGAACTTGCTCAACCGTTGAAGGCTCTAGTTCAATTGGAATACGCATACGCGCTGATAACGTCTGTGACGTCTGTTTCCCAAACGTAGAAGCAATCGCTTGCAAACTACGTAAATGCTCAACACCGAACTTCTCTGGTCTATTAAAATCATACTCTTGAAATTTCTCTTGCTTTCCTGCTTCTTGTGCGAAAGCTGGCATTTCCTCGCCTTCATTTACCGCCTTCAGCAGGGCATCAATTTGCTCTTGGCTTAATTTTTCGCCACTCATGACAATCCCCTTCCCTACCTTTTCAATTCAACGATTTCAACGTACATCTTCCCATTCTTCGTCAAAATCTTTCCGGTTCCAATCTCTTCATTCTCAAGCATAAGACGCACCGTATTTTTCGCTGAATTTTCAAGACGATACAATGTACCTTTCGTAATATGAAGCAGATCTTCAATTTTCTTTTTCGTATTTCCGATTTCAAAATAAATTGTTAACGGAATATCATCTTGTAATTTCAAATCTAGCCAACTCCCATATCATGTTCACGAAAATTTCATGTTCTCTCTATATATGAAACTTCTTATTTTGAAACGTCGATATTTAATATTTTTTTAATATATCCTTGCGTTTCTTTAAATGGCGGTACGCCTCCGTACTTTCTCACATTGCCAGGACCAGCATTGTAAGAAGCAAGTGCCAATACTAAGTCGCCGTTATTTTTCTTTAAATAACCGCTTAACTCTTTCACACCACCTTCAATACTTTCAGCTGGTGAAAAGGGATTCTTCACACCCATCTCTTTCACATTGGCTGGCATAAGTTGCATAAGACCCATCGCACCTGCATGTGACACCGTTTTCGGATTAAAATTAGACTCTACTTCAATCATTTTTTGAATTAACGTTTTCGGAATTCCGTATGTACGGCTAGTGCGATCAATAATATCCTCATACTTCCCTTCATTGGAAGAACGTATTTTTTGAATATTATACTTCTTCGTTAATTCCCACGTATCAGCAGCCTCATTTTTCGTTTCTGGGAAACGTCGTTCAAACTCTTTTTGCGCAACTTGCACTTCATCTGCTTTCTTCGTTTCAACCTTTTCTTCAGGCTTACTCGCTTCCTCTACTTTATTAATAGTTTCTGCCGGTTTATTAACAACCGCTTCTATTTTCGTAGATTGTACCGGCTGACTCATATCCTCTACTTTTGCCGGCTGCGTAGTTTCTTTCGTCTCCTTCGCAGGCTCACTCTGCAACTTCTCTTGAAAACGACTACTAACAAATGCTTGTGGACTACTTAGCTTTTGCTGAATTTGTCCTTTTTTATATGCAAGCACTTCTTTTACTATATTTCCAACTAACATAATATCACCTTTTCGGTAAACAAAGATAATCTAATATTAGAGTTTTTTTTTAAAGTTTGCAATAATCCTTTTAATAATTATGTAATAAAAAAATGAATATATTGTTAAACTGTTATTTTTTTATATTTATTAATTCGAATTTTTAGTTGACACCCGTTGTAGCAAGGATTACAATAAATCTCGAAATTGATTTTTTCGCATATTACCGTTTTTCAATTTGCAGAAAAGTCAATATAAAAAAATGGGGGTTTCTTAACATGAGAATTAATACAAACATTAACAGCATGCGTACTCAAGAGTACATGCGCCAAAACCAAGCTAAAATGAGCAACGCTATGGACCGTTTATCAAGCGGTAAACGTATCAACAACGCTTCTGACGATGCAGCAGGTCTTGCAATCGCAACTCGTATGCGTGCACGTGAAAGCGGATTAGGTGTTGCAGCTAACAACACACAAGACGGTATGTCATTAATCCGTACAGCTGACTCAGCAATGAACTCAGTATCTAACATCTTACTTCGTATGCGTGACCTTGCAAACCAATCTGCAAATGGTACAAATACTGATGAGAACCAACAAGCTCTAAACAAAGAGTTTGCTGCATTAAAAGATCAAATTGATTATATTTCTAAAAATACTGAGTTCAATGATAAGAAATTATTAGACGGATCTAACAAGTCTATCGCAATTCAAACATTAGATAATGCTGATACAACTAAACAAATCAATATTGACCTATCTAATGTCTCTACTGATTCATTAAACATTAATGCATTAGCTATTAACGGAAAAACAAATAAAACTATTACAATTTCTGCTGAAGACATTAATAAAGCAACTGCTGACATTAATAAAGCAACTCAGGCTCAACAGGGTCTTGCCGACCTAACAGATACAACACCTGCAGTTCCTGACACACCTCCAGTAGTAGGAAGTGGAACTCCAGAAAATCCTCAAACTCCTGGAGTTAAAGGTACTCCAGAAATCCCTGGATCTTCTCCTGCAGAAATCGCTAAAGCTGTTGCTGATTTTAAACAAGCTTTCGATAAAGTTAAAGGTCTTATGAGTGATTCCGCAGTTGCAGCAATGGAAACGAAATTTGCTAATTTTGAAAAAGATAAATCTTTAGCGAATGCAAAAGAAATTGGTACTACTTTTACAGCTCCAACAGCTGGTACTATTACAAAGTCTGAACAAAATGCTTCTGGAGCTATCAAATCTATCGATGCAGCTCTTGAAAAAATCGCATCTAACCGTGCAACTCTAGGTGCTACATTAAACCGTCTTGACTTTAACGTAAACAACCTGAAGAGCCAATCTTCTTCTATGGCTTCAGCTGCTTCTCAAATCGAAGACGCTGATATGGCGAAAGAAATGTCTGAAATGACTAAGTTCAAAATCTTGAACGAAGCTGGTATCAGCATGCTTTCTCAAGCAAACCAAACTCCACAAATGGTTTCTAAATTATTACAATAAGCCATTTGAGTTAGTTTCCTGAATAAACCTCTCTGCTTGCGGAGAGGTTTATTTTTTATAAAAACTTCTTTTTTTTTTGATGGAAGAGAGCATCTGCGGTGCATAGAAGCGGTTAGTGCTTATCTTGATCCCCTCTTATGCTAAAACACAAGCAACAAATAAGCATAAGCCTTTTTATCTTTTCATGACCTTTTATTAGCTTTAGAACACTGACTATATCAATCTATAAGGAGTGTCTATTATGCGTATTGGTACGAATGTTTTGAGTATGAATGCTAGGCAGTCGTTGTATGAGAATGAGAAGCGTATGAATGTTGCGATGGAGCATTTGGCGACTGGTAAGAAGTTGAACAACGCTTCTGATAATCCCGCTAATATTGCAATTGTGACTCGTATGCATGCGAGAGCGAGTGGTATGCGTGTGGCGATTCGTAATAATGAGGATGCGATATCGATGCTTCGCACGGCGGAAGCTGCCCTTCAAACTGTGACAAATATTTTACAGCGTATGCGTGATTTAGCCGTTCAATCTGCGAACGATACAAATTCAAATAAAAACCGTGATTCGTTACATAAAGAGTTTCAATCTTTAACAGAGCAAATTGGCTATATCGGTGAGACGACTGAGTTTAATGATTTATCTGTATTTGATGAACAAAACCGTCCTGTTACGTTAGATGATATTGGTCATACAGTAAATATGATAAAACATATTCCCCCTTCCCCTACACAACATGACATCAAGATTTCAACAGAACAAGAAGCAAGAGCTGCAATTCGTAAAATAGAAGAGGCTTTACAAAATGTATCACTTCATCGTGCTGATCTTGGGGCTATGATGAATCGTTTACAGTTTAATATTGAAAATTTAAATAGCCAAAGTATGGCCCTAACAGATGCATCATCTCGAATTGAAGATGCGGATATGGCGCAGGAAATGAGCGATTTTTTAAAGTTTAAATTGTTAACTGAAGTTGCACTTAGTATGGTTTCACAAGCAAATCAAATACCGCAAATGGTTTCCAAGTTACTACAATCTTAAAAAATTATCTTCCTTCTTTGAAACGATTCCATACAAAACAAAAGGGAAATACATATAAACTATGTATCTCCCTTTTATTTTGTACCCAAATTTTATTACTGCGTTACAGTCATAACCTGCCCACTACGATCAACCATAATTTTCATTTTACCGTCTTGTGCGTTATATAACCCTAATTTATGCAAATCTTGTTTACATTCTTTTACAAAGAAAGGCAATGTGCGAATTTGATTAATATCAGAGCTCGTAATGAAATGAATTAAATGATGCGTCATTTCTTTTATATCATGAACAAGCTCTTCCTTTTCTCGTTTTAGCCTTTCATTTTCAGCTCGTAATACATGTAATTCACCTTCGAGACCACGTGCGTTCTTTTCATCTTTTGAACGCTCTGCAGCCATGCGAGAAAGCTTATAGATTCCTTCCATGAACTGATGTAGTTCATGCTCTTTTCTTTCACTACACTGGCTAATCGTTTCAAAATTATCAACAATACCCGATATAACTGTTACAAGGCTTTTTTCACTCTCTGTATTTTCAACTTCTTTTCTTAATTCTTGCTTGTTTTCTTTTTTCATTTCAACGATTGTTTCTTTTTCAGGCGTATATTTTCGCTTTCGTCCTGGTTTTTGTTTTTCAATATTTTCAAACGGTATTTCAAGTTTTTTTAATTTGTAATACGTATTTTGCAATTGACTTGCTGTTTTTGGAAAAAGATTTAATTCTTTTTTACTAACGTATTTTGAAATATTAATAATGTTTAAATCGTGACGTTGGGAAAATTGATACACTTCATACAGTAACTCTAGCTCAGACTTCAGCCATGTAATTGTTGATTTTTCATACGCCCGCATCCCACCATTTTTTTCTATATCTATTTGAAATAATACCATTCTATTATGTAAATCAACTAGTTCTTCATATTTTACTTGGAATTGTTTTTCTATTTTTTTAAATTCCTCTTCTAGTTGCACATCGTTCATTTTATTATTTGACATGTTTTGTAAAAGACTTAATACATTGATTGCTGTGTGGTGATACATAATCTGTGTCACTCCCCCTCATCCTTTCACAATTCTCATCTGACTCCCATGTCTTCTCAGAAAATAGCAATTTTTTCATATCCATATTATAACATTTCGAAATTATCTGTCAAATATTAAACATACAAAAATGTATAGAAAGTATAGAAATAGAAAAATTATTTTTAATTAATATGTATAATTACATATTAATTATATTATATGGTATTTCGGATATATTTTCACCGAAAAAGTTTGCGTTACCACGAAATATTACTAAAATTATCCAAAGGTACATTTTTTTATATTTTTAAATCAAAAATCTTCAAATGAAGATTTTTCATACTTACAACCACAAACACTCCAAAAAGGTTCCATTTTTCCTCCTATACAGAGTATAGAATACTAAAAAGGAACTAACCAATACTACATATGGCTAGTTCCCCTCTCTCCACTAGAAGAATAGAGTTGTAAATAGTGTCTGCAAATCCTCACTCGAAGCCTCACTTCTTCTACTTACCTAAAACCACTCCATATCTCTGATCTCACATCGCATGAGGCTCTATTAGACAACTGATCGCCACCACGCATGGCTAAAGCTTCTATTCTAGCTAAAAAGAATCAGATTGTACACGTACAATTCTACAACTATCTCGGTGTCCCACTTCTCCCATTTATCTAAAACCACTTCATATCTCTGGTCTCACATCGCATAGGGCTCTATTAGGCACTGACCGCTCTACGCATGGTTAGAGCTTCTATTCCAGCTAAAAAAAGCTTTTCAAAACGTTTTTTACAGCACTAACTTATCAACTAAACCAATTAACTCTTGAATATCTGGCTTACTTACTTGCGCATTTGCTCCTACAGCTTCGCCTTTATGGAATAATTCATTTGTAATTAATGAAGAGAAAATAATGACTGGTAAACGATTCATTACTTCACTATCCTTAACAACTTTCGTTAAATGATGTCCATCCATTTTCGGCATTTCAATATCAGTAATTAGCAAGTGAATATGTTCAAACATTTTTTCCCCTTGCTCTTTCGCTAATTTTTCAATTTGCGCTAATGCTTCTGCACCATTGCTGAAGAAATTCATTTTCGTATATCCAGCTGATGATAATGTTTCTTCTAATATTTGGCGAAGCATCGCTGAATCTTCTGCAATATAAATAACTTTTTCAGCTCGATCTGTTTTTTGCTCTAACCCTGCAAGTGATTTGTTGTCATAACCAGTACCGCTAATTTCACATACAATTTTTTCATAATCTAATAGTAAAATAATTTTCCCATCTAGTTTTACAATACCAGATGTCGTTTCTTCTAGTCCCATAGACAATGAAGCTGGTTCATCAATTTGTTCCCACGAAATACGTTGAATACGATGCACTTCATCAACACGGAAAATAACTTTCATTTGATTTAATTCTGAAATAATAAATTTCGTTTGATCAAGTGGCTTTGTCGATTTTAAATTAAGAGCTGTCGCTAAGTTAATAACAGGTAAAATTTCACCACGTACTTGAACAACACCTTCAACTGCATGATGAGATTCTGGCACAGTTGTAACAGGGAATGGATTAATGATTTCACGTACTTTCATTACGTTAATACTAAATAGATTTTCACCAACAGTATATGTGACAATCTCTAATTCATTTGTTCCACTTTCTAATAAAATACTTTGTGCTTGTGACATAAAGGTGTCGCTCCCCTTCCATTAATTCCGTATATCTAATTATTAAGCTTTATTAAAACGAAAAAGTCAACTACCTATATAAAAAATATAGATAGTCGAACGATTTATTTTAAAAGGCGCTTACTCTTGTATAAACGAAGCAAGTGCCTCTAATAACACTTCTTGTGCTCCTACAATTTCTGTCGGCAATGCTTCCCACTTTTTCGAAAGCTCCGTTGCTACTCTTATTCTTAGCTCCGAATCCATTTCTTCTAGCACATATTCTTTCGTCGCTATATCAACATCAAGTAGCGCAAGCGCATATAATTCTGGATCATTTATTTTTTTAAATAATTGTTTCAATATAGCTGGTGCTATATGTTTTAATTTTTCAATATGAATTTCTTTATCAGAAAATAGTAACTCATATTGAATAAACGTAACATTTTCTTTAATCACTTTAAAATAGCAATTATTTTTTTTATCATTTACAAAATAACCGTTCGGGTCTGCAATAATACTCTCTACTTTACGAATTAAATCCGGCAAACTACTCGCCGCCATTACAGTCCGCTGCTCAACCTCACTTGGCGAAATGAATGTAACGCGATACTTATTCTGCGCCATCCTCCTCACCTCTCCTTTTATAGAAATCTATCTTCACATACTATCCAGAAGGCACTGGTCTACTATGAAATGATTATATCATCCCCAACCATCTCAGTACGCCTCCATAGCTCTATTCTTACAACTAGCAGCTCGTCTGGATCATAACTGTTTATCCACACTAAACTTCGCTTACCTCTTCTTATACTATCCTAGTAACTCTCCATACCTCTGTCCTTACACACCAGTCGAGGCCCTATTAGGCACTAACCGCTCCTAAACAACGCTGGGTCCTCTCTTCAACCCTAAAAAGAGCTTTTAAGGTCTTTTTAGATCTTTTTAAGAGCTTTTCAATAACTCGATGTTATTGAACCAAAATGCAATCTGCTGATCCGTTATCCCTGATAGTGTAATAAAAAACTCACGGCACTTCATCTCGTCCTTAAACAATTGATACTTCCATTCTCCTTCGCTACCAACACTTACGAAATAAAACTCATGAATACGGCCAATAGTTGATTGCTTTTCACCAAATGAATATGCAGGTACTTGCTTAATTTCAAATTGATCAGGTAAATATATATGCTCTTCTCGTTCCATTTTTAACACTTGCTCTGCAAGTTCACGTTTATTTTCGAAAAAAGGCAATTGTAAAATTCGCTCTTGTCTTGTCGTCATACGAATAAAAAACCCTTTCTACTACATTACAATTTTACTTTATGATATATTATCGAATTAAGTTTACAACTTCATTTAATACTTCATCTGAAACTTTAATTACTTTCGCATTTCCTTGGAAGCCGCGTTGATAAAGCATTAAATCAACAAATTCTACAGATAAATCTACGTTTGAACTTTCTTTTGCTGATCCTCGTACATTACCTGCACCATTCTCACCAGCAACACCTACCCCTGGAATACCCGCTGATGGTGTTGCAACGTAATTTCCATTCCCAGTTTTCATTAATCCACCTGAATTCGGGAATGTAGCTACAGCTAGTTGTCCTACAACTTTCATACTACCATCCGAATATTTCATCATAACGAAACCACCGTCAGAAATAGAATAGTCATTTGCAATTGCAGCTGGACGCCCCGTTACTTCTGTTGTAGAAAGAGTTTTCCCTGTCGGATAATTTGTTAAACCGCTTAAATCTAGTGTCAGACCATCGCCAAAAGGAATTTTAACGGTTCCACCATTAGTAATTTCACCAGTTACTGGATCCTTTTGTACAGGTTCATCTGTTTGCTTTAAATTCCCTAATGTATCAAATATAAGAGGTTTGTTGTCCGGCATGCCTTCAATAGGCTTAAATTCTTTTTCGTTTTTAGAATCATTTCTTACAGAAACTGAATATGTATATTCACCTGCCTTTGGTTTTTTAACTTCTTTACCATCTACCATCTCTGATTCAGTCTTTTGCTTAATATTTACACGTAATGTTAATGAGTTTCCTTCCTTATCAAAAACTGTGAATTCGTGAGATAATTCATTTTGGTTTCTAGGAAGGTTTCCCCCTATTGTCGCTTTATCTGTTTGAATCCCACCAACAGCTGATCCCATTGGAATATGAATTGGGCTTGGTCGTGAAGAAAAATCTACTTCTTGTGTTCCTGTTTTTACACCATAACCTAGTACATACTGTCCACCTGTATTTGTAACATAGCTATCTTTCGATACACCGAAAGACCCTTTTCTCGTATACTCTACATTTCCACCGTTACGATCACCAACTAAAAACAAACCGTTTCCTTCTATCGCTGTCTCCATCTTATCACTAGTTAAAGTAATAGAACCATCACTAAAATCTGTAGATGTCCCACTGAACTTTACACCGTTACCAATACTCTTTGGATTCGTACCAGCATAAGCACCATCACCACGTGAACCAACCGTATTATTGTATAGCAAATCATCAAAAATAGCTTTTTGCTTTTTATATCCAACTGTTTGTGCATTTGCAATATTATTTGAAGTAACACTTAATGCATTTTGTGCTGCATTCATCCCTGTAATACTTGTATATAACGCTTTAATCATAACCTTTGTACACTCCTTTTATTAATCTTGCTTAACCTCTTCATTTTTTTCTATATCATCTTTCTTCTCATCTTCCGGATTAGTTTCTGTTATCGGTTTATCAGAAACCCTTTCTATGAAACGAAGTGAGACAACTTGATTATCAACAATAAGTTGCACATCGTTATTTTCAGCAAGTCGAACTGTTTCCACTTGACCAGTCACTTGCTTTCCATTATTGCTTACACCTCTAACGTACTTTCCTAAAAACTTCATCCCTCCATCAAGAGCCGTCGAATACATCGTTGATTGCAGTTTATCTACTGCTTTCGTCATATTCTGTACTTGCTCCATAAGCGATAGCTGTGCTGTTTGGTTCATCATTTGGTTCATATCCATCGCATTAAACGGATCTTGATGTTGAAAGCTTGCTAAGAAAAGTTTCAGGAAATCATCTTTATCCATAATACCGGGTGTTTTTTGAGTACTTGCTGATACTCCGTTTGCTTGTTGAGCTGTCGACTGTGCACCAGTAACAGATGCGTTTTTTGTTTGTGCTCCTGCTTGTAACGGAATATGATTTGTACTCGTTGTATTTAATCCAACTGTTGGCACACTTTATTCCTCCAATAATCCCGCAAATTCTTTTGATTCTTGTTTCTCATGTTTTGTACTTGCTAATTGCTGCTTTTGTCTTTGCTCTTGTTCTCGCTGTTCTTTTCGATTTTCATCTTTATCTGCATAGCTAATTTGAATATTAATTTCTTTTTCTTTTAACTTCAGTCTCAATTCATCAAAAATGATTTCAACACGTTTTTTCGCATCATGTTTTTCCATTTCTACGTGAACATCAATTTGATCTCCATGTTTTTTCATAAACACCGTTAATGTACCCAGTTTTTCTGGATTTAACTGAAATAAAACACGCTCTTGTTTCACTACAAATTTTTGCAACGCTTCTACTTGTGCTTCCATTTTCTTTCCTAAGTCAGGTAACGTAACTTTCTCAGCGCCACTATTTGATTTTCCTATTTGATCCGTACCCGTTGCTTTATTTAGTAACTCCGCACCCGTTGAACTCGAATCGTTTAACACATCACCTTCCGGCAACTCTATCTTTACATCATCGCCCTCAGCTTTTGGAAGATCTACATCTAAGTCTTTGGCATCTTCTTGTTTCTTTGCAATATTACAAGTTTCTGTTTCTACAATTTTTAATGCTTGCATCGTTTGCTCTGGCATCTTCATTTTGTCTAATGTCATTTGCATTGTATCTTCTAAACATATAGCATTTTTGATATTCATATTTGAAAGAAGTTCTTGTAATTGTTGTAATTCTGCTGCGGGTAATTCGTTAAGTTTTATATTTCCATATTCTTTATACAGCTCTTGTATTTTTTGTATGTATTGATATAACAATTCTGGTTGCACACGTAATTGCTCAATTGCAACCATTTGCTCAGATACAGCTAATAACAACTGTTCTGTCTCTTTTTTTTCTTCTTTTTTTACAATTGGCTCTTCTTTCGTTACTGATTGTTTAGAAAGAATATATTCCTTTTTTTCTTCTTTTGGTGCTTCTTCTCGTTTCATTTTCTCCGTTTTCGGCTGCTTTTTATTTTCCATTCTCATCGTACGATCGAATGAAGAATCTTCACTTTTTGATTGTACTTCTAGCCCTTTTTCTTTTTGCGGAGGTAAACTTTGTTGCACCGGTAATACAGACTGTATCACTATATTCACCTCATCCATTCATACACATTTTCAAATCAAGAAGCATTTTTTCTTCCTGCTTTTCTCGTACTTTAGCAAGCTTTCTACAACCTTCTTGATACATCTCATCAATGACACGTTCTTTTTCTTTTACTTGCTCTAAAAGGCTTTCATTTTTTTGAATAAAATCTTCCGTTTTTTTAATTTTCCGATTCCATTCTTCTATTCTTTCAGGTGAAAACGTATGTGACGAAAGCATGCCAGCCATTATACGCTGCCCAGTTTGTACGACTTTACTACGCGATTTTACAACATATAAATCATATTCTTTTTTTTGTTCTATTTTTCTTTTTTCAGCTGTTAATTCATACACTTCTTTCAAAATCTGTTCTTTTTCTTGATTTATTTGCAATTTTATCGTGTCGTACTGCTGTTTATCCACCTGTTTTCATAGCCCCTTCCTATTATAACGTTCTCTTTTTCTATTATATAGTTTTTTTCCAAAAAAATCTGTGAAATATTAAAAAACAAAAAAATAAGACCTCTTGGGCAGAGGTCTTATACTGTATGGTGCATCGCTTCAACAATATCATCAAATTGGAAACTATCCGATCGACCTTGTTTTAAAAACGTATTTATACCTTCTACTTTGTTTTTACATTCAAAAATATAAGCATTTTCTGCATTTTCTTGAATCGTCCCTAATTTAAAATACAATTCATTTTCTTTATAAACAGATAAGATTTTTCTCATTTCATTTGCAAGTTGCCAATGAGTCGACGAAACGATTTCTTCCATAATCCTACTCACTGAGTCTAGCACTGAAATAGCAGGGTAATGACTGAGTGTTGCAAGTTCACGCTTTAACACAATATGCCCATCTAAAATACCTCGTGCTAAATCTGGTACAGGTCCGTTTAAATCATCCCCATCGACGAGTACGGTATAAATACCTGTTATGGATCCCTTTTGTGTTTTCCCAGAGCGCTCTAACAGCTTCTTCATATAGCTTTCCATTAAGAGTGTTTTACCACCGATCGGCAACTCTTTAACGGCAATATCGACACTTCTACGCGCGTCAGCAAAACGAGTAACAGAGTCCATCATAAGTAGTACGTTATTACCTTGATCACGGAAATATTCAGCAATAGACGTTGCAAGTTTCGCTGCACGAAGTTGCATTAGGTGACTTTCATCTGACGTCGCTACAACAACGACGCTTTTTCGCATTCCTTCTTCACCTAATTCTTTTCGAATAAAGTCTTTTACTTCCCGGCCACGTTCTCCTACTAAGCTAATAACATTAATGTCAGCTTTTGCATTTTTTGCAATCATTCCGAGTAAAGTAGATTTACCAACACCAGAACCTGCAAAAATACCAATCTTTTGACCGATGCCAATTGTTAGCATAGAATCAATCGATTTGATTCCAGTTTCAAATACGTCGGTAATTTCTTCACGTTCAAATGCATGAATAGGCGGGGCATCTAGTTTTATTTTTTGTAATGGAATATTCTCTGCATCCTCATTTAGTACTTCGCCATTTGCGCTTAACACTTTTCCGAGTAAATGATTCCCACGAGGTATGACAACATCTTCTGCAACTAATGTAACTGAATCTCCATAACATACTTTTTCTGTTTGCTCAAATGGAAGTAGCATATTGTTTTCTTTTTCAATCGCAATCACTTCACATAAAACATTATGTTCCCCAACGAAACAAACATCTCCAATTTTCGCCTTTGGCCCTTTCGCTACGAAAAACTGTTCTTGTACACTATGAACTTTACCGACTTTCGTATAAAACGGGGTTTCAATAAACGTATTCCATTTATGGTTTTCATTCATTAATAGTCGATTCATACATTTTGCTCCTCAAATACCTTCTCTTCTTCCCATTTCTGGCGAAGTTTCGCAAATATAGGTGCAAATTTAAATTCAAAGAACTCTTTCTCTTCTTCTAGAACAAATTCACCGAACTGTAAGGAGAAATCATATTTCCATTCTACTAATTGTAGTAACCAATACTCTTTCGTATTTTCCTTCTCTTCTTGAATACGTTCAAATGTTTCTGGGTGTACTGTAATGACTAATTTTTCAAACGAAGTAGGCAACGTTTGAACGATACCAGTTAAAATGGGTAACACATCAAGCAATCGTGAATCTACCGCTTGATTCACGATTTTTTCTGCTAGTTGAAAAGATTGATCCCATAATAACTCTGTCCATTCATATGCTGTTTCTTGTTGTTCTTTTTGAAACTGCATACGTGCTGCTTCCATCTGTTCCATTTGTTCATGAATATGCATTTGAAATTGCTCTTTATCTTGCAATAGCTGTTGACGCTCTCGTTCTAGCATTTGCTGTTCTTGCCTTAGTTGATTCAGTTCAGTATGTAATGATTGTTGCTGTGCAAGAAGCTCTTCATGGTCCACCTGTATTTCTTCTTCTACTTGAACTGGTATTGGTTTTGGAAATTGTAATTCATACGTTTCTTCAGAAAAAGAAACAGAATTCTTCGGAATTCTGTTTTTAAATAAGGACATCATCTTCACCTCTTTGAACGATAATTCTTCCTTCCTTCTCTAGCTTTTTCACTGTGCCTGTAATCGTTTGCTGTGCCTTTTCAGCATCCGTCATCTTAAGCGGTCCTAAGCCATCTAATTCTTCTAGAATCATCTCTTTACGGTTTGAAGACATACATGTAAATAATTTCTCTTTAATTTCTTCTTTTGCAATTTTAAGTGCTTTCGCAATAACACCGTTATCTGTAATTTCTTCTAATACACGACGAAGTGCAAGATCTTCAAGTCCGAGTAAGTCTTCAAATACAAACATGTTTTCTTTAATTTTCTCAGATAACTCATAATCCATTTCATCCAGCTTTTGAAAGACTGTTTTTTCAACACCTCGTGAAACATTATTTAAAATGTTTACTATTGTTTTCAAGCCATCCGTTTTATTAATTGCATTAAATGCCATATTATTTAATTTTGATTTTAATAAATCACCAATTTGATTTATTAATTCACCATCAACTTGCTCTAGCTTTGCAATCCCCATTACCGTTTCTACTCGCTTATGATCTGGTAATCTCTCAATTAATTGAGAAGCAAGCTGCGGTTTAATATAAGAAGCGATAATCGCAATCGTTTGTGGCGATTCATCATTAAGTACAGTAAGAAGCGGTTCTAAATCCGCAAGTGAATTTAAGAATTCAAACGGATTATCTTTGTTATACCAAAGATCTTCTAATAATTTTTCTAGTTCGTCTTCTGGCATATTTTTAAATATGCGACGAATATATTCTTTATCCGGAGTCACTAGGTTTAATTCTTTTACATTTAATTCATACAAGAACTCCCCTAGTACATTTTCTAACGTTTCCGGTTTATATACACGAAACTTCGCGATTTCACGAAGTAATACTTCTTTTTCCTCAGCCGTCATATATTCAATGACTTTTGCTGCCACCCCTTCTTCTAATGTACGAATAAGGATGGCAGCTTTTTCTTTGGAGGAGATTTCATCTAACATCGTTGTTCCTCCCTTACTGTCCATTTAACCATTTTTTAATTACTTTTGCAGTTCCTTCTACATGTTCTTTCGTAGCATCATGCACTTGTTCATCTAACGTTGGTTCTTTCGGTTCTTCTGGTTCTGGTTTTGGCTCTGGTACTATTTTTTCTTCAGGAATTTCCATAATACTTTCATTACTTGCAGCAATTTCCTCTTCTGCTAAGTATTCTTCATATTCCTCTTCTTCTTTCTTTCTCTTACGTCTTGCTAATAAGAACCATACTAGACCACCAATCGCTAATAAACCAGCTGGAATTCCACCAAATAACCACCAGTTTATACCGCTTTCTTCTGGTTCTTTCTTCTTCTCTTCTTTCGGCTGATCAAACTGAACCGTTACAACGTTAAC
Organism: Bacillus sp. GbtcB14; assembly: GCF_019091205.1. Lineage (NCBI taxonomy): Bacteria > Bacillati > Bacillota > Bacilli > Caryophanales > Bacillaceae > Bacillus > Bacillus sp. GbtcB14. The sequence goes on from NZ_JAGXJT010000002.1 coordinate 596,122, forward strand.
TTGACCGTTTGTAAAGTTCCCATTTGGATCAGCTTGAAGCCCAGCTGCTGTACCGATTGCTTCTTTGAAAGTAGTCATATCCATTTTTCGTTTTACTAACGTATCATTGTCTACCCATACTACAACATTTGTTTTCGTTAATTCTGGATGTTTCTTAATCGTTTCAACCGTTTTATCTATTTCATAGTTTTCAATTTTGTTACCATTTTTATTATCATAGACGATTTTACCATTTTGATTATTGTTCGTACCGTAATTTGGCACTTCACCGTTCGCTGTAATACCAGCACCTTGTTTTGTCTCTGCTCCTTCTTGCGCAGTAGAGCTTTCTTCTTGCTCTTGTTTACTACGAAGTACACCTTTATCACCATATTTTTCTGACTGGCGTGTAACTTCATCATAGTTTACAGACACTTTCGTATTCACTTTATATTCATTCGGTTTAAACATCGTCATTAATGTTGCATCAATATCTTGCTTTAATTTACCTTCAATTTGTTGCTGCATCTCTACTTCTTTTTCATAAGAAGAGGAACTAGTAGAATGTGCTTCATCTGCTCCTTTTGAGATAATACCTTTTTTGCTATCAATCACACTTACTTCTTCTGCTTTCACGCCAGGAACTGCAGCACTAATCATTTGCTGTATACCTGCAACTTGATCTGCCGTTAATAATTGGCCACGTTTCACACCAACAGTAATCGCAGCTGTTCCTTTTGCTTTTTCTTCATCAAAAATTGTTTCTTTTTCAGGCAATGTAATTTGAACATTCGCCGTTTCAACTGTCGCAAAGTTCCTTACGATATCTTGCTCCAATTGCTTTTTCGTACCGACAATTTGCTTCATTTTTTTATCTTGCTCACTTGAACCGAGCGAGCTTTCTAATAAAATTTCCTCACCGCTTTTAGAATTAAACGGTAAGCCCATCCCATTCATTTCTTTTCGAACCCATGGAGCATCATTCTTTTGCACACGAATCGAACCATCGGCTGCTAATTGATAATCGACACCCAACTTTGATAATTCTGCTGTAATCTCTTGCTTATCTGCATCATTTAAATTTTGATATACAACAACATATTTATCTGGCAAGGTGAAGTATAAAAGTGCTCCTGTTACAATTGCTAAAAGCGCAGCACCGATTACTAACTTATGCCACGTTTTTAACGATTGGATAACATTTTTCATCTTTTCCATTTAAACACACCCGTCCACTTTCCTAAATTTGCATATTAATTAGTGACTTATAATTTTCAATAAGATTATCACGTACGAGAGCAGCCGTTTTCATTTGAGACTCAGCCTTCTTCTGCTGAATTAAAACGTCATGCGTTTCTCCTACCCCTTTAGTTAGTAAATCATATACTGCTGTTTGTGCATTGTTTTGCGTTTGATTCATATCTTCCAATAAATCAATAAACTTTTTCCCTTCAACTACAGATGTTTGAGAAGTTTTCGGTGCACCAATTGACTGAATTGCTCCAAATGGCTGCGTATTTAACATTGGTTGGATTTTCATATTACTATATTCCCCCTTATCCTCTGCCGATTTCTAAATCTTTATCAAGCATTTTTTTATTCGCATTTAATACACTTGTATTCGCTTCGTACATTTTTTGGGCAACCATTACATTCGTCATTTCAGCAGTCACATCAATATTTGGATAACGTACATATCCTTCTTCATTTGCATGCGGATGTGTTGGGTCATACACTAAGTTTTCAGTTTTATCGGCTTCAATACTTTTTATTTTCACCCCATTAGTAGGAGACCCATCTAACATATTTGCAAAACTATTGTTTGATTCTAGTACTACGCTACGACGCTCATATAAATCTGCCCCCGGAGCAGCCGTTGTATTTGCATTTACAATATTGTTAGAAGTAACTTCCATCCACTTTCTCGCTGTCGTTAGCCCTGAGCCACTTGCATTAATTGCCTGAAACATCGTTGTCTCTCCTTCTACTTTTAACGTCCGCGTGCCGCTTGGTTAATTGCATATTGTGTATTAATCGCGTTAATTGAAATACCGTATAACTGATTTGCTTTCATTAAATCTAGCATTTCTGTCGTTACATCCACACTATTCCCATCTTTATTCGTTTGCATTGACTTCGTTTGAATCTTTGCATATGTATTTTTCGTATTCACTGTCGGTAAGTGCATTTCATTCGTTTGATATAACTCTGGATTGCTCTTTAAATCTGCAGCATTGTTCTTATATAATGCACTACTTTTATTCATCTGCTCAGCAAATGCTACATCTTGTGCTTTATATCCGGGTGTATTCGCATTTGCAATATTACTAGAAACCGTATTTCGTTTCGTCACTAAATAATTCATATAATGGCCTACATCACTCACTAAATCTGGCATATTCCACACCCTTTCTTTTCTAACTTCATGATCCACTGATGGAAGTTTCACTTCATTATTTATTTTCTTATATGTATTTATTAAAATATTAACAATCATGTACCCTTACATATTTTATTCCATTTTTTCATTGTTGTCTTTAGAAAAATACAAAAATATAAAAAAGAATACAAAAAAACTGTATACACGCAATAATCTATGAAACATTTCAATATATGATCTACAAACTAAAGCTCATTTTTACATTATTTAGATTACTACTTTTCTTCATTACAGTCATAAAATGAAACCTCAATCAGCGGAAGTCTTTATTTAAACAAAGGAATGGATCCCCTTTTAAAAGGGGAATCCGTTTCTAAACTCTATCACTAAAATTTACCGTAAAATGAATTAGCTTTCATGCGCCCATCATTTGTCATAATCATTTCTTCTAAGATCTTTTGCTTATCTCGAATATGCTGCGCCGCCTTAATAATGAATGGGCTTACTTCTGCTGCAACTTGCGCACGCATTTCCTCATCCAATGTCATCATCCAGCGATTTAACATTTCACTCTTCTCAGCAAACTCTCCATCTGACACTTGCAATTCACCGATTTCATTAAAACAGCCGACAAACGTCCGATAAATATCATTGTTCATTTTCAAGTGCTCCACGATAACCATCTATTAAATCTTGTAACACTTTCACAATCGCATCCATGTCTTTTGCTTCACGCGTTACTTTCATCGTTTGAATTTGAATGCTAATCCAATCGTATAAACCATATAAACTATCATATAAATCTTTCGTAATTTCAGGATTTAATTGAAGTTTTAATTCTTCAAAAATACGTTCTAACTTTTCAAGAAGTGCATCTCCTTCTTGTAGTTTAAAAGTCTGTAAAAGCTCTTCTAAATTACGAAACTCTACAATACATCTTTCATAAATAAAAATTGTATTTTTAATCGGATTACTCGTCATAATATCATTTTGCATATAACGTTGCCATGCTTGCATACGATCACTTCCTCAACTTTCATTAATCATCACTTTTTTGTTTTGTCATTGCTTTAATTGTTTTTAATTGGCTATCAAGCGCCGCTAATGTACTCTCTAGCTTTTGATACTTCTTCACAATTTCATCTTGCTTTTGCAAGTTTTGCGTTTCAATATCTTTAATCTTTTTATCTAAATCACTTACACGTGAATCAATGTTTTTTACTCGTTCTCCAACTACACCTTTATCACCAAATAACTTATCAAGTGGCTCTTCCATCATTTTACCTAAACCGTTAGAACTAAAGAAAAATTGCTTCGCTGCATCCGGTTTTTCTTTTAACGCTTTCGTTAATGCTTCGTCATTAACTTCCATCGTTCCATCTTGCTTTAATTGAATACCAAATGTGAATAAATAATTACCATCTTGTGAAAATGTTACAACATTGTTCATAGCTTGGCGCACACTTTGCATAACGGCTTGACCTTGGAAAGCTCCACCTTTCCCAGCAAAGATATCTACTGTAGAAATAGCTTTATTATAATCTGCAACCATCTTTTTAATAATATTTGATGCGTCTGTTACGTTTGAATCACTTACTGTGAATTTTAGATCTATGCCTTTTGCTTTCGCCTCTGTTGTCTTTGGATCAACCGCTGTCTTCTCACCATCTGGTTTTTCTTCTACTTTTTGCTCAGTTACTTTTAACAATTCAATTTTCACGCCAGGAAGAGCTTCAACTGTATTGGTAGAACTATTACCTTTAATACCATTAATCGTATATTCAGCATTTTGCGCTTCATTAATTACATTAACCGCTACGCCATCCTTATTAGCTAACCCTATATCTTGAAACAATGTAGATGTATTGTCCTTAAAATTAATTACTCCATCTTCTCCCTCTTTTTTTGAGGTCATGAAAATTTTATTCCCAAGTGTATAAGCTGATACGCCGTAATCTCCATCATTAATTTTATTAATTAAATCTTTATATGTCATATCAGTTGTTACTTTTAATTCTTTACCACCTAGTTGTAATGTTTCATCTCTATTAAGCTTTGCATCTATATCGTCAATTTTATCAGAAGCTATTTGATGACGCTGCGCAAGCTGTGTAATCGTCATATTAAAAGTTCCCGCAATAGCCCCACCATCAGCTTTGACATTAATATAACCGTCTTGTGATGTTGTTACCTTTTTCTCATTTCCTTTAAAAGCCGCTAAGTTTTTAAAAGTTTGCGTGAAAGAGCTAAATTCTGATTTTAAACTTGTATATAATAGTTTATCTTGTGAAAGTTGGTTCTTTTCATTAGCATAAGGTGTCTTTCTCATTTCTAACGCTTGCATTTCTAATTCTACAAAGTTAGATGTATCGATCATATTATTTCCAAGGTTCCATATTTGTTGTCTACCACCGATACCCGTTAATGTTCCTGCCATAATTTCTCACTCCTTATAGATTACATGTAGTCTAAAATACTTGTTTTACTCATCGTACTAACAGCTTTTAACGTAGCTTCATACGTTGCGTTTATATAAGCTAAGTCAGAAATAGCTACCGCTAAGTCCACATCTTCAATGTCTTTACGGTTTTCTTGAAGTGCTAAGTTTTGCTCGCTTAAAATTGTTTTAAACGTCTCCATTGTGTTCATTGTCGAACCAACTTCAGTTGTACGGTTAATGATGCCATCTAAGTTTTTCTTATTTTCTCCTAATAACGGTTGTAAAGCTTTTTGATCACCTTTTTGCATCGCTTCACTTATCTGTTTTAACGTTTTTATAACAGGGGATAATAACGCTTCACCGTTACGAAATGCTTTTAATTCATAGCCGTCATTTAGTTGCCAGTTCACATCATTTTGTCCACCTTGATATGTACCATCTTCTGTAAATGGTGGCTTCTCTGCACTATCACCACCGAAAATATAACGCCCTTGCTCTTTCGTATTCGCTAAATATACAACTTGTTTTAAAATTTGATCAATCTCTGCACCGATAGCCTTCAATTCTTTTTCACCATTTTGCTCACTTAATGCCTGCAACATTAATTGATCTGCTCTCGTTACAGATTTAAAAACACCTTGTAAAGTATTTTCAGTTTGTGTTAATACATTTTTCGAATCCGCTAAATCTTTTTGCATTTGTTCAATATTCGCCAATGAATGTTGAATCGCAAATGATTTACTTGCCGCAAGTGGATCTTCACTCATAAGAAGGTTTTTCTTCCCTGAAGTTACTTGATTTCGGTGGTATTGTTGTTGCACATTCAAATCCATTAACTGATTCTTTGCCCAGCTTGCATTTTGAAATGTAGATACTCTCATTTCTATCTCCTCCTTATATATTTCCAATCAATTACTATCACTTATCGAATAATCGAAAATAGACTATCAAACACTTCATTCATCGTAGAAATCGCTTTAGAGTTTGCAACGAAATATTTTTGGAAGGCCATTAAATTAACCATTTCTTCTTCCATATTAACGCCTTCGACACCCATCTTTTCTTCCTGAATTCCCTCTAATAAATCCCCATGAATTTTTTGATATGCATTCACTGCACTTTTATCAGACGCAATACCAACTACGAATTGGTCTAATGCTTGTTTATAAGAAAGACCTTCTTTATAATTTCCATCTGTAATCGCTGCTAGTTTATTTGCTGTTTCAGCTGATATTTTCATTTTTGAAACATCTTTTGCAAATTCAGGGTTTAATTTCATATCTTTCGCTTGATCTCCAACGAAGAATTCTTTCCCCATTACTGTGTTCACTTCATTCTTTACAGAACCCATTAGTTCTTCAAGGTTTTTCTTATAACTAGCAATCTTCGCTTTCGTATCAATCGCTGATTGGATTGCTCCACTAGTTAAAGGAATTTCCGAACCGTAAATTTCAGCAGTCATTGGCTCTTTTTCTTTATTTAATTGAAGTGGATATGTATCTTGTCCATTTACTGTTAAAACACCATTCATTCTAACACTCGCGATATTAGGATTCATAGATTCATAAGACACTTCTATATTTGCATACTTAGACATTTCTGTAATGATACGATCACGTTCATCTAAAAGCTGATTTGGTACTTGTGTACCTGCTTGTCCAATTTTTTTATTCGCTTCCGCTAAACTAGCAGCAAGACGATTAAATTCATTGACATGCGCTCCAATATCTTCTGTCGTTTGTGCTGCTGCTGTATCTAAGCTTTTCGCCAGACGATTTACTTGACTTGTAAACTTCCCAGTTTCAGAAATTAATGTATCGTAGTAATTTGGTTGTTCTGGATTCTTTGCAACTTCACGAAAGGCATTGAAGAAGCCATCCATTAAACTAGATAATGAATTCTTTCCTGTCGTTCCAGCCATAGACTCTACACGTGATAAAGTCGAATTCATGTAGTTGTAGTAAGAGAGTTGAGATAATTGATCGTTAAACTGTTTCGTCTTCACTTCATCTGTAATACGGTCAACACCTAACGTTTGTACACCGTAACCTATTTTTTGTTCCGGTGAATAGCCATGACTTGCTCCAGCCGATCCGTAATTCACCATTTGACGCACATAACCAGGCGTATGAATGTTAGATAAATTTTGTTTCGTCGTTTGTAATCCCATTTGTGCCGCTAACAAACCCGATAACGGCGTATTATAATCAGATAGTCTCATAATGTTTCACTTCCCCTTTACAATAGTTCGTTCATAAAGATTTGTGAATTATTGTTTCGCTCTAAATTATATTCAGAAACGGAATCCACAATACTTTCTGTAGTTTTTAATAGTACGTTTAAGTAATATTGATTTTTCAAAAGAATCATTTTTACATTCTCTTCTAATTCAGCTACATTTTTTTGTAATTCTTCCATTTTTTCAATTTCTTCGTTAGAAAAATGCGAAAATAATGCACTTACGCGAAATGATTCCACGCCCTTTTCTTTACAAAACTGAACAACCATTTCTTCAAATGAACTTGATAACTTTTTTAAACCATCAATGTACTGCAATTGCTCTACTTGTAACTTTTGAACTGCATTTACATTTTTATGTTTTAAATTCTCATATATTTGTTCTCCGAGCGTTTGAATATTTTCATACGCTTTTTGAATAATAACGAGCTTTTCATATAATTGTATGTACATATAGCTTCCTTCCCTTTTACAAGACTAAATTTACAATTAAACCGTGGATTTCTCCAATCTGATTTAACATTTCTAAATGTCCCGTTTTCGTATTAATTAAATTCATAACATCTTCTAGCTCATTTAATCCCATTTCCGCCTGTTTTACAATCGTCATTTTCTGTGAATATCCGTAACGCGGATGACGAGACATGACATCTTTATATTGCAATACATTATCTACGTAAAAATTCAAAAATGATTTTACTGTGTTTTTGTATTCCATTACATTATCAAGCGTTAATTCCATTTCAATTTTCTCTTTAATTTCTCCAATGTTATCGACAAATGCTTCCATTTGTTCTAACAATTTATCTTTTTTCGGATCTGCATGCAAATTATCCGAAAATGCAAGTCCTGTCCTGACATTTGCTTCTTTCGGCATTTGAGTAGCAGGCGGTATATGCGATAAAATTGGATTATGCGAGATCGAACGCAGCATATATATCACCTATTTATTTTTTTATTTCTTCCTAAACTTAATCGTAAAATCCAGTTATTTATAATTATACTCTGAACACTAATATTTTGCAGTTATTTTTTATAAAAGATATGTTACAATTTAGCATGAGGTGGCACAAATCTATGAATATTTTTCTTTGTGGTTCAAATCAATTAACAGCATTAGATCAAGAAGAAATAAAAAAATTTTTAACTGACTATGCTCACAAACATAAAATTTACATATTATGTTATAAATCTATCGAAAATGAGATTCTTCGTTTTTTCATCGAAAACGAAAGACTCGCTCAAAATTTATGCCTTTACACGCTACAGCCGTTACAAGCATTAACAGATGAATTTCAAGAGGTCGTTGATTACTTAAAAAGACACGGAGCCGAGTATGTTGCTTTTGATCATCCTTCCGACTCCATTTACCGATCAGATTATATGTTTTTTGTAAAACAAATAATCGAAGATACTGATTTAGTTCTCTGTTTTTATAATGGGGACAAACATACATCTGTCATTCCCGTTGACGTTGCAAAAGATGCAGGAATTGATGCTGTTATTTATGATTTACCTGGTTTACATGAAAAACAGATGAAAAAAAACTTTGAACAAAAAATCCGTATGATGTAAAGGGGGAGGCACAATATCGTTATTGTGCCTATTATAAATATGATAATTGAACAAGATTATGATCATTTTATCGCAAGTTTTAAACAACAATTTAATATGGATATCGCTTCATATAAACAAGATAGAATGCGTCGTAGAATCGATGCTTTTATTTCGAGAAAAGGCTTTGAGAACTACACTAATTTTTTAAGTAATTTACGTACCGATCAAAATTTATTTTTAAGTTTTATTGATTATATTACAATTAACGTTTCAGAATTTTTTAGAAATAAAGAACGTTGGCAAACGTTAGAGACGAAAGCACTACCAAAATTACTTAAACAAAATAACGGAAAATTAAAAGTATGGAGTGCCGCTTGCGCTGCCGGTGAAGAACCATATACACTCTCTTTGATTTTATCGAAGCATCTATCTCCATTTCGTTTTGAAATACAAGCAACAGATCTTGATTTTCACATTTTAGAAACTGCAAAACGCGGTCAATATACAGAACGTTCTTTAAAGGAATTACCTGCCGATTTAAAAGAGCGTCATTTCACAAAAGAGAATGATATATATTCATTACATCAAAATATTAAGCAAAACGTCACGTTCAAACAACACGACCTGTTAATGCAGTCGTTCGATACAAATTACGATTTAATCATTTGTCGCAACGTAATGATATACTTTACTGAAGAAGCAAGGGTAAAACTTTATGAAAAGTTTAGTCGTTCTTTACGAAAAGGCGGCGTACTATTTGTTGGTAGTACCGAACAAATTTTAACACCTGAACGTTATAATCTTCAGAGATTTGATACATTCTTCTACGAAAAAATATAGAAAAAACAGGGTGAATTCACCCTGTTTTTTTGTATTTTTTCACCAAAATCATAACAAGAAATTGTGGGATTACATTCAAAAAACTAACCAATAGTAATAATTGATACGGCGTAAACGGTTTAAAATAACCCCGATGCCAACTAACGCCAAATTCAACCTCCATCTTGTATAGAAAATAATATGAAATGATTATAGATAGTATATTACCTATAATAAGAGGAATGGTATTGCTAAAAAATTTAGAGAAAAAAGCAAGAATTGAAGTCCCTATCACCATGATTACATAACCAAGCATAGATTCATTCGTAAAGTCTTGGTACATTGAAAAATATACAAAAGGAAAGCAGTATAAACAAACTATTAGAATCGTAACGATTAACTTCCTCACAGTTTCGCCCCCTTTTTGATTACATTTCATCCGTAGTGTAATTTTACACTACGGATGAAGTAATTATAAGAGCACTTTATCATATAGTTTCATACCAGTTCTAAAAACATTAAGTAATACCTTTCCCTTGTTGATGTTCTTATAAACATACAAAACCCCGAATCACGGGACTTTTTTCATGTCCACGATTCGGGGTTTCGTTCATTTTCTTATATAACTCGAATTAAAATAATAGCAACAATCCATACAAAGAGAAAAAGAAATGTCATAGACCATTTATGTTCTTGCATCGTTTGTTTCAGGGCCTGTGATAATTGTGTCATATTCATTTCTGCGAGCGCTCTCCATACACTTACATCCCGCTCTTTAGCAGTGCGATCTGTAACGCTAATTAAAATAGTTTCGTTAGACAATTTCGTTATGTAAGCAGTAATAACTGTTACCATTAAATTTATATTTCCTTCTGACGAATCGCTTTCCACTCTAGAAAGGAGTGCACTTACATCTAATAAGGGAATATGTACTTTTCTACCAAATGATAGTTGTACTTCTGCGAAATCATACGTTCCATCTAACAAAGGAAGTTCTTTTATATGCGCCTGCTTAACAAGCCCTTGTAAACTTCTCATTACTTGTTCAAATACTTTTTCTGTTTGCTTCCCTTCTCCAGATAACGTATGTAACTTTTTAAAGAGTTGTAATACTGTATCCATCTCTTTAGAAAGCATTTCCTTCATAACCTTTCCATCACCTAAACTCGCAAGTAAAATCCCAATTTCATTATTTCTCGAAATAATCTTAGACTGTCCAGTAAACACTAGATTACTATGCTTTCGTTCTTTCTGGATTTCATGTTCCGAAATAGCTGCAGGCTGTTTTAATGGTTGTAGCGTCTTATTTTCAATTGTCGTACGTTTAATCTCCATCTAAGCGCCTCCACTACTATGAAATTATTAGCCCCATTCTTTATTACTTTTTAAAACTAAAAACAATACGAATAAACCTGACATGATAGCAAATACATTAGAAGCTTGTATTCCCTGTTCGCTATTTGCTTCTTTCTTCTCTTCTGGCTCTTCTTTTTTCTCTTTCTTTTTAGAAACGACTTGATTATTATTATCTTTATCTTTTTGAGCCTTCGCTTTATTTACTTCCTTGTTGTCTGTGAGAGGCTCTTTTATAACATAAGTAATTTTTTCTTTCTCTTTCAATGGTTCTTTTATAAGATCGTTTACTTTCTCTTCTTTTTTCGGAATTTGAACAACTGGCGGTTTTTCTTCTGGAAGCGGGATTTCTACTTTCGAGTCTTCCTGCTTCTCAGTTTCTTTCTTATCTTCTAATCTATCTTCATTCTCTCGTTCTTCTATCTTTTTATCATCTTCTGTTTTTTGCTCCAAAACAGAAACGATATACTCACTTTCCTCAACGAGTTTATTGCCGGCCGCATCCACTATCTCTACAAGTAATTCGTATGAGCCAATTGGCAACGCATCCGTTATTTCAAATACTTTTTGCCAATCCATATCGCGCTTATTGTAATCTAATAAAAATGTAGTCTCTTTATTTTCTTTCCCCTTTAATGTCACGCGGACCTCTTTCACAACCGATTCTTTGTCTGCTGCCTTCACTCGCACACGTATAGAATCGCCTTGTTTCCGTTCAATTAAGTTCTCTGTTGCTTCATCAATAGTAACCTTCTGCAACTTCGGTAACTCTTTATCTATAGTCGGCGTTTCATTATTTATATGGATGAGCGGGACTTTCACTTCATTTTCAGTGAGTTCTTCTTTCTCATTTTCTTTATAGCTTTGAATGAGCTGCAGATTCCAATCACCTTGCAAATCAAAAGTTTCGACCTTGTAGTTAGCAATCCATCGCTTTGTTTCCTCTTCATACTTAAACGATAGCATTCTTTCTTGTTCATACTGATCGCCGTTTTTGGGCAAGCGCAAAATACCTTTTATACTTTGAACATTTTGCTCTTTCGGCTCTACAATAACCCGCACTTCTTCGCCAACTTTTAATTCCGGCTTATTTACTGTAATAATCCCTTGATCTGTCTCTATCTTTTTTTCGACCTCTTGTTCATTTGCTACTTCTTGTTGTTGCTCTTTACCTTGATTCACTTCCACTTGCTCTGACCGCTCTTGCACTTCTTTGTTTTCTTCTTGCATATTCACTTCATTTATTTTTTGAGCTGGCTCAATTTGTTCTTCCGCCTGACTTTGCAGAGGGACGAACAGACACATATGTATAAATAACCAGCTCATTAGAAAAAACTTTACGTTTTTCATCTACTAACTCAAACTCCTATTTCAACGACTTATAGCGATTTCGTTACTTTTACTCCGAAAAATCCATCTACATTTACAAGTTCACCATACGCCACTAATACATCATTTACATAAATACGAATTGGTTCGTCAATATCCTCATCTAGTACAACTGCTTCATTCTCTTGTAAACTTAAAATATCTTGAATTGTTTTCACTGTGCTTCCAAATACAAATTTCACGTTCATCTCTACATTTTGTAGGATGGATGTGTCCATGTATACTGGTTCCATTTGTTTTACTTCTTTAAATTCAATAGGTTGCACAACAGGTTCTACAATTTTTTCTTCTTCAATTTCTTCCGTAACAATCTCTTCTTCCTCTTCCACCATTGGATATAGAAGTCTTCTTACCATTTCTTTCGCTTCTGAAATCGGTAAAATTTGATACATTTTCGATTGAAGCAGGTCGCCAATTTCAAGGTTGAACGTAATTTGAACGAGTTCGTCCACTTTCATTGACTCTCCCAAATATTCCATTTCTTCTTTTAAGGTTACAAATTTAACATTTGGTGGTGTCATGTCCATTTTTTCTTGAAACATTTCTGACATCGCCGTCGCAGCATGCCCCATCATTTGGTTCATAATTTCTTTAATACCGCTCAGTTCTAATTCACTAAGCTCCTTCTCCGGATCAACTTCACCTGTTCCCATCATCATTAAATCTACCATTGTTAAAGCGACATCTTTCGTAAATACAAATACATTCTCATTCTTTAGTCCTTCAACAAAATCAACATTTAAAATAACAAACGGGACTGGTACTCCGTCATAATGACGAACATTGATTGATTCTACATTGGGCGTACTAATTGTAACTGGCTGATTTAATAGTGTTGACAATACTGTTGAAGCTGAACCAATTGAAATATTTGCAATTTCACCAAGGACATCTTTCTCTTCTTGTGTTAAATGCTCTTTTTCAACTTGTTCTTCTACAATCTCAGTTTCCACTACTTCTGCTGGCTCATCTTTTTCTTCTACTCCACCAGATAATTGCATTAATTTATTTACCATTCGTTTCGCATGTTCAACTGAAACAATTTGCACAAGTTTAGAGTTTACAAGATTATCTATCTTTAAATCAAACGATACTTTAACAATCGTTTGATTCCCATCAATCTCAGAAATTTTCTCCATTTCTTCTGATAACTTTACAACTTTAATTGTCGGCGGAGACATATCTACTGTATCTTGAAAGAATTCTGACATAGATGTAGCTGCGAACCCCATCATTTGATTCATCGCTTCTTGTACAGCACTTAGCTCTAATTCACCAAGTTCTTTTCCGTCTTCCACTTCACCTGTTCCCATCATCATTAAATCAGCAATGGATAATGCAACATCTTGCTTAAGGACAAGAAGGTTTTCCATATCTAATCCTTTTGTAAAATGAATGTTTAATACAACGTGTGGAACTTCGACGTCGCTTGAATCATATAAATCTACCAATTCTATGCGAGGAGCAGTAATGCTTACTTGCCTATTTAAGATTGTTGATAATACAGTCGAAGCTGAACCAAATGATATATTTGCAATTTCGCCAAGAATATCGCATTCTTGAGGCGTTAAATGCTCATTTTCTTTTTCTAGCACAATTGTGCTCGTATCCCCTTTTGTGTGTTGCTCAGGCATTTTCTCTGCCTCCTCATTTCTGTTTTTCTATCAAATGATATAAACTCTCATTTTATTTTAACAAACTTATTATATAAAACGTTAATATGTATTTATTCCCACTTTTAGATTCGTAACGATTAACCAAAAAGCTCCCCAATTGTATACAAGTGGGGAGCTTTCCTTCATTCCTATTATAAACCTTCTGGGTTTAAAATGAGGACCACTCGTCCATCACCGAGAATTGTCGCACCAGAGAAATAATTAGAACTCTCTGCAAAGAAGTCACCTAATGACTTTAGGACTATTTCTCTTTGACCGATAATTGTGTTTACAATAAGTCCATAGCTGCGATGTGTATTACGAACAATTAACACAGGAACCATTTGACCATCATATGACGCAAACGCCTCATCTACTGTTTTTTCACCAAATACAGTACTTAAATGCTTCACTTCAATAATTTGATTACGGTAATTTAACACATCTTTTCCTTGTAAGGATTGGATGTCTTCTCTCTTAATCCGAATTGCTTCAACAATATTACCAAGAGGGAAAGCATAACGTTTATCATTCGTTTGAACAAGCATAGATTGAATAATGGACAACGTTAATGGCAGTTCAATTCTAAATGTACTACCTTTTCCTTCTTCAGAATCAATAATTAAATGTCCACCTAAACTATGGATCGTATGTTTTACTACATCTAATCCAACGCCACGACCAGAAAGGTCGGATACAACTTCAGCTGTACTAAATCCTGGTTGGAAGATCAAATCAAATACTTCACGATCCGTTAATTTATTTGCCTCAGATTCTGTTACAACACCATTTTTAATCGCTTTTTCTAATACTTTCCCTTTATGAATTCCATTTCCATCATCCGTAATTTGAATAACGACATGATTTCCACTATGAAACGCTTCTAATTTAATCGTACCTGTCTCATTTTTCCCTGCATCACGACGTTGTTCAACAGTTTCAACACCGTGATCAATTGCATTACGAATTAAATGAACGAGTGGATCACCGATTTCATCAATAACAATTTTATCAACTTCGGTGTCTTCACCTGTAATTTGTAAATCGATTTTCTTCCCTAAATCTTTCGCTAACATACGTACCATACGCGGGAAACGATTGAATACCGTTTCAATTGGTACCATACGCATGTTTAGTAGTACATTTTGAATATCTTTTGAAATATCGCCTAATCGATTTAAATGCTCAATTAATTCCTTGTTTTGAATTGCTTGTGCCAATTCATCTATACGACCACGCTCAATTACACTTTCTTCAAACATGTTCATTAATCTTTCAATTTTTTCTAATTGAACACGTATGGAACGATTTTCCACTTTACCATTTTTCGTTTTTGCAGCGCTTTTAGCAGGTGTAGCATTAGCAGATTGCTTCGATACTTCTTTAGTTGATTCCACATGCGTAGCCGCTTGTAAACCTTCCTGCATAGCTTCTTGTGTACCCAATTCTTTCGAGACTACTTCTTTTAATGTATGTCCTTGCTTCACTTCTACTTTCTCAATTTCAGAAACATGAAGCACTACTTGTTTTAATTCTTCTTCACTTTGATCAGTATCCATAAATACTATGAACTCAAACCCGAAAGCATCTGCTTCAATTTCTTCAATACTTGGAACTGTTTTTTGTACATTACCTACATTTTGCAGTGCTTCAATACACATAATGGCACGTACTGCTTTTAAAATAGCATGTTGCTCAACAGTTATATGCACTTCATGCGAAGCTGCATCATTATTTATAGGTTCTTGCTCAATATATTCCGCAGGAGTTTCTACATTGCCATTCAATAATGCTTCTAATTTCTGCTTAGTTGTAATTACATCAATATTGCCCATTCCGCCTTGTTGCACATCTGCAACCATCTTCTCTAAATTATCAATGCACTCAAAAATCACATCAATAATCTCTGCATTTACAACTATATTCCCATGACGAATTTCATCTAAAACGTTTTCCATTTTATGCGTTAAATCCGCCATTTCCGTAAATTCCATACTCGCTGACATACCTTTAAATGTATGGGCTGAGCGGAATATTTCTCCCACAACATCCATATCAGTGGGATTTTGTTCTAAGGTTAGCACATTTTCATTTAGCGATTGTAAATGTTCTTCTGATTCCTCAAAAAATATATTTAATAGATCTGTTTGCATTTTCATCCCCTACCTGTCTAACAAACATTTCATTTATGTATAACAATTTAGTGTTTTAAAGCAAGAAAAAAGGGGGCCACACGCATATCCGCTATCAATGTTTAGATTCCTTGTGGCACCCCTTCTATATTAGCTGTTTGCTACTTTTGTTAAAGCTTCAATTACTCGATCCGCTTGGAACGGCTTTACAATAAAGTCTTTTGCTCCACCCTTAATTGCATCTAATACCATACCTTGTTGTCCCATTGCAGAACAAATAACGACTTTTGCACTTGAATCAATTTTAATAATTTCTTTTAATGCTTCAAGTCCGTCCATTTCTGGCATAGTAATATCTAATGTTACAATATCCGGTTGAAGTTCTTTAAACTTCTGAATTGCTTCTACTCCATTCTCTGCTTCACCAATAATTTCAAATTCAGAATTACTTTTTAATAAGTTTTTAATCATCGTTCGCATAAACATCGCATCGTCTACAACTAAAATTTTATGTGCCATTCTTTTTAATTCTCTCCTTCTATGTATAAATATATCTTAATATTTCACCTTATCATTCTCACTCATTATACAAAATAAAATGATAAAATTTAATATTTTTTTAAAAGAATTTTCGTATTTTTATTATTTTATTATCAAAATAATAATATACTATTCTTTTATATAAATGACAACGCGACGGTTTTTCTCCCAATTTTGCGGTGAATCATTTGGTACAACTGGCTTGGTATCTGCATATCCTACCGCAGCTAACCTTTTATCATCCACATTATACACTTCAATTAAGTGATGAATCATATTAGCTGCCCTTGCTGAAGATAACTCCCAATTAGAAGGGAATTTGTCGTTATGAATCGGTCTACTATCTGTATGCCCTTCAACAACAATCGGATTTGGTACTGATTGGAAAAATCCAACTAATTGACTTATTATCTCTTTCGCTTCCGGTTTAACATTTGCGTCACCCGTATCAAATATTAAATTATCTACTATAACGACACTTACCCCTGTATCCTCACGATATACATTCACTTGACTAATACCGTTATTATCTACATATGCTTTTAATTTCTTATATAATTCATCCATTCTTTTTTTCGAGACCATTTTTTCATCATTTTTTTCATGCGAAATATCTAGTATTGTATTTTCCATTACTTTCGCATCTACTTGCTCCGCGTCACTAAACTTTTCAAGCATCTTTGACAATTTTACTGCATCCTGCTTTGATGTAGCAACTAGTAATACAAAGAAAGTTAATAATAACATCGTTAAATCTGTAAAAGTCGTCATCCAACGAGGCGATCCCTTTTGCGGTCGTTTCATCATAACCATACCACTCCTTGAAATATTAGGCTGCTCGTTTTACTTTTTTTATCTTTGTTTCGTATACATATGTATCGAGTTTCAACTTTAATTTAGAAGGAATTTGACCGCGATATAATTCTGAAATCGCTTCAATAACAAACTTCTTCTCTGTATATAAATCTTCAATACCACGATACACTTTTTCAGCAAGAGGGATTGCAATCATATTTGCAAGTACTGATCCATACAATGTCGTTAACATCGCAACTGCCATCCCTGTACCAATTTGCGATGTGTCTTGCAAGTTTTGAAGCATAATGATAAGACCGATTAAAGTCCCTATCATGCCCCAAGCTGGAGCGAAATCACCAATTCTATCTAACAATATCGCTCCCTTTCTTAACTCATACACTTCCGTTTCAACATCTTTCATTAACACTTCTTTTAATTCATCTTCATCGTAACCACTTAACATTAATCGAATCCCTTTTTGAATAAAAGGATTGTCTACTTGCTCTCCATCAACTTCTAAAGAAAGTAGGCCGTGTTTTTTAGACTTTTTCGAAAAATCAACAAATAAATCTGTTAACTGTTCTAAATTTTCTTCTTTTCTATGTAAAACAGTAAAAATGCTTTTCGTATATTTTTTTATTTCTCCAAATCGATATGCCACAACAATTGTCGCTGTTGTTCCCCCTATAACAATTAAAATAGATGAAACATCTAAAAAGTTTTTAAAAGCTTTTATTCCACCGCCGCCAAGCATAATTGCCGCTATTACAATAGCAAAACCTACTATTATGCCCACTGGGCTAGAAATATCAAACTTCCTTTTTTTTCTTTCTGGTCTAGCAAACACTTGATTTTCGTCTCCCATATTTCTGCCCTTCCCTTTTCATTTTTATAAAACATTTTTTTATTTTAATAATGCGTTTTCACATATAATAAGTATTATACGCTTATCATCTATTTATCGCAATATACTCATAGAATTGACACATTTCATTTCCATATTAGAATTATAGTATGGAAATATGAGGAGGATCACAATGGAACATAACATTTTACAAGTCATTGCACTAGCAGAAAAACTAAAATATGAAATGCGACATAGCTGGCTTTCTAACGGACGTCAAGAAAGCGTTGCTGAACATACGTGGCGCATGTCTCTAATGGCCATTTTAGTCGAGCCTTATTTAGATCAAAAAGTAAATATTGAAAAATTACTTAAAATGGTTATCATTCACGACCTAGTCGAGGCAGAAGCTGGTGATATTCCTGCTTTTGATACAATGAATAGTCATGAATTACAATTACAAAAACAAAAAAATGAGCAAGAAGCCATTTTAAATATTAAACGAACATTAAAAGGTTCTCTCGGTGAGGAATTATATGATTTATGGATGGAGTTTGAAGCGAAAGAAACGTACGAAGCAAAAGTTGCCAACGCACTTGATAAGCTTGAGGTGAAAATTCAGCATAACGAAGCTGATATTGATACGTGGCTACCAATTGAGCATAAAATGACATTCCAAGTGGCAAAGCATACAAACTTTGATTCTTTCCTATCTAAATTACAAAAAATGATTGAGCAAGATGGAGAAAAGAAATTACTAGCTGCCGGCATTGACGTGGAAGCTTGCAAAAGATAATGAAATAAGACACTCATATTGAGTGTCTTATTTCATTATTGTTGATACAGCCTGCTTGTAAATAAGTTGTTGTTTTCCATCAACTAACATTAAAACAGTAAATTTATCTATCGCAACAATTTCTCCTACTATTCTAACGCCACTCTTTAAAAAAATTGTAACGATACCTTTTTCTTCTTTTATTTGTTTATACAGCTCTTCTTGTAAATGTTCCAAATACTGTTCTCTCCTTCTTTTATAAAATATCTTAATATAAAAAACTACAAATTATTTATTTATGTACTTTATCTTTTACATTCATAAACTTATTAATTAGTATATCTAAATCTCGGCTAAATAACAAAACTTTATCATGATCCAATCCGTGTCTAGCAACAAGTTGAATTAGCTCTTTCTTTTTGTTTTCTATTTTATTTTGTAATTGTCCCATCTCCATCTCTTTACTAAAACTCCCTTTTCCCATAATATTACTTGTAAAATTATAGTACAAATCCTCTCATAAAAAAATATAAAAATGGTTTTTTTTACAATTTTATATTTTTTTATGAACAATTCGTAAAACATATAACGATTCATTCATACATCCCTAGCTCAATATACACTTAAAATGACCACACAGGCGTTTGTCTAATTACAAAAGAGACTGGCTCCTTTTCCACACAAAGAACATACTGTATACAGTAGTCCATGAATTATATAGATTAACTTATTTAAAAGGAGGAAAACATATGAGCTATGGTGGAAGTTGCGCTGGTTTCGGCGGTGGATTTGCTTTGCTTATCGTACTATTCATCCTTCTAATCATCATCGGATGTAGCTGTTGGGGTGGCGGCGGATACGGATACTAATATATCCTATCCTTAACAAATGAACGAAAAACTATACGAAAACAGCTCATATTTGAGCTGTTTTTTCATACTTTCGTATGAAGTTATGTCCCTCTTTTTTGTGATTTCAACTACAAAAAAAACGTTTATTATGAAATCAGAAACATTTGTATTAAGGAGGATTACAATGATTAAAGGTCTTTACGAAGCACATTTACCTGTCCGTAACTTAGAGATATCCATACCTTTTTATGAATCACTTGGACTGAAATTATATAAAAGAGGAGATGATATTGCTTTCTTTTGGATTAAAGAAAATGAAAGTTGGCTCGGCCTTTGGGAAGGCACAGAATACAAAGTGAATTATCACCCCTCTTTGCGACACATCGCCTTTCAAGTATGCTTACATGATTTAGAAAATGCGATTCATTGGCTAAACCAAAAAGGAATTTCCGCACGAAAGGACTTTGGAATGGAACCAATTGAACCAATTGTTTTTCCAGAATTAGCACATGCCGCCGTATACTTTAACGATCCTGATGGAAATAGTTTAGAATTGATTGCACAATTACCTGTTGGCCTTCCTACAAAAGAGAAAGTGTATGTAAGCGAATGGAAAAAACAAGTTCAAGCAGCATCATTACATAAGGATTAATCTTTTATGTCAGTTTCTTATAGCACACTTCTGAAAACAAATAATAACTTCAAAAAACTATTTTATGGGCAAACATTAAGTGTACTTGGAGATTGGTTTCATACTGTAGCTTTATTAACATTCGTCTATAGTACAACGGAATCGCCTTTTATGGTCGCCCTTACTTTGATAAGTAAAGGTTTACCACAGCTTCTTCTTAGTCCATTCATAGGTGGAATTGTAGATCGTTTTTCTAAAAAGAATATTATGATTTTTACCGATATTACACGGGGAATTCTAGTCCTTACATACTTACTCGCAAGCTATAATATTGAAATTATTTTCATTGCTAATATATGTTTATCTGTACTTTCTTGTTTATTTGAACCAGCTAAACAAGCAACCTTAAAGAATATCGTACACCAAAATCATTTCGTAACTGCTAACTCTCTTTCTAGTACAATGAATGGTTTTATGTCTATTATGGGGGCTTCTTTGGGCGGGATAATTGCACAATCATTACATATTGAGTTCGCTTTTTTAGTAAATAGCCTATCATACTTTATTTCAGCCTATTTTATTTATAGTATGAGTATCCCTTCTCATGATACTTGTAACAAGAAAAAAGCATTTTTTACTGATATAAAAGATGGTTATACATACATACTACAAACAAAAATCATTTTGACATTAATTCTTGTCGGCATTTCATGGGGCATTATTGGCGGCGCTTATCAGCTACTTCTAACGATCTATGCCGAAAAAATTTTCCACACCAACATTGGAGTTTTATATTCGGTTCAAGGGGCTGGGCTTATCCTTGGAAGCCTCCTCGTTAATCTTTATCTGTCTCATAATAAAGAGAAAATGAAAAAAGCATTTGGTTGGGCCTACTTACTACAAGGAATTTTCTTTCTCGGATTCATTTTATCTGATCAACTTATTATCGGTATCATTACATTGCTCTGTATGCGCATAGCAGGAGGAATCATCGTTCCACTTGATACGACATTACTTCAAACGTACACGCACGAAAATATGATTGGTAAAGTTTTTTCCTTTCATTACTCTATTTATGGTTCACTTATACAGTTATCTATGCTCATTACAGGATGGCTATTAGAAATACTTTCTCCTCAAATTATTGGTAGTTTACTAGCTATATGCTGTATCTTTGTAAGTTTCATATGGCTTTACCTGTTTTATCGCGGGAAACTTAGTGAAGAATCTACTATCACTTAATAGCATGTTTATGTACATGCTATTTTTATTTGTGTCGAAATATAAAGGAAAAAGGCGATTTATTTACCTTACGTTCTAATTTTTTAGAATGTACAATAAATTTAGATTATAAGAAAGGAGATGCCATTATGTTTGACGATAGACTTACTATTTCGGCTGAGCAGCAGAAGCTCATTTCTAATGCAACTCGCATTCAAATTCTTCACCTTTTAAAAGATGAAGCACTTACTGCAAAGCAACTCGCTACTAAACTAAACAAATCTGCTGGTAGCGTACATTATCACGTTCAAATTTTATATGATGGAGGGTTACTTGAATTAGTAGACACGAAGGAAAAACGAGGAATTATTGAAAAATATTATAAAGCAAAAGCTGCTCATTTCTATATTGAAGAAAGTGGCACAGAAGGAACGAATACAGGAAGTCATATTGTTTCTCATTTATTTTTAACTCCGGAAGAATTACAACAGCTTACTTGGGAGATTACACAAGTTTTATTACGCTGGGAAAACAAAACCGCTCGTCAATCAAACTCTGAAGAGGAATACGCTATTTCCTGCAGGATTAAAAAACAATGAAAGAAAGGGCCATTTATTCATGAAAAATAAATTATTATTATTGTCGGGAACAGGAATTTCTCGTTTAGGTGATTTTATGTATCTCATCGCTCTAAACATAATGGTATTAAATAGCACAAACTCACCTGCTGCTGTAGCAGGATTATGGATTGTAGGTCCAATTGCGACCGTTGTTACAAAAATATGGTCTGGTAGCATAGTAGATCGATTAAACAAACGGGCCATTATGCTCATCACAGATATAATTCGAGCAGCTCTCATTGGCTGTATTCCACTATTTGATTCTATTTGGGCCATTTATATTTTTATCTTTTTAACTCGCATCGCTACATCATTTTTCGATCCAGCATCATTTTCTTATAGAACAATGCTCATACGAGCTGAAGAACGCGCTCAATTCAACGCTTGGAATAACTTTTGTACAAGCGGGGCTTTTATTATCGGTCCAGCCCTTGCTGGAATACTTCTCACCATGTACTCAGCACCCTTTGTAATTTACTGCAACTCACTTTCCTTTCTACTTTCTACCATTCTCATTTATTTCTTACCAAACATTACATTACAAACAAAGCAAAACGAAGAGGTTGCAAATACTTTCGTACAAACATTACGAAGTGATTTGAAACAAGTTTTTTCATTCGCTCGAACTGAAACTTACATCATTCTCATATTCGTTTTATTTCAAGCGACTATGCTTGTTTCTATGGCGCTCGATTCACAAGAAGTTGTATTCACAAAACGAGTACTGTTTTTATCCAACATGGAATATAGCATGCTTGTTAGTATAACTGGGGCTGCGTATATTTTCGGTTCATTTCTTGTTTCTCTCTTTGCTAAACGATTACCGATTCAACATTGTATCGGATTCGGTATGATTTTCACAGCAATAGGCTATGTAATTTTCGCCTTTTCAAATTCATTTATAGTCGCAGCAGGCGGTTTCATTTTACTGGGCATTTCTTCATCATTTGCTGGTACTGGCTTTATCACATTTTATCAAAATAACATCCCTGTACATATGATAGGACGTATCGATAGCGTGTTTGACTCAATAAAAAATTTCATCCAAATCTTTTTCGTTTTAGCAATTGGGGCATCCGCACAATTTCTTTCCGTCCAAATTACTGTAATCAGTAGCTCATTACTCATTCTTTTCCTTTCCTGTTTATTAGCAATCCGGGTAATGACCCCTTCACGAGAAAAATATTTTAAAGCTACCGGGTCATCATTGGAATATTAAACGCAACATAAAAAGCGGCTATTTAGCCGCTTTTTTCTCGTATTAAGACAGGCAGTAAAGGTCCTATTGATGTGGGTTAATAATCAGTGGGGATGAATCCCCCACTGATTAAAGTTTCACTTCATGTTAAAATATGTATTAGATTTAATTATGTAGGAGGGCTTTTTTGAATACTATATTCATTTTCATATGTATTATATTAGTAGCTTCTATTTTACAAACAAGTACAGGTTTTGGCTTTTCTATTATGGCAACACCTTTCTTACTCATGTTATTTCTACCACAAGAAGCTATACAAATAAATATCATTTTATCATTAATTATTTCCATATCACTCATTTGGAAAATAAGAATGGATATTGATTTTGTACTACTGAAAAGGTTAATTTTCGGTAGTATAGTTGGTGTTCCTTTTGGTATTTTCATCTTCATTTCCATTAACATCAACACGTTTAAATTAGCAATTAGCATCCTCCTCTTACTATTAACGTTGATGCTAATATGCAACTTTAAGATTAAATCAACAAAATCTAGAGATTTCTTAGTGGGCGGATTATCCGGTCTTTTAACAACAAGTATCGGTATGCCAGGACCACCCCTGTTACTGTACTTTACAGGAACTGATACGAAAAAAGAGAAGCTGAGAGCAACTACGTTAGCTTTTTATCTGTTTATATATTTCATTAGTTTACTAACTCAAATACTCTTTACTGGAACGGACATAACAATTTGGAAATCAAGTTTTTATGCAATTCCAATTGTATTTTTAGGTTTGTTTATAGGTCAGATTATTTTCAAATGGCTTAATCAACGGATTTTCAAAATATTTACGTACATCCTTTTGAGTTGCACGGGGGGTTATCTTCTTATTGAAAGTTTGCATTTGTTATAAATAAGTTTTTCAAGATAATAGATGCTTTAGATTGTGTAATTACTATATTTTTAAGTGCAGTGGAGTATTTCACATCAAAAATAAGAAACATATTTCCGAGGTACAAAATCATAAATAAAATACTAACTAAACGATAAAAAGCGGCTATTTTGCCGCTTTTTATTTTCACATTAAATATTTAAAAACTAGAAGTCCAGCTATCGCTATTACAAACACATTGAAAAAAATCATCCAACTTTTTTCAAAATCTTTATATCTCTCTTCTTTCACTCCACATTGTTTTAGCTTTCCAATTAAAATTGTTAATTCTTGATTATACTCTTTACTTCCTAATTGTATATAATTGTTATTTATTTTAATTCCATATACATTTTTCATTTTTTTATGTTGCGAAACTGCTTGAATTGAGTTTACTAGTACATCGTATTCATTTAACCTTTTAAAATAACAATCTAACGCTATAATTTGTAACCTTGTATTAGTTAAAACAATGTAATAATAAAATGTAGCACCTGTGGTAAATATATTAGGAATAACTTTAGAATTTACAAGGCTCCCTTCTTCCACTAATATTTCACATTCGATTTCTTCCCCTTCTTGCAACTCTTTCCGAACTGATTCTTCCAACATTTGTACCGTTAATTTCTTCAATAACTCCCCGTTTTTCACATAATACTTATCTATATTTATAGACTCATTCGCTTCTTTCTCTAAACGTACAATTTCTTCTTCTGAATATTGGAGCTCATTTAACATAGATAATAATCTTTTATCCATATTACACACTCCCTTTCCACAGTTTTTGAAGTTTTTTCTTCCCACGAGAAATTCGATTGTATATATAATCAGCCGTTACTTTTAATTCTTTTGCAATATCGTCAATGGAATATCCATCAATATACCTCTTTAAAAAGATATATCGATCCTTCGTATTTAAATCTTGTACGATTTTCATAATCTCTTCTTCTTGTTCTATTTCATACCTATCATGGATACCTGTATCTACTTCTACATCTTTATCGATTTTATTCTCTTTATATACTTTCTTTTTATATTCCAATGCCTTTAATTTAGTAATACCAATCATCCAAGATTTTAAGTTGCCCTTTTCTATATCAAATTGGTCGATATGAAACCAAATGACAGTAAATACATCATTATAACAATCATCCACATATTGTTTTTCAATAGGGGTACTTAATGATTTATGAATAATGTACAAAATTAATTTTCCATATTGATCAATCACTTCTTTCAAAGCATCTTGATCGCGTTTTTTCATAGCTATAATTAAATCCTCTTCAGAATCGAAAATCATAAACATCTTCCTTCCTCAGTTCCCCTTTAGCAGCTGCTTTTACTTACTATTGGCATTTCATTCTCATTTTCTATCACTTTTGTAAAAATTTATTAATTTTTATTCCTATGTATAGGATAACAAATAAAATACCTAAGTTCAGAAAGTGATATCTACATTCTGAACTTAGGTATTAACAATTAAATTATTCACTTATACTAACGTTTCATCACAAATCTCTATTACATTTTTAAAGTATTGCAAGTTCTCCTTCACTTCAGCTTCGTTAAATAAATTGAGCTGCTTCATTATTTCAGCAGCAAATTCAACGTACGCAGACCCTACCGCTGTTATGATTTTTCCATCAACAGTTACATCTTTATTTTGTTTAAATTCCCATTCATGTAAATGCGCTAATTGTTTTTCATCTGATGTTAATGATGTTGAGAATTTCTTCTTATTAAGCACGCCTGCTGCATGTAGTAGAGCTGTTCCTGCACAAATTCCTGCTATCCACTTATTTTGCTTATGTAATTCGTTCACAATAAATAAAAGTTGTTCATTTTCTAAATGGTGAAAAATATGCCCTCCTGGTACGATAAACACTTCATAGTCCATTACTTCAACATGTTCTATAGAGACATGTGGTTGACACAAGAAGCCACCTTCTCCTGTAACGTTTTTTCCATCTACAGTTGCTGTTATTATTTCAAATTCCTTACTTATCAAAAATAAACTCGCTATATTCACTTCAAATTCCGCAAATCCATCAAATAAAAAGATTAAAGCTTTTTTCATATTATCTCCCCCTCTATACTTATTCGAAGACAATTATCTTTCTCCTCCAAAAAAAGGCAGACCTGCATGCAGGTCTGCCTTTTTACTCATTTCTTATTAAATCCTTTCTCACTTAAAAACTCTTTCATATGCATTCTTTTTTCTTTAGACATAAACGAGCTCATTGATTCCGTCCATGTTACGCTTTTCTTGTTTGATGATCTTTCTTTATAATACGCACTCATCGTTTCATCGTATTCATTTAATAATTCATCATATTTCTTTTCATCATATCCATTTTCATGAAGGATTGCCGCTACTGGTAACCGTGGTTTCACTCCATGATCTTCATCTGGTACACCAACTGTCATTCCGAACACCGGATATACTTTATCTGGTAAATGAAGCAATTCACTCACTTCTCTCGGATTATTTCGAATACCACCAATATAACAAATACCGTAACCTAACGATTCTGCTGCTAACGCTAAATTTTGTGCAAAAAGTGAAGCATCTACCGTCGCTACGATAAAGTCTTCTACTCCTTCATGCTTTATTTCTGTACCATGTTTTTCACATGCCATTTCAAGTCGTTTTAAATCTGCACAACAAACAAAGAATGCTGCGCAGTCTTTCACGTGACGATTTCCGGATAGCTCTGCTAATTTAGCCTTTAGGTCTTGATCAGTTACATATATAACAGAATAGGCTTGTACAAAATGCGAGGAAGCGGCATGTTGCGCAGCTTGCACCATTCTTTCTACTACATCTTTCGGAATTGATTCTTCTTTATATTTACGAACTGAAACGTGTTGCTCCATTTTATGTATAATCTCATTCATGAAAAACACTCCTTTTTTCTCTTCATAATGAAAAATTAACATATCTTTTTCAATATTCACAACTTATAAGCACAAAAAGAGCAATTCTTTTTGAATTGCTCTTTTTAAAACGCCTATTAGTACGGTAAATGAAATTATACGAACGATTTTTCAAAAATATTGACTTACCGGCAAGTACCGACATATTTACGGCAAATTATTTCTTGGCTTATTACGCCGTTTTCAAAACTTTAATACCTTTTACGATATTCCAAATGAAGTAATAAATCCCTACAAGAATGAATACTGCATATGTGATCATCATTCCAATTCCAGCACCGTCAGATTGATTGAATCCTAAACCGTATATTCCTGATATCGCTAATCCTCCGAATAAAATTGCATACGGGGAAACATGTGACCAAAATGCTTTTTTTGCGTGATATTTCACTTCATCTTCTGCAACGAAGTACACGATAATTGGTAGTAAAAATGGTGCAAAAAAGATACTAAAGTAACATAGTGAAGATAATATATTATTTCCTTTCATCCGATTCACCTCTAAATGTTTTTGTTATCTTCATTATGTCAGGAATCCATTCTAGAAACTATCGCTTTACCTTTCACAAACATGACATTTTTGTAAGATTTTCATCAAAAATAATCCCGCCTGGATTTCCAGACGGGATTATTTTTCTCTATATTCGATTCATAAACCAATATTGCGTAATGGCTAAATACTCTCGTATATTCGATGGAATGACAATTGGTTTCGGTGTTTTGGCCGGAAGACCTTCTAATTGTAACCCTTGTTTTGCTGCTATTTTTTTCGCTCTAAACATATGGAAATCGTTTGTTACGATCATTCCCTTTTTCATATTGTCCGGAATTAACGGTTTTGAGAATTTAATATTCTCATCTGTACTCGTTGATTTATCTTCCATTATGATTCGGTCTTCTGCAATTTTTAGTTTCATTAATCCATTTTTCATTGCTAATGCTTCTGAAATATCTTCCCCTTTTCCTTTCCCTCCAGATACTATAGCAATTGTTTTCTCATGTGATTGTAAATATTCAGCTGCTTTATCAATACGATATTGCAATGAGTATGATGGTTTCGTTCCGTTGACTTTCGATCCTAATACAATTATATAATCCGCATCGTAGGTCGCATTCATTTGCCCATGTTTATAAATGTTATATTGTAAAAATCCCGCATAAACGGCGCAAACCATTATAATTCCTATTATATACTTAATTATTTTCTTTTTTTTCATATCCGTATACTCCTATGTTCTTTGCTTCTTTCATCATAATATCCATTTATTTGTTTGTATACAGACAAATTCCAATTCACCCTAATTTATCCTCTAGAAAGTAATATTTATATTCCTTTCGGGAACAGTAAGTACAACTTTGCACGAAGGAGTGTCTCTATTGCTTCTCTTTTTATGTAACGTATCGTTCTTTTTTATCTTATTTCTACTATCACTTAAGATGCTCGGTAAATCTGCTTTAGCACAACTAACCCCTCATGATTTTGGTGCTATTATCTTTTTGTCTTATTTAGCTTTTCAAGCCATACCAGTCTCTGGTGCTTTGCAAGCTTTTCTCGGTATGGTCGTTATTACCTGTTTGCATTTAATCCTTACAAAATTAAGCCTATTCAACAAACTAAATCG
Organism: Bacillus sp. GbtcB14; assembly: GCF_019091205.1. NCBI lineage: Bacteria > Bacillati > Bacillota > Bacilli > Caryophanales > Bacillaceae > Bacillus > Bacillus sp. GbtcB14. The sequence continues at coordinate 625,032 of NZ_JAGXJT010000002.1, forward strand.
TTTCATTCTCGGGCACCCCATTATTTTAATTAAACATGGTGATATTATTTTTGAGAACTTACAAAAAAGTAGATATCCAATTGCTGAACTACTTTCTAACCTTCGCGTCGCAGGATACCCAAGTGTTCATGAAATTGAATACGCTATTTTAGAAGCAAACGGAGCCATTAGTATTTTACCAAAGCGTGAACTTGTACCATTAACTCCAAAAGATTTAAACATAGATGTTAAGTATGCTGGATTACCAATTGCCCTTATCGTTGATTCGCAAATTCAATACGATAACTTAAAGTTAATTCATAAGGACGAAAAATGGCTATATAAAGAATTAAAAGAAAAGGGCATCACTAATATTAAAAGCGTTGCTTTCGCATCTGTTCAAGAAACAGATGGATCTTTTGCAATTAGTCTAAAAGAATAAAAAAATCCCCTTACTTGTTCAAGGGGATTTTCTTCATTATATCGCTTCTTTCTCTCCCGCCATATTTAATGGAACAGGATGTTTCATACGATTCATCGTAAATACGATAATCGCTGTCAATACTTCAGCTACTGGCATAACGAGCCAAATTCCATTTATCCCAAATAATTTTGGCATAATCCATAATAATGGAATAATAAATAGTAACCCTCGGCTCATTATAATCAGCACTGATTTTGTCGTTTGTCGCACTGATTGGAAGTACTCTCCATACACAATGTTATAGCCTAAAAATACATATTGGATAAAGAACAAGCTAATACCCGTTAATGTTAACTCCAATAGCTCTGGAGATTGGACATCAAATAGACCAATAATATATTTCCCAAAGAATAATCCGACAATTATTGCAATACCACCGAGTACTACCGCAATTTTTACAGCGAACTTTAATCCTTCGCGCAGTCTCTCTGATAAATTTGCCCCGTAATGGAAGCTAGCAATTGGTTGCAATGCAGCACCTACACCAAAGAATAATAGTAATGTCATCGCATGAATACTATTCACCATCGCATAAGAAGCGACTCCTACTTCTCCTGCATATTGAACGAATGCGATATTAAAACCGATTGTTACAATCGCTACTGTACTTTCTGCTGTAAAGCTTGGGAAACCTATTATCATAATTTGTTTAACTGTACTCCACTCAAAATGGAATTTCGTCCATTTTAAAATACTACTTTTTCTAAAGAAGTGCGTTAATAATACAAGGAAACCAATCGCCGCTGAAAGGATAGTCGCTGAAGCAGCACCTGTTACACCCCATCCAAAGATGAAAATAAAGATATAGTCAAACACTATATTTAATACAGCCGTTACGACTAAACCTGCCATTGCTAAATTAGGATTTCCATCGTTACGTATAAATGTACTTAAAATATTTTCTAAAACATATATCATTCCAAATGTTAATAACACATGTAAATAGTCTAGCGCATACGGTAAAATCACTTCATTTGCACCGAATACGTATGCTAAATCTTCTATTCTCCATAAACAAATCGCTGCTAAAACACCTACGATAATTACTGCTACCGTCATGGATTGCGTAAAAATAGACCTTGCTCTTTCTATTTTATTTTCACCTAGTGCAATGGAATATAACGTTGCCCCGCCCATTCCAATCCATAATGAAATAGAGAAGAAAATTGAAAACGCTGGAATAGCCACGTTTACTCCTGCTAAACCGTTTGCTCCAACTCCTCTACTAATCATAACCGCATCAATTACGATATTAACTGACATTAATACCATTCCTAGAACGGCTGGTATTAAATAAGAAATAAATAAACTTTTTATCGGTTTTTCTCTTAATTTTTCTGTTGCTTCCATACTCTAATATGCTCCTTTTTTTCAACGCTCTTTCCTTAGTTTAAACCTTCAAGTAACTTGAAGGTCAATAGAGAATTTGAAAAATAGGTAACTTAATTATCGTGTTTAACGCCAATTTGTAATGATACAAGCCCTACAACTTTTCGCTTTATTTTTTCATTATAGGAATTTGAATTTCTGTTACTTGTTCCTCTGGGTCATCTGTTACAGACCAATCAATTAATGCAATCTCAATCGCATCTCCACTTACTTCGTATCCTTCTTGATCAATATATTTTATTAACTTCTTATACGTTTCATCAGTTTCTTCATATGGTCCATGATGGTATACACAAGCGAACATGCCTTCTTTAATTTCATCTGAACTATGCACTTGAAAAGGCATGTAATCCAGCAGAATAAAAACACTACTATACGCTTGGAACTCATTTTGCATTAATCCTTTTTTAGCAACTGTTACACCGATATCTCCAGAAAATAAGCTATCATCCATTTGCTTCATATTTTTTTGCAACGAATGGATATAGTACTCAAACATATCATCCGTCGTATCCGGGGCAACCGCAATTGCTGTAATGTTTCGCTGTGGGATCTCTTTCATTACCATTTGTTCAGCTTTTGCTTTTGTTGCTTCCTTAATTAAATGAATTCTATGCTCCATTTTCGCCAAAGCGTACTCAATTTCTCTTTGTTTTTTCAACATCATTTCTTGTTGTTTTTCCAGTAAATTGAGTGCGTATGCTGGGTTCCTTTCATCAATATATTTCTTAATTTCCTTTAATGGAATATTTAATTGGCGTAAAAATTTAATTGTATCTAATAGTGAAAATTGATCGATTGTGTAATAACGATAATTTGTTTGCGGGTCCACAATGGACGGATGAAAAATTCCTTTTTCATCATAATACCGTAAAGTAGATTCCGCTATATTATGCATTTTTGCCATTTCTCCAATTGTAAAGCGTTTATTTAATAACATATTTCTTTCTCCAATTCATAAAAATGTAGCCCTATTTCTTCTTATTATATAGTGATTCCGATACGATAAACTTAACTAAATCTATACAATTCAATCAAATTTACACAAGTTAGTGCTTCATCGTGTTCTCGCAGCCCCAAAGGGACGAGGGGTATAACACTCCACACGAGGCAGTATCGTTACCTCCTATTATCAAGCATTTATTTTATCCATCTTGATAAATTTATCGCAGCATTTACATCCCTATCGTGATGGCTATTGCATGAAGCACAACGCCACTCACGTATTTTTAAACTCCACTGTCCTTCTGGTTGAACTGAATGGTCATATTTTACTCCACAACACGAACAAATCTTGCTTGAAGCGAACCATTTATCAGCTTTTACATACTCAATGCCGTACTTCTCACACTTGTATGATAAACATTGAAAGAAGAAGTGTAATTTTTGAAAGGAAAATGCTTTCGATAGTTTTTTGTTTTTTAACAGGTTTGAGATAGATAAGTCTTCCACAACAATCCTCATTGGTTTGGTTTTCACCAATTTAGCTGTTGCTTGATGGATATGGTTATTTCGGATATTCATAATTTTCCTAGATAACCGCAGGTGCTCAGCTTTCGCTTTTTCATATCCGGCCGACTGAATTTTTACACCTTTTTTAAATCTCCTAGACATATCTCTTTGTGCTGATTTTTTCCTTTTCAAAAGCTTTTTAACCTTGGCATCTTTATTTATATTTCGTTCTTTCGTACCATTAGAAGCTACAAACAGCTCTTTTAAACCAACATCCACACCAATCGACTCATTGGTTAGTTCTTGTGATTCAAAGTCTTCTTGGAACCCTACACTAATCCACCAGTGACGACCATCAAAGGTAACTCTTGGATTGGATGTTTTTTTGTTTCTTGGTAGTTGTTGGCTTGTTTTCACTTCTCCAATGGACTGAATATGAACTACTTTCTTTCCTATAATCAGTCTTTCATAATTGGCATAAAATCCTTGGATTACATCTTTTTTGGATTTATAAGAAGTGTGATAATCGTTTTTATACTTTTTGAACGAATGTTTCCTCGCCGTATCAAAATCTTTTGAAGCCTGTTTGAGAACTTGTGCGTTGATGTCTTTTAACCACTCATATCTCTTTCGCTTCTTGATCTTTGTAAATCGTTTCTGTAAAGCTAACTGTGAAACAGATTTTCCAAATAGCTTATAGTATCTATCACTCATTCTTTTACAATAGTTATAAGCGAATCTTGCAGCACCAGCATGGTTTCTAAGCACTTTTTCTTGTTCAGGCGTTGGAATCAGTCTGACTTTCTTCGCCAATATCATCAGAATGTAACTCCTTTAATGAAAGATTTGTTCTTCTGAATAGTAGCGTGTTCCACCAGCATTCTCCTAAGACGACTAGGATACAAACCTGTTAATTCCGATACTTGACTAACTCGTGAAAATTTCATTATTATTCTCACCTCATTGAATCCAACGTAGCACATACGTTCGATAAATTCAATAAAGTTTGATAGATTCAATAAAATTTATCTCGTTCAACTAAGGGCGCAATTCCTTAGCCAGTTCTCTTATGAACTTCTCATGTTTTCACATGAGCGCAGACTATATGTTTATCTACTTAGAGATAGCATATTTTTCCATCACCATAGGCTTGTGGTGTACTCTCGTCAGTTATACGAGATAATCGCCTCGAATCATCTTATCTATTTTGACTTAGACGATTCGAGGCGGAAGACCCACTGTTCTAGTGTTTAGGATTTAACCTTGCACCATCTGATTGATTTTTCTGCTTTCGCAACATTCACGCTCACCATTTCTAGCCACGTTGTAGTTCAATCAGCTTTAGGGATTGCCCGCAGTTAACCCTCACTACTAGCCAATCACTTGACTAGCAGGGCTTACTGATATATTTAATTAACTTTGGTTATAATTGGTTAAATAAATCATAACAGTTAGTTACCCTCCATACCTAAATCGAATCCTATCATGAAAATCTGCTATTTTTTCATTGATTTTTCATGCATTTTATTATATATTAATTACAGGTTCAAATTACGAGTTCAAAAGAACTTGTAATCAGACCCTTTGTTTAATGGGTTTTACATATTTTCATTAGGCAAATTCCGAGAAATCGTATGATAAAAATAAAAATGATGAGGAGAGGATCCGATGGAATTCGAATTTTTCTTTCAAATTGCACTTATTTTATTAAGTACAAAGCTTGCTGGTGATCTTAGTGTTAGATTAGGCCAACCTTCTGTACTAGGTAAATTAATTGTCGGTATCGTTATCGGGCCAGCTGTATTTGGTTGGATTGAAAATTCAGAGCTTTTAACACAATTAAGTAATGTCGGTGTTATTCTTTTAATGTTTATGGCAGGACTTGAAACAGACTTAGATGAATTAAACGCAAATCGTAATTCCTCTTTAGCTGTTGCCCTTGGAGGTATCGTTCTTCCATTCGTAGGTGGTTACGTTTCTGGTCTTGTTATCGGAATGGAACAAGGAAATGCTGTATTTTTAGGATTACTTCTATGTGCGACAAGTGTTAGTATTTCCGTACAAACACTTCGCGATTTAGGAAAAATGAAAACGCGCGAAAGTACAACTATGCTTGGCGCAGCTGTATTTGATGACATTCTTGTTGTTATTTTATTAGCATTTGCAATGAGCTTCTTAGGTACAGACGATGTTAACTTAACAATGATTATATTGAAGAAAGTTGTATTCTTCGCTTCTATTATTTTAATCGGATGGAAAGGTGTTCCTGCGATTATGCGCTGGTTATCACCACTACGCGTATCTGAGTCTATCGTGAGTGCGGCTCTTATCATCTGTTTCTCATTCGCATATTTCGGCGAACTATTAGGAATTGCTGGTATTATCGGTGCTTTCGCAGCTGGTATCGCTATTTCTCAAACGAACTACAAACATGAAGTAGAAAAGAAAGTAGAACCAATCGCTTACGCTATGTTCGTTCCAGTATTCTTCGTAAGTATCGGTATGAATATTACATTTGACGGTATTGGCGATCAAATTTGGTTCATCTTAGCATTAACGGTTATCGCTGTATTAACGAAACTAATTGGTTGTGGTGTTGGTGCACGAATGACTGGATTTGACGCTAAGTCTTCTGCTATTATCGGTGCTGGTATGGTTTCTCGTGGTGAAGTTGCACTTATCATCGCAGGTACAGGACTTTCATCAGGTCTATTAGCACAAGATTACTTTACAGCAATCGTTATCGTCGTTATTTTAACTACTATGATAACACCACCAATGTTAAAATACACTTTTGGTGCAAAAGATAAAGCAATGAATGCAAGTAAATAAGTTTTATATAAAAAAAGGAGATTGCTATCTTATAAGATAGCAATCTCCTTTTTTATTTTATCTTTAAACAATTCCATTCGTTTTTAACCAGTTTTCAAAAATAGTTCGTGCTTCTTCATCATCAACATCATTACGAAATGAATACACCATAATTCCATAATCATCGATATATTCACCTAACTTCATTTCCTCCACTTTCTTATAAAAATCACCTGCCTCGTAGTGCGGAATATAAGCATCCCAAACCGGTTCATTTATTCTTTTGTACGCCGTCACTTCTAAATCATATCCATCTTCATAATATCCGATGTGATAATGTTGATTAGGATCATATTTCTCCATAAAAAACTCCTCCTACTAAACAAAAGCGAGCTGTAATCTACAGCTCGCTCGATTCATTAAATGCGTTCCATCGCTGTCTTCAACGTTCCAACAACAAAAGCAATTTCTTCACTTGAAATAACAAGCGGTGGTGCTAATGTTAAAACGTTATTATATCCTGCTGTTGTCATACCGTTTCGTCCAATAATTAAACCTTTTTCTTTACAAGCATTTACAACACTTGCAATTTTGTCGTTATCAATTGGCTCTTTCGTCTCTTTATCATTTACTAGTTCAATTCCAACTAGTAGACCTTTCCCTCTAATATTCCCAACAAGTGGATGCTCTCCAATTTCTTCTTTTAATTGCTCTAATAAAAGCGAGCCCATTTGTGCAGATCGCTCAATTAAATTTTCATTTTCCATAATCTCTAAGTTTTTAAGCGCTAATGCACAAGCTGCAGGATTTCCACCAAATGTATTAATATGACGGAAGAATTCATATTCTCCCTTCCCTTTAAATGCTTCATATATTTCTTTTTTCACAGCTGTCGCTGATAATGGTAAATATGCGCTCGTAATCCCTTTTGCCATCGTAATAATATCTGGCTGAACGTCATAATTCATAAATCCAAATGCTTTTCCTGTACGTCCGAAACCGCAAATCACTTCATCGCTAATGAGAAGTGCACCGTGTTTTTGACACGTTTCATGAATAGCTTTCATATAGTCTTGTGGCGGCATTAAAATGCCTCCGCCCGTAATAATTGGTTCCATAATAAAAGCTGCAATCGTTTCACTTAATTCCCATGTCATAACGCGATCTACTTCTTTTACACATTCTACATCATAAATATTCTCGCTTTCTATTCCAGGCATACGATAACAATCTGGAGGCGTTACATGTAGAAATCCTGAAGCAAATGGCTCATATTGATATCTACGCTGTGCTTGTCCCGTCGCTGCCATCGTTGCCATTGTATTTCCATGATACCCACGGTAACGTGACATAAACTTATAACGATGCGGTTCACCTTTTTGAGCATAGTATTGCCTTGCTATTTTAAAAGCCGTTTCGTTCGCTTCCGAGCCACTATTAGAGAAGAAAATAACATACTCCCCTCCAAGCCACTCATTTAATTTTTCTGCAAGCTTTATAGCTGGTTCATGCGATTGTGACATCGGAAAGTATGATAATGTTTGTAATTGCTTATATGCCGCCTCTGCGAGTTCTTTTCTTCCATATCCACTATTCACGCACCAAAGACCACTCATACCATCTAAATATCTTTTCCCTTCTATATCTTCAACCCAGCACCCTTCTGCTTTTGCCCCTACCATTGTACTATTTGGACTAAAGGGACGCATTCCGTGCCAAACATATTGCTCATCTTTTGCTAATAATTCATCAGTCTGTTTCGTTTTCATCATTTCTTCCACCTTCCATAACAACTTATTTTTCACAAAAGCTGCGCTGGTACCATGATGATTTAAATTTCTCCCTACTATTTTCATTCCACAAAATTAAGACAAAATCCTACTAACAATACAGTAATATTTACAAGAAAATGACAAAAGAAAAAAGAGCTTTTCTTATCTATCGAAAAGCTCTTCTTTTATTTAATGCGAAGACGCATCGCTAATGCCATGACCGGTATTAGATTTCACGAGAATTTCATCAAATTTCGCTGCATCTTCTTTCTTACTAGATAAAATGGTTCCTAAATATGCTGCAAGGAATCCGAGCGGGATTGAAATAATTCCAGGTGTCGTATATGGGAATATCGCTTCTCCAACAAATATAGCTTTTCCAGCTACAGGGTTCCAAACATTCGGGCTTAACGCTACGAGAACAATTGCTGATACAAGACCAACAACCATACCCGAAATGGCACCTGTTGTATTGAAGCGCTTCCAATATATTGTGAATAATATAACTGGTAGATTTGCACTCGCTGCAACTGCAAATGCTAATGAAACTAAAAATGCTACGTTCAATGTTTGAGCAAATAACGCTAGTATAATGGATAATACCGCTACTCCAATAGACGCATAGCGAGCCATTGACACTTGCTCTTTTTCCGTTGATTTTCCTTTACGAATAATCTCATTATAAAAATCATGTGCAAATGCTGATGCTGCCGTTAATACAAGACCTGCCACTACAGCTAAAATCGTTGCAAAGGCAATGGCTGATACGAAAGCAAATAAGAAATCTCCACCTAACGCTTTAGCTAATAAAGGTGCTGCCATATTACCAGCAGGGTTTGCTTTCATAATTGCCTCATTCCCTACAAATGCCGCTGCCCCAAATCCTAAGAAAATTGTCATAATATAAAATGCGCCAATTAACCACGTAGCGTATACAACAGATTGACGTGCTGTTTTTGCATCACGCACTGTAAAAAAGCGGACAAGAATATGTGGTAATCCAGCTGTACCAAGAACTAGTCCTAAATTTAAAGAAAGTGTATCAAGACCATCCTTATACTTTACTCCTGGATTTAAAAACGAATCTTTTAATGGAGTAGCAGTTTTCATTTGAGCGAACATTTCAGTCACACTGAAATTAAATTTGGAGAAAACGATAACAGAAATAATAAACGTACCAGCCATAAGTAATACAGCCTTAACAATTTGCACCCAGCTCGTCGCAGTCATTCCGCCAAAAATAACGTATACTGTCATTAATGTACCAACGATTAAAACGGATGTCGTATATTCGATCCCTAATAATAATTTAATAAGTGCACCCGCACCAACTAATTGTGCAATCATATAAAAAATCGAAATCGTCATCGTATTAAGCGCTGCAACACCGCGAACTTTTTTCGCATCAAAACGCGCTGCAATCATATCCGCTAACGTGTACTTCCCTAAATTTCTAAGCGGTTCTGCAACAAGGTATAGAACAACTAAATAAGCAACTAAAAAACCGATACTATAAAAGAACCCATCAAACCCAGTTAATGCGATCGCTCCGGCTATACCAAGAAAAGACGCAGCAGACATGTAATCTCCCGCAATGGCCAGACCATTTTGCCAACCAGTTAATCCCCCTCCAGCTGTATAAAACTCACTCGCATTTTTCGTTTTCTTCGATGCAAAATAAGTTATGACGAGTGTACCAAGAACGATGATTAAAAATAATGAAAAAGCGGTTATATTCAAAGTTAGCCCCTCCCTTTTTGCATATCTTGTAGAATGTTTTGTGAGATTTTATCAAAGGATTCAGCTTTTTTGCTATAAATCATACATAAAGCCCATGTCATAATAAATTGTGCAAACGCAAATACCCACGCCCACGTAACATCACCAAATGCCGGTGTATTGAGCACCTTTGAATACGATGTTAAAATAGGTAATGCAATAAAAAAGCTTAAAAAGAAAATACTCATCGGAACGATAAACTTCTTTTTCGTATTTAATAGCAATTGAAACTCTTCTGACTGAACAACCTCTGTATAATTCACCTCATTTTGTAACTTACGTGCTGACGTATCATCTCTTTTCATTCCCATTCCCCTCTCTTACTGAAAATACAATTCCCCCTTGCATACCTAAAGGCTAAATTTTATAAATATTCAGAAACTTATTTTCATTTTAGACAATCCATACATTCCTGCAAAGATTTTTCGATAGACATTTTTCGGCAATTTCCCCCAAGTTTTTAATATATTTTTTCAACATAAAATTTTTGCTTTTCAACCCGTACCAATCGAGCTTTTATTCTCGTTAAAACAAAACAAAAAGTAGTGCTTATCGCACCACTTCTGTTTTTTTCTCTTTTTCTAAATTACGTGCTGTTTCGCTTAATTCAACGTCTTTTCCGTCTTTAAGCGTTCCAAATAGGAAATCGAATACTGGATTGGAAACACCAAACCAAAACTTTTCATTTTTATAATGGTGTAATATGTGCTGTTTTTTGAGCCATCGTCCAAACTTAGTGAACGGACGAATCGGCTTATGTGCAATATAATGTTTCCATTCATAAACGAGAAGCATGATAATCATTCCAATTCCGAATGAAAGTGTAATAGTAACACTTTTCGTTATACCATATGCTATAAGTAAATATATAGTAAAGCTAGGTATACTAAACCATACAGGCAAAAACAATAGTTTTAAATCATCTGGATATACATGATGATCATAATGTAATCTTCTTAACATTTTTAATAAAAATACGTTTTTAGGTGGCTTTAAATGGAATAAAAATCGATGTGTCATATATTCGTTAAGCGTATAAAGAGCAATCCCAAATAAACACGCTAACATACCAATCCATGTGAATAATTGCATTTTTAAAATAATGATGAAAATAAATAAAATACTATACATAATAACGATATCATGTTGTAAAAAGAACTCTTTCCCCACCCTCTTCATCTTCCTTCCCCCTTTTCTAAAAAAACAGCCGCAACATATCGTTACGACTATTTCTTTTATTTTTTATTCTTATTCTATTCACTTTACAAATTTGCCTGCTGCTCTATTGTCGAGAAAAAATTGTTCGATCCAAATATATTTTGTTTTGGAATAATATGTTCCACCGCAAACACTGTTACTTCTCCTCTTTGTACCTCTCCAATAATGAGCCCAAATATTTCATGATTCAGCGCAAACGTTGGTTGCTTTGTTTGTAGTAATCTTGCTGCATTATGAAATACCGCTTCATATAGTGGATTCCTATCAGTAATTTCTTTTCGGATTTTTGGTGCCAACGTAATAATAATTTCTTTTCCGTCAATAGTGGTTCGATACATAAAAATCTCCCCTTCAATCTTATGTGAACAACTGTAAAGCTTTGTATGCAAAATGGATAGAATATCCTACTAAAATAATCCCTGCTCCGGCTGTTATATAGCCAAGTGCTTTTGGCTTTAATAAAGTTCTGCCAAAATGGACAGAAAAAGCAATATTTAAATTCCATAAAATAATGCCAACGATAATACACAGACTGTACAAAAAGGCTTCTTGTTTCGTTACCTTCGTAAGCAATGAGCTAAGTGTACTTCCGTATATACCAAACCAAAAAACAAGATTTAATGGATTGGATATCGCAATTAAAAAACCTGCCATAAACGATTGTTTAAGACCACCTACCTCTTCCTTTTTATATTCCATATTCGAGTGGGAAATTCCTTGTTTTACACTTTGAAATCCTAAATAAAATAATAAGAAAAAACCTGTGCAATACATAAAAGCTTGTACATATGTATACATAAACACAGAAGATAAACCGAAGTAGATGAGAAGCATAAACAAAATATCTGCAGTCATTCCACCAATTCCAACAACCCACGCATGCCAAAAACCTCGTTCAATTCCTCGTTTTAACATTTCAATATTAATCGGACCTACTGGTGCAGCTAATGAAATACCTAATACAATTTGTTGTATAATCGCTCCAAACATCGCTCTATCCTTTCTACTTCCTTTACTATTAAGTAATGATGTAATAATTAAAAATAGACTAGCTTTCATCAAAATATTTACTACTAAAATACCCTTTTTTATCCAAAATATGCAAAAGAGCCATCTAGATGATGGCTCTTACTTTTCTAACTTATGAAGAAAAGGACATTTTCCTTTTATCGGCTCTACATCGTCTCCTATGAAGTATTGTTTCCATTCACGATGATCTGGATCACCATAATGACTAATGTTAGGATGTTTCGGAAGCTGATCCCACTTTTCAACTCGATCTCGGACCGTTTGTCTTGAATATGCTCCTTTAGGACGATCCCCTTCTAATCCATCAAAGATGGTGCGTGGTTGAAACCCAATAACGAGAGAACTTCCTAAATGCCTAGTTTTTCGTTGTTTATAAGCTGGCGCATTTCCAAATGCGAATATTGGTTCACCACCAAATGAAAATTCCCATAAGTAATGGTCTGGGTCTTCAGGAATTTGCTTCGGCCATGTTTGGTCATCTTTTTCATGTAAATATTGTAGTACTTTCCAAAAGTAATCACGATAATATTCCAGTGATTGCTCTTCACATTCCGGTTCCACAAAAAGAAAGAATCCTCTTCTTACAATTGGGCGCTCTTTCATTAACTCTAAAAAAGATAACATTGTATGTGGCAAATGACTCCAATCATTATGAGAGAGAAATGAATAACGAAGTTCATTCTTTTTCAAAGCTGTTAAGCCGAAATAACACGGGAAAGTTGGTTCTAGCACAACACTCGAAAAATTTTGAAATTCTTTTGTAACCCAATTTGGTATGTCAGTTCTCGTTCTCATTCCTTCATTATCTAATAAATAAGACTCATTCATTCTTTCTTTCACCTCATTATGTATAGCATTCAATTAAGAATATTACATACTCGGCCTGTCCTATACCAATTTAAAAATTCGGCTGGAAAATTATTTAAAAATAAAAAAAATAAAACCGCTTACTTGACTAATTTCTACCAATTCGTGTATATTTAAATTAATCATTTAGCAGAATATTCAAGATTATAGCATTTTTAGTTTATATTATCTTTCAAATGAATTTCACTAAATGAAAAAAGCAAATGTTTTTAGGAGGAATTGTAACATGCAAGGAAAAGTAAAATGGTTTAACAACGAAAAAGGTTTTGGATTTATCGAAATGGAAGGCGCTGACGATGTATTCGTACATTTCTCTGCTATTCAAGGTGACGGCTATAAAGCTTTAGAAGAAGGTCAAGAAGTATCTTTCGATATTACTGAAGGAAACCGCGGACCTCAAGCTGCTAACGTAGTAAAACTTTAATCCAACATATAATAGGAGGTTACCTTACTTGGTAACCTCCTTTGTTATTCCTTTGTATATTTCCGTTTTACAGAGCAAAAACTATGTGAAATGCGCAATATACAAAGGAGGAAGTAATAATGGGATCAGAAGTAAATGATTTTGAAGAAGTGAAATTCCGTGTAGAAACAGCACAAAAAATGGTAGGGTCAGCGACAATTTCAATGGATCCAGATACATTAGAGCATGCGACTACTGCCGTAGAAGCCGCTCGCTCTCAGCTTGAAATTATGAAATCTGTTGCGACAGATTTAGATGAGCCATTTTTAATGAATGAGGAAAAGAAATTAAGTAAATGCGAGCATCAACTAAACGAAGCAAGACACTAAAAAACATCCAGAGAATTTTCTCTGGATGTTTTTTTCATGACAACTGTTCTCCATACTTTTTCAATGTTTCTCCAACTGTACATTGCCTAATACAAAAAGAATGAGCATAATATTTACTATTTGTCTTTCGATTATGTTCTCGTAAAAAACACCCTTCACAATATGTTTCTAATAAGTCATTTACCTCTGTAATGAGTTGCTTTTTATCCACCGTTGCACCTCTCTATTCGGTTATTTCTTTATGACTATCAATGACTTTTCCTTCTAATGCTTGCGTTGCTAATTGATGTGCTTCTTTATTTTGTTTTCTAGATATCGGCTCACATACAAGTTTTAATTTCATTTGCTTCGCTTTTTGTTCAATTTGGTCTAAATAATGATTTAAATGTTCATCATAACAAGGCCATTCCCCGGCCAATTGCTGCAGTACAACTTGAGAATCACCGCGAAGTGTAACTGCTTCATACTTAATCCCTAATTCCTCGAGTATATTCATGCCGTATAATAATGATGCATATTCTGCTTCATTATTATCATATATACCTTCAATATATGCATTACGGCGAATTCGGTATTTTGTATTTCCCTTTTTATAGTATACACATATACCTACTCCAGCTTCTTTCGTCTGTACATCATAACCACCATCAAAATAAACGAGTATTTCTTGAGGCTCTTCTTCTATTTGTTTACTCAGCTTTTTCATTTCCTTTAATGACCATTCTGCATCCATTTCATCATAAAATGATAGTTCTTTCACTCTTCCTGTTTTCTCGAAATCCTCTGCAAATTGCAATACATCTTCTATGTTCATATAACCTGTCGTTAATTCCGTCTGCAAACCGCGCTTCGTTTTATACAACCAATGGATTTTATATTTCATACTAGATTCCCCTTATATAAGACTTCTTATATGTAGCCAGCTAATGAAAGCCTCACTTTATTTTATTATATTGTATCAAGAGTCACAGTATTATATTCAATTTGACTCCATACAAAAAGAGCTATCCCTATAGGAATAGCTCTTTTATCTATTACATAAATCTTTCAAATTGTACTCGTTTATTAATCCAGTACATTACAGGCATACCAATCGCCATTACAACGAATTCACCCGCTGCACATGTTAACCAAGTCCACATAAATGGTAGATCAAATGCAAGATGAAGTTCAATTGCAATCATAAACATTGTAATTGTAAAAATAACTGTATTAAAAACCATACGAGCCCAAACACCTTTAATAAATCGCATAGAAATAATCGTCGCAACTAATGCAAGAATAGATTGCCCTACTCCAAATACTAAATCGTAAGCGATCATAGGTGAGAAAAAGAGATTCGTTAAAAATACACCTAATACAATTCCGTAAATTGCTTTCTTATTAAATACAACGAGATGATTAAACATCTCTGAAATACGAAACTGTACACTCGTAAAGCCAAATGGCTGAATAAGCATAGAAACAGCAATATATAATGCCGCTAAAATACCATTACCGACTAAAGTTCTAATATTCATGACAAAATCTCCTTAGTTTTTTTACGTGGGATGGTTTCGAACCACGTTATTCGTTTTTTAAGCAACAAGATTATATTTTACGCGGTAGCCCCCCTTTCGTCAATAGATTCCTATCATGAACTACCTTTTTTCTTTTAGACAACGTATAATGAAATATATGAAAGATTTAGGAGGTTTTACTTCATGACTGCAACAATTCAAAATGAAAAAGTGATCGTTTCCATTTCTGACAAAGGTGCAGAATTACAAAGCGTTCGCTTAAAAGAAGACAACACTGAATACTTATGGCAAGGCGATTCTACTTATTGGGGGCGCCGCGCACCAATTTTGTTCCCAATTGTCGGCCGATTAGTAAATGATACATACTACGTAGATGGTAAACCTTATTCTTTAACACAACACGGCTTTGCTCGTGATCTTACATTCTCTGTAAAAGAACAAAGTGAAACGAAAATCACTTATATTGTAACTAGTAATGAAGAAACATTAAAAAAATACCCATACGAATTTGAGTTACTTGTTTCTTATGAGCTAGACGGACAAATCGTTCATGTAACATATGAAGTGAATAACCCTACTTCAAAAGAGATGTTCTTCTCAATCGGGGCGCATCCTGGATTCAACTTCCCGTTATTAGAGGGTGAATCATTTACAGATTACCATTTATCATTTAATGGTTCTGAACGCTTAGAAACAAGTGTATTAGAAGGACCTTACCTTTCTAGTAAAAAGCAATTAATCGCTGAAAATACGAATGAATTGCCACTTACATACGATTTATTCAAAAATGATGCACTTATTTTTGAAAATATGAATACGGATGAAATCTCTATTCGTTCTCATAAACATAATAAATTTGTAAAGGTAGAATTTGATGGGTTCCCATTTGTCGGCGTATGGACACCAGGTGAGAACGCACCTTTCTTATGTATTGAACCTTGGTACGGAATTGCTGATGAAGTAAATCCAGCAAAAGATTTCAAGGAAAAAAAAGGAATTCAATCTTTACAAGCGAATGAAACATTTACATGTCGTTATAGTATTACAATCGGCTAAGTACCCTATCCCCTACTTCAAAGAAATATATAAGTAGGGGATCATCTTATCATTTGGAGGTTTCTCATTTTGATTGAAGTATATATTGATGGTGCATCAAAAGGAAATCCTGGTCCTTCTGGTGCAGGCGTATTTATTAAAGGGGTGCAACCAGCTGTACAATTATCATTGCCCCTTGGGACAATGTCCAATCATGAAGCAGAATACCACGCTTTACTTGCGGCATTAAAATATTGCACGGAGCATAATTATAACATTGTCTCTTTTCGTACAGATTCGCAACTTGTCGAGCGAGCTGTTGAAAAAGAATACGCAAAAAATAAAATGTTTGCACCACTATTAGAGGAAGCACTGCAGTACATAAAAAGTTTTGATCTCTTTTTTATTAAGTGGATTCCAAGTAGTCAAAATAAAGTCGCTGATGAATTAGCTAGAAAAGCTATCTTACAAAATTAACGGGGGTATGAGTGTGAAAAAAGATTGGATTGCTCCTCTTGCTTTATTATTTGTCTCTTTTATTTGGGGAGCTACATTTGTCGTCGTTCAAAATGCTATGTCTTTCGTTGGTCCATTTACTTTTAATGGTATTCGCTTTTTATTCGCTGGAATTATTTTATTATTCGTTCAAATGATTTTCTCAAAAAAAACTTCAAAACAAGATATAAAACAGAGTAGTCTCGCTGGATTAATCGTTGGATTCTTTTTATGCGTTGGCTATGTATTACAAACATTCGGCTTACTTTATACAACTTCTTCAAAAGCTGGTTTCTTAACGGGGCTTAGTATCGTTATGGTACCAATTTTGTCTTTTATCTTTTTAAAGCAAAAAGCTACCATTTTTATCGTAATTGGCATTGCTGTAGCAACAGCGGGTCTATACTTATTAACAGCTGGTGATTCTTTTCAATTAAATATTGGAGATATACTCGTTCTCGGTTGTGCAGTTGCTTTCGCTGCTCATATTCTTGTTAACGGCTTCTTCTCTAAGAAAATATCACCTTTATTGTTAAGCACGTCGCAAGTATTAGCTGTCGGGATGTTTTCTTCTATTTGTGCCTTTTTGTTTGAAGATTGGGAAAAATTATTTTCAGTATCACTATGGACAAATTCTTCCTTTTTATTTGCTCTATTTCTAACTTCCCTATTCGCGACATCCATTGCTTTTTTCATTCAAACATCCGCACAAAAACATACGTCTCCAACGAGAGTAGCAATTATTTTCGCAATGGAACCCGTTTTTGCTGCCTTAACAGGCGTTCTCGTTGCAAACGAACAACTTTCTGTTTCTGCTATTATCGGATGCCTATGTATTTTCCTAGGCATGGTTTTTGTTGAATTACCTTCCAAAACCAAAAAAGAAGCGCAGGCTGCGTGAAGTTACGCTTGTAACTTCCGCATAAAAGCCTTAGCGCTTTTTTTATCTGTAATATCTTCTTCTTTCAATCGTTCTAATAACGCAACAAAATAACTCCCATCGAACTGTAATTGATGTTTAATTGTCGCTTCTATTGCCGCGTTCACAATTCCATCAGATGCACCAGTATATCCTTGTCCGAACATGATAAACCCTTGTGCTTCCTCTGATAATTTAAATCCTTTCGTATGTAAGAATGAAAGATAATCCTCTACTGTTTGCATGTTATTCCCACCTACTCAAAAATTCTCCATCTCCTATCATACATGTTTTTACACGCTAAGAGAATGAAATTTATTTGACAACTTTGTAAATCTATCGTCTACTTCGCTTGCAATGAAGGATTTCCTATCAATATAGCGGAATATGTACAGTGGAACTTATTTCATATTAAAGGGGAGACACGATGAAACAGGCACTATTAATTATCGATGCGCAGCAAGAATTAATGGATGGAAATGAACAAGAAAATGAAGTGTTTCGTAAAATCGAATTATTATCTACACTAAATACAGCCGTACAGAAAGCAATAGATTCAAATGCCCTTATTGTTTTCATAAGGGATATCGATGTTGCTTCTGGCAGCGGAGAAGGATTTGAAGTACATAATCAAATTAAAGTACCTAAGTCTGCAATCCTTATTAATAAAGCAGCAACAAACGCATTCTATGGCACCTCTTTACTCGAACTTTTAAAAGAAGAAAAAATTAGCCATATCGTTATCGGTGGATGTAAAACAGAACATTGTATCGATACCGCTGTTAGAACGGCGACTGTACAAGGATTTGACGTTACATTAATTAAAAACGGTCATTCCACAACTGATTCTAACGTATTATCTGCAGAGCAAATCATTGGTCATCATAATAAAACTCTACATGGTCATTATAATGTTGATCATTTTTCAGTTGTTAGAGATGTCGAGGAAGACCTTTTTCAACCTATTCATGATCAATACCGTGATTAATAAAAAGAATCCTTCATTCAGAAGGATTCTTTTTCATCCAAAAATTTGTGCTGCAATGCTATACAGTTCATTACTCCTTTTTAATAATTTATCGCTATTTTTCATCATAATTGGTGGTGTATTCACCTTTTGAAAACCAGTAATCTCTAATTCTTTCACAAAATCTTTCTTTCCTTCTGGTACATCCATTCTTAATTTACCATGATGCCCTCTTGCTAAATAATGTACAATCCTCATTGCCATCGCATCATCTCTTGCAACGACTGGTCCTATTATTTTATTTTCTGGTGTTTGTATACTTAAACCATAACCTAATACATTTTGTTCCTTGTCCTTTACAACGATGCACTGTTCACTTTGCATCATTCTTTTCGTTAAAAACTCTTCTCTATTTGTTCCAAACGCACACTCATCCAATTTTATTATTTCTTCTAAATCACACTCTTCATAATTCATCATATAATCTTCATTTCCTACACAATAATCATTCACATTGTACGAGTTACATATGTATTTAGAAACATAGCTTACTACTCTAAATCCTAATTTTTCATATAGAGGCTTTCCCTCATCCGTAGCAATAAGCATAATGGGAGTTTGAACCGATACGCTCTTAATACATGAATTCGTTATCGCCTTTCCAATCCCTCTCCCCTTATAATCTGGATGTACAATGACCATTCCGATAGACGCTAATTTCTCCCCATATAATATTATTGCCGCGCTAGCAATTAGGCTCTCCCTCTCATTCCACGCACCATATACGATACCTGAATCAAAAATAGTCTCAATTTCTTCTCTGTTATAATCCCACCCAATATAAGAAGATAATGCTACAATATCGCCTATTTGTTCTTCCTTAAGACGTTCCACCCTAATTTCCAATTCAAGCATATTCCATCCCCTTATCTAGACATTTAAATCATTATTACCAAATCAACTTGTACATGTTTCCTTTTATTTGTCACACACATATCCTATTTTGACCAAGACTATATTGTAAATGAGGTGACAACATGCCCATTACGAATCGATTTTCTACCACCACTAACGGCGCACTCGCTATTACAGGAAATACTTTAGGCTTAAGTAAAATTAGTAATCTAAACCGTGCTGGTACAATCGGGGCAATTGGTGCATTCGCAACTACGAATACTGCTTTACAAGTAACTACTTTTCCTGCGGGTACAACATTAAACTATACACAAAATAGTTCTACCGCTATTTTAAATATCCCTGCTGGTAGTACTATTCTTTATGCAGAACTTGTTTGGGGTGGAAACTACTTATCTCGTGATCAAAATATTACGAGTGTATTAGGAAACCCTGTTTCTTTTACAACACCTGTGTCAACATACTCAATTACCCCTTCAACCGTTACAGCTTCTAATCAAACATTCGTTTCTGGATCGGTCACATTTGGGTTCTATACACGTTCTGCAGATGTAACATCCCTCGTTCAGACTGGGGGTCCTGGCTCTTATACAACCGGATCTGTCCCTGGACTTGTTGATCCTTTAGATGCTTCTAACGGAGCTATCAATTCTTCTGGATGGACGCTCATTGTCGCTTATCAAAACGGTTCCTTACCCGCAAGAAACTTAACCGTTTATGTAGCAGGTAATCGCGTTTCCGCCGATACCGGTAGTGCAGATGTATCTGTCTCAGGATTTTTAACACCTTCAGGAGGACCTGTAAGCGGGAGATTATTTTTAAGTTCTACCGAAGGAGATGCTGATTTAACCGGTGATCAAGCTTTATTTGGACCCAATTTCAGTTCATTAAATGCATTATCTGGACCAAATAATGCTATAAATAATTTCTTTGGTTCTCAAATTAATAATGCTGCCGGAAATTTAGATACAACGGGGACATTCGGAACACGAAATCAAAGCGCTTCTACAAGTACAAATATCTCCGCAGGCCGGCAAGGTTGGGACATTACTTCTATTGATATTTCTCCTTATTTAACAAACTCTCAAGTCTCCGCCGCAATCCGTTTAACAACTAACGGAGATGCATATATGTTAAATACAGTCGGCTTACAAATCAACATAAATTCACCTAATATACAAGCAACGAAAAGCGTGAATAAAAGTGTTGCTGCAATTGGAGATATTCTCACTTATACCGTTACTATCCCTAACACCGGGCTTCTTCCTGCCAATAATGCTATTTTTATAGATAGTCTCCCTAACGGTACTTCTTTTATACCTGGCACTGTAACAGTAGATAACGTACCACAGACAAATGCAAATCCTGCTGCTGGTATATCTCTTGGAACAATTAATAACAATGCTTCTCGTACAGTAACTTTCCAAGCGACTGTCGTCTCTCTTCCAAACCCAAATCCGATTTCTAACACTGCTAATATTACATTTCAATATACACCAATTGCTGGAGGAACAACCTTTAATGGTCTTGCAACAAGCAACTCTGCTGGAACACAAATTAACCTCGCCGATATTAATGGAACAAAATCAGTTAACAAAATCTTTACTGACATTGGTGAAACATTAACTTACAGTATTTCCTTAGCTAATATAGGAAATATCGCTGCAACGAACGTTATATATACGGATCCGATTCCTAGCGGGACTACTTTCATTCCAGGGAGTGTAACTGTTAACGGGGTTACTCAAGCAGGAGCAAACCCTGCTAATGGTGTATCCATTGGAACTATTGCTGCTAATTCTACGACTACTGTTTCATTTCAAGTACTCGTTCCTTCTATTCCCCAAACAAATCCAATATTAAATAGTGGTACAACAACATATCAATACATTCCTGTGCCAAATCAACCGGCAGTAAGCGGGACTGATACAACTAATACCGTATCCACTCAAGTGAATAATGCTACTGTCACCATGACGAAAGCAGTAGATAAAAATTTTGCAGATATTGGTGATACACTAACGTACACCGTTTCCTTTACAGGTACAGGTAATACGAATGCGAACAACGTTATTTTTACAGATATCATTCCTACTGGAACAACTTTTGTTCTCAACAGTTTAACGATAGATGGTACGACACAAGTGGGCGCAAATCCCGCTAACGGTGTAAACATTGGATCGATTCCAACTGGCACAACTAAAAATGTTTCATTTCAAGTAGTAGTAAACACAATACCCGCTTCAAATACCGTATCTAATGGTTCAAGTGCTTCTTATCAGTACACTGTCAATCCAAGTCAATCACCCATTATAAAAAACATTTCTTCTAATCTCGTTTCCACTCAAATTAACAATGCCAATGTAACATTAACAAAATCAACAAATAAACAATTTGCTACAATTGGCGAAACAATCAGTTATACAATTCTTATTACAAACAGTGGAAATACAGCTGCAACTAACGTACAACTAACAGATCCACTTCCAAATGGAACGATATTGACGGCTGGTACTGTAACACTAAACGGAGTTTTGCAAAATGTAGATTCTCTAATTGCTTTACCTATCGGTACAATTCCTGGCGGAGCTACTGTTACCCTTTCTTTCCAGGTAACAGTCATCAATATTACCGCCCAAAACCCTATCATTAATAATGCTTTCGCCTCTTATCTATATACTGTAAATCCAAGTCTGCCACCCACTTCAAAAACTGCAAATTCTAATGCTGTTACATCCGCAATTAGACTAGCAAACCTTCAAGCTATTAAATCTGTAGATAAAACATTTGCGGAAGTTGGAGATATATTAACTTACACTTTTTCTCTTACAAACAATGGAAATGTTACAGCGAACAACGTATTACTATCCGACACAATTGCGAACGGTACTACCTTTGTACCGAACAGTGTTATAGTTAACGGTATCACTCAGCCGGGAGCAACACCAGCTAGCATCAGCATTGGTAGCATCAATGCTACTACTACAATTACAGCTTCATTCCAAGTAGTAATAACTAGCATTCCAAACCCAAATCCCATTTCAAATAGCGCTTCCATTTCCTATAACTTTATCGTTGATCCAAACGCTTCACCTGTAAGTAAGAACACTACTTCAACTACTACATTTACTCAAGTAAACGATGCAAATGTCATTTCAACCAAAACAGTGGATCGAGCGTTCGCTACTGTAGGGGATATATTAACTTATACCGTTGTTTTGACGAATGCAGGAAGCGTTTCTGCTGATAGTCCTACTTTCGTAGATACGAATCCAGACGGTACTACCTTTATCCAAAACACTTTCCTTATTAATGGTGTACTCCAAAATAACGCCGATCCAAATGTCGGTGTTCCGTTACCTTCCATTCCTGCTAACGGCTCACTTACCGTCTCTTATCAAGTAACTGTCACTTCTTTACCAACACAAAACCCAACAATAAATTCATCTAGTACACAATATAGCTTTATTCTAAATCCAGGCGATCCACCAACTATAGAAACATCTTTAAGTAATACTGTCAGTACACAAATCAACTTAGCAAATGTAGTTATTGTCAAACAGGTAGATTTAACTATTGCAGATGTTGGGCAACCGATCACATATACTATTGCCCTAGCTAACCCTGGGAATACTCCAGCAAATAATGTAATCGTTACAGATATTCTACCTCCTGGTACGACTCTCGTACCAAATAGTATTTTTATAGGTGGTACTTTACAGCTAGGTACGGATCCAAGTGTTGGTCTTCAAGTTGGTACGATTCCAGCAGGTGGTATTACAACAATTGTCTTCCAAATTAGTGCAAATAGTTTACCTTTACCAAATCCAGTTCAAAACAGCGCTGCACTTCAATATAGCTTTATCGCCGATCCAAATTTACCTGCTGTTGTGAGAAACGCTACTAGTAATATAGTATCGACACAAATTAATACTGCTAATATTGTTGCAACGAAGCTAACAAGCACAAACTTCGCTGATGTTGGTGATGTCATTACGTATACAACTATTTTAACGAATAACGGGAATATCGCTGCTTCTAATGTAACGTTTACAGATATCATTCCAGCGGGTACCATCTTCATTCCTAATACTGTAACGATTAACGGTGTCCCTATAGCAAATGCAAATCCTGCTAACAGCATTTTTATCGGTACGATAGGAGCAAATTCATCACGTACTGTTGCATTCCAAATTTCTGTACCAAGTATCCCTACTTTAAATCCGATTACGAATCAATCGGGCACAACATTCCAATACACGTACGATCCATCCAAACCTGCTGTAATGCAGATGGTTGCTTCTAACACTATACAGACAACTATTAATAACGCTACGATTGCTGCTACAAAATCTGCGGATAAACAGTTTGCTAATGTAAATGACATTATTACGTACACAACTACTTTAACGAATAGCGGGAACACACTTGCATCAAATGTAAAATTTACAGATGTAATTCCAAATGGGACGTCTTTTATTCCTAATAGTGTTACAGTAAACGGGAATACACTCCCTAATGTAAATCCAGCAAATGGCATAGCAATTGATCCAATAAACCCCAATACAAATACGACCATCTCGTTCCAAGTACAAGTAAATTCTATCCCGAATCCAAATCCTATCCCGAACCAAAGCAATACAACGTACCAGTATGTCGTAAATCCTAACTTACCTCCAGCATCCGCCAATACGTTAAGTAACGTAATAACAACTCAAATTAATAATGCTACTATTGTCGCTACTAAGTCTGTGAATACACCGACAGCTGCAATTGGTGATATCGTGACCTATACGATTGTAGTAACAAATACAGGTAATATCCCTGCTAGTGCAACTGTTTTAACGGATGGGCTTGGCGCAGGAGCTTCATTTATCCAAAACTCCGTAACGATCAATAATGTTCCACAACCAGGATTAGATCCATCACTTGGTGTTCACTTAGCAGATATTTCGCCAGGAGATACTGTATTCATTACTTTTCAAGCACAAATTTTAGCGATACCACCTAGTGGCACATTAACAAATAATGCTCTTGTAAATTATGAATATACCGTGAACCCAAACCAATCACCTGCTGTTAGTAGTACAATTACGAATACGACGGTTACTCCAATTATTGATGCTACTCTTTCTATAAATAAAACTGTCAATTCAACATTCGCTACTATTGGAGATACACTTACTTTCACTTCTACCATTACTAATTCCGGTAATACTACCGCAAACAATGTTATTTTTACAGATGTAATTCCAAATGGTACAACGTTTATTCCAAATAGTTTTACGGTAAATGGAACAACTATTCCTAATGCAAATCCACAAAATGGTATCAATATTGGTAACTTGAATTCAAATGCATCCGTTACACTTAGTTTTCAAGTAAACATTACAACTATCCCTAATCCTAATCCAATTCCTAACAAATCATCGCTTCAATATAGCTTTATTGTTGATATAAATGAACCGCCTGTTTCACGAACAGTTAAATCCAATAAAACTTTTACACAAGTAAATACTGCCTCCGTTATCGCAACAAAAACTGCAAGCAGTGCGTTTGCTGCTGTTGGAGACACAATTACGTATACAACTACTCTCACTAATGGCGGAAATACTCCCGCAAACACACCTGTTTTTACCGATATATTACCACCTGAACTTTCATTCGTTCCTGATAGCGTACAAATTAATACCATCCCACAACTTGGATTTAGACCAGATAGCGGGATTTCTTTAGACTCAATTCCAGTTGGAGGAACAACAACCATTAGTTTTCAAGCAATCGTTGGCTCAATACCAGCTACAAATCCAACTTTAAATCAATCTAGCACAACATATTCTATCATTGTGGATCCTACCCAGCCGCCAGTGACAGAAACAGCTACAAGTAATCCAACTTTAGTGCAAATTAACGAAGCAACTATTCAAGCAACCAAAAGTGTGGATCGTCTATTTTCTGATATCGCACCTGGAAATTCATTTTTAACGTATACAGTTTTATTAGATAATATAGGAAACTCAACTGCTACTAATATCATTTTTACAGATTCGATTCCAAATAATACAGTATTTATAGAAGATAGCGTTCGAGTAGGTGGGGTTTTATTACCTGGGATAAATCCAGCAAACGGGATACCAATTGGGGATATTATTGCAGGAGATTTTATAAACGTCACCTTCCGCGTGCAAGTAGTTAGTATTCCAAATCCAATTTTCACAATTGGACCAGGCGGACCCAACTCACCGGTTGTAAACGACGCTTCTATTAATTATCAATTTATGACAGGGCCTAATTTACCACTTGTTTCACGAAGCACGACATCTAATCCTGTTTCGACACAAATAAATTCTGGGGAAATTGCACTCGTTAAATCTGTAGATAAAACTTTTGCAACGATTGGCGATACCATTTCTTATACAATTACATTAAGTAACCCTGGAAATGTCACTTCACAAAATATCATTTTCACGGATATTTTGCCTGATGGAACGACATTTATATCTGGCACTCTTGTAAATGATTCTGGTGCGCAGCAAATCGGAAATCCTGCGAACGGAATACAAATTGGAAATATAAACCCAAGCGGAATGGCCGTTATTACTATTAACGTACTTGTCCTAAACATTCCAAGTATAAATCCAATCTCTAATTCTAGTTCTGTACAATTTCAGCATATTGTTGATCCAAGTCAACCGGTTATCACTCAAACCGCTTCATCTAATACCGTTACTACGACAATAAATAGTGCAATATTAGCTACCACAAAAAGTGCTGATAAATCCATTATTTCTGTCGGAGATACAGTTACGTATACAACTACTATTACGAATACCGGTAATACACCAGCAACGAATATTACTTTCACAAGCGCTATTCCAGCTAACACTACATTTATACCAAATTCGGTCACAATCAATAGCATACAGCAACCTGGTGCACAGCCAGCACTTGGAGTAACTATACCAAATATCGCGCCTGGCGCAACAGTAACTGTTACTTTCCAAGTAACTGTTCTTTCTGTACCCCCTTCAAATTCGATTATGGGTAATGACACAATTTTATACTCTTATACTGTTGATCCAAACGGAA
This sequence comes from Bacillus sp. GbtcB14, assembly GCF_019091205.1. NCBI lineage: Bacteria > Bacillati > Bacillota > Bacilli > Caryophanales > Bacillaceae > Bacillus > Bacillus sp. GbtcB14. Next base: position 651,544 of record NZ_JAGXJT010000002.1, read on the forward strand.
CTCCTGTTACAACTTCTACTTCAACGAATATCGTTACAAATCCGGTACTAGATGCTATGATAGCGATGATAAAATCGGTCGATCAAACACTTGTAACACTAGGTGATACGATTACCTATACGACAATTTTAACGAATACTGGTAATACAAATGCAACGAATATTACTTTCACTGATCTTATACCAAATGGTACAACGTTTATTACTGATAGCGTTACAATAAATGGCATCACACAAATTGGATTGAATCCTAATACCGGCATAACGATTGGATCAATTGCTGCTAACAGCTCGATATCTATAGTATTTCAAGTGACCGCTACTTCTACCCCTGTTCAAAATCCTATTGCCAATTCCGCTACTGCTTCTTACACATTTATCGCTGATCCAAATGCACCAATTGTTTCAAGAAATGTTACTTCAAATACAACGTTTACTACAATTAATACAGCTACTATTCTTTCATCTAAACAAGTTGATAAATCATTTAGCCACATCGGAGACACACTCACTTATACTGTTACTTTAACAAACAACGGAAATTCATCCGCACAAAATGTTATATTCACAGATACTGTGCCGAGCGGTACTACATTTATTGCAAACACATTTTCCATTAATGGAATTCCTCAAAGTGGTGCGAATCCAACAAACGGTGTAGATATTGGGCCTATAACAGCTGGGGCTATAGTAAATGTTTCCTTCCAAGTAAACGTGACCTCATTACCAACCGAAAACCCAATTGTAAATTTCTCATCGACATCGTATCAATTAGTCTCACCGCCTGATGCAGAAACTTCAATTAGCAATCCCGTTTCAACGCAAATTAAAGAAGCCATATTATCAATGACGAAGAATGAAAGTGCATCCTTTTCAGATATCGGGCAAACTGCTTTTTACACTATTTCTATTTCCAATGTAGGAAATACGGATGCAGCTAATATAGTATTCACAGATGTATTACCAAGCGGACTCACATTTGTTCCTAACACATTAACTGTCGATGGCGTTTTACAACCTAATGCGAATCCAAATACAGGTGTATTACTTGCAACACTTCCACCAAATGAAATATACAGTATCGTCTTTCAAGTTACGGTTAACAGCATTCCATCTATTAATCCAACACCGAATACAGCATCAACGACATATGAGTTTATTGTTGATCCTGTTAATCCTTCAGTATCGAGTTCAGCTACTTCCAACACTACGCTTCTTCAAATAAACAACGCAAATATTATAAGTACAAAAACAGCAGATCTTACTTTTGCGGATGTTGGTAATACAATAACATTTACGCTTAACCTCCCTAATACCGGGAATGTGGCTGCAACTGATGTTACCGTTATCGATATACTTGATAGCAATTTAACATTTGTTCCAAACAGTTTCACAGTTAATGGGCAAACCATTCCAAACGCTGATTTATCTACTGGTGTAAATATAGGTTCCATTAATGGTGGTAATACGGCAATCGTCACATTCCAAGCAACTGTTACTACACTTCCAACACTGAATCCAATATCTAATTCTACTTTAACCGCATATCATTACGTCGTTGATCCTAGCCAGCCACCTATTACAACTTCCAATCAATCTAATACAACGACCACACAAATTAATAGTGCTATCCTTACTGCACAAAAAAATTCAAATGTATCAACGGTAGATATCGGGCAGGATATCGTCTACACCGTTACAATTACAAATAGCGGAAATGTTAGTGCAACGAATGTTATTTTTACCGACCTTATTCCAGACGGAACTTCCTTTGAACCGAATAGTTTTACACTTAACGGAATTAGCATCCCAAATGCAAATATAATTACAGGTGTTCCAATTGGTGATATCGCGCCAAACCAATCTGTCATCGTAGCATTTCATATTAATGCCAATGAAATTCCACCTATAAATCCAATTTCCAACCAAGCTAGCGTTAGCTTCCAACATATCGTTAATCCAGCAAATCCTCCAGTTTCAAAAAATATTACTTCTAACAACGTCACAACAAAAATTGAAAGTGCTATTTTAAACACGATTAAAATCGGAGATAAAGCTTTTGCAACGATCGGTGATACAATTACGTATACAACTACGATTACGAACACAGGAAATATTCCAGCTAACAATGTTGTTTTCTCAGACCCTTTACCGACATGGACACAATTTGTTGCAGGATCAGTTGTTGTTGATGGCACTCCATTATCATCCGCTTCTATTATTGACGGTGTTGGTATAAATACAATCAATCCAAATCAAACTGTAACAATCATATTCCAAGTTCAAATTGTAAGCAATCCAACAACATTCACTCCTGAACTCCAAAACTTAGGATTTGTTAACTTCCAATATAACGTAGGCAATGCATTACAAGCTCAGCCTGGCAATGTGGAAACGAACGTCTTCGTTACTTCTATTAATTCAGCAATACTTTCAGCTGTAAAAACTGCTAATACAGCTTTTGCAAATATCGGTGACACGATCACTTATACCGTTTCAATTCAAAATAGTGGAAATACAAACGCTACGAATTTAAATTTCTCAGACCTCATTCCAGTAGGAACGACCTTTGTTGAAAATAGTTTTACTGTAAATGGAAGTACCATTCCAGGTGCAAATCCAAATAACGGAGTTAATATCGGAACCGTTAACGCGGGTAATTCCTTAACTGTTACTTTCCAAGTCATAGTTACATCTACTCCACCTTCGAACCCAATTACAAACGTTGCATCTATTCAATACGCATTTATTGTTGATCCGACTGCTCCTCCTGTTACAGGCACAATAAATTCTAATAGCGCTTCAACACAAATTAATAACGCGACTGTTACAACTGTTTTAGAAGCAAATCGAACAATCGTATCTATTGGAGATATAATTAAGTACACTGCAACATTAACAAACACTGGAAACTTCCCAGCAAATTCTGTATTACTCATTAACGGAGTTCCTGAAGGAGCATTATTTGTTCCAAATAGTGTCACGCTTAACGGGATTTCACTTCCAGATGCAAGTCCAACTCTCGGTATTCCAGTTGGTATTATCGCACCAGGTGATTCTGCTACTATTACGTTCCAATTTCTTGCAAGCTCTATTCCACCGCAAGGAGCGATTATAAATCAAGCACTTGCAAGTTACACGTATATTGTCGACCCAAGTCAACCTCCAGTTACAGCAACATCTTCATCTAATACGGTTACTACAGCTGTCGTTGATGCATCGCTATCTGTAATTAAAAACACAGATTCCCTCGTACAGTCTACTAACGGTACAATCACTTACACTGTAGTCGTTCAAAATAACGGAAATACTACTGCAAATACAGTTACTTTAACAGACTTGGTCCCAGAAGGAACTGCATTTATTCCGAATAGCGTGAATATTAATGACGTTTCAGCTCCAGGTGCCGATCCAAACATAGGGATCTCATTAAACTCCATTACACCTTCAGAAATCGTCACCGTCACATTCCAAGTTATCGTTCAATCCATTCCAAGCGTGAATCCAATTTCTAATATAGCCCGTATTGACTATACTTTTATCGCCGATCCAAACGCTCCTATCATCTCTCGAACAATTACGTCTAATCCAGCTTTCACACAAATTTCGGATGCAAATATCCTTTCTTTAAAAGCAGTCAATGCACAACAAGCAACAACAGGTGATATTTTGACCTATACGATAACGCTTGAAAATACCGGAAATATTCCAGCTACTAATCTCATATTTTCAGATACTATTCCAGAAGGGACTACATTCGTTGAAAATAGTTTTACGCTTAACGGAGCAACTATACCTGGTGCAAATCCAAATGTAGGTGTTACTTTGCCTAACCTAGTAGCAAACGCTACTCACCTTATTTCGTTCCAAATTCTTATTAACGACCCATTCTTGCAACAATCGATTACAAATCAATCCAATACAACATATACAATCCAACCAGATCCAGGACAACCGCCTATTACTGAAACATCTACAAGTAATATTGTCATTACAAATTTCGTGCAAGCACAATTGACAATTACAAAAACGTCCAATCCAATAACTGTAGATATCGGCGGAACTATACTTTATATTTCTGAAGTGAAAAATACTGGAAATGTTGATGCAATAAATATTATTTTCACAGATTCTATTCCACCTGGCACTACATTCGTTCCCGATAGTGTCACAATTAACGGTGTCCTACAGCCAGGTGTAAATCCTGAAAACGGAATACCGATTGGAACAATTCCAGCAAACAGTTCCAAAACGATACTATTTCAAGTGCAAACAAATACCCCACCTACTGAAACCGAAATTATAAATCAATCTTCAGCAACTTACCAATATGTAAGTATCCCTACAGCTCCACCAGTGAATCGCTCTGCAAATTCTAATATCGTTACAACATCACTTCAAAATGCAAATATTATTTCTGTTAAAAGCGCGAATGTAACTTTCGTATCAATCGGGCAAATTATTACCTACACAAATACACTACAAAATATAGGAACCGTTACAGCTAACAATACGGTGTTCATTGATAACATTCCAGAAGGTACTATATTCATTGAAGATAGCTTATCAATCAATAATGTGATGCAGCCTGGTGCGAACCCTGAAAATGGAGTAACTCTCGGCACGATACAACCAAATGAAACAGTCACTATTTCATTCCAAGTACAACTTACAAGTATACCAGAGGGCAACACAGTCATTAACATTTCAGACACTTCGTACGAATACCAAATTGACCCTAGTTCCCCTATCATTCAGCGTAGATCGTTATCAAATGCAGTAAATACTGACGTGCGGACGGCGAATGTTAGTGCAATTAAATCCGCTAACAGATCTGTTACACGTATCGGCCAAATTATCACATATACAGTCGCCGTTACAAACGCTGGTACAATACCTATTACAAATACTCTCCTAATTGACGCAATTGCTGCTGGTACAACATTCGTTCCAAATAGCATCCTTGTAGATGGCGTACCAAGACCTAATGAAAATCCAGTTACCGGTATCAATCTTGGTATTATCCTTCCAAATAATACGATTATTGTTACGTTCCAAGTAAATGTAGTCTCTATACCTTCACAAAATAATATTAATAATATCGCTGTCATTCACTATGAATATAAACCGGAACAAAGCGCACCACCAATTTCAGAAACGACCTCTTCCAATACTACAAATATACAATTTATTGATGTTATTCTTATCGCTACAAAATCCGCTAATAAAGTATTAGCTAATATTGGTGAAACCATTGCATATACAGTATTCATTCAAAATAATGGATCCACTACAACTAACTCCATCTTTTTTACAGATACTATAGAAGATGGAACAGTATTTATTCCAGGAAGTGTAACAGTTAACAACACTGTACTTCCTGCAGCAGATCCGAATATCGGCTTTTCCATTCCTAATATTACGCCAGGTCAAGCGACTACAATAACGTTCCAAGTTTCCGTTACGAATTTACCTGCTGTAAATCCAACACCTAATACGACAAACATCGTCTACGACTTTATTTTCAATCCTGATTTTGCACCAATTCAAAAATCTACTACTTCCAATACTACTTTCGTTCAAATTAATGATGCTGATATCGTTTCACTGAAAACTGTTGATTTGACTTCTGTAACGATTGGTAACATTTTAACTTATACAACAACTTTAACGAATATAGGAAATACGGATGCTACTGCTGTTGTATTTACAGACAATATACCTGATGGAACAATCTTTATAGAAGGTAGCGTTTTAGTAAATAACATTCCTCAACTTAACGCCAATCCAAGTGCTGGTATACTTGTAGGAACGATTGCTCCTAACGTTTCTATCCCAGTCACCTTTTCTGTTACCATCGTAGCTCTTCCAGCTAGCGGTCGTATTCAAAATCAATCGACTTCTCGTTATACAATTAATGGTGAGGAACAAATATCGACTAGTAATATTACCTTCACTGAAGTTATTTCTGCTACTGTAATTGCAACAAAAACAACACCTATCCAATATGCTGACCTACAAACTATTATCCCTTATACAATTTCAATCATAAATAATGGAAATATACAAGTGGAAAATATTATTGTTACAGATATCATCCCAGCAAATACGAGCTTTATAGAGAATAGTGTTATTGTGAATGGAAACGCTCGTCCAAATGACAATCCACTTAGCGGGATACAACTTGATAACATTCCGCCTAATACGACAGCAACTATTCTATTCCAAGTACGGGTTACTTCGATTCCGCAAACAAATCCAATCTCTAACACGAGTACAATTGAATACCAATACACGGTACCAAACCAGCCACCTATTACAGAAACTATTATTTCATCAGCTGCCGTAACAACAATTAATCATGCGAATTTGAATAGTAATAAAGCAGTTGACCGTGCATTTGCAACAGTCGGTGACACGTTAACGTATACGATTACACTCAATCAAACTGGTAATATTGCAGCAAATGATGTAGTCATTCAAGATATTATTCCTCAAGGTACTACATTTGTTGAAAATAGCGTCATTGTAAACGGAGAAACTCTTCCGGGAGTGAATCCAGTAAGTGGCATACCAATTGGCACTATAATAGTAGGTGGAAATGCTATCACTTCCTTCCAAGTAACTGTAACTTCTATTCCAACACCAAATGAACTCAACAATGAAGCAATTACTACTTTTAACTATATAGTCAACCCAAATAACTTACCTGTTACAAATACGACTACAACAAATACCGTCACAACAACTGTCCAAAATGATAATGTCGTTGCCATAAAGTCTGTTAATGCTACGAATGCATTACCTAGTCAAACTTTAACGTATACAATTACGATTACGAATAGCGGTAATGTAACGATTGAAAATCTTCTTGTCATAGACACCGTACCAGTAGATACAACCTTCGTGACGGGTAGCGTTACGATTAACGGAATCAATCAACCTAATGCAAACCCTGAAAATGGTATTACATTAGGAAACCTTGATCCTAATGCATCTGCTATCATTACTTTCCAAGTAACAATATCTTCTTCAACTCTTCAATCTGCAATCAATAACGATGCTTCTGTTTCCTATACTGTTACCATTGATCCGAATGAACCGCCTATTACAATTACAAAGCAAACAAATACCGTTACAACAACAGTAGTTGATCCGATGGTTCGCATTGAAAAGACAGCTGATAAATCTATCGTAACAACAGGAGAGACGATAACTTTCACATTAGAAGTAATAAATCATTCACCAATTCCTACAATCAGTACTTCTGTCCTAGATATCATTCCATCTGGTACAACATTTATTGAAAACAGCGTAACAATTAACGGTACTCCGGTTCCAAATGTTCGTCCAGACACTGGTATGAATATCGGCGCCTTACCTGCAGATGGAGTAGCAACAATAACATTTCAAGTTCTCGTCACTTCTATCCCTTCAAACAGTACCATTATCAATTCCGCAACAGTTACGGCCGCATTCCAATTGACACCACAGGACCCAATTATTACTTTTATTGTTAATTCAAATACCGTTCGTATACCTGTTCAATTTATAACTGCAACAGTAGTAAAAAACGCTTCCGTCAGCTCCGCTTATTTAAACCAATATTTTGATTATACGGTGCGTATTACAAATACTTCTGATATTTCACTTTCAAATGTTTCATTACAAGATACCATCCCACCAGGTTTACAATTTATGAACGGCACTGTCTTTATTAACGGCGAACGCTCTCCACTAGCGAATCCGAATATCGGTTTCCTAGTCGCTACTCATTTGGAACCAAACGAAACAATTATCGTGTTATTCACAGTACAAGTGATACGTCCACCTGTTAATAATGAATTCAAAAACACGGCGAATATTTCGTTACAACTTCAGGTCTCACCTACCGATCCACCAATTACAGTAACCGTTACAAGCAACGAAAACATTGTCGCCTTTATTTCAGAAAATCCAGATGAAACACTTCCAAATTTAAATTGCTTCTTTGACGGTGAACATTTTATACACGTTACTCCTCGAAATATACGAAATTACTTTTGGGCTTGGATTTGGTGGAAGTAATAAAAAAGAAAAAGCTTGTAGTTTGGATACTATCCAAACTACAAGCTTTTTTCATAAGCAAAATTATCAATTGCTAGCAGCACTATATGCTACATGTCGTTTCTCAATTCTCTCTTCAATTTCTTTCATATTTTCTTTATTATTTAATAGTGATTGTTTATTTTCAATTAATAATTGTTTAAAAGATTTTCTCACTTTTTTTCTCATTTTCATTGTCCTCCTTGGGGGATGGTTTATATAAAAGATAAGGAATTATCTGTGTGCCCTTATAATAATTGATTGTTGTGAATTCTATTTGAACTTCATATGAAAATTCCGTTTATTTTCTGACAACTTTGTGAACATGAAAAAATGTGATCATCCTAAAACTATTTTGGAATTGCTTCATTTCATTATAAAAGTTGCTATTGTCATCAACTTCTACCAATATATTTTGTCAAAACATTTATATATTTAAAATTGAGTTCGATATAATTTTATTTACTACGATCCTATTCGTAAAAACAAAAAGAGGGATGTTGTATAAGTCAAAGTTTGACTTATACAACATCCCTCTTTCAAAACTATTTACAGCATATTTATTAATATTTCAGGTCTTCCCCAATTCATTTCTTCACAAACGAATCTAAGTTTTTCTTCATCCATTGTGTGTAATCCTTCTTCTAATGAACAAGAAATAGGAACTTCACAATGAATTTGTGCCAATTGTAATGAAATATTTAAGTTCTCTAGATCACTTTCAATCTTTGTACGCTGCGCTTTCGTTAATGATGCTACATTTTCTAGTACAGTTGCTACTGTTCCGTGCTCTTGAATCAATTTATACGCTGTTTTTTCCCCGATACCTTTTACACCTGGGTAATTATCGCTCGTATCTCCCATGAATGCTTTCGCATGCACGATTTGCCAAGGCTCCACACCTTTTTCTTCCATGATTTTCTCTGGTGTGTAGTATTCGTAATTTCCAATTCCTTTGCGCAAGAGCATTACTGTAACGTTCTTATCAACAAGCTGAAGTAAATCCGTATCACCCGTTAAAATATACACTTCCGCTTCATTACAGTATTGTTTTGCAAGCGTGCCGATACAATCATCCGCTTCATACCCTTTCATACCAATAACTGGAATAGACAATTTCGCAGTCATTTCTTGAACTAAATCAAATTGCGGAATTAATTCTTCAGGCGGCGCTGCACGATTCGCTTTATAATTTGAGAACGATTCTGTTCTAAATGTCGTACTTCCCATATCCCAGCATGTTACGATGTGTGTTGGTTCAATTGCTTGCATAGCTGTTAATAAATGTTTCATATAACCATGAATCCCGTTTGTAGGGGTACCATCTTGTCGTTTCATAAATTGTCCGTAGACACTTGTTGCGTAAAAAGCACGAAATAATAGTGCCATACCATCAACTAATAATACTTTTTTCATAATTCCTCTCCTACTACAAAAAATAATAACCCCACGTCATCACGTAAGGTTATATAAATAGATTACCATTCTACGTTTTTTCAACTTTGTCTATTATACATTGTTTTTGTATATTTAGCATCATTTACACATTAAGACATTCTACTACAACAAGTATGAAGAATTCCTGAATACGTATTTTTCCCAGTCGAAACAACTACAGCCTTTGCATTTCCACCAACAATATACGTCCCTTTGAAACATACGTTTTCAAGTTCAAGTGGATTATAGTCTTTCATTCGTTTTAAAGGAATAAATCGTTTGCGCTCAAGATGATAGCAACTTTCAAATTTCTCAATACTTGTATCTTTTCCTGTTAGCACAGATTCATTTACTAATAAATCATTCGCGTAAATGATACGTACATCTGCTGGTACTATATCACCTTCTGAAAGAAAAATCATATCACCAGGAACAAGCTCTTGTACTGGCAAATTCATCATTTTTAATTCACCGTTTACCCCTATTACACTAGAACATTCTACTCGAGACACAGTAATTTTCTCACATTGTGATCCATCACGCACATGTTGTTTTGAAAAACCTGGAATCATTCCGCTTAGCTTCATCATCAATTCCGCAATACGCGCTCTTTTTGAAGTTAATTCATTTCGGCCGTATACTTGAATACGTTTTTGTGCCTCTTTCATAGATAATCCGTCTCTTGTTGTTTTAAAATACGCAAATACAGATTTTACATCTCTCGTTGCGATTTCAATTAATAAATCTTTATTTTTCTGAAGCATTGTTTGTTCTTTCATTGATTTTTTACTTAATTTATATGACGTGTTACCCACAGTTTTGTTTGCATATAACATATTATCGTCTCCTCCTGTACAACATAGGAAGAAACGCTTTGCTTCTCAAATTATCCACTTTATCGTAACAGTGTCTAGCGCTTAAACATGCATATAAACGCTACATTATGATAAATATAGAGGGAGGAACAAGTCGTTTCCTGCCTACATCATATATTTTTGAATTGAAGTATATGGGTAACGGAACCGAGTCAGAATTTGACATGCTCCTCACCTCCTCGTTTAATTTTATAGTTTATACTATGAAATTACTCATAGCTTGGTAACAAAAAGACCTTTACTCCGAAAAGAGTAAAGGCCATTACATACACAAATAAACGATTCCTAATACAATTAGAAATCTACGGACCTCTCCCTCGCCGAGTTTTAGCACTGTATAGCATAGGTACATTACCAGCTACGTTAAGAAAAACCTTAATTCGATCATTCCTGTTGACCCATTGGCGTCTCTCGACATTTTTGGGCAGTAGCATTTCTCTATACAGGAGCCTCACCTAACAGAGACTTATATTTTATTACATAGAAAATGTTACTCTTATTTAAAATAGATGTCAACAGTAGCCTACAATTTTTTCGAAAGGTATGGCAAACTAACATCTATAAAAATAAAAAACTTTACGTTTGAACGTAAAGTTTTTAATAAGTTATACAACCAGCAATTACAATCCCAATGGAAAGCGATAAAAACATAAGAAAAAGACCGACTGCTTGATTATCTTCTTCGAGACTTTTGTTTATATTAAAGCGCGGTGTAAGCCACTCAGCTAAATAAAAGACGATAATTTGAGCCAAAATCCCAACTGCTCCCCACGAAACCATATCAAGAAGTGAAATAGAATTAGCTGCTGTCGAATATAAAACAATAGCTAGCCCAAGTAATCGTCCTCCAAGTACATAGCTTACCGCCCTATTTCCTTGGGCCATTAACTTAAATTCTTTTACTTTCGTTGTCACTGCCATTAGGAAAAGACCAATGCATAAAAGTCCCAATGTTACTGCTAAATATAATAAAAAATTAATCATGTACTTTCCTCCTTTTTATACCTACCGGTAAATAGTACGATTCATTCCCCGTAATTTTTTCCCCAGCGCGAATACCGATACTACTCGCTTTTCCAGCAATTAAAAACGAACCAAACACATACGACATTGTCTCCATCCCTTTTTCTGTTTCCAAGGATACAACTGGAAGTTCTATATATTTTTGAAATATCGGCAGTGACGCTTTATACGTCTGATATGCATTTTGCATCATAATATTTTCGTCCTTATCGCGAACGGTAATTGTGTCCCCTTCTCTACCAAATGAAGGTTTTTGAACGAAAGAACCTTTTCCTAAAAATAAATCTGGCTCTAAATATGTAGGTAACATATATTCTTTAATCCACTGTTGTTCCTCATTTGTATAAAAGGCCTCTTCTTCTGCTAACCCCCAAATTAGACACTGAATGGATTTGGGCTGAAGTAAAAATGCTGACAAAGGATTTATTATAAAAAGCTTTCCGGCTTTTACAAGCTGCAACAGTTCCACACCTACCAAGTCTCCTGTTTCAGGATCTTGATCCTCAATTAAATCTTCTATCGGATATGTTTGGCGATATAAAACATCAATCTTTACTCCATCACTATCCACTAAAGCATCTTTTGTAATTCTAAGTTTTGACATTGGCACTACTTTATTTTCAACATGGCATAACTGACTCAAATACATAGTCGTATTCCAATCCTCAATATGTTCATGATGTGCTGTAAAAATAACATTTGGGTTATCTATTCCCTTTGTCGCCTCCATAACAGCTTTTGTAACACCAGAAGATAGCAACCGTTCTTGATCCAAGTTTGGATCATCGTAGCCTAGTTTTCCGCAAACTTTTCCATTCATTTGAAAGCATTCCATAATAAAAGTTGGCGTATCACTATTAAACTCAAGCATTTTAATTTGGTTATCATCAGTTACAACGAAATCAAATCGTGAAATAACAGATTCAGGATACAATCCTTTCATTCTAATGAACGTTAAGCTCGCAGGAGGAAAACCAAGTTCAAGAAGCTGTTCTTCACTTAAATTACGCAAAAGTCTAGCAGTCTTAAAAAATATTTTCCCCATCCGTTCAGTCGCTACTTGTAATTGTTTCATAGTCTCATTTGTTATAGAGAAAACATGAAACAAACTATACTCACATTCATATAAATCCGACCAGAAATTCGGATATTTCGAATAAAACTCTTTTCGTTCTCTTATGTATTGCGACATATGTTAGCCCCCAAATCCACCCTTTGAACCACTTCCAATTCCACCTTTAAATTCCGCAGACGATTGATACGACTTAAACGCCGATGAATTTTTAAAAGCGGATTTATTTTGATAGTATCGCCCACCATAGAAATAATGCCCACGGTAACCTGAACTACTATCATCACACTGCCATACCCCAAGTTCATCATCCCAATCCCAATCTGAACAACTAGTATCATTCGGTTTTGAGGGAAGATCTTGTGCGCAGCCAAATAAGGTGCCAGTCATTAAAGACGTTACGACACCACCTACTAGCCATTTCGTTTTTGTCACCTTCGCACTCCCCTTTTTAAATTCTATTTCTATTATATAGGATGGCATGATAAAGTAGAAGAAAAAGGAAGAAGAGGGATAAAATGCACTTAGAATATCGACTTAATGATGAAACGAAAGGGTATCCAGCTTTATGGAACTACGCAAATATTTCTAATTCTGAAATCATCGCACGCATGACTTGTGAATATTTTATAAAAGATAAAAATACATATGTTGTTACTGCAACTTCAGTAGATCCAGACGGAACAGCAGTTATATATATTCAACAAGAAACCTTTTCTAACGATCCTTCAGATCCTACTTACTTCCACATCGGTTTTGAAATTAGAGAGCTAAAGGATACGAGTTCAAACTTGATTGAAAGTAAAGATGTATGGAACTATGAAGAAATTTTACCATCACTTCATTCAGATATTATATATATTAAGCGCGACGGCACGCATATGGAGTTCACTTTAGATTCAAGAGAGATTGATGAAGACAGAAAGTGCTATATTTATTATGGAAATTTCACAGGTGAATCGAGATAACATGAATATATATATGCAACAAAAAAACCTTACGTATAAAACGTAAGGTTTTTATTTAGCCCCACATATGCCGTTCTCTCTAGATGTCCATAAACCTGCTCTCACAGGTGGATGCTCTCACAAATGTTTGTAACTTCCTTCTTAAAAAGATGGCATGTTAGCTACATTTAAATATTGAACTTCCATATTAAACTTATTGGTTTAAGACATACATAAGCTACGTACACCGTAGGAATTTTATATAATGTTAGTTGAAATAAGACCCCCGCACGTGCCGCTCCTCGTAAATGTCCAAAAACCCGCTACTCGCAGGTGGATGCCCTCACAGTTACCGTACATCTTCCTCCACAAGGAAGGCTTGATGATGGTCGCTAAATATTGAGCTTCCGTATAACTAACATCGGTTTTAGACATAAATAAGTTACGTACACCGCAGGATGTATTATTTACTTGTCGTTATATTATCACATTGTTTCCAATGTGTAAAATACAAAGTTTTTCGAGCAATTTCTTGCTTGTGACCTTATTTTAATACAAATTATTTTTGCATGCAAGTGATTAATCTTCTTCTTTTGCAATTTGATTTTCTGGGTAAGAAATCCAATCACTCCAGCTACCTGCATACAATTTAACATTTTGGAATCCAGCTAATTTCAATGCAAGAATATTTGGACAGGCTGTAACGCCTGAACCACAATATACAATTGTTTCCTTATCTTTCGAAAGATTTTGGAATCGTTCTTGTTGCCCACCTTCATTCTTAAATTGTCCTGATTGGACAATTCCATCCTTCCAAAAATAGTTTACTGCTGTCGGAATATGCCCTGCTTTTGGATCAACTAGTTCCTCTACACCAGCATAACGTTTTGGTTCTCTAGAATCAATTAACGTAACATTTGCACCTGCATGAATATTCTCTCTCACTGTTTCCATCGTTACAAGCATATAATCTTGTACATTTACTTTGAATGCTTTTCGTTTAGCAACAGGAATTTCCGTTGTTGTCGGTAGTCCATTCTCTTTCCAAGCTGGAAATCCGCCATCTAATATATATACTTTCTCATGCCCTACATAGTTTAATAACCACCAGAGACGAGAAGCATTTGCACCCGCTTGACTGTCATATGCAATTACTGTCGTATGTTCATCAATACCAGCTTGTGAAAGCTTGTCTGCAAACTCCTCAATATTCGGCAATGGATGACGACCACCATGTTCTGCTACTGGACTTGATAAATCTAAATTTAAATCAAAATATAACGCATGGAGAATATGTTCTTCCTCATACTTTTCTCTACCCCAATTAGGGTTCGCTAAATCAAAACGACAATCGATTATACGGACATTCTCATCTTCTATATGCTCACGTAACCATTCGACTGTAACTATCATCTTTAACGACCTTCTTTCCCTTGCAAACGACTTACATACTCCATAACCATTTCTTCTGTAACATATTTACGCTGCAAGGTAACACCATTTTTTGCAAGAGCATTAATTTGCTTTGTTACAACATTAATGACATCAACCGAAAATTCTTTCCCATTTGACGCAAGAGATACGGCTGCTTCAATCGCTGCTTCACGCTGCGCATCTAATTGTAAACATGCTTTTACACTTTCATTTTGTTTACGAGAATGTGCTGTAATTGCTTTATGTACTTCCATCTTCTCTTCCCCCTAAATAAGTTATATGTTCTGATTCAATTCCATTGCAAGCCGAATCATATCACGGCATACAATCCCATTTTCAATAATCTCTTCTTCATAATGCTTCGAAAAGTAATCAAAATCAATAGAAAAAATACGAAATCCACATTTTTGATATAAAGCAAGTTGTGAAACACTAGAATTGCCTGTACCAACTTCAAGTTTTGACATACCATATCCTTTAGCAGTTTCTATGGCATGACTTATTAGCTTCTTCCCAATCCCTTTTCCTTGCAAATGCTCTACAACCGCAATATTCATAATTTCCATCGTCTTCGGCCTTGTTTCCAAAAGAACATATACACCGATAACATGCTCCTCTTGCTTAGCTACATATGTTAAGCCTCTTTGTACATATGCATCAATTTGCCCCTCACTTGGATCAGCAAGCAATAATAAAGGTTTCGGTATAGCTTCTTTCGAAATATACTCTATTACTACATTCATAAAAAATTCCCCTTTCTCTATTGTTCTAATCCCTCCTTGTCTACCATAAGTAATAGAAAGGAGGGATTCACCATGGACAACAATGAGAAAAAATGCAACGTCATCTCTATTGATGGAAAGAAAAAGAAAAGCGACACGTATTCCTATCCAAAATTAGTAGTAGAAAACAAAACATATGAATTTTCTTCATTCGTCTTATGCGGTGAAACACCAGACGGCAGACGACTCGTTCTTACTCATATGATTTCTACCGATGAATTTGCTGGGTTTGTCAAATCTTTAGATACAGTACTGCAAAAGAAAATTGAACGAATCTTTTTCTCATAACGATTAGATCACATAAATTTCTTTTTCAATCTCCACTAACTGCTTTTGCAATTGTTCTTTGCTTTGTTCATATAGTGATACATCAATCGTTTCAGCCAATGCAAATAATATACTTTCATAGTAGTTCATCACATCTTGCTGCATCACTTTTTGGAATAAGTTCCATTTCATATCCCATTCTTGCTTATAATGATGAACAAATAAATCTTTTTCATCAGCTACATAGTTTGATACGAAAGGCTCTAATACAACTTTAGCCTCTTCTTGCATGAAAGCTTTATCATTTTTTTCAAAAAAGCTTTTTTCATTTTTAAAATGTGCCAATGCTTTTTTGAAATCTTTTATTTCAACTGAAGGGAACGGTTCTTTATGTGTAATATCTTTATATTCATAATCCACTGTTCCACTCATAGAAATTGATTCGTTTTCTACTTTACAGTTCACCACAATCTCATTCTTTGCACGTTTCATCGCTTCATCTATCCATTTTTCAAGGCGTAATGATGTCGCACGCATTTCTTGTAATAAGTCATGCTGAATAAATGCTACTAATTCCATAACGCACTGTTGCAACTGCACTTTCACATTTCCATCCGTTCGAAGCGATGCTGGATTAATAAATTCAGTAAACACATCGTTATAGCGGAGGAATAGACGCTGTTGCACGTAGTAAAGCAATTCTTTCACTTCATTTTGCATCGCCTGCTCTTCAGCAAGCACACTATATGATGAAATAATATGAAGTAGTTGATCACGCTCTGCTTCATATTTTTTCGTTTGCTCCTCTTTCTCTTCATTCCCCTGTTTTGCACCATTTATCATATTTACTAAAAGCTGATCTGCTCCTTGCAATGCACCATATAAAGCATGAACAGATACGAGCATTAAATCTCTCATCATAAAGGATGTAAATGATTCCTCGAACTTCGCAATCCCCGAGTTTTTTAATATACCGTACTTCTCTTTTTCAATATTCTTTCCTTGTTTCTCTTCAAGCGCACATAAACTTGAAATTGCAAATAAACGCGGATTTCTAATGCCGTATTGCAGTAGCTGGTCTGCGATATACCCTTTTACCATTTCAAGTTCTTCTTCAGACTCTGCTAAATCGGCCGCATTAATTAAGAAGAACATTTTATCAAGAGCAAACGTATCCTTTACACGACCAAGTTGGATTAAGAATTCACGGTCAGCACGAGAGAACACATGATTATAATATGTTACAAATAAAATAGCATCCGCGTTTTTAATATACTGGAACGCAACGTCCGTATGACGGGCGTTAATAGAATCCGCTCCAGGTGTGTCTACAAGCGCTACTCCTTGCCTTGTTAAAGCACAATCATAATACAGCTCCATGTACTCAACAAAACATGATTTTTCTTCATTCGCTACATAATCAGAAAACTCTTCTAATGTAACTTGTACTTGCTCCCCTAAATGAACAGAAACCGTATCATACCCTTTTTGTACCGCTCGTAAAAAGCTAAATGTTGTTTTTTGCTTCCCAGTTGGTGAAGGATATTTCATAACTTTATCAATTTGTGCTAACGCTTCATCTAACGTAGTAATCTCATAATGAAACAGCTTATAAACAGCTTTCATATCTTCTAATAGAGCTTGCTTTGATTTAAATTGAACGATTACTGTTCCATGTGGTTTTTCCTCTGTAACTGGCAAAATTTGATTAATCGTTGCCGTCGTCGGATTTGGTGACACAGGAAGCACCTTCTCACCAAGCAATGCATTAGCAAATGATGACTTCCCAGCACTAAAAGCCCCGAATAACGCTACTGTAAATTGTTTCGTTTCCACACGACGCCTTTTTTCTATTACCTCTTGCTGTACGTGTTTCAGCGCTGGCAATGGCTCTAATATCGTTTCAGCTTTCTTCACTTTCTCTAATATACGCTGAATATTTAAAGCTGCCGTTCCTTTTATCTCTTCCTCACGAGCCATTACGTTACTGTTTACGCTTTCCTGCTCTTGTAGTGTGAATTTCTCACTAACAATTTGTGTTTTACTTTGCAATATCTCCTCTATTTGCAATCCTTCTGGCGTAGCAATACGCTCGTGCCAAACATTTTGCAAATAACTTTCATATGTCTCCAAATTGTTACTGTATTGCAATTTCGTTTCCTTTGCCGTTTGCAATATCGTATATTTTTCTATCTCTTCTTCAATACGAGTAACTTCTTCCTTCACTTTTTGCTTTAAAACAACTGCACTTTTATCAAAAATTTGCTGTGCTTTTGTAAAATAACGTTTCTTCAGTTCATTCGCTACATCCGCTGTATAAAGAAGTAAGTAATCACCTGTGAAACCTGCTCCTTGTTTAATGACTTCAGCCAACATTTCTGGTCCGAAAGCTATTTCTAAAGCATATATGTCTTTCCCAATTTCCTCTGTAAACAATCCTTCTTCTTTTAAGAAGGTAACAATAAATTCTTTCACATGGAAATCAAGTTGCGTTTCAACAATCTTTTGTAAGGCAGAATAAAAAGCATCTAAACGTCTCTGTTTTTCTTGCTCCGTCTTTCCTTTCGCAAATAGCAAACCGACCTTAAACTTAGTTAATTTCGTTTCTAAATACGCATTTGCCAATTCTCTCATTTCAAATGGCATTAAATACGCGTTATCTAATATAGCTTGTAAGCCTTTTATAAATTCGTTTCTCACATGAGATTCTTTACTAGCCTCGCGTTGTTTAGTTTCCGTTAGCGCTTCTTTCTTTTCCACTATCTCTGAAACGGAAAGCGGTGATGCTAACTCTTCCTCATATTTCAAAAGAGCTTTTTCATTTTCAGAAAGAATAAACGAGAAATGTTCTCCCATTAAATATTCTGTTTCTCGCTCCATTCCATCTCTTACATACTGCTCTTTTTCTTTCATAATGGAAGTAATTAATGTTTCTAAGCTCCCAATTTCATTATGTGTATGGTTCATCATTCGTAATGAAGTATAATACACTCCATCTACTTCAATATCCCAGTTAGAGAACGATTGTTTCACACTATCTTTATAATCCTCAAACGATAATTCATTTTCTTTATGTTTATCTATTTGATTTACAACGAGATAAACCGTTTTATTACGTTGTTTCAATTCTTTAACAAATTGTAAATTCACTTCCGATTGGACGTGATTATAATCCATCATATAAAAAATTACGTCTGCTAGATGCAGCGTTGATTCTGTCGCTAGTTGGTGGGCATCATCTGTTGAATCAATCCCTGGTGTATCAACTAACATAACACCTTCAGGAATTGGCGCATCATTCCGATAAATGTGAACACCAATTACCTCATCACCGTCT
Organism: Bacillus sp. GbtcB14; assembly: GCF_019091205.1. Taxonomy (NCBI): domain Bacteria; kingdom Bacillati; phylum Bacillota; class Bacilli; order Caryophanales; family Bacillaceae; genus Bacillus; species Bacillus sp. GbtcB14. Next base: position 670,802 of record NZ_JAGXJT010000002.1, read on the forward strand.
TTACAAATTTGTTTTAATTCTTCAGCTGAATATGCACCGTCATACTCGTACTGTTCTCCAGATTTAACCGTTACAACAACACGATCCATCCCTTTTTCAATTTTGACAACGTTAGCGCTTGTCGGAATAGGACTTGTCGGTAACAACTGCGCTTTATATAGATGATTCATCATCGTTGATTTCCCTGCAGAGAAGTGACCGCAGAACGCAATCATAAGCTGCTCTTGCTTAAATTTTTGAATCACCTCAAACAACTTTACACTATTCTCTGCATCGCCGTGTTTTTGCCACTCTTCATAAAAACAAACAAGTTTTTTCATACCGTTTGTCTGTACTATGTTTGTCATCCCCTTGTTCCCCTTTATCCAAGATGTATATACTTTTCCTCGCTATTTGCGAGCTCATAATCAACGGGACATACATCCTCTCATTGATTACAGTTTTACTTTACTATCATACTAAATTTTCAGCATATTCTCATTAAAAATAAAAAATCCCTTTCATTCTTTTTACAAATGAAAGGGATTTTATGTCATATCACTCATTTTGCTGTTCCTACTCCATTTAAAACATACTTTGCAATAACTGCATATACAGCGACTGTACCTGCTACTAATGCATATACCATACTCATGCACCAACCTTTTTTGATAATGATTATCACTTTTAAATACATTTTATCATTAAAGAGAATCATTATCAACACTTTTCATAAAGAAAGCCCCTTATAAGAAGGAGCTTCACTGCCTGTTTTGAAGAAGGTTAAAACTTGTTGTGCACTCTTATTATATCTCATCTTACATAACTTAATAGTTAAAAAAAATGGAAATCTCCCCTATACCCTCCATCTTACATTTTGTATAATAAAAGGTAATTAATTAACAAGGAGGAAAATAATGACACAAAATATTTCACAAGGCGAGAGGATACACTCCATCGATATTATTAGAGGAACAGCTGTACTAGGTATTTTTCTTGTTAACTGGCCTGTTATCGCTGGGATTGACTCACGTGATCTTTCAGGAATTTATGAGGGGCTAGATAGCTATATCCGTCTATTCTACGATATGTTTATTCAAACAAAGTTTTATACTATCTTTTCGTTTTTATTCGGCCTAGGCTTTTACATTTTTATGACTCGTGCTGAAGCGAAAACAGATCGTCCAAAAACTTTATTTGTTCGTCGCTTACTTATTTTATTATTATTCGGTTTCTTACATTACGTTCTTTTATGGGACGGAGACATTTTACATACTTATGCAATCGCTGGATTCTTCTTATTTTTATTTTATAAGAGAGAACCTCGTACCATTTTAATATGGGCAATCGTTTTATTAAGTATTTTTCAGTTTATTATGCTAATTGCTAGTATTGGTATTGCCTTCATGCCAAAGGAGGAACTCGGGTTATCCTTACCAATCATGCCACTTGAAGACTGGGTGTCACAAATACAAAATCGTTTCCATGCATTTTATGCTGATGGAATTGGACTAAACGCATTCATGCTCCCAGAAACAGTTGGGCTATTTTTACTTGGTTTATATGCCGGTAAAAAGGATATTTTCCGCCGTACGAAAGAGTTAGATCCAAAGCTTAAAAAATGGCAAATTATTATGTTCATTTTAACATTGCCAATGTGGTTCTTCATGGTCCGTTATTTCTTATCAAAACCATCTTATGAACCAATTTATATGCAGGCCTTTACAATGTTTAGCGGAAAGACATTATTCATATTCTACATTTTCACGCTCATGCGTTTATTACAAAAAGAAAGATGGCAAAAGATATTACGCCCGTTCCAATACGTTGGCCGAATGGCGTTAACAAATTACATCTCGCATACAATTGTTACGTTACTTGTATTCGGACTATTGTTCAAAAATGATTACCTTGCTCCATTATGGGTAGGACCACTATTCTGCATCGGTTTCTACACGTTGCAAATCTTTATTAGCCGCTGGTGGCTGTCACGTTATCAATATGGGCCACTTGAGTACATTTGGCGTCTTGGTACGTACGGGAAAATGATGCCACTTAAAAAGAAAAGCAAGGTCTCATAACGAGACCTTGCTTTTTTACGCTTCTCTTACTGCACTTTGCATAGACACTGGCTCTTCTTTTACTTTCACTTTACGCTGCGGCACCATATTAAATACAATATTCAAAAGTACTGCTGACGCACTTCCAAGTACAATTCCGTTATCTGTTAAAATACGAATATTTTCAGGAAGTTGTGAGAATAAAGTAGGAACGACTGTAACTCCAAGTCCGATTCCCACAGAGCACGCCACAATTAATAAGTTTTCTTGTTTACCAAAATCAACGCTACTTAACATTTTAATACCATATGCCATAACCATACCGAACATCGCTAACATCGCACCGCCAAGTACTGATTTCGGGATAATAGTTGTAATAGCTGCTATTTTTGGAATGAAACCAAGAACAATTAACATACCACCACAAGTATAAATAATAACGCGATTTCTTACTCCAGTTAATTGAACAAGTCCTACGTTTTGAGAGTATGTTGTATATGGGAACGCGTTAAAAATACCACCTAATACCATCGCTAATCCTTCTGCGCGATAGCCTTTTGTTAATTCTTTTTCACCAATCTTTTTATTGCAAATATCAGATAATGCAAAGTAAACACCTGTTGCTTCTACAATCCCTACGCAAGCAACTAAGATCATCGTAATAATTGGCGTTAATTCAAATGTTGGTGTACCGAAGTAAAATGGCTGAATACCATGGAACCAATCAGCCTCTCCAACCGCTTGCAAACTTACTTTCCCCATAAATGCTGCAACGATTGTACCAAATAAAAGCCCTAATAAAATAGAGATTGAACGGATAAATCCGTCAAAGAAACGATACATAATGATGATAAATAGTAAAACTCCAAATGCTAACGCTAAATTTTCAAGACTACCGAAATCCTTGCTTCCTACTCCTCCAGCCATATCATTAATTGCTGCTGGAACAAGTGTAACTCCAATTACGGTAACAACAGATCCTGTTACAACTGGTGGAAACAGTTTTACAAGCTTTCCAAATAATTTCGCAAAAATAACAACGAATAACCCAGCAGCAATAATTGCTCCATAAATAGAAGACACGCCGTATTGTTTTCCGATTGCAATCATCGGGCCAACCGCTGTAAATGTACAACCAAGCACAACTGGAAGTCCAATACCGAAAAAGCGATTTGATAGTGCTTGTAAAATTGTTGCTACGCCGCACATTAATAAATCAATTGAGACTAAATATGTTAACTCTTTTTGATTTAAACCAAGTCCACCGCCCACAATAAGCGGAACGATAATTGCACCAGCATACATAGCAAGCATATGCTGCATACCAAGCGATGCGATTTTAAATGGATGTTGCTTCATCGCTTATTTCACCTCCGCAGTTTCATGCTGTACAAATGTAACTGTGCCGTTATCAAGTGATGCAATTTCTGCTAGTGATTCAACACGAACGCCTTGTTCACGAAGCTTCTTTCCTCCATCTTGAAATGCTTTTTCAATAACAATACCAATTCCTGCAATACTTGCTCCTGCTTGCTCTACTAAACTCATTAAACCTAGAGCAGCCTGACCATTTGCTAAAAAGTCATCGATAATTAAAACGCGATCATTTTCATCGATATGATTTCGAGATAATGAAATTTCATTCGTTTCTTGTTTCGTAAATGAATATACGTTTGCAACGTACATATTATCTTGTAACGTTAACGATTTACGTTTTCTTGCAAAGATTACTTTTACACCAAGCTCTAATGCAGCCATAACTGCCGGTGCAATGCCCGAAGATTCAATCGTTACGATTTTTGTAATGTTCTCTTCTTTGAAACGTTTAGCAAATTCTTTTCCGATCTCTTGCATAAGTACTGGGTCAATTTGATGATTTAAAAATGCATCTACCTTTAATACGTCACCAGATAAAACCTTTCCTTCGTTCAAAATCTTTTCTTGTAATACTTTCATGTTTGTTCCCCCTCTTATGCAATAAAAAACTCCAAAAGCCGCCACCACTCGTTACAAGTGAGAGACGCGCTTTTGGAGTTTCGCAAAAAGAATGCTAAACAAGCAAATATATTCGTCCTCACTCATAGTCAAAGTATTTACGGTACTTCGGTAGAAACTTGCAGGCCATATCCCCGCGATTATATGAGTGTAGCTAACTATTTATTTTATAGAAGGATTATAACGCACTTTTTATACTTTGAAAAGCTTTTCTTAATAAAACACGTACAAATTTTATAAAAACATCATTTTCGTTCGAGTTTTGTAAACTCTTACATATCATATTAAAGATTCGTTAAAATGATTGGCCCATCTTTTGTAATCACAATTGTATGCTCATATTGAGCTGATAATTTCCCGTCCATCGTTCTTGCAGTCCATCCATTTAAATCTACTTTCGAATATCGCATACCTACATTTACAATGGGCTCAATTGTAATTACCATTCCTTCTTGTAGCTCAGGTCCTTGTCCTTGTTTCCCAAAATGAAAAATTGCTGGTTCTTCATGAATCTCTTTCCCAATCCCATGTCCCGTAAAATCTCTTGCGACAGAAAAACCTTCTTTTGCTACATAGCTTTCAATTGCATAGCCAATGTCTCCTACATGATTACCGATTATCGCCTGATTAATCCCCTTATATAAAGCACTCTCAGCTACTACTAATAGTTTCTCTGCCTCATTAGAAATAGTTCCTACTATATAAGTCCATGCAGAATCTGAGAGACCACCATTTAAGTTTACTACCATATCAATTGTCACGATATCCCCAGCTTGTAAAGGTACATCACTAGGAAAACCATGACACATTTCGTCATTTACAGATGCACATATCGCATATGGATATCCGTTGTAACCTTTCTGCTCGGACGTTGCACCATGCTTTTCTAAATACGCTTCAACAAACATATTAATTTCTTGTGTTGTTATTCCTGGTTTTATCATTTTCGCAATTTCTCTATGACATGACGCAAGTAACTTCCCAGATTCGTGCATCAAATCTATTTCATTTTTCGTTTTAATTGTACTCATACTGCATCTCCTTACTAGACTTGCTATTTGCTACTAAAGTTCAATCATACACATCCTCTTCCAAAATTTCAAAGCTCCCAATTACAAAAAGTATGATTTATTTTTGCATCAAAAAAACAGAAGGAGATTCATCTGTTTTTCAATCATTTTTACATATATAATTCATTTTCAAAAACTCAAAACAACTACCATTTGTTTTCTGTATAAACGTTCCAACAGCTTCAAATCCCGCTCTTTTATACACTTTAATCGCTCTCTCATTAAATATCGCTACTGATAGTGTTATATAATTGCATCCGTATCTTTCTTTACTAAAAGCTAGTCCAGCGTTTACGAACTGTAAACCAAATCTATGCCCGGTTATATCAGGTCTCATTCCAAGACCTATATCGACCGTTCCAGTATTTATTTTACAAACAGTATAGAAACCAATGAGAGTGCCATTTTCCTTCACAGAAAAAGTATGATTTCCTCTACTCTCCTCATGTAAAAACTCAGCTAAATCTTCTTCATCTGCTTCTATATCGTAAAAGGAATATTCCCCTTCATAATGCCAGTTATATGCAATTTCTTCCGCTTCTTCTTGCGTCATTACTGTATATGTATAAACCATTCTTCTACCCCCTAAAAAAAAGAGCTGCAAGTAAGCAGCTCTTTTTTATAACTCATAAATTTCTTTATACTTCGCTTCTAAATAATCTGCTAAGTAGTTTGCATTTAATCCTTCGCCTGTCACATCTTCTAAAATTTCAAGTGGCTTTTTCGTTTTACCGTATTGGTGAATGTTTTCCGTTAACCATTCACGAATTGGTGTTACATTTCCTTCTTCTAACAATGCATCAAAGTTCGGTATATCTTTTAACATTCTTTCCTTAAATTGCGCTGCATACATATAACCAAGCGCATAAGATGGGAAGTATCCAAATGAACCACCAGCCCAATGAACATCTTGCAATACACCTTGTGCATCGTTTTCTGGACGAATTCCTAAATATGCTTCCATTTTATCATTCCAAGCCGCCGGTAAATCCTTCACTTGTAATGTACCATCAAATAATTCTTTCTCAAGTTCATAACGAACCATGACGTGAAGAGGATATGTAAGCTCATCTGCTTCTATACGAATGTACGATGGCTTCGATTCGTTAATCGCATCATAAAACTCATCTACTGATATATCATTGAATTGACCATCACTATACTCTTTTAATAAATCATAATTTTTCTTCCAGAATGATTTATTACGACCGATAAAGTTCTCAAAGAATAATGATTGTGACTCATGAATACCCATAGATGTCCCACTACATAGCGGTGTACCTTCAAATTTCTCTGCAATATTTTGTTCATATACAGCATGACCACATTCATGTATTGTTCCAAACACAGCCATACGGAAATCTTTTTCGTCATAGCGTGTCGTAATACGAACATCCCCTCTATTTAATGTAATCTCGAATGGATGTACCGTTTCATCAAGACGACCTGCTTCAAAGTCATAATTCAATTGCTTTAATAGCTCTAATGTAAAGTTCTTTTGTTTTTCTTTTGAAAAATGTTCTGATAAAGCACTTGTCTTTAATCTCTTTTGCGACTCCGATATTTCTTTTACGAGCGGAACGATACGTTCACGAAGTTGACCAAATACGTGATCTAACACTTCTACTGTAATACCCGGCTCATACATATCTAATAATGTATTATATTTATATGTTTCGTAACCCCAATATGTAATAAATTTCTTTTTAAATTCAACAATTTTCTCTAAATAAGGACGGAACATTTCGAAATCAGATTTTTCGCGAGCTTCTTCCCACACACTTTCCGCTTTCGCTTCTAATTTCACATACGCTTCATATTCCGCTTGTGGAATTTTTTTATTTCTATCATATTCTTTACGACACTCTTCAACCATTTTCTTCGTCGTTTCAGAAAGTTTGTCTTCACGTATTAAATTTTCAAGCTCTGTTAAATAATTTCCCATCTCATCTGAAGTCGACATGGCAAACACTTCTGATGAAAGCATACCAATTACTTCTGAACGTTGGTCTACACCTTTTTTAGGCGCACCTGTTCTCAAGTCCCAAAACATTAAGCTTAATGCTTCTCCGTAATTCTGTATCTTCTTCACATATGTTAAAAATTGTTTTTCTACTTCATATGTAGCTACTGTCATCGTATAAAAACCTCCTTTTTCTACCTCAAACTTAATTCGACATAGAAATCTAAATTCCTTTTATAATAAAAAAAAGCTTGGCAAGCGCCAAGCTTTTTCCTTACAATTCTTTACCTTCTACTGGTAGTACGTTTTTCACCGCTTCTATCACTTTCTCATCTTCTGTATCAGATAAGAAGATTGATATAGCACCTTTATCGTCGCTCGTACGAATTAAACGGCCAATCCCTTGACGAAGACGTAAAATCATATATGGTACATCTACATCCCAGAATGGATCATTTACATGTTTACGCTTCGCTTCAAACACAGGATCGTTTGGAGGGAATGGTAATGACCAAATAATAACATGTGATAATGATGAACCTGGAATATCTAAACCTTCCCATAAATGAACGGCACAAAGCACAGTCTCTTCTTCATTTTGGAAACGAGAAACTAACTGACTAATTTCTTGATCCCCTTCATATAAGAACGGAACTGACATTTGTTCTTTACTTACATATTCTTTAAACGCTGCAAGCTCTTGTGTTGTACGGAATAATACAAGTGTACGTCCATTTGTCTTTTGTATATTTTCAAGTGTATATTGACACTTTCTTTCCCATTCATTTTCTTTCGTATGCGATAGTAAGTTTACTGCCATTTGCTCCTCATAATCAAACGGTGAGGCAACTGAGAATGATAAGTAATCTTTTACCCCTAGACTATTTGCCGTAAATGCGAATGAATCGTTGTTAGATAATGTAGCAGAAGAGAAAATATATGGAATCTTCTTCGAGAATACTTTCTCTTGTAATACTTCTTCAACAGCACGTGGCATAATCACTAACGTGAAGGCTCCATCACCTTCTTCACCCCATGTAATTACATTTTTCTCGTGCATGAACAGACGAAGTGAATGTTCTAATACATCTAAATGTTCATCAACAATATTTAAATCATACGTGTTTACTGTATGCATTTCACTTTCAAACACTAATGCATCACCGACTTCACCAATTTTCGCATAAAGTCGCTTCGCTTCAGCAGTTACTTTTTCTGTCACAGTAATTCCTAAACGATCAGAACCGGCGATTTCCTTTTTATTCTCTTGTAACACATCAAAGAATCGCTCTGTTTGCCAAATTGTTTCTTCTACTAAATGTGCAAACTCCTCGCGAATATCATTTTGTAACAATCTCGTTAAAAGTTGCTCCATCATCGTTTGCTTTAAACGGTATGTTAAAGCTTTTTGAGCTGCATATTCTACAAGATGTCCTTCATCGAATACAACGCAGCTACTTTCTGGTAATAACGGAATTTGCCCTTCACGCTTACGAGCATCGTACGTCCAAATATGATCCATGTAGAAATCTTGAGAACAAATAATTAAATCTGCTGCTTTACGATAATGCTCACGAGAAAGAGTTTGACCACAACGATGACGCGAATCACAAGTAAAGCAATCTTGGAAGTAATCCCAGTTTACTTTTGACCATTCCTCATCATTTAAAAGCGGAAATTCTTTTCGGTCACCATAGTGAGTAAAGTTTTGCATCGTACCGTGATCGAATACAAACTGTGGTAATTCGTAGTATACGTCTTCAATTACTTCTGGAGCTCGTCCACTCATAACATCTTCAAGTTTACGTAAACATAAATAATTATCCATTGATTTCGCAAGTCTTACATCAACAGATAGTCCTAGCGCTTCAGATAATTTAGCAATGTCCCCTTCTTCTTTCACAAGCTGCTCAATTAGCGTTTCATCTGCACAAGCGATAATAGCTGGCTTTCCAGTATAACGTGCATAGCAAATTGCATATAGAAGATATACAATTGTTTTCCCAGTTCCTACACCAGCTTCTGCGAACATAACTTTCTTTTCTTGGAAAGCACGCTCTAATTGAAACGCCATAAAAATTTGTTCATCACGCTCTTCAAAGCCTTTTTCCGGAAGGATGTCGTAAAACACATCTCCAATCCACTCATTCAACTTATCATAAAAATTATCTTGTTTTCCTACTTCAAATGGTAATCTCTTCTCAGTAAACATCCTTAGCCTCCAACCAAAAAGTTTTTCTATAAAAGATATAGCAACTGCTACTCATATGTGTGCAGCCACTTTCCCCTGTTGCCATACATAGAAATACACGAAAAAAAATTTCCCTTTCGAAAAAGGAAAATTTTCTTCTATATTAATGACTTTAAATATCGTTTATCAATCGCTGTTTCATGTGAAAGAGCTGACAAATATTCTTCTTGTGCTTTTTGTATTTCATCTACAATCGCACCTTGACTATCCATTTCTTTTCCGAGCTCATCATACGTACGGTGAATAGCTTTTTGAATCATTGATAATTGGAAACCATCCATATCAGTTCCTCCTTTACGCATTACATAATAGCCAGTATATGCGCGCTGGAGGAGTTTTATACTATGAATTACGCGGTGGACGTTTTCCGAAGTATTGGTAGTAATCTGTACGGATAAATCCGTTAAACAGTTTACGTTTTTTCGATGCATCTTTTCCGTAACACTTCTCAAATGCTTCGTAACTTGTTAATACATACGCCGACCATGTATCTAACGGGCGGAATACTTGTCCCATTTCTTTATATAGTTGTTCAACAAGTGCTTTTTCACTTAAACGTTCTCCGTATGGAGGATTCGTTACAACATAGCCATAATCCTCTTTTGTCGTGAAATCTTTTACTTGCATTTGTTTAAATGTAATTAAATCACCTAAACCTACTTCTTCTGCGTTATCTTGAGCAACTCGGATCATACGATGATCGATATCCGATCCAATGATTTGCAGTGGTTGATTATAGTTCGCTAAATCTTCAGCTTCTTGACGAGCTTCACGCCAGTTTTGTTTACCAACCCAGCCCCATTCATCCGATGCAAAGCCTCGGTTAAATCCTGGTGCGATATTTTGTCCAATTAATGCTGCTTCAATCGGAATCGTACCTGATCCACAGAAAGGATCCACGAAAGGACGATCTGGCTTCCAGTTTGTTAATTTGATTAAAGACGCAGCTAATGTTTCTTTTAAAGGAGCTTCCCCTTGATCCATACGGTATCCACGTTTATGAAGTCCAACACCGCTCGCATCAATTGTTAATGTTGCAATATCCTTTAACATTGCGATCTCAATACGAAATAACGGACCATCTTCTTCAAACCAAGTTGTACGTTTATATGTTGTTTTTAATTTTTCAACGACAGCCTTTTTAACGATACGTTGACAATCCGAAACACTGAATAACTCAGATTTTAAAGATTTACCGATAACAGGGAACTCACCGTTCTCCGGAATATAATCTCCCCAGTTTAACGCTTTTGTTTTCTCAAACAGCTCATCAAATGTTGTTGCTTTAAATTCGCCAACTTTAATTTTCACACGGTCCGCAGTACGTAACCATAAATTCGTGCGACAAATCGCCTTTTCATCTGCTTCAAATGTTACTTTGCTGTTTTCTACTTGACATTCATAACCAAGATCGCGAACTTCTCGGGCAACTAACGCTTCAATACCCATTGCCGCTGTTGCAATTAAAGTAACTTTTCCCATTTGCATTCACCTCTTATGTATATTCAAACAATAATTAATAGCTATTAATTATTACATTTTACGAAAAATTTTCTCATTAACCATTTTAACTCATAATTTATAACTTCATACAAATAAAAAGCCCTCCTCTAACAAAGGAGAGCTGAGTTATTTCATAGTTGGTTCATAACGTTCTGTAAGCCATGTTCTGTTCCTTTGTACTACAAACGGCCCACGCCTCGTACTCCGGTGGCAATCATCTATCTACAGGTTATACAACCTGTCCTTTCCCGTCGTTCATTTCCTTGGAAAAGATTCCCCTACCATTATTTGGGTTTCTCGCTCGTGGGGTTTACCTCGTTCCACTCCTATCATTTCTTCAAGGACTTCGTCACTGTGGCACTTTAAAGGTAGTCAAACCATATCCGAAAGGACTTAGGTTTTTTCCCTGCCGTTAAACCAGCCTTACAGCCAGAATACCCTAGCTTATGAATTGGCTAGGCACGAACACTACAGCCATCTCAGGCCGTGCGAGCATGGACTTTCCTCTACAACGTTGGCGTTGCAGCGATTACCCAAACGTTATGACATCCATTAGTATAGTGGAAACAAAAAGATTTTGCAATGTTTTTTTCTATGTAAAATGCTTTAACCTTTTTACCACTAGAAATTATTCGTATAACTTACTTCCAAATACAGCTTTTTCTAAATTAGATAGACGTTTTAAAATGTCCGTATTCGTGTTGTTATATACAGGTTGTGCAACTGGTGTTTGTACAACTGGTTGTTGTGGCACTTGCGTTGCTACTAATTTTTGTTCCTCTAATTCACGCTTTAAACGAGCATTTTGTTGCTTTAATTGGTCAAACTCCTTGTGGAAAGCTTCATAGTCTTTAATGATCATATCAAGAAACTTGTCTACTTCTTCTTGTTGATAGCCTCTCATGCCTGTTTTAAATTCTTTTTCTAAAATATCTTTCGCCGTTAATTTAATTTTATCCGAAATCATTTTCTTCACCTCAAATTTTTGCCAAAACTTTCATTACCTAAATTTTTTCAGAAACAATGCCTTTTGTCAATCATATATACGAGTACTATATTACATATTACTCAGCATTATTCCACTGTTCCTCTTCTATTATATCTTGTAAATCGGAAAAAAGAATAAAATAACTGTGATAATTTTCTATTTCTCCTTTTTTCTTTGCTGCTTCTACAATATATTTAGGACTCCCTGGTTTTTCTTCATCATATACAGCTAAAAGTGCATCACTTTTTTCAATAAAAAATTGATTTTTTAATTTAAATTGCTCTGGGCTTTCGTACTTCCGTTTCGTAATACTATCAATATGGTCTGCTTGAGAAAGAATATATTCGTAATATTCACGGTTATCTTCCTTCCAGCTTTCTTCTTGTTCTAAAAACGGAGTAAATACCGCTAATTTTAAATCTGGATATTCTACTTGAATTTCAAAAACAACTTCAGCAGCCCATAATTCGACCCCTAACTGCCCACTTATTATCACCCATTCCAAACCTTCTTCTACAAAAGTAGTTAATTTTCGGTGCAATGCTTTTTTTATACATTCCACCCCTGGATGATCATTTTTAAATATACCAAGTTCAAATGGCTTATATCCCGTTACAGCAATAACTTTCATATCAACACTCCAATTACAAAAAAAGAACTAGCATTTTGCTAGTTCTAACATATCATTTACTTTTTAAACATTCCACCAACGTTTGGTCCAATATTCGGACCTACTGGTGATACATTGTTTGGTAAAAATGGCGATACATTTGGTCCGAATGGTGATACGTTTGGTCCAAACGGGGATACATTTGGCCCTGGACCAAATGGAGATACGTGATGTCCGTGATGTCCATGATGTCCATGACCACATGGTCCACATCCACCGCCGAATCCTGGATCGATTGGGTCTACAACATTTACATTCGAATTTGTTTGTGGGAAGAAGTTTTGGTTTTTAATTTGTTGATGGTGTACATGTGTTGTATGCGTTGGGAAAATGTGTGGCACCACCGTTGTTGAAAAAGAATGTGTTACACACTGTTTCGTCGGATGAATGACAGGAGCAGTTGTACAAATAGGTCCTACAGGCTTATGCCCTCCAAAACAAGGATGACAATGATGCATAGTTTTTTCTCTCCTCTCTCGTTAAAGAAAATCTGATTACACTTTACAGTATGAGAAAAGAGGGAAAGCCGTTTGTTATATATACCCATTTATTCCAAGGAAATTTGTCTAGTCCCCACTTCCTATACAATACTCTTTGTAGACAATCCTCCAAAATTACTTACCAAAAAAACCTCCAACTTGCTTTACAATACCTGTCACTTGATTCATCGCATTCATCATTTGTCCAGCTGTATTCATCATTTTATTTACATCATAGTTACCATCTGACGTTTTAAATTGAGAAACAAAACTAGAAAATTGGCTTGGTTGCTGTTGTTGCTTTTGTTTACTCTGCGTCGGGTACGGTTGTTTTGGTGGATAAAACATCGCTTGTTGATTTCCATAGGGAGATGATGGTGGCATATAGTATTGTGAATTCATATAAGGTTGCTGTTGTTGATCCATATAAGGCTGCTGTTGTTGATTCATATATGGTTGCTGTTGTTGATCCATATAGGGCTGCTGTTGTTGATTCATATATGGTTGCTGCTGTTGTTGCTGTTGATTCATAAACGACACTTCAAATGGCTGGTAATAATTTTGATTTCCATAATGAGGCTCGAAAGGATACATATTATATCGTAAATATGTATCTGTATTATATTGGTACATATTTTGCTGTGCATATGGATTAGATTGCTGATATACGTTAGATTGTTGAAACATGCATTCTCTCCTCCTTCACATAAGTTTCTACATATATAATATGTACTTGTAAAATAATTTGTGTGACGGAGTATCTGTCTATTTTTGTCGGAAGTTTAAATTTTTAAAAAATTAAAAAAGAAAACCCTTCCATGCTATGATAATGAAGAAGAAGATTCTCATGGGGGAGGAATCAACATGGTATTAGGGGATTTAAAACAAGCGTTTTCACAAAAAAAGGGGTATTACACAGAGAATGTAAATGAATTGTTAGACTTTGCGAGACATTGGTATCTCGAAGGAAAAATATGCATTTCAGATTATCGAACATTAATAAAAGAATTGGAAATAAACGGGGCAACAAAACCTACAACAATGACAGAAGCATAAAAAAACAAGAGGGTTCCCCCTCTTGTTACTTACATTGCTCAATTATATTTTGCAAAGTATACGAAATGGCTTGATGTGTTTCAAAGAATCGCTTACCTTTACCTTTATTTACAAAACATTGCAATACATTTGTCTGTAAATTATCGTACACTTGATCAATTTGCTGTACATGTATATACTTCGGTTTTTCTTCCTTAATCCATTTATAAGCTAATTCTTTCCACACTTTTAATTCCTCATCTACCATATCTACAAATGGTTTCATATCCTTATAAAAATCGTACTCAATCATTTCTCTTTTTTTCACATTCGCTTCATTATTATACTGCATGAGTTTTTCTGAAGATTGTATTAATGGTTCATACTTCATTTTATTCCCACCTTATTATGCACTCACTACGACGTTTTGAAATGCCTTCACCCAATTCCCTTTTTCTTCGTGATGCACTAATTTATTTTCCATATGCTCAATATGCATTTCTGTTATTTCTATCTTATTGCATATTTTTTCACTCTTATCCTTCAATGCATGATTCATTCTAATCCCTATATTCATTTCCAGCAAATCGAGAGAACTTAACATTTGATCCATTGTTTTCATTACATCTTCCTTCTGAACCATCGCCATATACAAAACGCCCCCTTCTTTGCTTTTCCTTTGTCATGTAATTTCGCCGAATGACTCCTCACTCCTGCTCACATGACAAAACTAGTTGTTATTCGTCAAAGAAATCATTTTGTATGCCATTTATAGAAATGGTAACAATACAAAAAGGAGGTGTATGAAAATGGCAAAGATCAAAAACGAAAAAAAGAAAAAACAAAACAAACAAAATAAACCCGAGACTGGCAATCCAAAGTTAGATGGTCCAAACTTCCCTGCTACATAAAGTATAACTTTAGCACTTTTATAAAAAGCTAATTTCTGAAGCATCCTTAATCTCTTATGTTCATTAAGTTTTGAGATTAAATTTTCCGCATACTTGGCAGGACTACTTCACATTAAGAAGTCCCGTCTTCATAAATGAAGACGGGACTTCTTTTTTATTATATCACGAACTCATCCATCCTTTTAACAAAACGATTTATGATAGAAGCAACATAGATTTGTGCCCTCTTTCTTTTATACCATTCTGTTATATCAACCTCACCCTTATACTCTTCCAGTAAAAACAGCTTATTTATTTCCGTATCTCTACAAAACCAATCTCTCATACTTATTTCCTTATGTGCAACGACAGGATAAACCTCTCTAAGGGCTGGCGTACAGGATTCCCTAGCTCCTCTTACATAATATTCATAATCTGCTCTCGATCCTGTGTGTATAGTTTGCAATGCAAACCTATGGAATAAACTTTTATAATTCGGATGAAACAGTAAATCTGCTAATTTCTTCCCTAGTTCTATACGCTTTTGTAACGTTTCGAATTGATAAACTGAAAAACCATACATCCCCCCTTCAACGGTTGGAAAAATAACAGCACTAATATGAAGCATTTCTTGCAATTTAAAAAGTGCTGTATGGAATACATATTTTTTAAAATATGTATTCTCAATAACTGGTTTTTGAATTTTATTTTGTTCATTTATAATAAGCGCTATCATAAGCCTATTTATATCTTTTTTCTCCCAAAAATATATCCATTCTTTTTCCATGAAAATTGATACGTTGAAATATTGTAACAAATAGAATAGTGGTACCTGTCTCCTCTTACTTTCTTCATATAACAGCAACTGAGGAAATGCATCTAAAAAAATAATCCAATTCGCTTTTTCATACGTTAGAAACAAATGTTGTTTTACTGATTGAGGTAAAACAGTAGCATAATCTCTCCCTTTTAAATCAGTCATATTCCATCCCGCATTTCTCGAAACCATGCTCGCTAAAAAGGCCCACCTGATTTCACTGTTTCTTACATAATATTCTTGATAAGACTGTGTACGAGAAATGTTATCCATATTAGCTATTTCTATTTCCTTCTTAATGTTGTAAACGATTGTTTTTTCCTCTTCTGTGCAAACCATATTTTTACGATATTGTTTAATTTCTCTATAATCATTCCATGTAAACATGAACAAGTCATCATACCTTTCTTCAAAAAGGTCACATCTTTTTTCATTTTTTTGTTATAATCACCTTTGTAAGTAATTCTTAGCAAGTTGGGAGTGGACACACTATGACCATTCGTTACCCAAATGGAAAACGGTACAATCAAGCTTCACAACCTCATAAAACACCAATTAAAAAACATACTTATAGTAATAGAGGTATGTCCCTTGAAGAGGAATTGAATGAAACAAATGAATATTACCTAACCCATAATATTGCATGTGTACATAAAAAACCGACACCTCTTCAAATTGTAAAAGTAGATTACCCCGCTCGAAGTGCTGCAGTGGTAAAAGAAGCGTATTTTAAACAACCTTCTACAACAGATTACAACGGTGTATATAAAGGGAAATACATCGATTTTGAAGCGAAAGAGACAAAAAATAAAACCAGCTTTCCACTTCAAAACTTCCACCTTCATCAAATTGAACATATGAAGCAAGTAATCGCTCATAATGGAATTGCATTTGTTATTATTAAATTTACACTTTTTGATGAACTTTATTTATTAGATGCAAAACATATTATTGCATTTTGGAATCGTCAAAATACTGGTGGACGGAAATCGATTACGAAAGAAGAAATAGAAGAGCATGGATCCTTATTATCATGCGGTTATCACCCTCGGATTGATTATATCCGTGTACTAGACACGGTTTATTTTTCGTGATAGAGTCATCACTAAGGCTCTTTTTTCGACTTTTGGGGGAGAGAATGAAAGGTAGGAGAAAGTATAATGTCAGATAATTATCGTTCTCGTACAGAACGAAATCATGTGAAAAATCAACAGCAAGAAACAAATAAAGAAAAAAAACCAAAGAAAAAAGGCTCCTTTTTTAAAAAATTCCTTATAGGTTGTCTACTTCTTGGTATCGTTGGTCTTGTAGCTGGCGTTTCCGCTTTCTTTGTTATGGTGAAGGACGCTCCAAAATTAGACAAATCAAAACTTGTCAATCCTTTATCAACAAAGTTTCTTGATAAGAATGGGAACTTTTTCTATGAGTACGGTGCTGAAAAACGAACCCACGTTACGTATGATCAAATTCCAAAAGTAGTTGAAAATGCATTCCTTGCAACTGAGGATTCACGTTTCTATGATCATAATGGAATTGATTTTAAACGAACTACAAAAGCAGTTATGGAAAATGTCACTGGAGGATTCGGATCTCAAGGTGGTAGTACGATTACACAACAAGTAGTCAAAAACTATTTTCTAACGATGGACAAAACTGCAAAGAGAAAAGTACAAGAATGGTACCTATCTTACAAATTAGAGCAACAATACTCTAAACATGAGATTTTAGAAATGTACTTAAATAAGATTAACTTAGGTAACCGTTCGTACGGTATTGCGACAGCAGCCAAAAAATATTATGACAAAGATTTAAAAGACTTACAGTTACATGAAGCTGCAATGCTCGCTGGTTTACCCCAAGGTCCTAATATTTATGATCCAACAAAAAAAGACAACGTTGAACGAGCTACACAACGTCGTAACGTCGTATTATCCTTAATGAATCGACATGGTTATATAACAAAAGATGAAATGAATAACGCGATGAAAATCCCTGTAACTGAAGGTCTTCAAGCGTCTTCAGAAATCACTGAGATGAAGTATCAAGCATTTTTAGATGCTGTTGTATCAGAAGTTGAAAAAGAATATCCCGATGTAAATATCGGTTCAGATGGTTTAACGATTCATACAACACTTGATCAAGATGCTCAAGATTACGCTGAAAAAATTATGGATGGCAACCTTATTAAGTATCCGAACGATCAATTCCAAGGATCATTCGTATTTATGGATACACAATCTGGAGAAGTTCGAGCAATTGGAGCTGGGCGTAAAGAAAGTAGATCTACTTTCAAAGGTCATAATATGGCAACTGATTTAAAACGCCAAGTCGGTTCAACAATGAAACCAATTTTCGACTACGGTCCAGCAATTGAGAATTTACAATGGTCTACATACCATCAATTAAATGACTCAGAGTATACGTATTCCAATGGTAAAAAAATACGAAATGCAACAAATAGTTACAAAGGTGACGTTTCACTACGTGAAGCTTTGAAAAAATCATTAAACATCCCGGCTTTAAAGACAGCTCAAGCGGTTGGGCTTCCTAAATCACAAGCGTTTGCTGAAGGCTTGGGTATGACATTCAAAGACGGCAAAACATATGAATCAACAGCAATTGGTAGTAACGATAGTTCTCCATTACAATTAGCAGGTGCATATGCAGCCTTTGGTAATAATGGTAACTATAATAAACCGCACTTCGTAAAAGAAGTCATCTTCCCCGACGGGAAAAAGAAAAGTTTTAAACCGAAAGAACAACGTGTGATGCAAGACTACACAGCTTACATGGTTACTGACGTTCTTCGTGACGTAGTAAAACCTGGTTCTGGTGGTACAGGTCCAACAGCATACGTTTCTGGTGTTGACGTAGCCGGTAAAACAGGAACACAAAACTTTGATGAAGACGTTATTAAAAAATATGGTATTCCAGCTGATGCAAACAGAGATAGTTGGTTCGCTGGATATACACCACAATATACAATGGCTGTTTGGACTGGTTACGAAAAAGATAGTCCAGAAAATTACATTGGTGATCGCTCTACTAGAATTGCACAACAAATGTTCCAAGTAATGATGAGCAAATTCGCTACAGATAAATCTCGTTTCGAGCGTCCTTCTTCTGTACAAGAAATAAACGGAGAATTATACGTAAAAGGTGCGAAAAAAGATGCAATTAAACAAATTAAAGTAGATGCACCTAGTGGTCTTAATGTTACTTTCGATGGCGCTAGCACAGTTACACTAAACTGGTCTGGACCAGCAGAAGTTGATGCGTATGCAGCAAGCTATAAAGCGACTGACGGTTCAAGTGGTAGCCTATCAATAAGTGGTACGAACGCTACTCTTGGTGGTATTAAACCAGGCGTTACTTACAGCTTCTCTGTAGTAGCGAAAAAAGGCACTGGAACAAGCCCTGCAGTTGGTGCATCCTTCACTGCACCTGGCGGAACTCCAGACCCGAAGAAAGCTGAAGAAGAGGCTAAGAAGAAGGCTGACGAAGAAGCTAAGAAGAAGGCTGACGAAGAAGCTAAGAAAAAAGCTGATGAGGAAGTTCAGAAAAAAGCTAATGAAGATAAGCTAAAACAAGAAGAAGCTCAGAAAAAGGCTGCTGAAGAACAGCGTAAACAACAAGAGCAACAAGAACAACAACGTAAACAACAAGAAGAAGCTCAGAAAAAGGCTGCTGAAGAAGCCGCTAGAAAGAAAGCCGAAGAAGAAGCTGCTAGAAAGAAAGCTGAAGAAGAGGCTGCTAGAAAAAAAGCTGAAGAAGAACAACACAAGCAACAAGAACAACAACAAAATACCGGAGGAGATACACCTCACGCAGACGGAAATGTTGTTACAACAGAGTCTTAATACAAAAAAAGAAGTCCTTTCTCTTAACGAGAAAAGGACTTCTTTTTTGTTATCATTTTCTTTACATATAGCTTTTCTATTTCAATATACAACTGCACTAACTGAATATAGGAATGATAATTATTCGGTTTCTTTATAATGAACGAATAGCGCTCCATAAAATTAACTGGTTGTACTTCCAATTTACTCGTATGAGCTTCCATTTCATTCAAACTATGAACAGGTTGCTCATTTAACCAAAATACAATCGATAACAAATGTGCAGCAAAAAGAATCATTGGACCTTCAGCTTCTTGCTTATTTCTGTTTCGAAATAGTGTAGCAATGTCTTCATGCTTACTTTTCCATACTTTCAACAGTACAGGAATACTATTTTCAATTTCACTCCACGGCTCATCTTGTCTTTCCATATCATATATAAAGTAAGTACGTTGTATTATTTCTTCAAAAGATTGTTCTGTATGATACGCAACCGAATTTATACTTTCTTTAAAAAATGGTAAGCACCGAAACTCTTTCGGTATTTCTATAACTCGCTCCATCCTTTATTTCCCCTTCATTCGCTTCTTTCCTTCACGACATACTTCTAGTAAGCGACACTCTTCACATTGTGGTCGTTGTGCTTTACAGTGATAACGTCCAAAGAAAATCATACGGTGATGTGTAACGCTCCATTCATCCATCGGAATTTTCTTCATTAATGTCTTTTCTACTTCTAACACTGAATCTTTCCATCTACAAATCGCTAACCGTTTACTCACTCTCTCTACATGTGTATCAACAGCAATTGCTGGAATGCCATATGCTACCGAAACAACTACATTTGCTGTTTTTCTCCCTACTCCTGGTAATTTCGTCAGCTCGTCACGATCTTCTGGAACTTTTCCGTTATAATCATCCAGCAACATCTGACACAATTTTTGAATGTTTTTTGCTTTATTTCTATACAATCCAATAGAACGTATGTCTTGTTGTAACTCTTCTAGAGAAACACTTAAATAATCTTCTGGTGTTTTATATTTTTGAAATAAATTTTTCGTCACTTTATTTACAAGTGCATCTGTACATTGTGCAGATAATGCTACCGCGATTACTAGTTCAAACGGATTTTCATGAATTAATTCACAATGTGCTTCTGGATACATATCCGCCATTGTGTCTAAACAATAGCGAATTTGCGTTTTATTTAACATATACTTCCTCCTACATTACTGCTCCAACCAATTATAAAAAGGCACTTTCCCAGTAAATTTCGTCTCTTGTTTTGTCGTTTGCTGCGTTCGTTGTTGATTTTCTCTAAATTTTCGTCCTTGGTTTTGGGCTTGATCTACTGTTTTAATACCATTCTTTTTCCACTCAAATAAAATACGATCAATATATCGGAAATTAAGCTTACCACTCATTACAGCTTCCCTGAGGGCCGCTTGAATTAAATTCGGATGATGTTGATCTTGATCTTCCCACATTCCCAACGTCTCACATTCAAATGGAGAAAGTGGTCTTCCAAATTCTTTTTCAAATACTGTATATAAATTTACTTGCAATTGTTTTACTTCTTTTTGTTCTTCCTCTATTGATTCATTCATTAAGAAATGCAATATTTTTTCCCAAAGCGGTTGTAAAGAATAACTTTCACACATCATCGCTTCTGATTTTTGTCCACCTTCTAATGATAAAAAACCTTTTTGAATCAATGTCTGAATTACTTCCATACATTTCATTTCAGTAATCGTCATCCGTTCTGAAATCTCTGACGGAGTCGGAAACGTATTGCCCGATTCTAAAAATGTGTGTACATGAAGTACAACCATAAATTCCGTTTCATTTAACCCTAATTTTTTATAATGCATCATAAGTAATTTTGGAATTGCAATGCTTCCCTGCTCAAACCACTGTAACATCATTTTCTTTTTCATCACCAAACACCTCGCTCTCTAGTATAACACACCTTTCGCTATTTCTTTTTGCCACAATTCGTCAAAAAAACCTCCCTATTATGTAGGAAGGTTTTTTGTATTGCGTTAATAAAATATACAATTAAGCTTTCACTTTACTTTTCATAAACGTATGAATGCGTTCTAATGCTTTCTCTACTTGTTCAAGAGATGTCGCATATGATAAACGAACGTTATTTGGAGCACCAAATCCTGTACCTGGTACAAGAGCCACTTTTTCCTCTTCTAATAAAGCTTTTGCCCAATCATCAACGTTTTCATACCCTGATAAAGCTACAGCTTCTTTTACATTAGGGAATAAGTAAAATGCACCTTGTGGTTTAATGCAAGTAAAGCCAGGGATTTGAATTAATTTATCATAAATAATGTTTAATCTCTCTTCAAATGCTTGACGCATTGTTTCTACAGGTTCTTGTGAGCCTGCATATGCCGCGATTGCGCCGTATTGAGCGATTGAAGTAGGGTTTGACGTACTATGACTCGCTAAGTTCGTCATCGCTTTAATAAGCTGCTTATTTCCTGCTGCATATCCAATACGCCATCCTGTCATAGAATGAGATTTAGATACACCATTAATAATAAGTGTTTGTTCTTTTAATGCATTAGAAAGCTGGGCAACCGAAGTATATTCTGCTCCACCATAAATTAATTTTTCATAAATTTCATCTGAAACGATTAAAATATCGTGTTCTAAACATACTTCTCCAAGCTGTTGTAATTCTTCTTTGCTGTAAATCATTCCTGTTGGATTGCTCGGTGAATTAATAATAACTGCTTTCGTTTTCTCTGTAATTGCCTCACGCAGCTGCTTCGCTGTAATTTTGTATTCATTGTCTTCCAGACCTTCTACATAAACTGGCTTACCACCAGCAAGCTTTACTTGTTCCGGATAACTTACCCAATAAGGAGTTGGGATGATAACTTCATCTCCTTCATCAAGTAATACTTGGAATAATGTGTATAATGCATGCTTTGCACCGTTACATACAATAATTTCAGATGGATCATACGCAATTCCTTGATCACGAGTAAACTTCTTCACAATTTCTTGTTTTAACGCTTGTAATCCACCTGTTGGTGTATACTTCGTATGTCCTTCTAACATCGCTTTATGTGCAGCATCCATAATATGTTCTGGTGTATTAAAGTCAGGCTCTCCTGCCCCTAATCCAATTACATCATGACCTTCTGCTTTTAATGCTTGTGCCTTTGCTGTAATTTCTAAAGTTGCAGATGGTGTTAAAGCAGCTACTCGCTTTGCTAATTTCATTTGTAGTTCCCCCTACATCTATTTTTCAATGCTGTAGTGTCCAGCATAAACCCCATTTTGAAACTCTAAATAGTAATACGTATAACGATCTTCCTGATCAATATATGTAATTTCCCACAACGGAATATCGTTTTGAGCACCTAATTTTACTTTTATAATTTCTTTTGGTTTCGGCTTCGGCTCAGCACCTTCTCCAGTAGCTTGTTCAGCCAATTTTTGCAAAGCTTCTTTTTCAGAAATACCTTCGCTCTTTTTCTTCAAAAGGACATTTCCTTTTTTATTAGGCACCCAAACAATAATTTGTTCTCCTTTTTCGTCTACACCTTGCACGACTGTATATGAAGAATTTCCATTATAATAATCTACAGATTTTACCTTTGTAAGCTTTGCCTTTTCTTTTGCAATTTCTACAGATTTTTCCTCTTTAGGAATTTTCTTTTCCATTGCTTTATTATAAACATACGCCCCATATATTCCGCTAGCAACGATTACGATAACGATTGCAAAGATCCACTTTTTCATTGTATCACTACGTTCTGTAAATCGTAAATACAGCTGTTTCTTTGTCTTTTTCGTCTAATGCTAATCCGAACATGAGGTCCTGCTCTTTTAACGTACGATTCAAACTATCAACGATTTTATACAAGTCAGACGAATATTTAAGACGCGTCGTTGATAGGACTTCGATTTTCTTATCCATGAAAAAACTCCTCCGTTACACAAAAATTTCTAATTATAGAAGAACGCAATGCGGTTACAATAAGAGTACATTCTTTACAACCCCTGCTTCATCACCCATCTATTATAGCAGGACATGTACTGCAAAAAAAGGTTTCAAGTCGAAAACCAATACATTTTGTATACAAGAAGTAAGAAAAATAAAATTCCTCCTACCCACATTTTTTACGCCTGAAGCTTAAATGTACTTCAGGCGTATTTTTCTTCCAATTTTATTTATTTGGCCGTTCCTTTAATTGTTCTAATAATTCTTCTAAAGGGCCTTCATAAAGTGGGACAGTTGGGATTGATTGTAAAAAACGTTTTCCATAAGAAGCGCTTGTCAAACGACGGTCTAATACAAATACCGTTCCGGTATCTGTACTTGTTCTAATCAGACGACCAAATCCTTGTTTGAAACGCAGTATTGCTTGCGGGAGTGCTAACTTAGCGAATACGTCTTCTCCTTGATTTTTTAACCATTCTCCTTTTGCTTCCATCATCGGTTGATGAGGAGGCGTAAAGGGAAGCCGGACAATAACAAGACAACTAAGGGCATCTCCAGGTATATCTATCCCTTCCCAAAAACTACTTGTTCCTAACAAAATCGATTTGTCGAACTCTTGAAATTTACGAATGAGACGACTTCGGCTCTTATTATTCACACTTTGCGTTAATAATAAATATCCCTCTAATTCCTCATCATTTTTCAAATTCGTATACGCTTCTTTCAACATTTCATACGAAGTGAATAAAACAAGCATTCTACCTTTTGTAGCTTTCGCTATTTTTGCAATATGTGCCGACACAGATTCAATATATTCTTCATTACTTGCTTGCTTAATAAAAGGCACATCTGTTGAAACCATTAATTTCATCTGTTCTTCAAAACGGAATGGTGACGGGACCTGTAATGTATTTGGAGAAAAATCATGTAAACCTAGCTCCTCTTTTATATAAGCAAATGAATCGTTTACTGTTAACGTTGCTGATGTGAAAATAACACTCTTTTTCTGTGTTAAAAATTCATCCGCAAACCTTTCACCAATATGAACAGGCTGTGCATATAAAACTGTTGAATGAATTGTTCCCTTCGTTTCAGTCTCCATCCATGTCACGTATGAATTTTTTTCTAAAATGAGTAATTGTAAAGATTGTTCCATCTTTCTCAACAACTCAATTAAATGCATAAATTCACCTGTAACAACATGCATCTCCCATTCTAATTTACTTTGCAATATATCAACTTGCTTCTCAAGTGTAGTCAATAATTTTCTTACATCGTATACAAAACGATTTGTTATCTCGGTAATGCTATCCCATAACTTACCTTTCTCTACTTCCGTGTTATATCGATAAATGAGTGGCATATTGCTTATCCCTTGTTCCTGCTTTGTTTGTTTAAAGATGAATGCACGTAACATTTGGAATAGCTCATCCGCATCAAATTTCAATTCCTTTAAACTATGACTAACCATACGGAAAGTCGAACGAGAAGCTTGCTCTGATTTTTTCATCATTTTATATACTTTAGAAAGTACATCATCTGTTTCTAGCGTACCAAGACGAGATAAAACTAATTGAAAATACATACAGGAGAACTGTTCACCTAATGTTCTACTCGCCGCTTCCTCAATATGATGAGCTTCATCAAAGATAATATGTTCACATGAAGCAAATAGTGGTTCTTCACTTGAAAAATCTTGAAATAATAACGCATGATTTGTAATAACGATATCTGCAAATAATGCTTTATTCTTTGCTCGTTGATAAAAACAACGGCTATACCAGTTGCTTTGCATCCCGCCTGGACTATGTACATCACTACAAATACGGTTCCAAAGTAACTTTCCGCCCTCAGGAATATTTAATTCATCACGATCGCCAGTTTCCGTTTGCAATAACCACACTAAAATTTTTGCCTTTGTGAGCGCCATATCATAATTTTTCTCTTCCTCTTGCAAGGCATATTCAAATTTATGTAGACAAAGATAATGCTTTCTTCCTTTCAAAAGAGCTACTTCAAATGAAAATGGCATTATTTTCTGTAATAATGGAATTTCTTTTTCTAATATTTGTTGTTGCAGTTGTACTGTTTGGGTACTTATGATGACAGGTTCTTCTTTTTCCGTTGCAAAATAAATACTTGGAAGTAAATACGCAAGAGTCTTCCCTGTTCCTGTTCCCGCTTCAATTAGTGAAAACCTAGAATCTCTTAATGCTGTATATATTTCCTTCATCATAATCTGTTGGCTTTCTCTTTTTTCAAACTTTGGCATATTCAATTCAAGTTTATCGATTGTCTTATGCAAGAAAGCATCAAATTTAGATGAGCATGTTTCACTGAGATTTAAAGCATAATTCCGTTTTCGAAGCGCAATATTTCGATGCACTTCATACCCCTCTACCGCTTTTTTACCATGCATCATTTTCTTTAAAATATTTTCAGAAAGTACATCCGCTATATCACTTTGAAAAACATCGCTCAATTCATAGAGCGATTGCAAGGTGACAAGGGGTAACTTTTCAATTTCATTTAAAAATTGTAAAAACAATTCCGCTGTTGCAAGAGCATCACTATCCGCACGATGCGGTTGATCGTGCTCTAGTTCATGTCGTTTAGCTAAATCACGTAATTTATAACTATCAGCCGTCGGCAAAAGAATTTGCGCCAACTCAACTGTATCAACTTTCGGACAATGTACTTCTGTATATCCAGCCTGCCTTAATTCTTCCGTTAAAAAATTCCAATCAAAGTGAACGTTATGTGCAACGAAAGCTGCACCTTGTAATAGCTCAACAACCATCGGGGCTACATCTTGAAATAACGGGGCTTGCTTTACCATACTCTCATCAATCCCTGTTAGTTCTGTAATAAATGGCGGAATCTCTCTCTTCGGATTAATAAAAGATGAAAAAATCTCTAATATCTCTCCATCTTCCACTACAACAGCTGCAATTTGGGTAATTTTATCCTTCCCATCCTTCCAGGAGTTCCCTGTCGTCTCTAAATCCACAACAACATAACGCTTACTCATATATGTAACACCTCAATTTCTTACCTATCAAACACAAAATTATATAATGTTACTATACCACGTTTTATCTCATCTTAATGAAAAGATACGCAAAAAAGCTATCTCCGTAATAGAGATAGCCTTCTTACTTATAATATCGTACCCGCTTTTTCAGCACCTAACATTTCAATAATTTGATTATCATCGTCTAATACTGCAATTTTCGGCTCTTGTTTATGAATATTTTCTTCTGCCACTAAACCGTAGCAAATAATAATAACTTTATCCCCCGGCTGTACAAGTCTTGCAGCTGCACCATTTAAACAAACAACACCGCTACCACGTTCTCCCTTAATAACATATGTCTCTAAGCGGGCACCATTATTGTTATTGACAATTTGTACTTTTTCATTTTCTACAATATTTACTGCATCCATTAAATCTTCATCAATTGTAATACTACCTACATAATTTAAATTTGCTTCTGTTACTGTTGCGCGATGTAACTTCGCTCTCATCATTGTGCGAAACATAGATGCTCCCCCTTATTTAACCGTTAATGTTATATTGTCAATTAATCGTACATTCTCAAATTTAACTGCAATTGCTAAAATGATTCGTCCTTCAATTTTATCTATTACTTGTAGTGAAGGATATGCATATAAATCCGCATAATCTACAGTGCCTTTCGTATACGTCTCAATATACTCTTTCACAAGATTTGTAATGATTTCTGCATTACGTTCGCCTGCTTCAATTTTTTCTTTTGCTATGCATAGACTGCGGTATAAATGAGGAGCCTCTTCACGCTCTTCTTGTGATAAATACACGTTACGAGAACTTTTCGCTAATCCATCCACTTCCCTTACAATATCCACTGGTACGATCGTAACCGGAATATTAAAATCAGCGACAAATCCTTCAATGACAGCAACTTGCTGTGCATCTTTCATACCGAAATAAGCACGCGTTGGCAATGTAATATTAAATAGTTTCATTAGTACAGTCGCAACACCAACGAAATGACCAGGTCTTTGTTTGCCACATAATACATCGGTACGCTTCACAACTGCTACTGTTGTCGTTTGTTCTGCTGGATACATTTCTTCTATGCTCGGATAAAACAAATAATCTACACCGTTTTCTTTTGCTACATTTTCATCTCTATCAATATCACGAGGGTATCGATCTAAATCTTCATTCGGCCCAAACTGTAGCGGATTGACAAACACGCTTAAAACTACAATTTCATTTTCTGCTCTTGCCTTACGTAATAAAGTCGCATGACCTTCATGTAAATAACCCATCGTTGGAACAAAACCAATACTTTTTCCACTGGTACGAAGTTCGTTTGTAGTTTGCTGCATCTCTTGTACTGTAGTAACGATTTTCATTATTGTTTTCCTCCGTATAACGCTAAGCATTCTTCCTCTTTCATTGTGAATGAATGTTTTTCTTCTGGAAATTGCCCTGTCTTTACTTCAGTAACGTATTGTGAAATCCCTCGCACAATCTCCTCTTGAACAGACGTATATTGCTTCACAAATTTTGGAACACGATTTACGCCGTATGAGATAAGATCATGATAAACAAGTACTTGCCCATCCACTTTTTGTCCTGCTCCAATTCCAATCGTTGGAATTGTTAGTTGCTTCGAAATTAATTCTGCTAATTGCATTGGCACACATTCTAACACAAGTGCTATCGCACCAGCTTCCTCACATCTCTTCGCATCTTCTATTAATTTTTTTGCACTTTCAGCATCTTTTCCTTGTACTTTATACCCACCTAGTACTCCTACAGATTGAGGAGTTAAGCCTAAGTGCGCCACGATAGGAACTCCCGCGCTCGTCAAGTAATGAATAGTTGATATCACTTCTCCTGCACCTTCTACCTTCAGTGCATGAGCACCACTCTCTTGAACGATGCGGCGTGCATTCACCATCGTATCTTGAAGCGACACATGATACGACATAAATGGCATATCAGTTACAATAAACGTCTCTTTCGCTCCTCGACGTACAGCTTTCGTATGATGAATCATATCCTCTACTGTTACAGGTACTGTTGAATCATATCCGAGCACAACCATCCCAAGGGAATCTCCAACTAGGATCATATCAACTTCAGCTTCCTCTGCTAACTTAGCAGATGGATAATCATACGCCGTTAGCATTGTAATCGGCTCACCTTGCTCTTTCATCTTCAAAAAATCTGTTTTTGTTTTCAAAAACTACTCCTCCTTTATGCAGGAGAGAGGAGATGGCCGAAATCATATAAAAAACCCCTCTGGCCACAAAAGGGCAGAAGGGTTGTGTGTTAGTCGGCATTATTCATCCCTCTGTCCCAGTCCGTTATTGGATCAAGGCAGAATCCAAGTTATTATTTTTTTGTATTGCTTCGAATCATGGTGCAGTTCGCTCTGATACTGCCCACATTCGAACTAATTATAGCAAATTCCAAAAAGGAATTACTACATTTTTTTGAAAAAATAATTTTTATCTCCATTACGGTATGTGAAATTTTTTTATAACTAACGCACTCATAGAAATATAAACAGCTTTGTTTACATGAATAGTATAACTCTTTAAATAATGATGCAGTTTAATTGAAGAAACATACTTACAAAAGGAGAATTACGAATGTCTATGAACAAATGGTTATTTCGATTCAACAATTTGCTTGTGATAATTGTAGGGATGATAACGTTTAGCTCCTTCTATACATTTGCCTCAGTTAACGTCGTAACACAACCTATCGATTCAACGAAAGTAATTGAGGTCGAACTAAACGATGATTACTTTCATCCAAACGTCATCACAATTCCAATTGAAGAGTCAACAACATTGTTATTAAAAAACAAGGGTAAGAATGAACACACCTTTACAGTAAAAAAGCTTGGCATTGACGTCGTAATCGAGTCAGGAAAAGAAAAAAATATTACCGTAAAACCTAAAAATATTGGTACATATGAATTAATATGTCGGTACCATCTTCTTAAAGGAATGGAAGGCAAAATAATAGTCAAATAAAAAGAAGTTCCAAAGAGGAACTTCTTTTACTTAATTTCGATATCCGCAGAATGAATGTGATGTACTTTCCCTTCATGGTCTTCTAGAAGCAATACACCATCCTCTGTAATTCCTTTTGCTACCCCTGTAATTGTCTCTCTCATCGTTCGAGCGATGATTTCTTTCCCGATGCTCACAGCGTAACTTTCCCAAAGAATTTTAATGACAGAAAAACCATTTTGTAAATACTCTTCATATAATTTTTCAAGTTGTAAAAAGATTTGTTGCATAAGCTCTGCACGAACAATAGGCTTACCAGATTCAATCGCTAAAGAAGTAGCAATATGCTGAATTTCCTCATCAAAATGTTCTTGCTTTTGATTCGCATTAATACCAATACCCATAATGACGGCATTAATTTTATCAGGATCAGCCTGCATTTCTGTTAATATACCTACAGCCTTTTTACCTTGAATTAAAATATCATTTGGCCATTTTATTCCTACGTTTACACCCGTGTACTTTTCGATTGCTTGTGCAACGCTAACGGCCGCTAATAAAGTAAGTTGTGGTGCATGATGAACCGGGATTGATGGACGTAAAATAATACTCATCCAAATTCCTGTTCCTTTTGGTGAATGCCATTTCCTGCTTAAACGACCTCTGCCCGCTGTTTGTTCTTCTGCCACAACAATCGTTCCTTCTGCTGCACCTTCATAAGCAAGTTTTGCTGCAATATGCTGCGTAGATTCAACAGATTCTTCAAAATATACCGTTCTACCAATATGTTTCGTTTGTAACCCTAACTGAATTTCATTAGCAGTTACTTTGTCTGGCTTACCCGCAATTCGATAACCTAATCGACGCACAGCTTCAAGTTCATATCCCTCATTTCGAAGGTCCTCCATATGTTTCCACACAGCGGTTCTTGAACAACCAAGTTTATCACTAAGCGTTTGGCCAGATACAAACGCGCCATCCGCTTCCGAAAAAACTTGCAATAACTGCTTTCTTATAGTAGATTGCATTCTTGCAGCCACTCCCTTATACACTCTTTCTCATTAACTACGTTTCCTTGTACGATTGCTTCCTCAATTTTTTGAATCATTTCAGCAACCCACGGACCGGGCTTTTTATTTGCCCAGTTTAATAAATCATTCCCAGTCACATTCATTTCTTGTCGATTCTTGATTGGCAATGCTTCAAACAACATTTGTACCCGTTTAACAGACGTATTATCATAGCTTTCAATCATCGCTTCATATACTCTTTCTGCCATTTCAGCGATATGAATTCCCGTTTTATAAAGAAGAACTGTATCCCAATCCTTCTCCTTTCTCGTACGGATTGTTAATAAAACTGCGACGATATCTTTTATTTTTTTATTCGAAAACTTCCATTGACGTAAAAAGACAGATGGATGCTCTTCCCCGATACAATATAAGAAAAATGCCCATGCCTCAATGTCCGTTTCAAAAGAATCCCAGTTATACTGCGTAGCTTTTAATAATCTCTCTTCTGACATTTGTAAATATGGCAAATGAGAAAATAGCTTCGTTTCTACTAATTCTTGCAAACCCTTCACGCAATATGTACCAGTTAACAGTTTTTCAAACTCCACTGTAATTCGCTCAATTGCTATATGTTCCAGCAAATGTCCATACGTTTCAATTGCTTGTTTCGTATTCTTTTCTAAAGAAAAACCTAACGTACTTACGAAACGAATACCACGCATCATCCGCAAGGCATCTTCTTGAAAACGATCCGCAGCATTTCCCACTGTCACAATTTCTCTCTTTTGAATCGCTTCCTGTCCAGCAAATAAATCAACCATTTCGCCTTCTTCTGTCATGGCAATTGCATTCATTGTGAAATCACGACGTTTTAAATCCTCTTCTAATGAACGAACAAATTGAACACTACTAGGTCTTCGAAAATCTTCATATTCGCTCTCTGTTCGAAAAGTGGTTACCTCGTAAGGTTCACCATTTTCTACCACAATTACAGTTCCATGCTCAAGACCAACAGGAACATGTCTTGGAAATATATCCATCACTTCTTCTGGTAAAGCAGATGTCGCAATATCAATATCACCAATCGGTCTATCAATAATAAGATCTCGTACGCTTCCACCGACAAAGTAGGCCTCATGTCCTTGTTGCTTTAAAGTCTCAATAATAGAACTAGCTTTTTTAAATCTTTCCATTTTTGTCATCCCTTAGCACATCATAGTAAATCGTTTCATATTGTGAAACGATTTTTTCAGAGCGGAACTGCTCGTAAACACTTTCTCTTGCCCGCTCTCCCATATTACGGTGAAGTTTTTCATCCTTTAAGAGCTGAATGGCTTGATTTGCCACTCCTGTTGTATTCCCAACTTCACATAAATATCCTGTTTCACCATGTTGAATGACTTCTGGAATACCTCCAACCCTTGTTCCGATACAAGGTACACCACACGCCATCGCTTCTAATAAAACAAGACCAAAACTCTCTTTCTCTGATAGAAGCAACATTAAATCACTCATTGCTAGTAGCTCAGCAACATTATCTTGCTTCCCTAAGAATAAGACGCGATCTTCAATATGTAGATTTTTTACTAGCTGTAAAATCGTGCAAAATTCTGGTCCATCTCCAACAAGAAGCAACTTTGCATCTACTTCTGTAACAATTTTAGCAAATGCCTGAACAACATCTTGCACACGTTTCACTTTACGGAAATTCGAAATGTGAATGAGTATCTTTTCATTCTCACTTATACCGTATTCTTTCTTTAATTGAGACATATCGCGCTTGAAATATACACGTTCGTCTATAAAGTTATATACTGTTTGAATTTCTTTATTTGGTTTAACAAGCTCATGCGTTTCGTTAATTAATGAATGCGAGACAGCAGTAACAACATCAGATTGCTCAATACCAAAACGAATTAAATTATTTAAAGACGGGTCGGAACCTAACACAGTAATATCTGTTCCATGCAAGGTTGTAACAATTTTAATACGCTCTCCAATCATTTGTTTTGCTAAATAAGCACAAATGGCATGTGGTATTGCGTAATGCACATGTAAAATGTCTAGGTTTTCTCTTTGTGCAACCTCTGCCATTTTACTCGCTAACGCTAAATCGTATGGTGGATATTGAAATACAGAGTATTGACTTACCGTCACTTCATGAAAATAAATGTTTGGATACACTTTATTTAACCGGAATGGTAAACCCGATGTAATAAAATGAATTTCATGCCCGCGTTCCGCTAATTGCTTTCCTAATTCTGTTCCAACAACTCCAGAACCACCTACAGAAGGATAACATGTAATACCTATTTTTAATTTCATTTACATCCCCCTATTAAATCAGCATGTAATAAAACCGGTTTCTTACTCATAAACCCTTCGGCATATAAAACTCCAACTTCTTTTCCAAACATTTTCTCACGAGCGACCACAGTTTCAACGTAACCTTCTGTTAACGGCGTTTTCACACCATCACTCCCTGTTGAAAACTGACTTTCATACGCTTCTAATGCTTCCACTTTTATAGAAAGGTACTCACTTATATCTATACAAAAATTCGGTTTATGAAAACCATTAATCATATAATAATAAAAAGACTCCACACGATGTGGTGGAAACTCTGGCATATATTTACGAATTCCCGCTGAAAAAATAGCTTCTTCCACAAGTTTTGCACAATTTGCATGATCTGGATGACGATCTTCATAATACGGCGCAAAAACTAGTTTTGGTTTATATGTACGAATCACCTTTACAATTTCACGTATATACTCTTCTTTCATATACAAACCACGGTCTGGCATCGCTAAATTCAGTCTCGTTTTCACTCCCATTATACGAGCTGCGGCCTTGGCTTCTTCTTTTCTCAATTCTACCGTTCCATTAGAAGAAAGATCAGCTTCTGTTAAATCACAAATACCTACTTCATACCCTTGCTTCGTATATTTAGCAATGGTACCAGCCATGCCGATTTCAACATCATCGGCATGAGCACCAAACGCTAATATATGTAATCCACTCATAATTGTTCCCCTCATTTTCTTAACTTGCGGTAATCTAAATCTCCTCGCTCTAATGCGTGCATTAACATTTCAGCACTTGCCATATTCGTTGCAAGTGGAATCGCATATACATCGCATAGACGAAGCAATGCATTTACATCTGGTTCATGCGGCTGAGCAGTTAGTGGATCCCGGAAAAAAATCACCATATCCATATCATTTTTCGCAATCATGGCACCAATTTCTTGATCACCACCAAGAGGACCCGATTGATATCTTGTTACAACTAAACCAGTTGCCTCCATAATACGAAGTCCTGTCGTCCCTGTTGCAAATAATTCATGTTTTTCAAAAATTGGTTTATATGCGTATGCAAACGAAACCATGTCATTTTTCTTTTTGTCATGTGCGATTAAGGCAATTTTCATCCGTTGTTTCCCCTTTAGTCGATAATATTTTCTAAACCGTACACAAGATGATCTAGATTCATTACTGTATCAATTGATAGTTTTACACCCGACATAAATGATGCACGATTGAATGAATCATGACGGACCGTTAACATTTGTCCATCTCCACCAAACATTACTTCTTGGTGTGCAATAAGTCCTGGTAAACGTACACTATGAATGTGAATGCCGTCTACATTTGCACCACGAGCACCTTCTAGTTGCTCTACTTCATTTGGATGACCTTGCTGCTTTGATTCACGGTTTTGACGAATTAATTCTACTGTTTTTACAGCTGTACCAGATGGTGCATCTAATTTTTGATCATGATGCAATTCAATTACTTCAACATCTTGGAAGTACTTCGCTGCCATTTGTGAGAATTTCATCATAAGAACTGCACCAATTGCAAAGTTTGGAGCGATAATTGTTCCTACTGCTTTTTCTTTCGCATTCTCTGTTAATTGTTTTAGTTCTTCTTCTGTAAATCCAGTTGTACCAATAACAGAACGAAGTCCACGCTCAACTGCTAGTGTAACGTGTTGTTTCCCAACTTCTGGCGTTGTTAAATCTAACAACACATCTGCTTCTACTTCCTCTAAACAAGTATGTAAATCTGCGTAAATTGGCGCTTGTAACGCTGGCATGCCCGGTAAATCAGAAATTTTCTCTCCACCATGCTTATAATCCACTGCTGCTACTAAATTAAAATGTTCCGTTCTTTCCATAAGAAGGACTGCCTCATGTCCCATACGTCCTCTTGGTCCAGCGATAATTACTTTAATTTCTTTCATTATTCTTTCTCTCCCTCATCAATACGTGTCCAGCGATCTTTATCACGTGTATTAAATTTATTCATTACAATGTTATGTGCTGTTTCTAAATCAATATTTAAACTATTTGCCATACAAATCATAACAAATAATACATCTCCAAGCTCTTCTTCTATACTACGTTCTTTTTCAGTTGTTTTCTTCGGCTTCTCACCATAATAATGATTTACCTCTCTTGCAAGCTCCCCCATTTCTTCCGTTAAACGAGCCATCATTGCAAGTGGACTGAAATAACCTTCTTTAAACTGACCAATATATGCATCTACTTCTTTCTGCATATCCTTCATCGTTTTCGCTTCCATACAATTCACCTCTAATCCTTCCTCTTTCATGTTAGCCAATTCATCGCGATTTGACAAATATTATTCCCCGCCAAACACCCATTTGCGACCCTTTTTTGGATAGACTATAATAAAGTGAAACTTCTTTTGCACGCTTTTCGCAAAATATTAGTTGAACCAATCGGGTTCCTACGGCTGGTTTGTCTCTCTTCAGAGCTTTATCTCCTACCAGCCGTTGGAACGGGGTAAAGTGAAACTTTCTTTTGCGATTTTTGCAAAAGATCAGCCCGAACCAATCGGATTTTTGTAACCTTCACTATTTTTACTAACAACTAGAAATTACTTATTATTATGTTTTACCGTTTCAGCGGAGCAATGCAATCTACATAATTAGGGGGATTTCTATATGACATCAAATTTGAAGATTCGAAATATCATTTTCATTTTAATCGGTTCCGCTATTTTTTCTTTCGGTATTGTGAATATCAATATTGAAAATCACCTTGCAGAAGGTGGATTTACCGGTATTACACTATTATTGTATTTTCTATTTAAGTTTGATCCTTCTTATTCAAACTTAATATTAAATATCCCTATATTTTTTATTGGTTGGAAGTTACTTGGAAGAACGACATTTATCTATACACTAATCGGCACCTTCAGCGTATCTTTGTTTCTATGGATTTTTCAACGTTACGAAGTTCTCAACTTACATTTAAACTTACAAAATGATATGACACTCGCGGCTTTATTTGCAGGGGCATTTATTGGTATCGGTCTTGGAATCATATTTAAATATGGCGGGACTACTGGCGGTGTAGATATTATCGCGAGACTCGCTCATAAATATGTTGGCTGGAGTATGGGGAAAACGATGTTTATGTTTGATGCAATCGTCATTATCGTCTCTATTCTTACCTATTTATCATACCACGAAGGCATGTATACGTTAGTTGCTGTTTTTATCGGGGCGAAAGTCATTGATTTTATGCAAGAAGGAGCCTATGCGGCGAAAGGAGCAACTATTATCTCAGATAAAAATGATGAAATTGCTGCCAAAATTTTATCTGAGATGGAACGTGGAGCTACTTTTTTAAAAGCTGTTGGATCGTATACAAAAGTGGAACGGAACGTATTATATTGCGTTGTTGCTAAAAATGAAATAGTGAAATTAAAAAATATTATTACTTCTGTAGATCCTCATGCCTTTGTTGCTGTAAGTGATGTACATGATGTAGTTGGTGAAGGTTTTACATTAGATGAAAATAAAAATCCGTTACATACATAAATGCAACTAGAAAAGCTCTCTAGCTTTTCTAGTTTTTTATTACATATTTTTTAAGTTTCTCTAAATCCTCATAAATTAGCTCCAACAAACTCCTATTATAAAAAATGGAAGCAGGATGAAAAGTCGGGAAAATATGATAGTCTTTCCCTGACCATATAAACTCTGCACTTTGCATGTCCTTTAATTTTTGAATAGGCTGTTTTAATAATTGTCCGTGCACATCTGTGATTTTTGTATTTTTTCCTGTTAAACGTTGAAGGCCGATATTTCCAAGCGTAACGATAAGCTTCGGGTTTATTTTCTCTAATTCATAATCTAACAAAGGTGCATGGGCAAGTATTTCTCCTTGATTTGGCGTTCTATTATACTTTTTCTGTATGATTTCACCATTTCGTTCTTTTTTCTCTCGCCACTTATAAGGTCTACTCCGAACTGTGCTCGTAATATATACTTCCTCCCTTGTAACGTGAATCCGTTCTAAAAACTCCATTAACTGTTTTCCCGCTCTCCCGCTAAATGGAATCCCATTATGAATTTCTGTTTCACCAGGCGCTTCTCCTAGCAACATAAATTTTGGATTTTCAGGACCTTGTCCACTTAAAAAGCCTTCTAGCTGATAAGAGGCACTTTGTTCTCTCACTTGTTTTACTAAATGGCTTGGATATTTCATTTCCCTCACCACCTTTCCGCATTACTTCTATTATTTCTATTTACAATACATTATATAATCCAATCCACAAAACAAAAAAAGACTATCAAATGATAGTCTTTAGTCGTCGCTACGCTGCATACCAGTATACATTAATACGAGACGTAATAATTCAAATACCGCTACAGCTGCAGCTGCTACATATGTTAATGCTGCCGCATTTAATACTTTACGAGCTTGCCCATATTCATCTGTTGATACGATACCTAACGCTTCAATTTGTTGCATTGCACGCTTTGAGGCATCAAACTCAACTGGTAATGTAACGAGTTGGAACACAACACCTGCTGCCATTAAGATAATACCTAATAACAATAAGTTAGACATAGATGCAAAGGCACCAATCATAATAAATACCCAAGAAATATTCGATCCAAAGTTTGCAACTGGCACTAACGAATGACGAATACGCATAAAGTTATAATCTTTTGCATCTTGAATTGCGTGTCCTACTTCGTGTGCTGCAACTGCTGTACCAGCAACTGAATGACCGTAATAGTTGTCTGTTGATAATCGAACTGTTTTGGCAGTTGGATCATAATGGTCTGATAAATGACCTGGTGTTTCTTCTACAGCTACGTTGTATAATCCATTCTCATCTAAAATTTTTCGAGCCACTTCCGCTCCTGTCATACCTGATGTTGAATAAACTTGTGAATACTTGCTATAGGCACTACGTACTTTTGACTGTGCATACAACGGTATGATCATTATGATCGCGAAGTAAATTAAATAAAACATCATGAACCTCTGAACCTCCATTGAAGTTTTAATTATAGTACTTCTCATTCTATTTTCTTCTGACATCATTGTCAATGAATAAACCTTACAATCCATATCTTTATTTATTGCATTATCTATTCTTAGAGTGTACATTACTTTTCCTTTTTTCTCTCTCTCCTTTATACTTTCTCCACCCAACATAAGTTAATGTGAATAAAATAAGACCTCCAGTAATTGTCATAAACCAAATGAGAGAGGGTGCAATTTCATCTTTTTTTACTGTGTGAAATATTTTTTGCAAATCCCCTTTAATGATCCCTAATTGCATTTGCCCACCTTTTGTTTTTAACATAACGTTACGAAATTCATCCAAATAAGATAAATGGGCATTTACACGCTGCACTTCGTTTTCTGGCAAAGCAATCATTAAGCTTGGATAAATAATATTAAATTCATGCAAAAATGTGTTTAACGTTTGTTGAAACTGTCCCGTATCTTCTTTTTTCATCGCTTTTTCCATTTGAGAAAAGGCACCCATTACTTTTTTTTCTCTTTCCATCCAAAGTGGTTGATATTTCGACACTTGCGCATCAACCGCGAGCTGTAGGGCTAACACATTATCAATTTTAACTTGTTTACCTAAATCTTCTTCTGCGAGAGATTGTTTTGCCTTGTCATATGCCAAAGAAATAACTCTAACTTGATCTGGCGTTACTTCTTGCTTCTTTTCATTACCCTTTATGACAAACTGCTCCGAGAAATGTTGTAATACTTGTACTGCTTTTTCATCTTCATTACGCTTCACTAATTGTAATGAGTCATCTAACAATCCGGTTAGTTCACTCCACTCTTCAGCGTATATACGTAACGGAAACATTATAATTAGAAATGCTATCAATCCAATTAATGTTCTCTTCATCACGGTCCCCCCTATAACTACTAGTACAAAATATGTTAATTTGGACAAGAATAGAACAGAACTGGACCGAAAAATATATTATCGTTTTACAAACAAAAAAATTCTCTTTAAACAGAGAATTTTTCCTTTGAAATCCTTTTCTTTTTTACAAAATATCTATACAAGCTGTAACAAATTATGCTACCGCATAAAATAAATAATAAAATAGCACACGCAGCATGCATAAAGAATTCTTCTGGTAGCATTAATATAATCGGATCCGTTTCAATATCAAACATCCAATAATCATTACTGAATAACAGTTTATGGAATAATACAAAACTCTTTTCAAAATTAATAGCGATTGGTAGCATCAGCGCGATTGGAAAGATAATTGTTAAAATCGATCCGTGCAGTAAAAACTTTTCATTTTTCTTTTTTAATAAATAAATGCCGCCTATCATTGCAATCATAATTGTTGCATACATTACATATTGAATCTTGACTAAAATATTTTTAACATCTACAAAATGAATACGGCCATTTGTAGACATATCTAATGTTGGCAACTGTAATGCACCATCATAAAACGGCGATAAATATGTGATAAGCACATCATAATTTCTTTTAATATCACCCTTCGTCATATCCGCTAAATCTGGAATGTTTAAAAAATCAATTTCAAAATAATACAGCCATTTTCCGTATACAACCGCCGTTGTTGCGAGTGCAAATACAGAAAATGCTATGCTGTATGAAACAACTATTGTAACCAATCGATCCCATATTTTTGTACCACTCTTATTTTTCTTCATTTTCTCCCCCTACATGTTTTAACTATCATAAAGAAAACTGTTTTCGGTTCTCACGCAAGCAAGAATAATATGTAATACATAGTGTAGCGATGCTTAGCCAGAACGTAAAATAACCAATTTCTTCTACAAACAAATGCATAATTCCATATCTCGGCATTTGCCAAAATAAATAATCAATTGCATCATTATGTAATGTCCATATAGCCGCTACCGCAAAATGCCATTTTTTTATACGGTAAAACGGTGCATATAACAATCCTTGTACTGTCATCGCAAAATGTGAAAGCATTAACATATATCCCACAACACCAATAGGACCTTTTACATAGATCAAAACCCCATTTACAACAACAGCCCATATACCATATTTTATTAAAGTAACAATCGCTAATGCCTCTATTAATCCCCAATTTCTCTTTATTAAAAAAGCAATTAAAACAAAGACAAAAAAGAGACTCGCCATCGGGCTATCCGGTACAAACGGCCAAAATATAGGTGAAGTTTCTTTTAATTGATTTCCATACCATATAAATCCGTATATTGTACCTAATATGTTAACAACTAATAAAAATAATAATACGGAGCGTTGCCTTAACATTGCATACAAGTAAACCAAGCTGTATGTCCAACACCTTTCAAACAAAGTCATTCTTTTCTCAAACACTACTCTATTATATAGTAAACTTTCTTTCATCAAAATAAAAAGCTGACTACAAATTTTTGTAGTCAGCTTTTTATTATTTTTTATTATACTTTGCAACGAATTCCGAAAGCTTCTTCAATTCCTCATCCGTACCTTTAAATACGCCTTTAGGCATTGAACCTTTTCCTTCTTTCGCAATTTTAGCAATTTCTTCTGGCTTTAAAGTTAAGTTTTGCAGTGCAGGCGCTGCTGCCCCGCCCTGTAAATTGTCACCGTGACATGTTAAACAAGTATTTTTTTGCATTAATTTATAACCGTCATCATTTTTATCAACTGGTGCTGTTTTTACAATTGCTCCTTGTTTTTTTGCAGCTTCCCAGTCGTGGTGTGCTACAGATTCCCAAGTTAAAAAGATAATCGATGCAATTGCTAAAAGCATAAATCCAGTTGCTACAGGACGCTTTAACGGGCGTCTTTCTGGTCCTCGATCAAGAAATGGAGCTAATAGTAATGCGCCAAATGCAATCCCTGGCATTATAAACGCTCCAATTACAGTAAATGAGCCAGAAGCATAAGAATACTTTAACAACTGATACAAGAATAAAAAATACCAATCTGGAAGTGGTATATATCCGGCATCAGTTGGATCCGCCATTCTCTCAAGTGGCGACGGATGCGCCACTGTTAAACATAAATAACCGATTAAAAAAACTGCACCAACCATCCATTCTTTTAACAAGAAATTCGGCCAAAATGCTTCTGTTTTTCCTGGGTATTCAGAATAGTCTTTTGGAATATTTGGTTTCCGAGCTACCGGTACCCGAGAATCTCCTACAAACTTCATCCCTTTGCCGCGATGCATAATCTCCCTCCTTTAGTTCTTTCCCCTTTAATTTAGCAATCTCTTATAGTGGACCGGAAATACCTTGTTTGCGAATCATGATGAAGTGGAAGGCCATTAAACCTAGAAGTGCTGCTGGTAAGAAGAAGACGTGAATAGCAAAGAAGCGAGTTAATGTTTGAGCGCCAACAATTTCGGAATGACCAGCGAGTAATGTTTTAATATAAGGACCAATGAGCGGCGTTTGCTCTGCAATTTGAATCCCTACTTTCGTAGCAAATAAAGCTTTCATATCCCACGGTAATAAATATCCAGTAAATCCAAGACCTAACATAACAAAGAAAATAAGAACACCAACAATCCAGTTTAGCTCACGAGGCTTTTTATACGCACCCTGGAAGAAAACTCTAAGTGTATGTAAAAACATCATTACAATGACGAGACTAGCACCCCAGTGGTGCATACCACGAACAATTTGTCCGTATGCAACTTCATTTTGTAAATAATAAACCGATTCCCAAGCATTTTTAATATCAGGCACATAATACATCGTCAAAAACATTCCAGATAAAATTTGAATTACGGTAACGAAAAAGGTCAGTCCTCCAAAGCAATAAACGAATGCAGAAAAGTGATGTGCCGGGTTTACATGTTCAGGTACTTCATGATCAGCGATATCACGCCATATTGGTGTAATATCTAGCCTTTCATCTACCCAATCATAAATTTTATTTAGCATCTACTTTGCACCCCCTCTTGGCTTCGCTTTTCCTAAATACAACGTTCCATCTTTCACTTTAGATTCGTATACATCAAGTGGAGCAAGGGGCGGCGTGCCTTTAATGTTCATCCCGTCTTTTGTGTAACGGCCCCCGTGACATGGACAAAAGAATTGATTCGGATGTGCTTTGTCCGAATTCCAGTTCACTGTACATCCTAAATGTTTACATACTGGAGAGAACGCAACAATGTCTCCGCTTTCATCTTTATGAACCCAAGCTGATTTTGG
The DNA here is from genome assembly GCF_019091205.1 of Bacillus sp. GbtcB14. Lineage (NCBI taxonomy): Bacteria > Bacillati > Bacillota > Bacilli > Caryophanales > Bacillaceae > Bacillus > Bacillus sp. GbtcB14. The sequence goes on from NZ_JAGXJT010000002.1 coordinate 712,839, forward strand.
CTCTTCGGACTTGTACCAACCATCAACCTGCTTCACCTTAAAGTCGAAACGTTTCGGCTCTGTTGTAATATCCTTTACTTGCGCAACAGCAACCATATCCGTTCCCGCTTCTTTTCTTAACACCGGATCAAGCGCAAATCGCGTCATCGGCATTAAAATACCCGCTGCCATAAAGCCTCCTACCCCGGTAAGGGTGTAATTTAAAAACTGTCTTCTTGATACACGATGTTCTTTCTCGCTCACGAAAATTTCCCCCCTCTATCAGAAATTGTCCCCTCGTGATAAATTATATAAAAAATAAAAACTAGGACACTATCATGATATAATACGCTCATGCACAGGTCAATATCATACTACTCATAATAATAAGAACTTTCTGTTTATTATTCTTTTCCCCATTTTTCTTCTAACATCACCATTATATTTTTTATATGCGCATGAATAACTTCTCTTTTCGCTTGATCACTAAATTGTTCTAACGCTAATGAAGGAAACCAAAATAAATCTCCCTGCAATTCTTGCATATCTTCTTTCCATGAAAAATCACTAGTAACATAAGCAATATGCTTAAAACCTTGCTCTTGTAAATGATTTGTCCATTCTTGCAAACGACCTTTTTCATTTTTTTGACTTTCTACCAAATACGTAAATGATGGTAGTAAAAGCACTCTTCCCTTATATTCCCTTTCCAACTCCATACTCAACAATTCAATAAATTCCCCTTGTTCTACTACCATTTTCATTTCTTTTGCTGCCGAAATTGATAAAAGTGGTATAACACCTGTATCTACATACTCTCTTGCTTGCTCAAACTGTTCCACATCTTTTACAATCCATTTCAAATTTCTTCCCTCCCCTCACCTACAAATGACAGAACTTTCACTTTATATATATTAAACCATACTAAAAGAGGTAAAAAAAGAAAAACTACCTTAATATAGGTAGTTTTTCTTAAAAAGTCTGAAATTTGTAAAATTTTATGAATCCAAATGAATTCTATAACATCTTTAACTCAGCTGTTAACCTATGAAACGCTTCCTGATCTTGCTTATCCAGCGCTTCATCAATTTGTTTCAAAAGGCGTTCTCTTCTAAAAGAAAATACACTTTCTTCTAAAAATCTTTCTGCAAGTAAACGATCTTTTTCATTTACTTCAATATGTTTCGGTAAATACGGGTTTTCTTCTAATACAGCTACATAATTGGCATTTTGAAACGATGATTTAAAATTGAGTTGAATATAAATATCCTCATCTCGATTTAAACGAATATCATGAAACGATTTTTCAGCATCTGTTGTCATAACATTTTGTTTAAAAAAGTGAAACGGTGTATCTTTTACACAATTCGCGGACATCACTAAGCCACGCGGACAATATTTTGCATGCTCTACGAAGTGGACTTTATGCATCAATTGGTCGTGACTCATTAAATAATTCAAAATCCATACACATTCACGCTGTTTCAGTTGGTAATTGTTCAAAAACCATTTTACAAAATCCTTCTTCTCGTTTACAGAAACAGGGGTATTCATAGCAATTAAGTCCCTCCTCTGTCTTTCTCTTTTCTTTTTAGATTCAAGAAGCGGTATTCAGTTTCCTTCCAACTTATGAAAAATCCTCTAAATTATATAACAATTCTTCAATATGAATTTGTGTCGGGTCTAGTTGTATTAACTGAGTAAATACTTCTTTCGCCTCTTTGCGCATACCTTCTTCCAATAAGAAATAACCGTACTCTTCCAAGAAGTCTGGATGATTCTTAAAAGAAGTATATGCACTTTCATAGTGTTTTAATGCATCCGAATACATTTCTAATTGTTTTTTTGCAAATGCAAGATCCCAAAGTAGTTGTGTATCTGGTTCTCCGCTATCAATCGCACGCTCTACAACTGCAATTAACTCTTCATACTTTTCTTGTTCTTTTAGGATATACGCATATTTTAATATCGCACCTAAATGTCCTGGATCTAACTCAAGCGCTTTTTGAAGCACTTCCTCTGCTTCCGCTATTTTTCCTAATTTCGCCGCAATGTTCGCTAATTCTACATAAAATGGTACAGAAAGCTCATCTACTTTAATTCCTTCTTGAAGTGTTTCATAGCTTTCTTGAAGCATTCCTTCTTTTTCATAGCTTTTCGCTAAATACATGTAAAGCGATGCATACTCCGGATCTAATTCTTTTAATTCTTGCCAAGCACCAATTGCTCTTTGGTATTCTTCACCTTGATATAATGTGAAGGCATATCCAAATAATGAGTGGATATCTTTTTGTTCCTCTAAACCTGCTTCATAATAAGAAATCGCTTCTTCCCAATTTCCAATCGCACTTAACGTTTCTGCGAGGCGAAGTGCAATGACAACACCACCCATTACTTTATGTTCCGCTAATAGCGCCTCATAATAAGTGATTGCCTTTTGTTCTTCCCCTTTACTACTATATAACTCTGCTAATCCAAACGTAATAACAGGCTCGTCAGGCATCATTTCTTTCGCCTTTAATAGTTTTTGTTCTGCTACATCATCGAAACCTTGCATTTGGAATAAATCCGCAACAAGTAATAACGATTGAACATATAAATCATCATTTTCAGGAATATCATGAAGCACTTCAATTGCTTCATCTTCTTTGTCTAGATCAATATATAATTCTGCTAAAAATACAGTGAATTCACTTTCTTCTGGGTACAATAAACGCAAATCTTCTGTAATTGCTAACGCTTCATCCGTAAATCCAAGTGTATGATAATAGCGAGCGATATCATACTTCTCTTCATCATTCGCAATTTTTAATTGTTCTTTTAATAATTGTAATCCTTTTTCCGCTTCACCATTTTCAATATGTGAAACAGCTTGTTCAAATTTTTGCATAAACGTCTCCTTTAATTCTAACAAATATTATTTTCTGGTCATTTACCCCGATTGGTGCGGGCTAATAATCAGTAGGGGATAAACATCCCACTGATTAAAGTTTCACTTTATCATAAGCAACTAGGTGTAAGAACGCAACCTTTAGAATGAGCATACTTCTTCTTGTACTTTCACTGATAACGATTCGAATATGACACCGATACCGCATTACTACTTTCTATTGTACCGTTTTCTTTTATGACCGTGCAAATAACTTCTCTCACTAATTATCGAGCCATACAAACCGTGGTTTACAGAACAACTTAATTACCAGTCTTCAACTTTTATTTTTAATGCGATAAAAAAGGCCCCTATAATAGGAGCCTTCACAATTTCTTAAGAATATGTTTCTTCTTTCTTTACTTGCTCTTTTACAAGCTCTGTCAATAATTCTATAATTTCATCATTTTCTTCTTTCAAACCGACAGTAATACGAATACCATCATGTATACCAAATGCAGCACCAGAACGAACAATGTAGCCTTTCTTCATTAATCGTTCGAAAGCCTCATTACCAGGAATACCGAGCTTTAAGAAAATGAAATTTGTTTGAGATGGATAATAGAATACATTATATTCCTTACAAAATGCGTAATATTGATTTAATCCTTCTTCGTTCTTTTTCACACATTCTTGTAAAAATACTTGATCTTCTAATGCAGCGAGTGCTACAGCCTGCGCTACAGTCGATGTATTAAATGGTAACCTTGCTACTTCTAGCTGCCCGATTAACTTCGCATTACCAACCGCATACCCGATACGGAAAGCAGCTAAACCATATGCTTTTGAAAACGTACGTAAAACCATAAGATTTTCATATTTTTCAACAAGTGGTAATGTTTGTGGATAGTCTTCTGCTCCCGCATATTCATAGTATGCTTCGTCCATAATAATGAGCGCTGACTTAGGAACTGATTCTAAAAATGAAAGTAAGTTTTGTTTCTCTACATATGTACCTGTCGGATTATTCGGGTTACAAATCCATACAATCTTCGTTTTATCATCTACTTGCTGTAACATCGCATCTAAATCATGAACGCCATCTTTTAGTGGTACTTCACGAACTTCTGCTCCTTCAATAACAGCATGGTGATGGTATTGCGAGAATGTTGGATTCGCCATTACAACATTTGTTCCTTCTTGTAGTAATGCACGGCTAATCATTTGAATGACTTCATCTAATCCACTACCAAATAACAGTTGTTCTGCTTTAACACCTAAATGTTTTGCCACTTGTACCCGTAGTTCAAAAGCATATCCATCTGGATAAAGAGCGTATTGACTCGCTAAAGAAGTTAATGCTTCTGTTACGCGTGCTGAACAACCGAATGGATTTTCATTCGATGCTAATTTCACAATTTTTGACAATCCATATTCCCGTTTTACTTCTTCAATGTTTTTCCCAGGTACATATGCTCTCAAAGTTAACAATTGCTCTTTCACTCTCATTTTTCTTCCCCCAGTCATTTTATTCAATTCGATTACAATGCGGTTGTAATCCCGCACCAGCATCGTTTATCTTAACCGCCACTATTACGAGAATGCCTCAAAACAAGCACTTCACACTTCTTAAGCCATATCCTTTTGAAATGCCTCTAACGCAATATGAACAGTCTCATCTGGAATAGATACGACATTCACTACCCCATATTCCTGCATTAGCACCATATGAATTGCTCCAGCATTTGCTTTCTTATCTTGTTTCATCAACTGGACGAGGCGCTCTACATTCAAATCACTTGGCATTTTTGGATAGCCGTACTTTAAGAACCACTGCTTCATCTCTCCATAGGAAAGGTCAACCTTGTACACTTGCTCACTTAAAAACAAAGCAAATAGCATGCCAACCGCTACTCCGTCACCGTGAGTAATATTTCCATATCCTAGCTCTTTTTCAAGCGCATGGCCTAACGTATGTCCAAAGTTCAAATGAGCACGTACACCTTTTTCTGTTTCATCTTGCGCTACAATATTTGCCTTTACAGGAATCGCCTTCGTTAATATATGGATTAACTTTTCATCACGAAGGTCTGCTAATGTTTGCACTTCTTCTTTTAGCCAATGATACAGCTTTACATCACCAATAAGAGCATGCTTTATCACTTCTGCATAACCTGAACGCCATTCTTTTTCAGGAAGAGACTGTAAAAACGGCGTATGATATACAACTGCTTCTGGTTGATGGAATGCCCCTATCATATTTTTACCTAACGGATGATTAATCGCTACTTTCCCACCTACTGCGCTATCATGAGCTAATAAAGTTGTTGGAACTTGAACAAAGCGGATTCCACGCATAAACGACGCAGCAACAAAGCCAGCTAAATCTCCAATCATCCCGCCTCCAAGTGCAATAATTAAAGAATTTCTATCTAATTTATTTTCAAGAGCTGACGTATGAGCTGCATAGAAGTTTTCAAAAGACTTCTCTTTTTCGCCACTCGGTACAACGAATGAAAATACTTTTTGCTCTATTTGCAATGCATCTACAACTGTCTGTAAATGGAAAGATGCAACAGCTTCATCTGAAATAATCATAATGTTTGATACAGATGGCTGCATGTTTTGAACGATTGTTGTCAAATGTGACAACGATTCTTTTCCTACATGTACATCATATTCTTTTGATTTCGTTTGAATATGTATGTTTCCCATTAAAATCCCCTCGCATATTCATTATGTTTCTCAATATTTTCACGAATAAGGTCCATACGATCTAATCCGAATTGTTCTATTAAAGCTGTCGCTAATTCCCAAGCTACAACCGCTTCTGCAACGACACTAGCTGCTGGCACAGCACAACTATCTGAACGTTCAATGCTCGCTGTAAAAGGCTCTTTCGTATCAATATCTACACTTTGAAGAGGTTTATATAGTGTAGGTATCGGTTTCATCACACCTCGCACAACAATTGGCATTCCAGTCGTCATACCGCCTTCTAATCCACCTGCATTATTTGTTCTTCGTGTATATCCATGTTCCTCATTCCACAAAATTTCATCATGAACTTCACTTCCCGGTCTATGCGCTGCTTCAAAACCAATTCCAATCTCGACGCCTTTAAAAGCATTAATGCTCATAATTGCGGCTGCTAATTTTGCATCCAGTTTTCGATCATAATGCACATAGCTACCGATCCCAATTGGCATTCCTTCCACAATCACTTCAACGATTCCACCAATTGAATCACCATTTGCTTTCGCATCATCAATTGCTTTCATCATTTGGTTACCTGCTTCTTCATTTAAGCAACGTACAGGTGATGCTTCTGTAATATTTTTTAATTCTTCAATTGAACTATACGTAACTTCCTTAGCCTCAACACCACCAATTTCAATTACATGGCCCGCCACTGTAATACCGATTTCTGCTAACACTTTTTTAGCAATCGCACCAGCAGCAACACGCACGGTCGTTTCGCGTGCTGAAGAACGCTCAAGTACATTTCTCATGTCTCTATGACCATATTTAATCGCACCATTTAAATCAGCATGTCCCGGTCTTGGTTTTGTTACTTTCCTTTTCATTTCTTTTTCTTCTTGTTCCGTTAAAGGCTCTGCGCCCATAATTTTTGTCCAATGTGCAAAATCACGATTTTCAACAACAAGTGCAATTGGAGAACCTAATGTCTCTCCATGTCTAACACCACTTACAATTTGCACTTGATCTGTTTCAATTTGCATGCGTCTACCACGCCCATACCCCTTTTGCCTTCTAGCTAACTCTTCATTTATATCATCCGCTACTAAAGGCAATCCCGCCGGAACACCTTCTATAATCGTCGTAAGTTGTGGACCATGAGATTCACCAGCTGTAATATATCGCATACGTTATTCCTCTTTTCGTATATGTATTTATCTCGCTATATTAAGCAATGCTATTATCTTTCCTTACTCTAAAAATATGAAAGAAATTATATAATTAATCAGCCATTCGTTTATTCTCCGATAGGCCTTTTACTTTACATATCAATATATCATAACAGCTCTAACTTCGTAACTAATTGAAACAAAAAAAAGTGCAAGAAGAATACCCCTATTCTCCTTGCACTTTCTACTATTATCACAGTGATTAAAGCGTTTACAAATTATTTCAAAATAATTAGTAAATCCATTCATTCATTAATTTTGAGTAGTCAACTAATTCTTCTTCCTTAAAGAAAATAGCAATCTCGCGCTCTGCACTTTCTAACGAATCCGAACCATGAATAATGTTTTTTGCAACAGTTACACCGAAATCTCCACGAATTGTTCCAGGAGCTGCTTCATGTGGTCTTGTTTTACCCATCATGTTACGAGCTGTATCTACTACACCTTCACCTTGCCATACCATTGCGAATACAGGTCCTGATGTAATAAAGTCTACTAATTCACCAAAGAAAGGTTTTTCTTTATGCTCACCGTAGTGTTGTCCAGCAATTTCTGGAGTGACTTGCATTAATTTTGCACCAACTAATTGAAAGCCCTTTTTCTCAAAACGAGCTACAATTTCCCCAATGAAAGCACGTTGTACACCGTCTGGTTTTACCATTAGAAATGTTTTTTCCATAAAAAATCTCTCCACTTCTGAATTATGTATGTAATTGTATATCCCCACACACATATTAACACCCTTATCACAATTGTGCAATAGTTTTGAAATAGAGAGATTATTTTATTTTTTAGAAAAAACACTAAAATTTTCGTTTCCCAATATACTTTGCTACATTTTGTAATGCATACTTCGCTTGTCCACGCGGAAGTGGTTTTATGATTTCTAATGCTTTATGTAAATAACGTTCACTAAACGCAAATGCTTGATCAATAGCGTCACTATTTTTTATATCCTCAATAATTTCTTTCATTTCGTCCGCTGTTGTATTTTCATGTACAGATATGATTTTCTTACGAAGTACGGGATCTTCCATAGCATATAGGGCAGGAAGCGTAATATTCCCTTGTAGTAAATCTCCGCCAGCAGGTTTTCCAAGCTTCTCTTCTGTGGAAACGAAGTCTAAAATATCATCAATAATTTGATACGACATGCCTACAAAATACCCATACCAAAATAGTCGATTTACCGTATCACGATTAGCGCCAGCAGCAATTGCTCCTAGTTGACAACTCGCAGCAATTAATAATGCTGTTTTTCGCTTTATTCTTCTTAAATACGTTCGTAAATTTTGGTCATAATTGTATTTATCTTTAATTTGTTCAATTTCACCTTTACATACTTCTAAAATGGTATGCGATAGCGCCTGATGCGCCTCTGGAATTTCGATATTTGTTATACATTCAAGAGACTTAGCAAATAGATAGTCCCCTGTATACATTGCAATACGATCTCCCCATTTCGCATTCACAGTCGCACTACCACGTCGTAAAAATGCAGCATCAATAACATCATCGTGAACAAGAGAAGCCATATGAATAAGTTCTAACGCAACAGCTACATGCTTAATTGCATCTAACTTATAATCTCCAAATTTTCCCGCAAGCAATACAAATACAGGACGAATTCGCTTCCCACCAGCTTCAATAAGTTGTAATGCTGCCTCTTCTACTAATGGTTGTTCAGAAGCAACTGTCTTTTTTAATTCTTTTTCTATCACATTAATATCCGATCGTAAAAAAGAGTACATAAGTTGTAACTTCATATTGTTCACCTTAACCTAAAACTTCTTTTTTCTATTTTGATTCTGGTTTCATACCTAAATGCATCGCTGCTACTCCAAAAGTAAACGGCTTCACTTGTACACGTTCAAGTCCAGCTTCTTCAAACATATTAGCCAGTTCTTTCATACCTGGGAATGAGCTAGCAGATTCTTGCAGCCATGAATATTCTTTATAACTTTTCGCAAATAACTTTCCAAATAACGGCATGATATATTTAAAGTATAAAATATATCCTTGTCGAAAACCAATCATTGTTGGTTGAGATGTTTCTAAACAAATTACTTTTCCACCTGGCTTTACTACACGCGTCATTTCTTTTAATACGTGCATATAATCTGGTACGTTACGTAAACCAAATCCAATCGTTACATAATCAAATGTGTTATCTTCAAATGGAAGTTCCATTGCATTCCCGTGTAGAAGTTCTACTTGTTTTAATTGTAACGCCTCTACCTTTTGCTTACCGACAGATAACATATTTTCACTGAAGTCTAAACCAACAACCTTGCCCTGTTCACCTACCGCTCCAGCTAGCGCAATTGTCCAGTCCGCTGTCCCGCAGCATACATCAAGAGCCTTGTTACCTGGTTTTACATCCATAATGCGCATCGTCTCTTTACGCCATGCTTTATGTCTTTGAAAACTAATTACAGAATTCATCACATCGTATTTATCAGAGATTTTCTCAAATACATCATGTACTCTTTCTTCTTTTGATTGTTGCATGCTCGTACCTTCTTCCAATGTAAAATAGCTTATGTCTTCGATTTATCTCTTAGCACAGAGTTTATTTCGCTTATATCTGTGTGGTTTTCTAAAAACTGATTTTCTTTCTTTCTGAGTTCCATCATCCATCCATGTATAACTGTTTCTGCCTCCGCTTTATCCTTCGCAATCCCTTGAACTGCTTGAAAAACAGGTGAATGTCGTTTATCAGCATGCAGTTCACATTCTTTTTGAAGACGGTTTTTTCCTAGTACATACGTTATAAACGGCTTCCAATGCGATAAATGAAAATGATCACATGTTTTTTGCAAGAGTGCAGACTCAATCGTTACTACACTTTCCATTATGTCATCCATCGTTTCATGCGCTTTTTGATATAACATTATTTTGTGTTCATTAATTTCTTTAATTCCTTCAGCAAGCGCACGGATTAAAACAATATCACGATTCATAGACAATAAGTAATAATATAACCCGCTATAGTAATCACCAGCAAGTACTGTTAGCTGACGACGTTTATGCGATTCATTTGCTTCTTCCCCTGCTTTATTTGATACTCTTTCATGTGTATCAAGCGCAATTTGCACAAGCATAATCGTTACTACATAATGCTCAATTTGTTCTATATGTAAATTTGCACCTTTTAAAGCACCATATAACAATGCTATTTTTTCTTCATCAATAAATGGTTCTTCAATATAGTTTATAAAATAAGGATGGCGTAATTTCTCCATCAATTTCTCTCTTATACCCGCATACCCTCCGTAGATGTCACACACAAAAATCACCCTTGTTTTCTAATTCATAAAACTTATTATAACACATACATACTATTTTCTATAACCAAAACTTGGCTACTCTTTCCAAACTTCCACCGAACGAAATAACATCTTCCATTCTTTTTAGTAGTCTTTCTATTCTCACTCTTCCTTGCTAAAACTATATCATTTATTTACATAAAAAAAAAAGAAAAGCAGTTTCCTACTTTTCTTTACTTCGATTTAATAAAAGATAAAATTTCACTACGTGCTGCTGCATCATTTTCTAGCACACCACGTACTGCTGTTGTTACTGTTTTCGCGCCTGGCTTTTTCACACCACGCATCGTCATGCACATATGTTCCGCTTCTACTACTACCATTACACCATGCGGCTCTAGTACTTCCATAATAGAGTTCGCTACTGTTGATGTAATACGTTCTTGCAGTTGTGGACGACGTGCAATTGTATCCACAGTACGAGCTAATTTACTTAACCCTGTCACTTTTCCGCCTTGCGGAATATATGCAACGTGAGCAACTCCATAGAATGGAACTAAATGATGCTCACACATCGAATAAAACGGTATATCTTTTACTAGTACAAGCTCCTCGTGATCTTCTCCGAACACTTTATGCAAATGTTCTTTCGGATCTTCATGCATACCCGAGAACACTTCTGCGTACATTTTTGCAACACGCTTTGGTGTATCAAGTACTCCCTCACGATTTGGGTCATCTCCGATTGCCTCTAAAATAAGGCGTACTGCATGTTCAATTTGTTCTAAATTAACTTTTGCCATCCGCTAGCCCTCCCGAAAACCTAAAAGTGATACGAACACATTCTAGCATATTTATGTTTTTAAAAGCAAAAAGAAGAGTTCCCAAAAAGGAAACTCTTCTTCCCTGTTAATATGTAAGGATTATTTAACCGCATCTTTTAACGCTTTACCAGGTTTGAATGCAGGTACTTTACTTGCAGCGATTTCAATCTCCTCACCTGTTTGTGGGTTACGACCTTTACGAGCCGCACGCTCACGAACTTCGAAGTTACCGAATCCGATCAGTTGTACTTTATCACCTTGTTTTAAAGCTTCTAAGATAGAATCAAAAACAGCGTCTACTGCTTTTGTTGCGTCCTTTTTAGAAAGGGAACTTGCTTCTGCAACAGCATTGATTAAATCTGTCTTGTTCATGCCATTCACCTCCTCCCAAAGATAAGACTGTATAATGATCATAAAATGAGTCTTACTTTCATTTGTAGGCAATTTTTACAAATTCTATACTACAAAGATGTAGATAAATCATTATCAACGCCTATATTATACGATTCTCCTTTATAATTCAATATTTTTAAGGAAATTGTTACTCTTAAAATGTGAAAATCTGATGAAACTTGACAATTTACAACAATATATTAGATAATGACTGTTTATTTTTCTATTTCATACGCAAAAATCAAAAAAATCCCTCTACGATGAGAGGGATTTTTTCTTATAATATAATCGCAATTAATCCGCCAGATCCTTCATTAATAATTCTCTCTAGCGTTTCTTTTAATTTATATCTCGCATTTTCTGGCATTAAAGATAGTTTTGCTTGAATGCCTTCTCGAACAATAGAGCTAAGTGAACGCCCGAATATATCAGAATTCCAAATTGATAATGGGTCATCTTCAAAATCCTGCATTAAGTAACGAACTAGTTCTTCACTTTGCTTTTCAGTACCAATGATTGGCTCAAACGTTGACTCCACATCTACTTTAATCATATGAATAGACGGAGCTACAGCTTTTAATTTCACACCAAACCTTGAACCGTGACGAATAATTTCTGGCTCATCTAAGCTCATGTCAGCTAACGCAGGCGCTGCTACACCATATCCTGTTTGCTTTACCATACGCAGGGCATCCGCCACTTGATCGTATTCTATTTTTGCATGAGATAAATCGAGCATAAGCTTTAATAAATGATCTTTCCCTCGAATTTCTACCCCTACTACTTCTTTTAAAATTTGATCATATAATTCATCTGGTGCATATAAATCAATCTCTGCTACGCCTTGCCCCATATCAATACCAGCTAAGCTCGCTCGATCAATAAATTCATACTGACTAAACTGCCAAACGACACGGTCCACATCACGAAGACGTTTTATATCCTTCACAGTCTCTTGAACCGCTTCTTGATAACTTTGGCGCAACCAATGCCCTTCATTTAACACCATCACCCAGCTCGGAAGGTTAACATTCACTTCTAAAACAGGGAACTCAAATAATGCTTCTCGAAGTACATTGTATACATCTGTTTCCCTTAAACTTTCTACACTCATCGCAATAACTGGGATATCATATTCTTCAGATAAACTTTGGCGCAATTGCTCTGTATCTGGATGATACGGCTGTACAGTGTTGATGATCATAATGAAAGGTTTTCCGACTTCTTTTAACTCATTTACTACGCGTTCTTCTGCCTCTATATAATCTCTTCTTGGAATTTCACCAATCGTTCCATCTGTTGTAATTACAACACCAATTGTGGAATGTTCTTGAATTACTTTACGTGTTCCGATTTCTGCAGCTTCATGGAATGGAATAGGTTCTTCATACCAAGGAGTATTAATCATGCGTGGGCCATTCTCATCTTCATAGCCTTTTGCTCCTGGAACCGTATATCCAACGCAATCTACCAATCGAATATTCACTTCAAGACCTTCATCTACTTCGATAGAAACCGCTTGGTTTGGAACAAACTTCGGTTCCGTCGTCATGATTGTACGACCAGCAGCACTTTGAGGCAGTTCATCCTGCGCCCTTTGACGGTCAGACTCATTCTCAATATTAGGAATAACTACAAGTTCCATAAATTTTTTAATGAATGTTGATTTCCCTGTTCGAACAGCTCCTACAACTCCAAAATAAATATCACCGCCTGTGCGTTCCGCAATATCTTTAAAAATATCTACCTTTTCCAAGTGATTCCCTCCCTCAATATTTTTGGGAATAATTCCACGTTTATAGTCAACTAATACCTTCTCTAACGTTGCCTATAATATCTGATATAATATAATGGTATTCTAGAAGTTCGGACAATATATCATATAATTTTGTCCAATTTCATATGACTATTAAAAAATACCTTTGTTTGCATCGCAAGTTGTGTAACATAAAAAACCTTTCTTCTAGAACTTATTCACTAAAAGAAAGGTTCATGACTTATGATTTTAAAAAAATTGGTTCTCCATTCTTTACCGTATACGGTAAAGAATACGCAGGTACAAATGGAGAATCGTTCGAAAGTATATTCCGAATATCTTCCCCCTCCTTAATTTGACCTTCATTTTTTTTCAACGCTTCATATAAGTCGATTCGATAATCAACATAAATTTCTCCCTTTTCATTGATTACAAAAGGAAGCCCTTTACCGGAATACGGACTTGTCACTTGTGGCACATCTTTATATCCTAGTTTTTTGAAATCTAATTCATACACACCATCTGAAATTACCTTTTTAAAAGGTGGATATTGATGTTCATCCCGATACATCCTAAGCTTTAATGATAATTCCTGGATTTGTTCAGCCATCCTAACATCAATTAACTTTACTGTCGGGTTTGTTTCAACATCTATTAATACGTATTGGTACACTCCCCCGCTTTCATACGCATTTCCCGGCGCTTCTTGTATGTAACGCGGCGCAATCTTTTGAAAATCAATTGGATACTTTTGGTAAATAGGCGTACTCATATCCCGCGTCTTAATTGGCAATATCCCATCATTTTTCTCCTTAAATGTCTCTACAGCTTTTTGGACAACCTGTAGCTGATCATCATAAGGAACAGCATTTTGTCTCATATTTTCTTTCGGATACAGACAACCTGTTAAAAGGCTCATACAACAAAATATTAAAATAATATGGACTTTTTTCACTAGCAATCACCTTTTCATACTAATATAACTTGCTCCGTATGTAGCATTTTCGAGACCATTCCCTTTACTGCTGTACTGGTCCACTAAATACAACAAGAAAAATAACAATTCCTGACACAACCATAAGGGTGTACGCTACTAACGCTGTAATCCCTTTCAAAAATTTATTCTTTATTTTGTATCTACTTAGTAAAATAAAACTTACTGCAAAAAACATAAATCCAATTGCTCCTAAAGCAAACCACATTTTTAAAAGCCCTTCTGACATATACACACCCCTTTTTATTAATCTATTTTTATACTATTTTAACAAATTAAAATCTTTAAACAAATAAAAAAAAAACATTTTATTACAAATTACGAATATGTAACTTTAATCCACATATTTTTTCGCATCTTCCTCTAATCTAGATAAAAATAAAACCGAAGCGAGTGTATCTCTCGCTTCGGTTGACCAAATATGCCCAAAACAGCTCTATTCCCATACTTTCATGGCTATCATATGCAATCTACAAACTCTTTGTTTCTTATATTTTATTTTTTAAACATTTTACTTAACGAGCCAAAGTCAGCGGGCATATTATTGTTAATGATCGCTTTTACAATTTGATCCTCTTGTTCTTTCGGCACTTCACGTCCTGCCATAAGAGCCACTTGATGAATCAATTGACGAAGCACAGTCTCATCACGTAAATTCGCATTTTGTACAGATGATGCTAATTTAAAAATATCTTCTTTATTCACTTTCGCTTCTTTTTCAATGTTATTAAAAATGTTATTATCCATTCTTTTCACCCTCTCCTCAAGTTACTCTTCATCCTATGCAAAATTAAAAAAATGGTGAAAAGACCCATAAAAATAAAAAGCGACAGAAGTACAAATGTACTTCTGTCGCTTTTCTTTAAAGTAAGTCAGGTATAGCTTCCACTTCATGTTTTCGAACACGTCCCATTAATGAGCCTACTGCATCTTTCACATTATTCCCATTGAATAGCACGTCATATAAAGCAGCTGTAATCGGCATTTCAACTTCCATTTTCTCTGCTAATTCGTGAGCAGCTTTCGTTGTTCTGACACCTTCTACAACCATACCCATACTTTCTAACACTTCTTCTAAAGAGTGTCCTTTTCCAAGCATATTTCCAGCGCGCCAATTTCGGCTATGAACACTTGTACAAGTTACAATTAAGTCTCCCATACCAGTTAGACCAGCAAACGTTAATGGATTTCCGCCCATTTTTCTTCCTAAACGAGCAATCTCCGTTAAACCACGTGTCATTAATGCTGCTTTCGCATTATCACCTAATCCAAGTCCATCAGTTATCCCAGCAGCTAATGCGATGATATTTTTTAACGCACCACCAAGTTCAACTCCAACGATATCTGGATTTGTGTATACACGGAAGTAACTATTCATAAACAGGTCTTGTACTTCCTCAGCCGCTTCCATACGCTTTGCTGCAGACGTAACCGTCGTCTCTTGACGTAAACCGACTTCTTCAGCATGACTCGGTCCAGACAGTACAACAACGTCTTTAATCAAGTTCTCTGGAATTTCTTCCTCAATCACTTCCGAAATACGTTTTGACGTACCAGGTTCAATTCCTTTACTTGCATGAACCCAAGTAATCGGACCCGCTACATATTTCTTCATATCTTGCAATACTTCTCTATACGCTTTCGTTGGTACTACAAGAAGTACTACATTTACATCTACTAATGCTTCTTCTAAAGAAGAGTAGGCTACGATTGTGCTTGGCAATGTAATTCCTGGAAGGTATCGACTATTCTCATGTTTCGTATTAATCTCATCCATGAGTTCAGAGCGATTTCCCCAAATTCGTACATCATGTCCATTGTCAGCCAATACCATCGCTAACGCTGTTCCCCAGCTACCTGCTCCTACTACTGTGATTTTTGTCATAAAATCACATCCTCTCCATTAGTCTCTTGCTCTAGCGATAATGTGAATTGGCGTTCCTACAAAACCGAACGCTTCACGTAAGCGATTCTTTAAGAAGCGCTCATATGAGAAGTGCATTAACTCTGTATCGTTTACAAATATAACAAATGTTGGTGGTTTTACCGCAACCTGTGTCGCATAGAAGATTTTCAAACGGCTACCATTATGAGTTGGCGTTGGATTCATCGCTACCGCATCCATAATTACATCATTTAATACGTTCGTTTGAATACGAATACTATGGCTTTCATTTACTTCATTAATAACTGGTAATAATGTTTGTGTACGTTTTTTCGTTTTCGCAGATAAGAATACAATCGGTGCGTACTCTAAAAATTGGAAATGAGCACGGATGTTTTCTTCAAATGCTTTCATTGTTTTTTCATCTTTTTTCACTGCATCCCATTTGTTTACGACGATAATAACAGCACGTCCTGAATCATGAGCATATCCAGCGATTTTTTTATCCTGTTCAATAATTCCTTCTTCTCCGTCTAAAACGACTAAAACAACGTCAGAACGTTCAATCGCTCTTAGTGCACGAAGCACACTATACTTTTCTGTACTTTCGTATACTTTCCCTTTTTTACGCATACCAGCTGTATCGATGATTACATAATCTTGACCATCTTTACTATATGGTGTATCAACAGCATCACGTGTCGTTCCCGCTATATTACTTACAATTACACGTTCTTGACCAAGAAGTGCATTTACAAGTGATGATTTCCCTACATTCGGACGTCCAATTAAAGAGAAACGGATTGTTTCATCGTCATAAGCTTCTTCTTCAATTTTTGGAAAATGATTTGCAGCTTCATCTAACAAATCACCAAGTCCTAAACCGTGTGTACCTGAAATCGGGAATGGCTCGCCAAATCCTAATGCATAAAAATCATAAATATCACTACGCATTTCTGGATTATCAACCTTATTTACCGCAAGTACAATTGGTTTTTTAGAACGATATAAAATTTTAGCAACTTCTTCATCTGCTGCAGTTACACCATCGCGACCATTCGTCATAAAAATGATAACATCTGCTTCATCAATCGCTACTTCCGCTTGTTGACGAATTTGTGTCAAGAACGGCTCGTCACCAATATCAATTCCACCTGTATCAATAATGTTAAACTCATGATTTAACCATTCTCCCGCACTATAAATACGGTCTCGCGTTATACCTGGTATATCTTCTACGATTGAAACTCTTTCTCCAACAATTCTATTGAAAATAGTAGATTTTCCTACGTTCGGGCGGCCTACTATTGCTATTACTGGTTTCGGCATATACTTTCATCCTTTCAACTTGCTTCTGTTTATTATGTAAAAAACCCTTCTTTGTGCAAGAAGGGATTTGCATTCCAGAATATTTCTCAGCGTATCAAAACACCTCACATTATACCACACGTTACTAATGTTTCACAATAATATATACATTCTCTTGTAAGCGATGCGCAATACCATCCAAAATTGCCTCTAAATTATTTGCAACAAATTCTAATTCATCTGTCGATTCACAAGTAAACAAGGGGGCACCACCAGCAAATTTCTCCGGCGCTGTGGTAATAACCGCGAGTATTACACTTTCTAACATCATCTTTTATCTCCCCTTCCTTTCGGGGCTTCCGATGACATATGAACAGCACTTTCTAACGTCGGTACGTTCCCTATGACACCTATCGCTTTCTCTGCATCTTGATCTTGTGGCAAGACAAAAATCCCCACCCTACCATCTTCTAAATCACGCTTTGCTAACGGCACAAGCGCTGGCGTACCAGAATCTCTATAAATCCCTAAAGCAACAGAAACATCATGTAAAATAGCTTGTCGTTGTCCTAAGTTTGAGATTGTCACCATAGCATCAATTGATTTCGGCCTTAAAATAAAGCCCATTCCATATTTCATAATTTCTTCTTGCCTTGCTGGCAATCCAATATTCATAATGTAAATATTATCAATATATAGTCCCGCTCCTTCAAAACGAAGTGGAACATGCTCGATATCAACAAGATCATGTAACCTTCTGCCCGACATTAATTTTTTCGCGATAATAAATGCGATGATAGCCATAATTACTCCAGCAATCCATGAACGGAACCCTATATACGCAAACGTCGTTGCAAACGACGTTAACATCGCCAAATAGTTGCGACTTTCAAAAACTAATGCAATCCCTTCAATATATGTATTCCCACGCGGTACGAGCTCATATCCATCTAATTGTTGAAGTGTATTTCTTTCCATATTACGCACATCACGAAACTGTGTTGCTGCTAATGTCAGAAATGTAATAGCAGAAAAATCTTTTTTCAAAATTGACGGAATCGCAATCGCTCCTAAAGCCGCTGCAATTAACCCCATCGCAACGTGAATAATTTTCCCGTGGAGCCTCGTCGGATATTGACGCGTATCTGTCCGGAGCATTAGCACTCTCGTTACTGTCCCCGCAATTACTCCGCATAAAATGGCCGGTGTATATTCAGTCATGTATTACCCTCGCCTTTCTTTTACGTGCTTTCCTCTTGAACTGTTCCATGTATACTGATGCTTTTGCAATCCAAAACAAAATTGCCATGAAAAATGTAGAAACGGCGACGATATCAAAAAACGCTAAACTCCCGTAATCATAAGGAAAGTGTAGTTTCCGAAAAATAAGTGTCACAAACAATTCTCCCTGTAACATTCCTATATAAAGAGAACATAATCGTAATATGCGATCCCCATGTAATAAAACTGATGCATACACAAGAGCACTACTTAACAAAAACAACCTGTCCACCACAATCCAAATCGGATCATATACTTCTAACAAATGAAAACTTGTATATAACATTGCAATAATAAGTGCCGAAAGTAAGGTATATAATTTTTTCCAAATCGAATATAGTGTGATTCCTATAAAAGCAACAATACAAAGCAAAAGTGCATTTACTGATACCGTGAATGAAGCAATCGTTACATGTAACGAAGAGCAAATAATAAAAATCAGTATACAAGCGCTTATCTTCCACCGCATAGAGTCCTTTTTCATAAAAAAAGTTACAACAATCCACCCTATCCAAGCTACAAAATAAAAAGTACTCCCTTCCATCATTTCACCTCCTATGTTTTCCATTATGGGAACTTTTTATGAAAGTTAATCCACTTTCTTCACGCATAGTTTTTTCACATAACAGCAACACTTTTAATAAGGAGGTGCTATTCATTATGGGTAAAGATCGTCAAGAACGAAAACTAAGAGAATCACGACGCGTCGAATCTGACCGTGACCAATCATTACAATATCCCGGTGCAACTGGACTGGATACACCAGAGCAAGCCCGAAAACAAAATCAGCACTAATGAACACAAAAAGACGGTTTCGATATTGTACGAAACCGTCTTTCACATTTTTATTTATATCGAAATAACATTTCATATATAAGTCTTTCTAGGATTTTTCTACCTCCACCTATTTTCTTTGACAAAATTAAACCCTTCCCAATCATTCATCAGTACAATATTTACATTTTTCAGCCTCTATTTCAGTCGCAATTTTCTCAAGCTAATGTTTATATACATAATAATAATTTCATTTTTTATTTTTATAGAATATTAATTCGTTCCTCACTTTATATTACTCAAAAAGAACAGAAAATAAAAAAACCAACCAAACGGTTGATTTTTTTATCTCCTACTATAATGCGCAGTATCGATACCACGCTGCGTTAACCAATGATATGTTTCGCCCTTTACAACAAGAGGTACAGCCTGTAACTCTTCTATCGTCTTCGCACCAAGAGCTGTCATAATAAATTTCAAATCTGTATGTAAAAGAGCAATTTCATCCACTAACTTCTCGATACCATCTTGCATTAAAATACGTAAAAAGTATCCAGCAAACGCAGTTGTATTCGCCCCTAATGCGATTGCTTTCGCTACGTCAAGCGCTGTTTGTATGCCCCCAGATGCAATAAAAGAGAGGTTATTATTTGTAGAGGTTGCTTCAATAATCGAGGTTGCCGTTTGTATGCCCCAGTTATTAAAATAAGAAAGCATTCGTTGTCTTCTTTCATTTTCAACAGCAGCAAAATTCGTACCACCTTGTCCGCCAATATCAATTGCCGTGACACCTATGCTCGCTAACTGTTGCATTGTTTCCTTACTCATCCCAAATCCAACTTCTTTCACAATGACAGGAACTTTACTATTTAAAACAATTTTCTCAATGCGCTGAAGTACACCAGTAAAGTCACGGTCTCCTTCTGGCATCGTTAACTCTTGTATGACATTTAAATGAATTTGCAATGCATTCGCTTCAATCATATCAACGGCACGCTCTGCTTGTTCGATAGTTGCCTCACTACCTAAATTAGCAAAGAAAATACCATTTGGATTTACCTTTCTGATAATCTTATAAGAAGCAGCTTCACTTTCATCTTTTAACGCCGCCATTTGCGATCCTACAGCCATAGCAAGTTTATGATGTTTCGCTACATATGCTAATTGCTCATTAATATGTAACGTTTTCTCTCCTCCACCACCAGTCATCGCATTGATAAAAATCGGCGAACTTAGTGAAAGTTCGCCGATTTTTGTTTCACATGTTATTGTGTCATAACTTGAATTTGGCAAACCTTGATGCACAAAATCAATATCATGAAAGCCATGCGTACGAGACTGACCAGTAGAAAGAGCGTATTCAATATGATCTAATTTACGTTTTGCCCTTACCACTTGTACCCCTCTTTATTTCTTTAATTTTTTCAGTTGTTCACCAATAATATCACTTAATTGGAAAGTAGCAGAATCAGCATTTGGTTCATACTGACTGTAATCTTCAATTACATTATTTTCCTCAAGCGCTTCTTTTATACTTAAAGAAATACGTTTCTCTGCCACATGGACTTCAAGCACTTTCACTTTTACTTCTTGTCCCATTTCCAATACTTCACTTGGATTTTTCACGTGACGATTTGCAATTTGAGATACGTGCACAAGACCTTCAACGCCAGGTAAAACTTCAACAAATGCACCGAATGTAACAAGACGCTTTACTACTCCCTCACGAATATCTCCAGCTTTTAGTTCGCCAGCAACATTTTCCCAAGGTCCTGGTTGAGCTGCTTTAATTGATAAAGAAATACGTTGTGTATCAGCATCAACAGATAACACCTTTACTTTTACCTTTTGCCCTTGCTCTAATACTTCAGAAGGTTGCTCTACACGTTCGTGTGAAATTTGTGAAATATGAACTAAACCGTCCACACCACCAACATTTACGAAAGCACCAAAATCAGTTAATCGTTGTACTGTTCCTTCAACAACGTCTCCTTCTTTTAATGAAGAGATTGCTTCTTTTTTCTTAGAATCCAGTTCTAATTCTACTACTGCTTTATGCGAAAGGATTACACGATTTTTTTCGCGGTCTAATTCAACAATTTTCACGGCTAATGTTTTGCCTTTATAGTCAGTAAAATCTTCTACATAATGTACTTCTACAAGTGAAGCTGGGATAAAACCACGAACACCAAGGTCCACAACTAATCCACCATTCACGATATCTTTTACAGTCACATCAAATACATGACCTGAAGTAAATTTCTCTTGTAATTCTACCCATGCTTTTTCTGCATCAACAGCACGTTTAGATAAGACAAGATCATCTTCTTCTAATTTAATAATTTTTAATTCTAGTATTTGATCTAATTCTACAACATCGCTTGCTTTTTCAATATGAACGTTAGCTAATTCACTAATTGGAATTACGCCATCTGTTTTGTATCCAACATTTACAAGCACTTGTTTCTCTTCAACTTTCGTTACAGAACCTGTAACAACGTCACCAACTTGTAATTCTTTTGAATCCATAACTTCTTCATTCATTTTCTCTACCATGGAAATACCTCCCTACAGAATTGACAAAGCATTTTTTATGTATATACGAAATGAAAACATGTGTTTTCATTTGCATGTTTAAGAATTTATCATCACATACTCAGTTTTCATACATTTCACTAGAAAATATATTAAACCTATATAAATAGTATACAGCAAAATCATCTTGAAGAAAGTATGTTTTGAAATATAATAGCGAATATATTCTGAAAGTTTCATCTCTCTTTTACTAACTTCTTACAAATCCCATCATTTGTCAAGGAAAGAGACTCACAATTCACGTATCCTTTACATTTCTATATAAACAAAAAAGAAAGAGGTTATCCCCTTTCTTTATTTCGCAAACACTCCTGAAACAATACTCATAATTTTTTGGACAACTTCTTCAATTGATAAAGAAGTTGTATCTAATTCCAATGCATCATCAGCTTTCTTTAGAGGAGAAACCTCGCGTTCTGAATCTAATTTATCACGCTGAGCAATTTCTTCTTTTAACTGCTCTAAATTAGAATCGAACCCTTTATTCATATTTTCTAAATGTCTTCTTTCTGCTCTTTCTTCAACAGAAGCAAGCATAAAGATCTTCACTTCAGCATCTGGCAACACATGTGTACCAATATCACGACCATCCATTACAACGCCGCCTTTTTCCGCTAACTCTTGTTGACGACGTACCATTTCTTCACGAACAAGGCGATGTTTCGCTACAATAGATACTCGATTCGTCACCTCAGGTGTACGAATTACTTCAGAAACATCTTGTCCATTTAAAAATACAAGTTGTGTATTTTCTCCTTGCTGAAACTCGATTTTCACATTCTTTACAACTTCCATTAACTGCTCTTCATTTTCAATATCCACTTTTTGCTCAAGGGCTGCATATGTAATCGCACGATACATTGCGCCTGTATCAATATAAACGTAAGAAAGCTTCTTTGCCACTACTTTTGCAACCGTACTTTTTCCAGCAGCTGCTGGACCATCTATAGCAATTGAAATTCGTTTATCCATTGTAACACCTCATTTTTTCACTTATAAAACAAAATGAAAAGCAGGTATTCGCCTGCTTCTTCTCATTTGCTTCACGTCATTAAATCCTCAATTATTGTAGCATAATCCTTCATAGAAGAAAATGAAAACTACCTATTCACCTGTAAGATTTCTGCTTTGTTTTTTACCATGACACCTTCATAATAAACAATTTTAGATAAATATTTCACCGATGACTTATGTATAAATAACAATTGCACAATACAAAGACAAATGAATTGTATTACTAATATTCGAATAAAAATTCTCTCCATCTTTTTCAACGTAATTGCTCCCCCCTATCCTATATTTACACATTTCGTTTCGCAATTTTATACATCGTACATATAGCAGCTAACTTTATTGTCATTTTCAAGGCATACTTTTATACATTTCCATTGTCGAATTTACTCAAAACATGTTATGTTCTAAATGTATTTTTCAACTTGAAAGGGGTATAAGCATTGAAAAGAATCCTAGTTTTACACACAGGTGGAACAATTGCAATGGAGGAAGATAAAGAAACTGGGGTCGTACAACCAGGTGAAAAAAATCCTCTTTTAAAATTTATTCCTGATTTAGAAGGCGATGTTGATTTAATCGTTGAAGATGTGTTCCATCTACCATCTCCTCATATGACACCGAGCGAAATGTTACAATTACAAGTCATCATTGATGAAAGAGTAAAACAAGACAACATTCATGGCGTAGTCATTACGCATGGTACGGATACATTAGAAGAAACAGCCTATTTCTTAGATTTAACAGTGCAAGCAACTATTCCAATCGTTGTAACAGGCGCAATGCGTTCTAGTAATGAATTAGGTGCTGATGGTCTATATAACTTCTTATCAGCTGTAAAAGTCGCTAGCTGTAGTGAAGCTGCTGAAAAAGGAGTTCTAGTCGTATTAAACGACGAAATTCATTGCGCTACAAATGTAACGAAAACACATACAAGTAACGTGGCAACATTCCAGAGTCCACAGTATGGACCAATTGGTATGGTAACAAAGCGAGGCGTTGTATTCCATCACGCTTTAGTACATCACGAAACATATTCAGTCAATACAGTTTCTAAAAACGTAGTTGTTCTAAAAGCATACGCTGGTATGGACGATACATTATTAGCAGCAATTGAAACCCTTCCAGTAGACGGGATTGTTATTGAAGCACTTGGACAAGGTAATTTACCTCCAAGAACACTTCCTAGTCTAGAACGATTAATAAACAAAGGAATTCCTGTCGTATTAGTTTCTCGTTGTTTCAATGGCATCGTTCAAGATGTATATTCATATGAAGGTGGCGGCAAGCAATTAAAAGATATGGGTATTGTATTCACATACGGTTTAAATGCTCAAAAAGCACGTATTAAATTATTAGTTGCATTAGAGAACACAAATTCTCATGAAACAATCCAAAATATGTTTATGCACAGTTAAAAAAGAAGCTGTCGAAATAAACTTCGACAGCTTCTTTTTATACTTCTCTTGTTGCAATGGTTTGCGCAAGCGCATCTCCATGAAATCGACCGTTCTCAATAAATATTTCGTTCGCATTATTTCCAGCAGCAATTACACCTGCAATGAAAATATTTTCAGCGTTCGTTTCCATCGTATCCTCTGTATAAATTGGACGTCCTGTTTCTTCATCAATCCGAACACCCATCTTCGTTAAGAAACTATGATCAGGATGGTAACCAGTCATCGCAAATACAAAATCGTTTTGAATTGTATATGCCTCATCATCAACTGTAAACGTTAATGTATGTTCAGTAATTTCTTTCACGTGAGCCCCGAAATGCATTTGAATCGTGCCGCTTCGTACTAACGCCTCAAACTCCGGCAAAATCCACGGCTTAACGCTTGGTGAATACTCACTTCCGCGATATAAAACCGTTACACGCGCACCGGCTTTAACAAGTTCTAACGCAGCATCTACACTCGAGTTTTTCCCACCTATAACTACTACATCTCGATCAAAATAAGGATGTCCCTCTTTAAAATAGTGCGCTACTTTCTTTAGTTCCTCACCTGGAACGTTCATATAATTTGGATTGTCATAATATCCAGTTGCTACAACAATATATTTCGCTATATATATTGTTGTACTTCCGTCACGCTTTGTCGTCTCAACCTGAAACACTTCTCCATCCTTTTGAACTTTCTCCACTCGTTCAAAAGCATTTACACGTACAGATTTACGCTTTACTACTTCACGATAATACGCAAGCGCTTGATTTCGGACTGGCTTACGATTTTCTGTAATAAAAGCTACATCACCAATTTCTAATTTTTCACTAGAAGAGAAAAATGTTTGATGAGTTGGATAATTATAAATCGCATTTACAATGTTTCCTTTTTCAATTACTAACGGATTTATCCCTACCTTTTGCAACGAAATTGCTGCTGCTAATCCGCACGGACCGCCTCCAATTATGATAGCTGTTTCTTTCTGCATACTCAGCTCACTCCTAGTCTTCTACCAATACGCTATTTATAAAAACAAGAAAAAACCTACTTACAGCAGTAGGCACCTATCTTTATTGTATTCATTTTTCATATATTTGTCATCTAAACGAAACGTACATCCGATAGACATCTGCTAAAAACTGCTGAAATTTAATACCTTGTTTCCCTAATACATTCTCAGGATCAATCTTTCTAGCTGGATCAAGCGTTTTATGTGACACGATATCTTTTTTCGGATTTAAGCCAAAGTTTTGGCATAAATACGCATGATACCATGTAAAACGATTATATGCTTCCCAAAAGTTAACATCACCACCATAACAAAGTTCCACTCCAATGGCCGCCTTATTCGCGTCATAGCCGTATAAGTCATTATCCGTCGGCACACCATATCGAACATGATACGCAACTTCATTTATAGGAACAATTTCCAATATTGTTTTATCATCTATAAATGTATGTGCCGAAGCTTTCGGTTGTATTTCATTAAAATAATCCCGATTCCCTATCGCATTGCTACCAGGGTTCCCCGTATCATGACTTACAATAAACCTTACTTTAGAAAGAGGAATTCCCGGTCGTGAACTTCCATACCCAATATAGTTACGCTCTATAGGAAACATCGCCATTACTACCAACTCCCGCTCTAGAAGATTACCTTACTTCCTTATATATGTATTCGGCAGTAATGTCCTTATCGCATATTTCTTACGCGAAGAGAAAATCGAAAATATTTGAAGTGAACACCATAAACAACAAAATACTTACAGCCACTCCATAAAAACCGTAAAACCAAACACAATCTTCTTTCGTATCTAAACCGAAAAATTTGTTTACTGATTGTAATAATGTGCCACGCTTACTTTGTTTGTTTCGTAATACTTCCACTCGCTCTACAACATCTGCTGGCATCATAAATCTTTGGTCTACTGTCATTTTCATCATTTATCTCTCCTTAAAATCATTTCCGTTTTGTTTATCTAAGGAAAGTATAGCACGTTTGTTCGTGCAGAACAAGCGTTCTTTTTTATTTTTATTTTATTTTTCAACAATCCAAGTAAGAATTGAGATTACAAAAGCGATAATCGGCCCTACTACAACTGCACCAAATATTAAAAACAGTAGTCCTTCTCCGAACATCCGAACGTTACTTGTTTTTCGGGCTTTCATCGTTCTTGAGAGTTCTCCCTCTAACCTCTTAACCTTTTCTTCTAATTGTTCTACTCGTTCCATCATTTCATTTTCCATATACAACACCTCACACTAATACTTCAACAAAAAAACGTGATTCCCTCGAAAGGAATCACGTTTTCTCACGATATAATATTATACCCAACCTCTGAAGCGACTTGCTTCAGCCATTTTACGAACACCGACCATATACGCAGCTAAGCGCATATTCACTTTACGAACTTGTGCTGTTTCATAAATAGAATCAAATGATCTTACCATCACTTTTTCTAAACGTTGTTCTACTTCTTCTTCAGTCCAGTAGTAACCTTGGTTATTTTGTACCCACTCAAAGTAAGATACTGTTACCCCACCAGCACTTGCTAATACGTCTGGAACAAGTAAAATTCCGCGATCTGTTAAAATTTTAGTTGCTTCTAATGTTGTTGGACCATTTGCAGCTTCAACAACGATTTTTGCTTTAATATTATTAGCATTTTCTTCTGTAATTTGGTTCTCAATTGCAGCTGGAACTAAAATATCGCAATCAAGTTCTAACAATTCTTTATTTGAAATTGTATTATTAAATAGTTTGGTCACTGTACCGAAGCTATCACGACGGTCTAATAAATAATCAATATCTAATCCGTTTGGATCATGCAATGCACCGTAAGCATCCGAGATTGCAATAACTTTCGCGCCTGCATCATGCATAAATTTAGCTAAGAAGCTACCAGCATTACCGAATCCTTGAACAACAACGCGTGCACCTTTAATATCAATGTCGCGTTTTTTTGCAGCTTCGCGAATACAAATTGTTACACCTTTCGCTGTTGCTGTTTCACGTCCATGTGATCCACCTAATACAAGTGGCTTACCTGTAATAAATCCTGGTGAATTAAATTCATCAATACGGCTATATTCATCCATCATCCATGCCATGATTTGAGAGTTTGTGAATACATCTGGAGCTGGAATATCTTTCGTCGGTCCTACGATTTGGCTAATTGCTCGTACATAACCGCGGCTTAATCTTTCTAACTCACGGAATGACATTTCACGTGGGTCACAGATAATTCCACCTTTACCTCCACCGTATGGTAAATCAACAATACCACATTTTAAACTCATCCAGATTGAAAGTGCTTTCACTTCATTTTCTGTTACATTCGGATGGAAGCGAATTCCACCTTTCGTTGGACCAACAGCATCATTATGTTGTGCACGATATCCTGTAAATATTTTAACAGTCCCGTCATCCATACGAACTGGTATTTTCACTGTCATCATACGAATTGGTTCTTTTAATAATTCATATACTTCGTTTGGATAACCCAATTTTTCTAATGCTTCACTAATAACAATTTGTGTCGAATTCAATAGTTCAAAATGTTGTTCCCTTTGTTGTTGTGTTTTTGTTTGAGTTCCCTTTTCGGCTACCATAGTAAGTAAACCCCCTGTAATTTCACTTGTTTAGTAAACCTTCATTGCCTAGTATACACCGTTAAATTTGGAATGCAATAGAAAACGCTAACAAATATATACAAACTTTTTTCTGTTGCAAGCGTTTTCACTATCATTATAGTCCTTTTATTACTTTTAGAAAAGTAAAATACTTAAATATTTAAATATTTTTTATTTCACTTAAATACAACACCTTAAAAAGATACATTTAAATAAAATAAAGAATGCTTAAGTATTTATGATTCCCGCTATACCATTAATCGTTTTGACATTTTCAGACCAACATTTTAGGTTTTTCCAAATAAAAAACAAAACCTTAGCTCTGTTATATTAGCTAAGGTTTTGTTTTTTCACAAAGTAATTGTGTATTTGTTCAATTGCTTGAGAAGCCATTAATTCTTTACCATACTCCATTAGACGATAAATAGTTGCTGTAGACGGATTACCATATTCCGCTAAAATAGCTATAAAATCTGCCTTCAGTAATTGAACTTGCTCCTCTTCTTCCATCCAAAGATAGTAACGCCCATCCCACGTATATAGTTTTCCGCCAGTTACATCAAGGTTATATAAACGATTCGACAGGTTAATTACGTCATCTAGTGTAGCAAACTCATAAAGTATATGCTCACTTTCATCTAGAGTCACTTGCATTTCAATAAACTCGTCACGGAACTCATCATCTGTATCCACATCTTGATGTTCTTTCGTTACAATTACGACCATTCCTTGCGCTTGTAGAGAAAATACTTCAACTGCAATCGGACCATCCGCTTCAAACCCTAGTTCCTTATTTGCTTCTTGCATCATATCACGAAATAATTGCTGTACTTTCGGTGCATTTCTCCACAAATCTTCTTTCGTTAATCCTCGTTCAGATAAATCATCAAATGTTAAGAAAATTTTTATCTTATTGTAATTTAATCGTTCCAGCCTCATCTCATACCCTCCCTACGTAACCAATGAATATAATTTTTATTATATGAAATAGAAAATAGATGGTTCTTTTCGAACAACTATTCTAACATTTTTAACCAATCATCCCATTCTTCTTTCGTATCACCAATTAGGCATGTTTGAATGTTCAACTGATCTCGAGCACCTATTTCTCCTATAAACCCAACAGAAAGTTTCTCACTTTTTTCTTGCAACAAATTCATGTCGTTCATCGCGTTCTTAAGTTCTTGTTCCTCATCAAAAGAGACTACTACATATGTAGGTTGTATTTGCTCAACAGCTAACAAAATGCCATCTTCCGCTAAGCTTGACCTAATATATATCACTTCATATCCTTTTAAGCGTAAATACGTTGAGAAAACAAACCCTTTCAACATATTATTTTCTAACACAACAACTTTGTGTATAGAAGAAAATGATGATGCATTATGATACACCATTCCTAGACGAGTTTGTAAAAATGATACGACATATTGGAATTGCACCAATGTAACTTCATTATTATTTTTTAGCGTTAACAATTTATTTGACACTTGAAGAACAATACTTGCTATAACTTTTTCTGTTGCATAAATACTAAAAGCCTCGTTTAACAATGCAGAAGTTGTAATTTCATCAAATTTTAACAAAGCTTGTAGTAAATCGTCCACTAAAACAACTTCTCTATCGTAATGTATTTCTTTTTGAACATTACGCTGCAAACGATTCCCTTCTAATAATTGAACTGCTTGTCCAATCATCATGCCGGAAGAAACCTTGTCCATTAACCATTTCAAAATTTGAATATGCTCTTCTGTATATAATCGATGCCCCGCATGATTCCGCTTTGGAGCAATAATTTGATATCGTCTCTCCCATGCACGAAGAGTACTCGGCTGAATTCCAATTATATTCGAAACAGCTTTTATGTTATATTTCCCGTTTAGAGTTGGCATCATTTCCCTCCGCATAACGTGATAATATGTGTTTGAGCAGGTGCTCGGAAGCGAAGTGGGATCAACGTTGTTCCATACCCATTACTAACAAAAAGAGTCATATTTGAATGCTTATATACGCCACCTTTTAAATATTTTTTAGATGGGAATAATC
Organism: Bacillus sp. GbtcB14; assembly: GCF_019091205.1. Taxonomy (NCBI): domain Bacteria; kingdom Bacillati; phylum Bacillota; class Bacilli; order Caryophanales; family Bacillaceae; genus Bacillus; species Bacillus sp. GbtcB14. The sequence goes on from NZ_JAGXJT010000002.1 coordinate 742,833, forward strand.
GAATCTGTCCTCCATGTGTATGTCCACTTAACACAAGTGAAATTTGTTCTTTTCCAGACATTTTATTTATTATATCAGGGTTATGACTAATTAATATGCGAAAACCATCTTCTTTGCAATCAGCCAACGCTAAATCTAAACGATCACGTTTCAAACCAACATCATCTACACCGAGTAAACAAATTTTTTCTCCTAGTTCAGACTCAAATACAACTCTTGTATTATCTAAAACTTTCACATTATTTTCTAATAACAAAGCATCTAATTCATGATATTCAATCTCATAATCATTATTTCCCCATACAAAATATACAGGAGCTATAACTCTTAACTTTTGTATATTTGCAGAGATTTTCGATAAAGGGACGCCTCTTTCCGCTAAATCACCGCCAATAATTACAAGGTCTACATTTCCTTTTACTTGTTCAATTAATGAACTTGAAATGACCCTTCTATGAATATCAGAAATAAAAAACACCTTTACTTTTTGAAAACTTTTCGGAAATTCTTCAAATATTAAAGTATGTTCTAACACAGTATTACGCATCGCTTCTGTATACATTACAAGAAGAAATATAATACCAATACATATGAGAGTACTTAATAAGATAATCCATATCATATATTTTTTACTCCCTTCCTCATAAAGATAATCCTCAGTTTTTATAGCAAGTATGTTCTAGCTCTCCTGCTTTGCGGACTTATCTTTTATCGGAATTTTTATTTCTTGACCTACATTCACTTCATCCTCTTGTAAATCATTATACTTTTTAATCACTTCGATCCCAGTTTCATCTGAAAAATATTGCTTCGCTATACTTTCTAAAGTTTCTCCCTCTTTCACCGTATGCGTTACTACTTTCTCAGATGGTGCCCCTGATTCAGATTTAGCTGAATCAAAGAAAATGACCTCAAACGCACTTTTCCCAGCGTTATTACCATCACTTTTCACCTGAATATATTTATCTGTATACCATAAGATACTAATTGGTAGTAATATGAATAGAAATGTTAAAACTCGGACGAAAATATGATTCATTTTAAACTTTTCTTTTTTCTCTTTATTTCTATGAATTTCACTACGCGGCGGTAAACTTTCTTTTTCTTCCACTCGCTCAACTTCTAATTCCTCTTCAAAATCAGGAATTCGTTTTCTCATGTTGTTCACCACCACCTTCCATTTATTTTCTTAATTGGAGTCCCATTATAAAATCAACAAGAAAGTGTGCAAAGATTGTTATAAACAAATTTCCTGTCCATTCAAATACATAACCGAAGACAAAACTAATGAAACATACGAAACAAAATAAAAATGGCTTTTTTATATACCGAATATGTAACACTGCAAATACTAAACTCGCTATTACAATTCCAAAGTGCGTCTGCACTACACCTCTAAATAGAAATTCTTCTGCAAAACCGATAATGAACGTAATAACGAGTAGATGCATAACTGACATTCCTTGAAACATCCTATCGTTAATACCCCCATCATCAAACCAAGACTCTGGAAATACTCGCATTGCAACATAATCTAATAACACAATACCAATTGCTAATAAGCCGCCTATTATAAGTATAGACACCGGTTCCCATTTCCACAGACTATACACCGATTTTATATCTCGGAATAATATATATGCTAGTAAACAACCGATACCGATAATAATGAACTGTGTGATATACAGATTCAACCTTATTTCTTTCGGACTCATATCTTCAATATTATGCCTTTGAATGTTCATCATTCCCCCATCTTTTCTAGACCGAAAAGCTTTTGTAACTCTGTTTCCCAATTATAGTCGAAATCCGATTGCTGCGCTTGTCTTTTTTTATAATCTGTTTTTGTAATACTACAATAGTCACAGCAATTTTTTAACTCGTTCTCTTTTCTATAACCGAACTGTTGCAGCAAATATTCACGTCTACATCCTTTCACTTGTATCCATGATTTCATGTTTTCTAGCTCACTATATTTATTACGCAGCCTTATTTCTACTTCAGCTATTAATCTGTTCATAATTTCATCTGACAAGCTCTCTAATTTTAATTTTCGCTGTTGTATGATTCCAAGCTGCTCAAGATGATAGCGGATGAAACGCCAATATTGTTCATTAAATCTTGCTGCATTATAACAAATTTCTTCTACCTCTTCTATTGGTAATTCTTTCGTTTGAAACATTCTTTCTTGTAGTAAAGAAAATAGAAATTGTATTTGCGACTGACTTGGCAATTCATCTTCAATTATTGAAATTGGCAAATCGTGATCTAACGGACTACATAGTAAGATAGCTATACTCGGTTCACCATCTCTTCCAGCTCTTCCGATTTCTTGTAAATAGGAAGCTATATTGGTCGGATAATGGAAATGAATAATATAGCTCGTATTCGACTTATTTACTCCCATACCAAAAGCACTTGTACATATTACAAGCTGCAACTGGTCATTCATAAACTGCTGTTGAATTAACATACGCTCTTCATGTTCCATACCACCATGATAAAAAGCGACACCAGTCACGCCTTTTCCTCTTAAATATTCCGTTAAGCGCTCTGTCCATGCTCTGCTTGAACAATATACAATCCCTGGCCCTTGTAAATACATCACCTGGTCCAAAAGCGCTTCTTTCTTCTCTTCTATCGTCTCCACAAATTGGACTTCCATTGCAATATTTGGACGATCAATAGAGTATACATGCTGCGTCACTTTCTTCAAATCTAAACTATCCGCTATATCTCGTAGCACATCTTTCGTCGCTGTTGCCGTTAATGCTAGCACCGTAGGAGACCCGATATTCTCAATGACCACATTTAGTTTTTTATAGTCCGGTCTAAAATCATAACCCCATTGTGAAATACAATGAGCCTCATCCACAACAAATAATGAAATATGAACTTTCTTCAATTCTCTTATTAGCACTTCCGACTGCAACATCTCTGGTGAAACAAAAATAAATTTATATGAAGCTAATTTTTTCATCGCTTCTCTTTTTTCATGTAATGTCCGAAAACTATTAAATGCTATTACTCGGTTTTTCACAACATATTTTAATTGTGTAACCTGATCTTCCATCAAAGATAATAACGGTGATACAACAAGTACTGTTCCTTCTTGCATTAGCCCTGGAAGTTGATAGCACATAGACTTCCCTCTTCCAGTCGGGAGCATCGCTATAACATCTTTTCCTTCCAATAAATCTGTAATTACCCCTTTTTGCCCTGGTCGAAATTCAGAATATCCAAACCATCTATATAAATATTCCTCAAGCTTCATTTATACCCTCCATCCGCGCCAATACAAGACGGACCTCAAAATAAGAAATCCCCTCTCCAACCGCTTGTTTCAACTCACGCAACTTACGTGTTTGTAATGCCTCAATTACTTTTGTTACTTTATCTATTTTATCTTTTTCCATAAACATCTCGATTGAAAACTCTTTTTCCCGTAAAGCAATTTCAACAAAATGATCTTCTATCGTTGCAACCTTTAAATTTCTAATTGTCGCTATTTCTTCTAAAGAACGTCCTTGTCTCCAAAAATTATATGTTTTTTTCGTTGATAAACTAAATAATTCAGCTCTCTCATTTGGGTAAGATATAATTTCAGCTAACAGCGGAAATTCATTTTCTTTATCGCGAACTTCTTGTATAAAGAAGTGAATTGTACCCCAAAATAAAAAATACACCCGAAATATATCTTGTTTCGTAATTTCCGCTAATTGCTGCAATGTACAACCGATACGTTCATATCCTGTTAATCGATATGTTACAATTGTCGCTTCTACTACATCACCTTTTCCTAAAAGATTATGTATTTCTTTCCATAATCTTTTAGCCAATTCACTTCTCCTATACGGTATACCTGTTAAAAAGCGTTTCACCCACACCGTTATTTCTGTATCTTGTTGAATGGGAATAAACTTCGTATTATTCTGTTGTAAATTAGATATAGTTTGAATAATTAATGATAACCTTTTCCAAAATGTTTCACCTAATTCTCCATAGTGCAAACCATGTAAATGCGCGGGAAAAGCATACACTTCCTCCCATGTTTGCAACTGCATGTTACCTTTAGATGTTAACAAATATGTATTTTCATGTATTTCTTGAATCAAGTCTGCTTGCAACAACTTTGCAACTTCACGATCATAGTCTGTTCTATTTAACGATTTATATATTCCAAACAAAAAAGAAATTCGGAACATATTTCCATCTTGGAACGTTTGCGAAGATCGTTTTCCTTTTAATAAATAATAAATAGAAGAAACGGTCCTTTCACCATTCAATTGTTTTAAACAATACAATACAGTATATTGTAGTTGCATTACCGCTTCCACCTTTCAATCTAACTTAGTTACTTTTTAATATGATTGCGCTATTAAACTTATCATATTGGCACTATGTACTTGTATATAGTATATTGTACCAAACGAAATAACATTTACGTATTTTGAAAATCTTATGACATAATACAAAAATTAGTTGACACTCTAATTGATAAGGATTATCATTATAATTTTATGTTGAAAAGTTTTAAAAACCGTTTTACAATAAGATTATAATTTTTATGGCGAGCTTTTCACATACATATTATCAGGAGGGATAAAAGATGGCAAAATATACAATCGTTGATAAAGATACTTGTATCGCATGTGGTGCTTGCGGCGCTGCTGCACCAGACATTTATGATTATGATGATGAAGGTATTGCATTTGTAACGTTAGACGATAACCAAGGTATCGTTGAAATTCCAGATGTATTAATTGAAGATATGATGGATGCATTCGAAGGTTGTCCAACTGACTCAATTAAAGTTGCTGACGAATCATTCGACGGCGACTCTTTAAAATTCGAATAGTCTTTTATTAACTTCAAAAAATATCCCTCATTAATATGAGGGATATTTTTTGTTTTCTTTTTTCATTCTACTTAATAAAAAACCATTAGTAGTTCCATACTACTAATGGTTTTATTCCCCCCCGCTATTTGCCAGGCAGTAAGATCCCCACCTCAAAATTCAACGAAAGCAAAGAAGTTAGATGAGGGACGGGCTGCCCGTAAAGGATCGATTGGTAAGGGCTAATAATTAGTGGGGGCTAAACAAAAATCCCACTGATTAAAGTTTCACTTTATATTTTATGCATTTTTCATTTTTGCAAACACCCATACTTTCAGGCGTGAGAATAACGCTACAAATACAATTGTCACAACAATTCCTTTAATCAAATTAAATGGTAAGATGGCCGTTACAACCGTTGTTTTTATCGCTTCGCTAGACATAGCTGGTGAATTTAAAAACCAAGTGTAAGCTGGGAATATGATGATGTAATTTAATACACTCATAATGAGCGCCATTGTAATTGTACCTAGCATTAATCCTGTCGTTAAACTCTTAACAGTACGATACTTCCTAAATAAGAAAGCTGCTGGTCCAATAAATAAACATCCTGCAATAAAGTTAGCAATTTCTCCAACTGGTACTCCCGTTAAACTCCCTTGAATCCCGTAATGTAAAATATTCTTTATCGCTTCTACAATTATCCCTGCAACTGGCCCGAAAATAATCGCAGCAATTAGAGCTGGCACATCACTAAAATCAATTTTTAAAAATGGCGGAAGCCCTGGAAATGGGAAATCCAACATCATCAGTAAATACGCAATACTACTTAGCATCGCTACACTCACCATCTGCACTACACTTTTTTTTTGTTTCATCTTTCTCTCTCCTTTTCCATCGATCATCTCATGGAAAGTGGAAAGGTTCTGCTATGCCTATTTTTTCATAGAACGAAAAAACCCTTTGTGTTTTACACAAAGGGAGAATTTAAGGCACATCAAACAGACGTTCAAATACCTATCTTTTTTGAACGCTTGAACCTCCATCTTCTCCCATCCAGACTGTACTGTCGGCTTTGGAATCACACCAAATCCTGCCTTAACGGCTCGCGGGCTTAGAACAAAATCAAATATAGTTCATCACCGCCGGTCGGGATTTTCACCCTGCCCCGAAGATAGACCGATATTCTATTTTCCACTTCATTATACAACAACATGATCGTGTTGTGAACAAAAAAAATGTAACTTATTAAAAATAAGTTATTAATTTTATATAATTGAAACCAATCGCTATATTTTACAATACACCCCATATTTTTTAGTATTAGGCATTTCTCCTATGAATCCACTAGTCATATATAGTTAAAAGTGATAAGATGTTGAATTGTTAAGATAAGAACATTTTCTGGATTATGGAGGAAATGTCATGAAGAAAGAAAAGAGACACTCTATTCGAGAAGCAATGAAAAAAAACTTAAGAAAAGAATACTTTTACTTAAAAAAAGAATTACTTTTCTACTGTCCAATTGATCTAGGCACATTCTCAAGCGAGACATACTATGCTGCTTTCGATGAAGATGGCATCAGTATTTATCAGTATGATAAAAAAACAGAGAGTAAATTAAAATTATGCGAGCGTCATCCGTGGAAGAGTTGGAATAAAGTGAAGATTGATCACTACTTGACAACTTCACAATTTATTTTTCAAGGGGAGCGAAACTGGATATTATCCCTTTTCCAAAAAGGAAAAGAAGCTCAAAAAATAATTGAAGAGCATACATCTTTACAAACTGAAGTTGTTTCCCGCTCTTTCTTAAAAAAACTTCCAGGGTTCCGTTCTAATGCACCGTTGAATAAATACATCGGCAGCATTTGCTACACTGCACTTATTGCATTTTTATTAAAATGGATGATTCCATTTCAAGCACCACAAATTGCCCTGTACTCCATTTCAATTGGTTGTATGCTTCTTGGTCTACTTTGTTTGACAATCGGTTTAATTGAACCAACAATTGTACTGTTTCGGACAAACGAAAAAACAAGAACGAAAGTATTTTACTTATATAGCTACTTAGCTATTTCTGGATTTATATGTGTCTTTATTTTTTGGTAAAAGAAGAGCTAGTTAAACTAGCTCTTCTTTACTTTACGTATAATTGTTGATTTGGATAAATCCGATCTTGCTGCAGTCCATTTTTTTCTTTAACTTCCTTAACTGACATACTAAATTTCCGTGCAATACTAACTAAAGTGTCCCCTTTTTGCACGACATATAACGATGAAGAAACGACTTCATTTCTCTGTTCATGTAAAACAAGCAATGGATTCATCGCATTCTTTTTTGACATCGTCCATCTTCCTTGATGAACTTCCAAATGTAAGTGTGCACCTCTCGATTCTCCTGTATTTCCTACTTCTCCAATTATTTCTCCTTTTGAAATATAATCCCCTTGAACTACATATCTCTTATTTAAGTGTGCATACACAGCCTCATATTCTCCATGTTTAATAAATACAACGTTTCCATAACTACTTGAATAATAAGACTTCGTTACCTTACCTTCTTGAATAGCTGCCACAGGCGTGCCAATCGGTGCCGCTATATCTATACCGTAGTGTTTTCCATGCCTTGTCCCAAAATAATCACTTATCTGCCCTTCAACAGGCCATGTCCATCGATTTCCCTCTGCGTACACATGTAATTGAGATAAAAACAATACCGTCAATAACATGACACCACATTTTAACACTTTCATATACATCCTCCGTTTTCTAATTAACACCATACCTTCTCTATTTTGGTATATTACAGAAAAAAGTATACAAAAAAAGAAAGTGAATCACTCCACTTCCTTCTCTTCTTTATCACGGAAAACGATTGCACTGCGATTATACTCCACATCTTTTACTTGTAATCGAGCGTTTATTACTCTAGCTACCGCAAACAAATAATCAGATAATCTATTTACATACTTTAGAACAACTCCATTTATTTCCCCTTCTTTTTGCAAGGATACTACACATCGTTCTGCTCGCCTTACAACTGTACGCGCAATATGAATAGCAGCTGCAGCTTCGCTTCCACCTGGTAAAATAAAACGCTCTAACGGCGGTGCTTCTTCTATATACGAATCAATCCTTCTTTCTAAGCTTTCAACCATTTCAATCGTTACTTTATGAGGTGTTTTCCCCTCTACTATCGCCAAGTCTCCCCCGCAATCAAATAGTTCATGTTGAATATTTTCAAGTTCATTGTAAATATCTCCAAAAGATCCGCCTTGTAGCTTAGTCATTGCATATCCAATATGAGAATTCGCCTCATCTATCGTGCCATATGCTTCAACTCGGCTATTATCTTTATCCACTCTGCCGCCTATTACACTCGTTGTCCCTTTATCTCCTGTTTTCGTGTATAATTTCATCGCTTCACGACACCCCTCTTACTATTCTTCATTCGACTAAGATAGAAAAAAAGTTCTACTATTATTTATTTAATTGATTTTACAAAAAAATAAAAAACAGTAGAACTTTATTCATTATCAACTTTAAAAACGTATATCTAAATTATACGATTCGGTAAATATACAGAGAATGTAGTTCCCTCTCCAACAACACTTGAAACAGCAATTTTACCATCATGGCCTTGCACAATATTTTTTGCAATCGCAAGCCCGAGCCCTGTTCCACCTTTTTTTCCACGTGTTCTTGCTTTATCAGCTTTGTAGAAACGATCAAATAAAAATGGAATATCTTCTTCTGGAATACCAGCGCCCGAATCTCGTACTTCAAAAGTAAGACCATTATTTTTCGTATCAATTACAAGCGTTACATGTCCGCCTGCATTCGTATGACGAATTGCGTTGTCAATTAAATTCGTCAATACTTGTTCCATACGATCTGCATCAAACGGGTATTGTTCAATTGGATTCTGGAAATCAACCGTTAATGCGACTTCTTTATCCTTTGCAATTCCTTGGAATTTACGACCTATTTTTTCAACGAAAGGATGAATATCAACTTCACCTATATGTAACTCTACATTACCACTTTCCATACGCGCTAAATCTAATAGTTCATTTACAAGTTTACCTAAACGAACAGATTCATCATAAATGATTTGAACAAACTCATTAATTTCTTCTTTCGTTTGCACAATATCATCTAAAATCGCTTCACTATACCCTTGAAGCATTACCATCGGTGTACGAAGTTCATGTGATACGTTTGCAATAAAGTCTTGACGCATCTTCTCAAGACGGCGTTCTTCCGTCATATCACGTAATACAGCTACAGCACCACGAATTTTCGTTTGGTTGTAAAGCGGCGTCATAAGAACTACATAGTTCCCTTTTTGTAAATTAATTTCAACCACTTGTTGTTGTTCACTTTCTACAACAAGATGGAATAATTCAACAAGTTCAGAAGGCAGCTTTTTACTGAGCTCTACTTCTTTTTCCTCTTGCCAAACTTGTAAGAAATGTTCGGCCGGCGGATTGATTACAACGACTTCACCTTCTTGATTTAACGTAATAACCCCATCTGCCATACTACTTAAAATACTAGCTAGCTGTTCTTTCTCTTGCTGCAGAGCATTCATATTAAACTTCAACTGTTTCCCCATTTGATTTAAGGCCGTTGCAAGCTCACCAATCTCGTCCTGAGATACCATAGGAGCTTTCGCATCAAACTTCCCACGCGCCACCTCAAAAGCAACCTCACGCATTTTACGGAGCGGTGCTGTAATTCGAGTAGATAAGAAGAATGCAAAGAAAGTTGTTAATATAATCGCAATCCCTGCTGATAAGAATATAAAATCAGTCGTTCTCTCCATACCTTGTATCGGAACTTTTAAAGATTCGTATACGAACACTGCACTTTGATTTTTTGACTGCACTGGTTTTCCGACAATCATAATATCATTTTCAGTGTTTTTATTCTTTCTACTATTAGAGGCTTTTCTAATGTTATTCTTAATTTCTTTTTTGTCTGTAAAAACAGCCGCTAATTCTTTATCTTCTTTCAAATCATCCATTGTAAGAGTGACTAATCCTTCTTGTTTCGGCGAAGAAGATATTTCTTTACCATCTTCTACAATAATGATCCTTGAAAGGGGATCAGAGAATTTGTACGCGATATTCTCAATCGTTTTTACATCGGCACCTTCTTCAATTAACTCTGAAACACTTGTTGCAACCTTTTGAAGCCTTGCTTCACTCATATCAACATAATACGTTCTAAAAAACTGTGAAAGTAAAATCGCAACAAATCCAAGCACAAACGAAACGAGAAGTAATATGGTCATCCATAACTTCCCTACTACACTTCTCCAAAGCATCAGTCGTTCACAACCTCAAACTTGTAACCTACGCCCCAAACGGTAACAATCATCTTCGCAGCATCTGGTGATTTTTTGCTTAACTTCTCACGTAAACGCTTTACATGCGTATCAACTGTACGTAAATCTCCGAAGAATTCATATTGCCATACTTCTTTTAACAATTGCTCACGATCAAATACTTTATCAGGCGCTTTCGCTAAGAATAATAGTAATTCGTACTCTTTCGGTGTTAAGTTTACTTCATTACCATCTGCTGTAACACGGTGTGCATCATTATCAATTGTTAAATGAGGGAACACAGTAACATCTTTTGTCGTTGTATCTTGTGTAAAGAATGTTGTTGGTACTGAACGGCGTAAGACCGCTTTCACACGAAGTACTACTTCACGTGGGCTAAATGGTTTCACAATATAATCATCAGTTCCTACCTCAAACCCCTGTACTCGATTTACCTCTTCACCCTTCGCTGTCAACATAATAATTGGCGTCGCTTTCTTCTCACGAACCCCTTTACACACTTCAATACCATCTTTACCAGGCATCATAAGATCTAGTAGGATCAAATCGTAATCATTTTGCAGTGCCATTTCTAAAGCTGTATCACCATTGTCCGCTTCTTCAATTGTGTATTGTTCTCTTTCTAAATACATTTTCAACAAACGACGAATACGATCCTCATCGTCTACAATTAAAATTCTTGATTCATTTTCCATTTCTACCCGTTGCGTACTTTTACCACAACGGTTTACACCTACCCTTCTACACTAGTATGTTGCGCTATTCTCGTTTATTTAAGCAATCTTCTAAATGTTTCACTTCCCATATTATGCTTCACAAGAATACTAAATTTTGTTCAATTTTTTTCCAAAACTATGTATTTTTTTTGAACAGTATATAATGTCCTCGACATCATTTTACAAAATCAACCGCTACTTTGTCATGTTTTTCTCAAAAAAGAAGAAAAGTTGACAAAAATAAAATAGGAAAGTGACATTCACTCTCCTATTTTATTTCTCTATGCGTATGAATGTAAACCCGCGATAATTAAGTTTACTACAATAAAGTTAAACATAATGATTGCAAAACCAATTACCGCTAACCACGCTGACTTCTCTCCGTGCCACCCTTTTGATAAGCGTAAATGTAATACCGCCGCATAAAAGAGCCAAGTAATAAGCGCCCAAACCTCTTTTGGATCCCAGCCCCAAAAACGCGTCCACGCTATTTGTGCCCAAATCATGGCGAAAATTAATGCACCTAATGTGAAAACTGGGAATCCAATTGCAATAGAACGATATCCGATTTCATCCAGTAAATCACTATTTGTATTCTTTACTAACGGCTGAAGTGCTGCCGATACCCGTTTCCGTAAAACAAGTCTTAATACAATATAAAGTAATGTCCCAACTAACACTGACCAAATAACAGTATTTAACTTTTTCGCATTTACAATCGCTGGAACTTCAACTGTCGGTTCTAATTTATTTTCTGTCAATAACTTTCCTTCGTGCGGTCCTACTAAAGCCGGAAGATTGTACTTCATTTCCACTTGTTGTTCATTTTTATCAATCCATTGAAACTTCGCTTCATATTTCATACTAGAAAATACCGTTGTCACTCCAATAAAACCAACTGTACAAACAAGTGTGAACACTACCGTTTCTAACCAAAATGTACGTTTACTTCTCGTTGATTGATCTACATTTTTCAATAAATACATAACGCCCGTAATAAAACTAATTGCTAAAATTGCTTGTCCTGCTGCTGCAGTCGTCACGTGAATATGTAACCAATTACTTTTTAAAGAAGGAATAAGCGGCGATATTTCCCTCGGAAACATACTTGCATAGGCAATTAATAAAAGTGCAACTGGTAATGCAAAGAGTCCGATTATACTTACGCGATACATAAAATACATGACAATAAATGCTCCGACAAGCATCATGCCGAAAAATGTACCGAATTCAAAAAAGTTACTAACCGGCGCATGTCCTGATGCAATCCATCTTGTAACAAAATATACTGTCTGTGCAATAAACCCTAAAATTGTAATCGTTATTCCTATATTTGCCCATTTATGACCCTTTTCTTTAATAGCTCCCCCGAAAAATAGAGTTGCAATTAAATATAAAATAAATGCGGTAAAGAGGAAGTTACTACTTATTTGCACCATATCGTTTCCCCACCTTAACTAATTTTTTTATCCACTACTTTATCGCTTGGCTGCGGAATTGCTGTACCTTCTATTACTCTTTCAATATCTTTCTTTAAACCGAACCAATTTTTATTCGTATGTCCTGCAATCCACCATTCATCATTAACGCGTTGTATCCAAATACGGCGATGATTCCAATACATTCCTTGAATGACACCAACCATAAATATAAATCCGCCAATACCGAGAATCCAAAGCGTTAAATCTTTCCTTACAGTAAGTGCTGTTGCATTTTGCATTTCAACACCTGCAAACGACATTTTATATTTGTTATTCCCATCTGGTTCTATATTTTGCTGAATACCAACAAAACTCACTTCACCATCTGGTGTTTCAGGCGTAAACATTTTAAACACAAATGCAGGGTTGTTTGGCAATTTCGTTTTTGTATTCGGTCTTCCATTCTCGTCAAAATAAAAATCAGGAAAATAGCTTAATAGTTCTAAAGAATAACCATTTCCTAAATCGAATTTTTCTGTAGGATTCGTTAAATCAACTTTGATTGGTCCCCACTTTTGATTATTTTCTTTGTTTTGCAAATGGAATGACATGCTTTTAAATTCACTTTCTTTGTAATCCACTTGATAAACAGCAAATTGATCAAATTTCATTGGCTCATTTACTCGAATTTCCGCTTCTTTTATCTTTTCCAATTTCGGTTTTTGTCCTGCTATATTTTCGCCAACTACTTTATATAATACCGCATTCGTTTGGAAGTTTTTCGCAATCATTTTATCACCTACACGGTCAATTGCTTCATCAAAAACTTCCTTGTCCTTACTTTTATCGTAAACTTCCTTTATAAATTTCTCGTTTTTTAGATAGTATTGCCCATCCGTTCCTGGTATTTCTTTCGTTTCACCATCACGTAACCAAAGCGCTTCGTCTACGTACATACTCGGTAAAAAACGGAGCATTGCACCGAATAAAAAGATAATGAGACCGATATGATTCACATATGGACCCCAGCGTGAAAACCGTCCCTTTTCAGCTAAAATGTTACCGTCTTCCACTTTCACGTTATAGTTCGTTTTCTTTAAATTCATTTGGATTTTTTCCAAATCACCATCTTGGGGTGTACCAGTGCCGTATAATCGTTGTCTCTTTAAAAAGCTAGGGTGTCTTTTCACCCCTTGCTTCTTTAAGGCTTTATAAAGCGGAATGACACGATCTAAACTGCATATCACAAGTGAAATACCAATTGAAGCAATTAAAATCATATACCACCACGAACCGTATAAATTATTAAATCCTAATTGATAGTATAATTGTCCTAAAAATCCATATTCTTGTTTATAATATTCAGCTGGTGCAATCCCTGGAGTTATGTACATTTCTTGTGGAAAAATAGTTCCAACCGCCGATGCAGCTAAAGTGATTACAATGAGCCATACACCCACTTTTACAGAAGAGAAAAAGCTCCAAATTTTATCGACAATCGTTTTTGTTTGCGTGAGAGATCTTCGTGCACTCCCCTCATAGCGCATATCCAATAGTTTTATATTTTCATTGCTTTCAAATGGTTTCCCACAAGCTTCACAAAAAACAGTTCCTATCGGATTAACATGTCCACATTCACACTTAATTTCTTTCAACACTCTCACCGCCCCTGTATCTATATGTACTATTGTATATTCTAACCTCAAGTTACCGCAATACTCAGAATTTTTAAACCAAAGGTGCTATAGGTAAGCACCTCTCATGTAAAGGCTTTCTTTATTACGGAGTAATTTTCTTTAAATATCCTTCTAACTGTTCTTTCGTTTGTTCACCTATAATTTTCTCCACTACTTTTCCATCTTTATCAATCAAGAAGCTTGTCGGTAATGGTCCTACGCTATATGTCCCTATGATTTTTGTTCCTTTATCAATAGCGACTGGGAACTTCAAATCATATTGTTTCACAAAGTTCTTAACAGCAATTTCTGTTTCATCTGCATCTAACGCAATAATTTCAACGCCTTTTTCTTTATACTTTGGATATAATTCATTCATATAAGGCATTTCTTTCTCGCAAGGTTTACACCAAGTGCCCCAAAAGTTTAAAAATACACCTTTTCCCTTTAAATCTTTTAATTCAATTTTCTTTCCTTCTAAATCTGTCACAACAAAGTTAGGTGCTTCTTTTCCGATTTGCATTTTCTCTTTATCAGCAAAGAATCCTTGATAAAGTGTAAATCCTACAGCACCACATAAAATGAGCAGAATAATAACGCGAAATAATAAGCGATTTTTTTTCATATTGTCTCCCCTCTCTTCGACGAGTGATGAATATATGTATTTTTTAATAAATCACCAGCGGAGCATTCCACTGGTGAAATTTTCACAAGATCGATTAGCGAGGCTTTGTAGAAGCCAATGCACGTAATTGTTTTACCTCATGTGGTGTCAATTCTCTTGCATCACCAGGTCGCAGGCTTCCTACTTCTAAGAAAGCATAGCGTTCACGCTTTAGTTTCACTACTTTACAATCTAACGCTTCAAACATACGACGTACTTGACGGTTACGTCCTTCATGAATTGTTAATTGTACAATCGCCATTTCTTTACGCTTGTCCCAAGAAATAATTTTCACTTGTGCTGGTGCTGTTTTCCCATCTTCTAATGCAACACCTCGTTCTAACATGCGAATTTTCTCACCTGTTAATGGCCCTTTAATTTTTGCAACATACGTTTTTTCAACTTTATATCTCGGATGCATTAATACATTTGCAAATTCCCCATCATTTGTCATCAATAATACGCCCGACGTATCATAATCTAAGCGTCCGATTGGGAATAAACGTTGTCTAATTTCAGGGAAAAAGTCTGTTACAACACTTCTTCCTTTATCATCTGATACACTTGAAATTACGCCAGTTGGTTTATATAGTAAAAAATAAACAGGTTCTTCTTTTTCAAGAGGGATGTTATTTACTTCTACTTTATCTTGAGGAGTGACTTTCGTTCCTAACTCCTTCACTATTTTTCCGTTAACTTTCACTTTTCCTTGCTGAATTAATTCCTCAGCCTTTCTTCTTGATGCAATACCTGCTTGCGCAATCACTTTTTGTAATCGTTCCATTTCTTTTTTTCACCTCGAATTTATCTTACCTTACATTAGAAAGACTTGGCAACCGCATACACTTGACGGCTTTTCGCTTCATCTTACTTAAACAACATAGCGATGATAATAAACATATAAAGGTCAAATCATGTTTTTACCTTTTATTATTGTCCATATTCTTCATATTGCTCACAATAAAAGTTCATCATTTTGTCAAAAATACCGCATAAAAAAACCACTATTAAGCAACACCTTAATAGTGGTCGTATACGTATTATAAGCGAAATAGCATAAAAAATGAATAGCATTACTTAAACATTAAAGAAACAAACACAATCGAACAAATAATTCCGATCAAATCGGCAAAAAGTCCTACTTTTAATGCATCTCCCATTTTTCTAATTCCAACAGCTCCGAAGTATACTGTTAAAATATAAAAAGTCGTATCTGTACTCCCTTGCATCGTAGAAGCCAATCTTCCAATAAATGAGTCTGGCCCATATGTGGCAATTAAATCGGTCGTAATACTTAAACCAGCAGAGCCTGAAATAGGGCGTATAAGTGCTAGCGGAACAATTTCTGCTGGGACATGAATTAAATCTAACATCGGCTTCATTACTGATATCATTGCATCTAACGCACCTGAAGCTCGAAATATAGAAATAGATACGAGCATTCCAACCATAAACGGTAAAATGGAGATTGCAATTTGAATTCCTTCTTTTCCTCCCTCAACGAATGATTCATACGTTGGCACTTTCTTTATCGTGCCATATAAAAGGATAAAACCAATTACACAAGGGATTACCCATAATGAAATTGTATTGACAATGCTCATTTTTTCCGCCCCTTCCTACTCCTTCTTCGGTAAAAATAGCGGTCAATCCAAATCGCTCCAATCATAGAGAGTACTTGTGCAATGAATGTTACCCCAACAATTTCAGTAGGATTCGCTGATTCATATGTCATTCGAATCGAAATGACAGTCGTAGGAATTAAAGTAATCGCTGATGTATTTAACGCGAGAAACGTTACCATAGAACGACTCGCCGAGTCCTTCCCTCCATTTAACTCTTTCAATTGTTCCATTGCTTTAATACCGAGAGGGGTCGCTGCATTACCTAACCCAAAAAAGTTTGCCATCATATTCGATAAAATAAATCCCATTGACGGATGATCTTTCGGTATTTCTGGAAACAACCTTTTTACGATCGGCATAAAAAGTGACACTAACTTTTTTAACAACCCTGCTTCCTCTGCAATTTTCATTAAACCAAGCCAAAATACTAAAACACTAATCAGTCCTATACAAATTGTTACTGCGTCTTTTGCTCCGTCAAATACAGCTTTATTTATTGCTTCCATCGTTCCATTTATCATGGCATATACGATCCCTATGACTGCCATCGCTACCCATACGAGATTAACCATCGCTTCCAACACCTATCATATGAGAAAAAATTTCTTTCACATTATTCCAGTACATTCCCGTTGTAGCTACTAACTTTCGTTTACTATAAAATAAATTCCGTTCTCCAACTTTCTCATTGCCAACATAAATTTCTGTCTTCCCAACCTTTACACCATCCTTAAGCTTTGAGCTTTTATCGAGTTCAACTTTTAATACGACATCCTTTCTTTCTTGCTCAGTTAATGGCACCGCAAAACTATTTTTCGTATAGACATGATTGGCATATTTCTTTTCAGTTATTTCAGCAAGAGCTCCTTGTCCTACAACGTTCGTTTGCTTGAAACGTTCAAAACCCTTATCAAATAAATTCATATGATCATCCCAATCGCTAGAAGCGCTCAAAGTTACGACAATTAGATCTAGTCCATCTTTTGATGCTGTTGTAACAAGCGTCCGTCCTGCTTTCTTCGTAAAACCTGTTTTTCCTCCTGTTGCAAATTCATAATACGACGTCACAAGTTTATGTTTGTTTTTCCACGGATAATCCCATGAGTCTGATTTATACGTTTTTGTTCCAAAAATCTTCTTAAAGGTTTCGTTCCCCATTGCATACTTCGTTAAAAGTGCCATATCATAAGCCGACGAATAATGGGATCCATCTCCATCCAAACCATGTGGGTTTGAAAAGTGCGTATCTTTCATTCCAATTTGTTTCGCCTTTTCATTCATTAAATATACGAACCCTTCTATACTCCCTCCTACATTTTCAGCAATTACTTGTGCTGCATCATTACCAGATCTAAGCATGAGTCCGTATACTAAATCCTCTAACTTCACTTTCTGTCCAGGCTTTAAATAAATTGCTGATCCCTCTACTCTCACCGCTTCATTACTAACCGATACCATTTCTTTCATTTTTCCTGATTCAGCAGCTAACAAGGCTGTCATAATTTTTGTTATACTAGCAATTTTTTGTGGCTCATGTTCTGCTTTCCCGTATAATACACGGCCTGACTGTTGCTCCATTAATACAGCATTTCGAGCACTGACATTACTGTTCATCTTTGCATATGTAGGAATTGGCATAACGCTTGCATACATAATAAGAAGCGTGATTATTACACAAATTCGTCTCATATTTCCCCCCACGTCCTTTTGGCACTTTTTGTACAAGTGTATGCTTGGCCTTTTAAAATATGAACGAAATCTCTTGCCCCTTCCAATAAAAAAGACGCAGAAAACCTGCGTCTAATACGGTGTCCATTCAATTTGTTTCGCACTTTCAAATCTTTTCTCGACATCAGGCCAATTTACAACATTCCACCAGTTTTTAATATATTCATCTTTTCGATTTTGGTATTGTAAATAATACGCATGTTCCCACACGTCTAGTACGAGGAGCGGTATCGTATCCCATTGTGTAAATAATTGATGAAGTGTACTCTGCAAAATTTCTAATCTTCCAGATCGTGGAACCCAAACGAGAATCGCCCATCCTGATCCTTCCACTTTAGAAGCTGCTTCTGTGAAATGTTTTTGAAAACGTAAAAAACTCCCAAAGTCTTGTTCAACCTGCTGTGAAAGAGCCCCTCTTGGACTTCCACCACCATCTTTTTTCATGTTATTCCAAAATATCGTGTGTAAGTAATGACCTGATCCATGAAAAGCCGCTTCTCTTTCCCAATGTTTAATTAAATCAAATTGATTCGTTTTTCTCGCTTCTTCCATCATCTTCTCTGCCTTATTTAATCCTTCCACGTAACTGCGATGATGTTTATCATGGTGTAACATCATAATTTCTCTGGAAATATAAGGTTCTAACGCATTATACGGATAAGGTAATGGTGGAAGTGTGTGCCCTCCAATTGGAACAGCTCGTTCACTACCCCCTCTTTCATATAGTTCATATTCCTCTTCTCCCTGCACGAATACTTCCTGCAAGTGATGCTGAATATGTTCTACATCATCACTTATTTCATACATAAACTCTGCATCTGTATCATACTCATGCTCTTTCATACGATCTAATAACGTTTGAATTTTATAAGCAAGCATATGGACATCATACACTTCCATTGCACGGCTATCTAATACGTGAAGAACACTTTCACACCAGCTCTCTACTTCATGAAAGTAATCTGTAAATACACCTTGCTGACTCATGTTACACCTCCTTAATGCTATCCCCATAAATATATTCAAAGGAAATCCCTTATATAACTTTACAAAAGGAAAAGAAGCTAAGTCCCCTTAGCTTCTTTTTCGCAATTAATATTTGTGTAACATCTTTGTTTGGTAATCCGTCTCATAATATTCTAGTTCTTCACGCATCAATTGAAATTTACCTTCTAAACTCTTCATCACTTGCTCTACAGATGCTGGTGGCGTTTGTTGAAAAACAATGGAGTTTTTCCCTGTATAGGCAGACCGACTATTTTCATACCAATGATCACTCTTCGGTGAGAAAAACTCTGCAATTACTTGATGATAAATTTTATATAAAATTTTTTCAGCTGCTGTTTTTCGAAATGGCTGGCTATTTAACAGAACAAAACATGCATCATGTCCTTCTTCACAAAAAACGAGAAGACGTCTCATTGATGCTAATAACCCTTTATAATATCGCTCGTTCCCTGCTGGTGTTTCTTCTAATAAAGAAGGCAACGTATGATAATTTACATAATTGGTTATCAAAGTAATAACATCTTCTAAAAACATAGAAACTTGTTCTGTTTGATTTTCAACCATTAGATTAGACATTTTTTCCCTCTCCTTTGCCATTTCACGCTATTTCTACTCTTTTATTTTTATGTAATTCAGCCAATATTTCTTGTACTTTCACCACTGTTCCCTCATCAAAATATTGTTGGAATTCTTCTATATTATTTACATACAAACGTTTTTGTGTACGAAGCTCATTCTCTTTCAGTAAACAACATATCGCTACAATTTCCCGCAAATATATGTCTTGTTCTTCTACTTGACATACTGGATTTCCTTCAAAAGAAGTAATTTCTTGTAAAACTTCTTCAAAATATCGAACGTATAAAACGGAAAAAGTTCTTTCTTCATTATTTAATATATATGTCACTTCAGATCTATTAAAGAAATCTTCTGATGTATTAGGTTTTGCTTTCTCTAACTCATATCCCGCATAACCTATTATAATCATCTACTTCCCCTCTCTTCCTTCTTTCAATTTATTTTAACTTAATTTTCTGACAAACGGAATACTCTTTTAAATATAACCGTTATAAAAAATAGCTTCCCTATAAAGGAATTTACCTTTTTATTTTTCTTGAAGTTTGTCATAATAATATTATTGTCTCAGTTTTCTTATACAAGGAGAGTTGTATTTATGTCGTTTTCATGGAAACGTTTCTTACAAATTGGGAAAATTATCTTCCCATTTATTGTATTAACAATTGTATTCTTTCAAGCAAAAAAAGAATTAGCAGGCATTTCTTTTTTAGAAGCAATCAATACAATTAAAAACATTCCAACCGGAGGAGTCTTTTTAGCAATTACACTTGGCGCATTTGCCGTATCAACAATGTTCTTTTATGACTATGTTATGCTTCGTTATTTAAAAGCTGATATACCAGTCCAAAAGATTTTCCGTATCTCATGGATTGCTAATACTTTAAATGGATTTATTGGATTTGGTGGTCTCGTTGGAGCTGGTGTACGCACAATGCTTTATCGTCCATACATAAAAGAAAATGGCAAACTTATTAAAAGTATCGCCTGGATGACAACTGCTTTTATTAACGGATTAGCCATTCTTTCATTCCTCGGTCTTATTGGAATATTAGACACAAGTTTTATTTTGCATGAAAAACCGTGGCTATGGCCTGTTCTTATCTTCTTTGCTCTTTTCGTCCCTATATATATTGGCTTTTCTAAACTTAAAAATAGAAAAACAAACCAAACTGAAGGACAAGAAGAAGAAGAAGAAGAGAAAAACCCAACTGTTTTATACTCATTAGTTTCATTAGTCGAGTGGGTATCTGCTGGTATTGTTATGTACGTTATATTAATATTATTTGGCATCGATATCGAATTTCAAAAGTTTTTAGGTGTATATGTAATTGCTGCTTTAGCTGGCGTTGTTAGCCTTGTACCTGGTGGACTTGGGTCATTTGATCTTGTCTTTTTAACTGGACTCGGACAATACGGCATTGATACAGGCGTATTACTACCTGCTATGTTATTATATCGCCTTGTCTATTACATTTTACCTTTCTGCCTTGGTCTTATTTTTGCAGCTTTTGAAATGACAGGCGTGGCCATTAAAAAGTTTGAAGATAAACCTTTTATTGCGCCTGCACTAGAAACAACTGGTGTTATATGGACCTTGCAGCGTGACTTTCTAGGAAAACTAGGTTCATGGGCATCTGCTGCTTTAACAGTATTTGCTGGCTTAATGGTTATTTTATCGACCATTCTACCAACAAGTATAAACAGGGCACACGCCTTACATATTCTAGCTCCAAAACATCTTATTCAATTTTCTTTTAGCTTATCACTAACATTTGGTATTCTCCTGCTAATCCTTTCGCGAGGGATATATTATGGAACAAAACGTTCTTACTATATGACGATTATTTCTTTAATCGGAGCAGCCATCTTTAATACGCTAAAAGGAATTGATATTGAAGAGACGTTTATTTTATTAATCGTACTCGCTGTATTATATATGCTTCGTAAAAGATTTGTACGAGAGAAAATGGAAGTTTCGCTTTCTGATATGGTAAAAGTTTTTATATTCTTACTTATAACTTTATATTTATATAAAAACTTAGGTATTTTATTTGCAGGTGCAAAAGAAGCTTTTAAACCTGACTTTGTCGTTCGTAATATTACACAAGTGAAACGAAGTGCATTAGCAGCTGCCTTTTTCGTTCCTACCTTTTTACTGATTGGCTCACTCATTGCCAATCGTTATCGAAATGAATTTCCCGGGCAACCAGCTAATGATAAAAGATTGCAAAACTTTTTAGATGAACATGACGGAAATGTACTTAGTCATTTAGGATTTTTAGGTGATAAACAATTCTTCTTCAGTAGTGATGGGAAAGCGCTCCTTCTCTTCTCTATAACAGGAAAACGTCTTGTTGTGCTAGGTGATCCAATTGGAGACCCTTCCTCCTACCGTACTGTGTTACAAGAGTTTTTAGCTGAGGCTGATCGATTTGGATACATTTGTGTATTCTACCAAATCGAAAGTAAATGGATGAGTTTATATCATGATTTTGGTTATAACTTCTTTAAGCTTGGTGAAGAAGCTGTCGTTGATTTAAATACATTTACAATAACAGGAAAAAAACGCGCTGGTATGCGAGCGACTTTCAACCGTTTTGAAAGAGAAGGCTATACATTCTCTATTCACCAGCCACCATTCTCAGATGAACTATATGAAGAGTTAAAGAAAGTTTCAGATGCGTGGCTCGGCGGTAAAAAAGAGAAAGGCTTTTCACTCGGATACTTTGATCGCGAATATATTAGCCGAGCACCTATCGCTACATTATCTGATGCAGATGGAAAAATCATCGCATTTACAACCTTTATGCCCGTATATCAAGACGGATCATTGTCTGTTGATTTAATGCGCTATTATCCAGATGCACCTAGTGGCATTATGGATGCAATTTTCATCCACCTGTTCCAGTGGGCAAAAGAAAATGAATACCATTCCTTTAATATTGGTATGGCACCACTTTCAAATGTAGGTTTATCGACACAATCTTTCTGGTCTGAACGAGTTGCTGCTGCCATCTTTAATAATGTTCGTTATACGTATAGTTTCAGCGGGCTACGTCATTTTAAAGAAAAATATAAACCAGCATGGAGCGGTAAATATTTAGCATTTAGAAAGAATCATTCTTTACCAATTACAATGCTCTCTGTAACAAAATTAATAGGAAAAAGAAAAAACAGCTAAACATTTAGCTGTTTTTTCTTTTTTGAACTTGTACAATAAATTCTTTTTCATATTTCTTACCATTTATATAGAAATCTCCCCATATTTTATACGCTCCTTCGGCAGGAAATGTAATGCGATATTGTACTTGCTCATCTGTATCAACAGGTATTGCGTATAAAAAGTTTTCTCTCGTTTCGTCCACGATATAGAGCGCCTCGACTTCTCCTCTCTCTGAATGTAATTTCAATTTTTCACCCTTTTTCGCTTGGAATTGAAACGTTAATGTCGCTGGTTCATTTGGATGCAATGCACCAAACAAAAGAGAAACTTCATACTCCCCTATTTTTTTTGTAAGTACACTATCGATTGGGAATTTTGCTTTTTTCTTATTTTTTTCGTCCATCTCTTTCCCAAAATCTTTCCTCGCAAATGATTGCACAGACTTATTTTTGTCTTCATATAAAAATATTGTATAGCCTTCATCTTTCGCTATTTTGGAAGATACCTTATAGGATCCATTTCCTGCAAATGTAGGTTTCATTTGTTGTACTTGTTTTAATTGTCCGTCTACAATAATTGCCCGAATTTGATCATTCACACCACGAACTTCGTTATTTTTATGATTTAGTAATTGAAACAAAATATCTACTTTCTCATTTCCTTTTCCATTTGACACATCCCATTTTACTTCCTGAACATCACCTACAGTCTCTGTAGTTTCCTGATACTTTTTTATGTAAAATCCGCCTAGTACAATAAATAATAAAGCAAAAAGTCCAATGACAAGATTTTTCAAAATATCACCTACCATTTTTATTGTCTCTGTTCATACAAAACTTCTTACATATATATTCTAGATTATGATTTATGAAATCCTCCTGCTTTGCACATATTACAAATAATTAAAAGATTTTAATTGAAAGGATTCGTAGTGTATAATGCAAATGATATTGATTTCTATCAATACATTATAAGGAGGACTTTTCATGAGTGTACATATTGAAGCAAAACAAGGCGAAATTGCTGAATCTATTCTATTACCTGGTGATCCATTACGTGCAAAATATATTGCGGAAACATTTCTAGAGGACGTTACATGCTATAATAACGTGCGTGGTATGTTAGGTTTCACTGGAACTTATAAAGGAAAACGCGTATCTGTTCAAGGTACAGGTATGGGTGTTCCTTCTATTTCTATTTATGTAAACGAATTAATCCAAAGCTACGGAGTTAAAAATTTAATTCGCGTTGGAACTTGCGGTGCGATTCAAAAAGACGTAAAAGTACGTGACGTTATTATTGCAATGACGGCTTGTACGGATTCTAATATGAACCGTTTAACATTCCCAGGTTTTGATTTTGC
The DNA here is from genome assembly GCF_019091205.1 of Bacillus sp. GbtcB14. Classification (NCBI taxonomy): domain Bacteria; kingdom Bacillati; phylum Bacillota; class Bacilli; order Caryophanales; family Bacillaceae; genus Bacillus; species Bacillus sp. GbtcB14. Next base: position 766,968 of record NZ_JAGXJT010000002.1, read on the forward strand.
ACCTGCTGCAAACTTTGACCTTTTAAAGAAAGCTTACGATGCTGGAACTGAAAAAGGCTTACACGTTCGTGTTGGTAATGTTTTAACAGCAGATGTATTTTACCGTGAAAGCATGGACATGGTTAAAAAACTTGGAGATTATGGTGTACTAGCAGTAGAAATGGAAACAACTGCTCTTTACACATTAGCAGCGAAATACGGTGTAAATGCCTTATCTGTATTAACAGTAAGCGATCACATTTTCACTGGTGAAGAAACAACATCTGAAGAGCGTCAAACTACATTTAACGAAATGATTGAAATCGCTTTAGATGCAGCAATTCAACAATAATACACTAAAGAACTCGTCATACGTCTGTCGAGTTCTTTTTATGTGACTTTTTATTAAAAACTACTTTCGGAAGAGACAGATTTTCTCCTCTACTTTTTTGTAACGTTTGTTATAATAAAGAAATCATTTACAGTATTTCTCACAAGAGGTGACGCAGTGAAAAACAGAAGTATCGTCTTTAAACTATTTTTATTAACATCAACATTATTTACAATCATATTCCTCCTTTTTTTCTTAGGACAATCTCTATTTTTAGAGAAATTTTATATTAATAAAAAAGTAAAAACAGTTCAAACTGCTTTTGAGAAGTTTGTAGATACTTACGAAGAAAGTGGTAAAACTTATGAGGAAGTTCGAAAACTAAAACAAGAGTTTCATGATAAAACAAATGCTGAAATGCAGTTTTTAAATACGAACGGCATTATTAAAAGCGACAATAATTTTTACATTGATGTAATTAATCCTAAAAATAATAAAGCATATTCCATTCCACTCAATAATGTTTTAACGCCCGAAGAATATAATAAATTTGAAAACTTAGGATTGAAAAAAGATGGGATGATAAACGTCGTCGGTTTTGTACAAGATTCCACCATAACACCGCTAGAATTGACAACAAACTATAATCGATGGCAAAACGAAAATGTCAATTCAGATTTTCAATCCATTAATGGCAACCCTGCTAAAAATAGACTTACAAGCCGATCCAAAACTGTGACTCAAATTGAGTTTACTGGTATTGTATCTAAGTTACAGCTTCCATCCAAAGCGGATGTTCGTCTTGCAAATGATTTTGAAACATTACAAGCCGTTCAATATTTTGCAGAGATTATTAGAAATGGCACTGCTAACTCGCAGCAATTAAACACTTATATAATAGATGGCGGAGAAAATATAAAAAATAGTATCTTTGTAAAACCTATTATTGAAAATGGAAAAATTACAGAATACGCTTTTGCGATAGCATCTTTACAACCTGTTAATGAAGCAATGCTCGTTTTAAAGGACTATTATGTCTATGCCTTAATCATCGTATTTCTCGTAATTATTTTATTATCCTTCTACTACTCAAAAATCATTGTGAAACCATTAATTAAAATGAATCGCGTTACAAAGAAAATGGCCAATTTTGATTTTAGTGAAAAATTACCTGTGACAGCAGACGATGAAATTGGTGGGCTTTCCGGTAGTATTAATACATTATCTGTAAACTTAAAAGACCGAATCGATCGATTAAATGTTGCCAATACAAAATTACAACAAGATATTGAACGTGAACGTCAATTAGAGAAAACGCGAAAAGAATTCATTTCTGGTGTATCACACGAATTAAAAACACCGCTCAGTGTAATTAGAAGTTTCGCAGAAGGAATTAAAGATGGCGTTAGTAAAGATACGACGTATTACACAGATGTTATTTTAGAAGAAACAGAAAACATGAACAGACTTATTGTTGAAATGTTAGAATTGGCAAAATTAGAATCAGGTACGTACAAACTAGATATGACGACATTCTCAATCGGTGAATTAATTCAACAAGTCTATACAAAGTTATTATTTAGCATGGAGGAAAAGCATTTACAAGTAAACATAGATGTAGACTCTTCGATATTTGTTAAAGCGAATCGTAGTCGTATTGAGCAAGTCGTTGTGAACTTACTTAGCAATGCAATTCGCTATACGCCAGATGGAGAAAAAATACAAGTCTCCGTTATAGCAATGAAAGATACAATAAAAATCGAAATCGAAAACACAGGAAACCCTATCCCAGAAGAAAGTCTTGAAAAAATTTGGGATCGTTTCTACCGTTTAGATGCATCCCGTAGCCGTCATACTGGAGGTACCGGTCTCGGTTTATCTATTGTAAAAAACATTTTAGATCTCCATCATGCCGAGTACGGTGTATATAATACGACTAATAGTGTTATATTCTACTTTAATTTACAAAAAGTAAAAGAAGTCAAATAATTTGTCTTAATTTCACTAGGAGTTCACATGAAATTCACACTCTCCCTTTATAGTTAGAAACAAGTTAATCCTTTCCTTTACACACATAAAAGAGGAGAGTGCGTGAAATGAAACAAGCAGGACAACCTATTCAAAATGAAAAACAATTAGAAACTATCAAAAATATACTTTTACAATCTTCGAAACGTGATGGCTTATTATTCGTATTAGCTGTAAATTCTGGCTTAAAAGTAAGTGAAATCTTACAATTAAAAGTTAGTGATGTAATCGATGAAAATGAAAATGTTCGCCATTCCATTTTATTTTACAATGAAAAGGTAAAGAAACATAAATGGTTTGCTGTAAATGAAGACTTACAGCACGCGATCGAAGACTACATGAAAGAACGTAAAACTTGGAAACGTAATGAACCATTATTAAAGTCTCAAAAAGGAACAAAATCTATTACGAGACAACATGCATGGTACATTTTAAACAAAGCTGCAAAAGAAGTTGGATTAGAAGGGATTAGCTCACATACACTTCGAAAAACTTGGGGATATTGTGCATACAAATCAGGTGTTGACATCGCATTTTTACAACACTTCTTTGATCATAGTACTCCATCAAAAACTTTAAAGTACATCGGTATTGCTTAATAACTCTTATACATAAAAAAGGTTACCATTTATAAATGGTAACCTTTTTTATGTTTCACATTCTCTTTCCTTGTCTCTCCTATATTGTAGTGGTACTCTAATAGTAAGGGGGAGAAATTATGAACACATTAACAATTGAATTACCGAAAGAAACGGCTGAAAAACTTGATTTATTAAAACAAGCTTATGAAAAGAAAACAGGTGCTTCCATTTCTGAGAGTACTCTTGTTCAAACACTTATCTCAAAAGAATTTATCCAAGCGATAACTCCTTTTGATTTACAACAATTCGTCACTGGAAAAGAACAGCATTAATTGCTGTTCTTTTTTTGATACTTTATCAGGAGTTTACTAGCATTCTACCCCGAAAAACTTCTTTGCTTCAGCCAAACTTTTTATCAGGTATCTTCCTACCCGTTAATGTCTCATAAAAAGTTTTTTATTTATTTTTCGGAAAACTATTGACAATGATAATGATAACCATTATCATTTATTACGAAGCCAACAATTGATGAATCAACCAAACGCTCAGTAACATTGTTACCCCTCTTTTTCATATAGAAAGGCACTGTACATTCCCCCTGTTTGTACAGTGCCTTTCTTATTTATCATCATTCAAACAAATTTAATTGCTCAGGCTTCGGCTCACCATATGTAATGTTCATCATTTTCATAAGCTGTTTCGCATTATCCGCTGCATCTCCGCCCGAATTATTATTAAATAGTACATATATGCCCTTTGTCTTCTTTTTTAATTGCTCTAGTCTCTCTACCCATTCTTTTAGTTCTTTATTATTGTAGCGATATAAACAGCGAACTGCTCTCCAATTTTCCCCTTTATCAAGCCATCCATGAACATTTCGACCATGAAAACGTATTAACACCATCTCTGCATTCGTTACTTCTAAAACGAGCGGTACCGAACCTATCCCCGCCTGTGGCTCGTCACAAATTGTATGAATCCATTTCTCCTGCTCTAGAAACTGTAACGTCTTATCTCTCATTTCTGGATAAAACCATGTTTGATTTCGAAATTCTATAGCACACGGCAAACCTTCCATTTTTTCTTTCGTATATCGAAGAAAATCTACATTTTTCTTTTTACAATCAAACCATGGTGGATATTGAAATAAAATCGTTTTTAATTTATCAGCTTCTATTAAAGGAAGAATAGATTGTTTATACACATCAAACATCTCATCAAACGTAGAAAAAGGGATTTCACCTTTCATATGTCCTGTCATTCCTTGATATGCTTTTACGATAAAAGCAAAATCTTTCGGTGTTTCCCTTGCCCATTTTGTATAGTTTCGTGCGGGTTGCATCGCATAAAATGAACTATCCACTTCCACTATAGGAAAATACTCACTATATGTTCGTAATTTATTTCTATTTTCATAGGGGTCTATATATAAAGAATCATGATCTCCCCACCCTGTCACTCCAATGAAAAGCAAATATATCCCTCCCTTTTTCACTTCCCGAACACTTCGGCTAATCAATTTCATTAAGTAGCCCCTTCTTTAAGAGTATCCGTATAAAAATATGATATACTAGATGGAAGAATTTTTAAATTGAGGGGTTATTTATTTATGCTTCCAAACGATGATATTGTATCTCATGAAAAACGAATAGAAGAACTAGAAACTAAAGTACGTTTTTATGAAGAGCTTGTGAATCAATTACCACATCATTTCACATACAAAAATCCACATATTGGTTTACAAATAAAGAAAACGAGAACGACTCATTCCATCCAAAACATACAAAAAGAAAATAAAGAGGCTGATTTTCAACTTACTTGTGATTCATTATTTTTATTTGAGCAACTTGAAACATACTTTGTTCATATTTTTGATGCTTTTTCACATCATGTAACCTTTGTTGATGCTAAAGGAAATATAACTTTATGTAACCAAGCTGCAGCAGATGATTTTGGTGTAGTACGAAATGATATAATCGGAAAACCAATCCAACAATTACTAAAATTGCCAGAAGAAAAAATTAAAGCTCTTGAAACATTAAGAACGGGTACAGAAATATATAATGAAGAAGTTTTAGACAAAAACTATGGCATTTTAAATAACCGAATTATTCGTGATTATAACGGAGAGATTTTTAGAGTTATTAGTGTCTTTCATTATTTAAACACGGAACGTGATGCAGAGAAATTTTCTTTAGCAGGGCGAATCGCAGCTGGTATTGCGCATGAAGTACGTAATCCTCTTACAACCGTACGAGGTTATTTACAATTTTTACAAGAAAGTGTTTCTTCATCTAATAAAGAATTATTTAAAAACTTACTTATTCCTGAATTAGACCGCGCAAATAGTATTATTACAAAATTTTTAGCTATTTCAAAAACACGCGATTTTACAAGAGAACCGTTTCCTATTAATACATTTTTACGTGAGTATATTCAACAGTTACTAGCTAGTGAAGTCTTTTTACATAATATTTCAATTGACTATACTTTTTCTACCGAATTAGATGATGTATTAGTCCATATTGATCGTCATGAACTTGTGCAAGTTTTTTTAAACCTATTTCAGAACGCTGTCGACGCTCAAGGCGAAAAAAAACTTTCTATCCAAATCACTAGTTATCGCCTTAATAACTTTGTTCGTATTACTTTCACTGATAATGGAATTGGTATTCCTCCAGCCATTCAAGAATATATCTTTGATCCATTCTTCTCAACAAAAGATTCAGGCACAGGACTGGGCTTGTCAGTAACGAAGAAAATTATTCAAAATCATAACGGTACATTAAAAATGACTAGTAATCAAGATGGTACAACTTTTACCGTTTCAATTCCAATTTTACCTAAAACGACTTTGGAAAAATTGAATGAATACAAATGAGGTACTCCTCCACAAACTGCATGCCAATTGTTAAATACCTACAACAATTAGCATGCAGTTTTTTATGTTGAACTTTTCGTCTTTACATTATATAAACCTTCTCTTTATCTTACTTATTTTTGCTAAGAGGGCCAATTTCTTATTTTTTTAGAAATGGTAGTTTGTCCATCACGAATTTAGTATAAATTTCATTTTAATATATAGTAATGACTATTGATTCTATGAAAGAAAGGAATGAAAAGATGAACAATAAAAATAAAGGAAAAGTATTTTATGGTAATGATTGTTGCGAAGTAAGAGCTTGTAGTTATATTAACATCTCTAAGTCCGAACTTACAGAATTCGTTAGACTTCTTCAAGCTCTTGGCCAAGCTATTCAAGCGGTCTTTCAAAACCCTTCTCAAAATCATATCGATAACTTGATCGCTGCCCTAAATAACCTACAAAAATTCCTCAATTGCTTAGATTTATCTCCAGCACAAAAACAAATTGGAAATTCTATTATTGCTAATCTATTAACTATTCTAAGAACAAAACCTTTCTCATGCGGAGCATTGTACGTTGAGCTACAAAGCTTGCTTAATTATTTATTGTATATCGCTAAGTTATTCAAAGTAGATTGCTCCACTATCGACAAACTAGTTAAACTCATAACAGAGATTCAAACTATCCTAGTCCAATACGGATCAGGTTGCCTTGGAGGAGGAGCAACAGGTGCTACTGGTGCTACTGGACCTCAAGGTGCTACTGGACCTCAAGGACCGGCTGGTGCTCAAGGTGCTACTGGCGCGACAGGAGCAGCTGGCGCGACAGGAGCAGCTGGCGCTCAAGGCGCTACTGGTGCTCAAGGACCTCAAGGTGCCCAGGGACCAGCGGGTGCTCAAGGCGCTACTGGACCTCAAGGTGCTCAAGGTATTCAAGGACCAGCTGGCGCTCAAGGTGCTACTGGTGCTCAAGGACCAGCTGGCGCTCAAGGTGCTACTGGTGCTCAAGGACCAGCTGGCGCTCAAGGTGCTACTGGTGCTCAAGGACCAGCCGGCGC